>CAZYTX010000030.1:0-42342 GCA_964650485.1 uncultured bacterium | reverse complement strand
CGTTAGTGATGGTTTTTTGATTTATCACCATCATTATACCCCGTATCCACGGGGCAGCCTTGTCATTCCCGTGGTCCCGCTTCCTCTGTTGAAGGAATTTTCTCGATCCTGCAAGTCCTAATTTTAAGGGCGTCCATTTTCTTCACCGTTATTTTCCAGTCACCGATCATCACCAGGTCGCCCTCCCTGGGGAACCTGCCCAGCTTCTCGGTTATGTATCCCGAAAGCGTGACTATGTTCTGGTTCTCGAACTGGATTGCCAGCTTGTCCGAGAGCGACGCCAGAGGCACCCTGCCGGTGGCATCGTAGGTGTCTTCATCAACCTTTTTCAGCCAGGGCGTCTCCCTGTCGAACTCGTCCTGGATCTGACCCACGAGCTGTTCGATAATGTCTTCAAGGGTTACCACCCCGGAGACCACCCCACGTTCGTCAACCACCAGGGCCATGTGAATGTGGGCCTCCCTGAGCCGGTGCAGCACCTTCTCCAGGCTCTCGCCCTCGGACACCACCGGAATCTCGCGCGACACCGACCTCAAATCCGGCTTGCCGGTCTCGCGCATGGCCCAGAACAAGTCCCTTATGTGCACCATGCCCACCATTGAATCAAGGTCGGTCTCGCAAAGCGGGAACCGGGCGAAGTTATGGCGGCGGGCCTTGTCGAGCTGATCTTCCAGGGGCTCGTCAAGGGTGAAGTACACCACCTCGTTGCGGGGGACCATGACCTCCATGGCTTTCATGTCCGCAAGCCGGAGAGCACGGCCGCTTATCATCTTCTCCTGCTCGCTTATGTGGCCGCCCCGGGCCGACTCTGACAGGATCATCATGAGCTCGGCCTCGCTGTGCACCAGCTCTTCGTCAGTGGCGGGCTGCAGGCCGAAAAGCCGGAGAACGCCTATGGCCGCCCCGTTCAAAACCCATATTGCCGGGAAGAAGGTCCAGTAAAACAGCCTGAGCGGGATGGACACCCATAAGCTGGTCTCCTCGGTGCGCCTGATGGCGAGGGACTTGGGCGCAAGCTCTCCCAGTACGATGTGCAGGAAGGAGATGATAATGAAGCCGGTGATCACGGATACGGATGTCACCGCGGCCGGGTTTTCGATACCAATGTAACCGAGGAGAGGCTCGAGCTGGTGGGACACCAGGGGCTCGCCCACCCAGCCCAGGCCCAGGCTGGCAATGGTTATGCCGAGCTGGGTGGCGGAGAGGTATGCATCGAGCTGCTTTACCAGGCCGCGCGCCACCTTGGCCCTGATGTTGCCGAGCTCGGCGAGCTCCACCAGCCTGGTCTCGCGCATCTTGACGATGGCGAACTCCGAGGCCACGAAAAAGCCGTTCATGAAAACCAGGGCCAGTACCGCGAGGACCTTTAAAAGCACTATCATCTTGATAAGGTCCCAGGCCGACTCCGGCCTATAACCGGCATATCACCTCGAGCACCGATCTCCAGGGACGCCCGGTCAAGCTCTTCTATTGTCCACAAAAGGTAGACCATGTCCGTGGAGCCGTAAAGGGCGCACTCCTTGCCGGGCTGATAAGAGAATCGCCCTTCCAGGTCATGCGGGTCGTACTTGAAAGAAGGGTCGTGGAACTTTTCGATGTAGTCTTCAAGCTGGTTGTAAAAACCTGAGAGGTCGTAAGGTCCGGGTTCAGGGGCCGTGTCTGCCCGGTCCCGGTTGCGGGCCGAGCAGGCCACGATCAGGGAAAGGGACAGCGCTAACCATGGGACCCGATTCCTGGCACATGCTTTCACGGCGTTCTCCCGGTACAGGGACTTTTACTGAAAATGAAAACCGGGGAATTAACTGCCTTCCCCGGTTTTGCTCACCTTGTTTGCAAGGCTACTTTTTCTTCTTGGATGCCTTCTTCTTCGAGGTTTTCTTCTTTGCCGGCTTTTTCTTCTTGGTGGCTTTCTTCTTGGTTGCTTTCTTCTTGGTTGCTTTCTTCTTGGTGGCCTTCTTCTTGCCGGCTTTCTTCTTGGTTGCTTTCTTCTTGGTTGCTTTCTTCTTGGTAGCTTTCTTCTTGGTAGCCTTCTTCTTCGCGGGTTTCTTCTTCTTCGCAGCTTTCTTTGTCGCCATTCTTCGCCTCTCCTTTCCTTCTTGGTTACGTGCTTGTTTTATTGTCACCAGGTAGTCTTATTATCATCCTTGGCGGCATAACGGCTAAAGCAAAGACCAGCTTTTCGATCTTCTCGTTCCCCCTTGTAACTTTTAAAGGTCTCATGCCTTGATCTCAAACAGCTACATTATACCAAGAAAACTTGCGAAAGGTCAACAAAAAAATCAAAATTTTTTCATTTTTTTAAAAACGGCTGTTAGCAAAGCGAGCGGAGGTCTCGGGCAATGAACATTGACGGCGCCATGAAGAAGCCATGAAGAAGATTTCTTGACAGGCTCGAACAGTGATGATAGCTTAAGTCGAGGTGATCTTTCCGGCGTCTACTAAGAAGTTGATACTCCCATAAGAGTCGCCAGTAGCGGGTCTTGCCCGGTTTTTACACAGCGGTTTTGAAAGTTGCATCCATCACACCATTGCGGGGCCAAAGGATCACCTGGAAAGCGGTTAAGGGCTTTTATCACCCGGCCGGGGTCGAAGCCCGATGTTCGAGGTCAAGGGGGTAGTAAATGGATGAAGTAAATCCTGTCCAGGACGTGAGCGAAGTAGTCGAGAGGATGAAGGAGACGTTCCCTTCTTCCAACGACCAGTTGATCCCGCTTTTGCAGTTCGTTCAAAACGAGCTCGGATACCTTCCATCCGGGGCCATGAGGGAGATTGCACATTATCTCAAGGTGCCCCCGAGCCACGTGTACGGGGTGGCAACCTTCTACGCCCAGTTCAGGTTCAAGCCGCTTGGCAGAAACATCTTCACCGTGTGCCGGGGAACGGCCTGCCACGTGCGCGGCAGCGCCCGGCTGGTGGAGGAGCTGGAAAGGGAGCTTGACATAAGCGCCGGCGACACCACCGAAGACATGATGTTCTCCATCGAGACAGTGGCCTGTGTGGGCTCGTGCGCGCTTGCACCGGTGGTGGTTGCCAACAAGAAGGTGTACGGCAAGGCAACGGCCAAGAAGCTGAGGAGCATCATATCGGAGATGAGGGGAGGGGAAACCGGAAAGTCCGAGGAAGCCGAAGAAAAGCAGGCCGCTGAACCGGCAGCAGCAAAAGACAAGGCAAAGAAGAAAGAGCTTGCTGAAAAAGTCAGTGAGAAGACCCCGAAAGAGAAAAAGAGGCCCAAGAAGAAAAAGGCGGCCAAGAAGACCGCGAAGAAGGCCGCAAAGAAAAAGGCCCCAAAGGCCGCAAAAAAGAGGGCCAAAAGCAAGGTAAAGAAAACAACCGGGAAGCCGGCAAAGAAGCAGGCTAAAAAGGCGCAAAAGAAGCCCGTAAAGAAGAGGACAGCCAGGAAGCCGACAAAAAAAGCGACAAAGAAAGCCGGGACAAGGTCAAGACAAAAGCCCGGCCCCAGGAAAGGGTCCGCAAGAAAAAAGAGGTGACCAGCGGTGTTCATGACGGCATTATACATGGCCCCGGCTTTACATGCAGGCAGTATTTCAAGGAGGTGGTGTGGTGGACTTCGACAAACTTAAAAGAAAAGCAGTTGATGAATGGAAGAAGATTGAAGATAACAAGAAGCCGGTGGTGTTCGTGGGCATGGCCACCTGCGGCCGGGCCGCGGGCGCCGAAGAGGTCCGCGATCAGATCGAGGGCCTTGATATAGACGCGGACATTATTGAAGTGGGCTGCATAGGCGCCTGCTATGCCGAGCCTCTGATCTACATAAAAAAGCCGGGCATGCCCTCGATCGTCTACCACAGCATGAACAGCTCCAAGCTTAAAAAGATCGCCGAGGGCTACATAAAAGGCGACGACCCCAATCCTAAGTTCGCCATGGGCAGGATGGGACCGGGGGTGAACTCCGGCATCCCCGACTTTTTCAAGCTGCCCATGCTGGCCCCCCAGGAGCGGGTGGTGCTCTCAAACTGCGGGATCATTGACCCGGACAACATCTACCATTACATCGCAAGGGGCGGATACCAGGGACTCAAGCGCGCTCTTTCCATGGAGCCGGAAGAGGTCATCGAGGAGGTGCTGGAGTCGGGCCTGCGCGGGAGGGGCGGGGCCGGGTTCCCCACCGGCAGGAAGTGGCAGTTCTGCCGGCAGGCACAGGGACATCCCAAGTACCTCATATGCAACGCCGACGAGGGCGACCCGGGTGCTTTCATGGACCGATCCGTGCTGGAGGGAGACCCGCACGCCGTGCTGGAGGGAATGTGCATCGCGGCATACGCTATCGGCGCGGACCACGCGTACATCTACATAAGGGCCGAGTACCCACTGGCCATTGAGAAGCTCCGCACGGCCATGGCCCAGATGCACGAGCACGGGCTGCTGGGAGAGAACATCATGGGGGGCGGCTTCTCCTTCGAGATCAAGATAAAGGAGGGGGCGGGCGCTTTCGTGTGCGGCGAGGAGACCGCGCTCATGGCGTCCATCGAGGGAGAGCGCGGCATGCCCAGGCCGCGGCCTCCCTTCCCGGCCCAGAAAGGGCTTTTCGGAAAGCCCACCAACATTAACAACGTCGAGACCCTGGCCAACGTGTCCCGCATCCTGGAGAAAGGGGGCAAGTGGTTCTCGGGGTTCGGCACGGAGAAGTCGAAGGGCACCAAGACATTTGCTCTCGCCGGAAAGATCAACCAGACCGGTCTTATCGAGGTGCCCATGGGGATAAAGCTGAGAGACATAATCTACGAGGTGGGCGGGGGCATAGTCAAGGACAAGAAGCTAAAGGCCGTGCAGACCGGCGGCCCTTCCGGGGGATGTATACCCGCGGACTACCTGGACATGCCCGTGGACTACGAGAACCTGGCCAAGGTGGGCTCGATCGTGGGCTCGGGCGGGATGGTGGTCATGGACGAGGAGAACTGCATGATTGACATCGCCCGCTACTTTTTGAACTTCACCCAGGCCGAGTCGTGCGGCAAGTGCACCCCCTGCCGGCTGGGCACCAGGGCCATGCTCGACATCCTCGACAGGATAGCCGAAGGAAAGGGAGGGCCCGAGGACATAGACCTCCTGGAAGAGATGGCCCAGGGGGTGAAAGCCGGCAGCCTGTGCGGGCTGGGACAGACCGCGCCCAATCCCGTGCTCACCACCCTCAAGTACTTCCGCGAGGAGTACGAGGCCCACGTGTACGACAAGAAGTGCCCCGCGGGAACCTGCCGCGAGCTCATCTACTTCTGGATAGACCCGGAAAAGTGCACCGGGTGCATGGCCTGCATAAGGGCATGCCCGGTCGAGGCCATCACAGGAGAGAAGAAGAAGACCCACTACATCAACCCGGACGTGTGCATACGATGCGGCTCCTGCCGCGACGTGTGCAACTTCGGAGCGGTGATCGTGGAGTAGGCGAGTAAATCGCCCGCCATTGAATCAAGCGCCCCTGAAAGGGTCCATGGTCTCGCGCTGCCATTCTCTTACTTTGCGCCTAAGCTCTTTTTTCTCGGCTTTTGCCTCGGGGTCGGCCGAGAGGTCATCTAACTCCAGCGGGTCCTCGGGCAGATAGAATAGCTGCTCATCGCCGTTTATGTATA
This sequence comes from uncultured bacterium, assembly GCA_964650485.1. Lineage (GTDB taxonomy): Bacteria > RBG-13-61-14 > RBG-13-61-14 > RBG-13-61-14 > DATKZS01 > CAZYTX01. The sequence continues at coordinate 36,757 of CAZYTX010000030.1, read as the reverse complement.
GCGCGTACTTCCACTCTCCAGTGGTAATCCCTCTCCAGGGTATGGTGTTTTTCACGTCGCCTGCGGATCCTTCAAGGAAAACGTGGTCAGGAGAATGGTCGGACCCGGCCGGGTCCAAGGGCGCCAGGTCCCTGCCGGCAAGCTGGTAAGGCCAGGTCACGCCGGCAAGCGCGCACAGAGTGGGGACCAGGTCAAGGTGGCATGTAAGGTCTTCCCTCGCCCGCGGCCCGGACACCCTGCCGGGAGCGGAGACCAGGAAGGGCACGCGCAGGCACTCCTCGTAAATAAACCCCTTGTTCAACAGCCCGTGCGAGCCGCCCATCTCCCCGTGGTCCGAGGCGTAGACCACTATGGTGTCCTTCCACTGTCCGCTTTGTTCGAGAGCATCGAGCAGGACACCCAGGCCCTGGTCAGCGTGTGCTATGAGGTCGTAGTAGTACTTGAGGTTCTTTATCCATTCCTGGTTCACGTACCCGTAACGGAGGGGATTGTTTTCCGGGTGGAGCTGGACGGCCTTGGGATGGCCTGAATGGTCCGTCTCCACGTTAGGAGGCATGGATACCTTCCAGTCGCGCTCTGGCGGGTACAAGGGATTGAAGTTCGGGTAGCAGATGTCGTGCGGGTTTATCAGCGAGCAGACCAGGAACCAGTGAGAGGCCTTGTTATCCCTTATGAAGTCGGCCGCGTTCCGGGCAACCAGCCGGTCGGAGCCGATGGCTATCTTCTGGTTGGATATCCCGCCGCGGAAACCGTAGTCGCAAAGCGTCTCGTGTTTTTCCACGTTCTTTGTAAGGTGCCATTTCCCGAAGTAGCCGGTCTTGTATCCCTGCCTGGAGAACACTGTGCCCAGGCCGGGAACGTAGGGGTCAAGGGATGGTATTTCATTGTCATGATAGATGTTCGAATGGATGCCGAGCTGGTGCGGGTAAAGTCCGGTCAGGAGGCTGGCCCGGCTCGGCGAGCACAGCGGGAACACGGCGCAGTGGTTGTTGAACTCCACCGAGGTTGCTCTCAGTCTTTCCCGGTTGGGATAGGTTATCGGGTCGTCGTGCTGGGGGAACCTCTCCTGGTCAACCAGCACCAGCAAGATGTTAGGCCGCTCATGATGTCGTGCCTTTAATCCGCTGGAGATGAAAAACCCGCCGGAAGAGAGCGAAACAGACTTTATAAAGTCCCTGCGTTTCATTTGTCACCATCCTTTCGGTTCAAGGGCTGATCCTGCCCTCCCACTGGTCAGTGAAATTGATCTCCCGCATTCTCACGGCCCCGCGTGGAAACACCGCCCACACCTTTCCCTTGCGCCTTCCCGGCAGGCTTATGGCTAGCTCAAGGTCATCTCCTTCCCGGCTTGTCTGGAACCCTGTCTCGCCCATTCCCATGTGCAGGCTGGTTGCGAGGACCCGGGGAGTGTCGTCAGCCCTTGACAGCCGGAGGTACTTCACTCCGCGGGGAGGCACACTGCCCAGTTCCATTTTGTCGGACACCACTCCCCGGTAGTTCTTTGCCCAGTAATCGAACACGTGCCACGCTCCTCGAAGCCCAAGCCTTCCAAGGTCCAGGCGCTTCTTGCCCGCCTTCTCCGACCAGTTGAAAACAGCCACCAGTGCGCTGTCAGCTCTTTTCAACACCAGCAGCTCGGGGAAACCGCGCTCCATGAGGTCAACCGGCCGGGCCGCTTCCCCCAGCGGCGGCAGGCAATCGAGCCACAACCCAAGCCTCTCCTCAGGGAGGCCGGGCAAGTGCTCGGAGAGGAAGCTCGCGCCGCCGCAAAGGAAAAACAAGGTAAGCTCGCTTTGTATCTCCTCCGCGCGGAGCCCCCCCTTTTCATCGCGCAGCAGGAAGCAGTCAGGGTCGTTCGCCCACAGCCTCCCATGCATCAGCATGCGGGCTATATTGTTTTTAAAGCAGTTCCTCGCACCCGGGGCCACGGGCATGCCGGCGATCCAGTCCGCCCATGGCGTGCTCCATTTGATAGACGCGTCCTGGGACACACGCATGGCATCCACCATGCCCACCCCGGGCCCCAGCGGACACCCGCACCCCACGAGATAAGCCTCCTCTCCCGCTGCACCTCTTATGATCTCCAGGCCGCGGCGCAGTGCAAAAGCCCCGGTCGAGCTCCTGCTCCGGCGGAAGCCCGGCACGGCCCCCGCATAGAGGAAGTCGAGCTTCAGGTAGGAAAACCCGTAATCATGTACTATGGTGCGGATGATGTCGTGGAGCCATCGCTGGGCGCCCGGGTGGGTGGCATCCAGCGCGTGCATCACCGTGCCTTTCCACTTGGGGTGCACCAGCGCGATCTTTGGCCTGCCCTCTTTATTCTTCACCATCCATTCCGGGTGCTGTTTTGCCACCGGGGCCTGGCGCGAGACCAGGAAAGGGGCCAGCCACAGACCCGGCTGGAACCCGTGTTCTTTTATCCTCTCTGCCACGGTCCTTGGATGGGTCTTGAACTTAGGGTTCCACTTTATCCACTCGCCGGGGCACTTTTCAAACCCGTCGTCTATCTGCACCACCTGGACCTTGTCATTATGCTCTTTTAGCTTCGAGAGGTTCCTGGTCACCACTCCCTCGTCAACCTTTGCAAAACAAAAGTACCAAGAGCACCACCCGGTCCGTGGCCCCGGGTCCCTGGCTTCCATGGCCTTGCCCCACAGCTCGTAATAACGGGCCTGCTGCTCGACCGGGTCATTGGACATGGAGATCATGCACCACTCCGAGCACACCGACTCGCCGGAGTCAACCAGCCGGCCCTCCGGGTCGGACACAGCCTCCAGCCGGCGGAAGCGGTCGTAGAGCACCTCGAACTCGACCCTCCCGCTCATGGCGGAGCTGGTTACAAAGCCTATCAGGGTGGAGAGGGACAAGCCCGGCTCCACTATCTGCGCCATCCAGTCGCTGGCTTTTATGCCCGGCCTGTTCGAGTAAGGGGTTAAAGGAGAGGCCCCTGCTTGAAAGGGATTCAGCAGGCCGGGCTTTACGTCTTTGTCCATCACTCCTGTTGACCCCGCGGGGGACCACGATTGATACCCGGTGCGGAAGAAGCGCCAGGCCGAGTAGCCCGCTCCCATGGACAGGCCGGGGTCTGCGCCCCGGAAGGCGAGGGGCGCCATTTTCAAAAGAGTCATTTGCCCGGTCGAGCGGTTCTCCAGGGTGGTCCTGAAAAGCGCGTCCTCTTCTCCTATAAGCGCTATCTCCCATTTCAGGCGGGCGGGGAGGCCGGCCACGTCCTCGAGCGCTGCGGTGATGCCGGGGCTCTTTCCAAGAGGCGTGTCCACTTCTTCCTGCGCGGCCTTCCATCCCCTTACCAGGGAGCTTGCCGGGTCATAGGCTTTGCCGGAGTGGTCGCGGAAGGACACCCTGGTGAGAAGCGGCCCGAAAGATATGGATGAGTCAAGCAGGCTCGCGATAATGGTGGAGTGTTTTGTATCGAGCTCGAGGGCCAGCCGTTCGTTTTTAACTGCGAGGTTGGTTTCCTGGTTCATTACTGCTCTCCCGGTGTCAGGGCAGACAATATTACATATCTGAGCCGAGAGAGCAAAGCACCAGCGCGGTGTTTATCCTGGTAAGCCCTTCCAGTAATCCACGAACACCAGGGTTGAGAGTATGTATCCCACCGGCAAGTTAACCGCCACGCCCGCTGTGAAGGCCGCCATGGGGTGCCATCCGAACTTTGCCAGCTCCTTGAACTTGGTGGTGAGCCCGATGCAGAGGAAGGTGAAGATAAAGGTCCAGGGGCGAATGCCCTGCTCCCGTAAGCATCTCGAATAGTGGTCTTGTGTTTTGCTTGGGGTAAGGGGTACAATATTAGCCAGATAAATTCTGAGAAGGGAGGAGGCGGCCATGTCTGAGAATGAGGACAAAAAGCCCGTGGAATCATCCTCGCGAGATGCGGGTGACCTTGATAACGTATTCGGCGACGCCGAGCCGTGGGACCCAGTCGAGACCAAGCTGGTGGTGGGCTCACTGATTGCAGCGGTGTTTTTCCTGGCTGTCTTTGGTTTTCTTATCAACCGTTTTATCTTGTCGGATAAGTCCGATAAAGCTCTGGAACAAAAAGATCGGACAGAAATCGTGGAGCCTTCTGGTGAGGGCGCGGTCTCGTCCCAGGAAGACCAGTAAAAAGCCTTGCGGTGGTCCCTTGATGTTGATTTTCAGGCTCAGCCACGACGGAAGCGACTGGATAGCAGAGACCGCCGATGTCCGCGCTCGGGGCCGGACCCTGCCGGAGTTGGACCGGGGGCTGGCCCGGCTGCTGGCTGAGAAAGACCCGGCTGCTTGCGGACAGGAGTTGAAAGTCCTGATGACCTTTGATGGGGCCAGTATCCCCCAGTGGATGAGACAGTATTCCAACCATTACTTCAACCGGATTGTGACCATCAAGCTGGCATAGTCGGCTGCGGTCCCAGGAGGTAGTGAAATGTCAACTCCTCACTCTCTGGAGAAAAGAAGATGGCACTCGGGAATGCTGACCACCGAGGACTGGTGGTCGGTATGGACGGGACTGATCTTTTTCGGGCTGGGGCTCTTGTCCCTCGCCGGGCTCGACCTGGTCGGATGGATTGCTTATCCATCCAAGTGGGTCGGTCTGACCGGAGAACAAGGAATGCTGTCCTCGGTAAGCCCGCTGGGCAGGTGGTACCAGGCCCAGAACCTGGGCCTGGCAAGCATCCTGGTCTCATATCTGATTTTTACCATCCCCGTCGCCATCGGGGCCTATGCTATGAAGTGGGACGTTAAAAAGTTCCTGGGTGGATGGACAGTCATCTTCTTTCTCACCTATCTTCTCTGGGTCCTCGGCCATCATGCCTTCCTTGCAGCGGACAAGACCAACAAAGAGAACTACGGCCTTGAACACAGCTTATCTCTGGGCGGCGGAGCATCGTACATCCTGGCCCTGGGGATAGGGCTTATCATCGGTAACCTTTTCAAACCCCTGGCCCGCTTCTTAAGCGAAGCGGCCAAGCCGGAGTGGTTCATAAAAACCGCTATAGTTTTCCTGGGGGTCAAGGTAGGTTACATGGCGCTTGACTTTCCCCGCGACGTGATGGAATTGGCCCTGGCAGGAGCAGCCGCCACCATCGTGGCTTACCTGATCTTCTGGCCCGGGACCTACTTCATCTCCCGCAAACTTTTCAGCCTGCCCCGCAAGACGGCTGCGGTGCTCTCCAGCGCTATCTCCATCTGCGGTGTCTCCGCAGCAGTAGCCACCGGCGGAGCGGTCCGGTCCAAGCCCATCGTGCCGGTGATGGTAAGCGCCATGGTGGTGGTCTACGCGGTGATCGAACTGGTGATACTTCCTCCTGTCTTCACCAGGTACATGATCGACGAGCCGGTGGTGGCCGGCGCTGCTCTCGGCATGTCGGTAAAGACCGACGGCGCTGATGCTGCTGCTGGAGCAATCATGGATGACATGATGCGGATAAAGAAAAAGAACGAGGACAACGTGGTATGGGAAGAGGGGTTCATCACCATCAGCGCGGTCATGACCAAGATCTGGATCGACATGTTCATTGGTTTGTGGGCCTTTTTGCTGGCCATTGTCTGGGTCTACAAGGTTGACCGGGTGGAGGGCGAGAAAGTGCCTGCTATCGAGATATGGCACCGGTTCCCCAAGTTTGTGCTCGGGTACTTCTGTACCTGGTTCGCCTATCTGGGCCTTCTGCTCTTGCTTCCTGAGACCAAGCAGGTCGTTCCTCATGCCCAGGCGGCATCCGAGGCAGGCAAATCGATCAAGGACTATCATGAGCTGGCCAAGATGGGCGCAATGCCAGTGGAGAAGGGTATGCGGAAGCTCTTCTTCATGCTGACATTTCTCAGTATAGGCGTAGTTACTGATTTCAAGAAGCTAGCCGAGGCCCGCTTCGGCAGGATGGTAGCCGTTTACTTTGTGGCCCTGTTCCTGTTCGTCATCCCCGTGGCCATTGTCGTAGCCTGGATCTTCCACCACGGAATGACCGTGCCAGTTGCCGGGAGCGCTCCCTGATAATAAGCGGCAGGACAAAAAGCCGAGGGCAACAGCGATGATGCCCAGGGCGAGCCAGATGGCCCACCAGTCCTCCTTCTTGTAAAGGTCGGACCAATCACCGCTTTTAGGCGGGCTCATTTTTATAACCTCCTTACTATGCTCGCGGCCTGGTTTGCTCCTTCATTGAATTCCTGTATCTACATGCTAATACCATGCCCCGACCAAATGCAATAGCTCACGGAAAAAAGATATTGCAAAGTTTTACGTGAGAGTTTTTTCTCTGAATGAAGAATTTGCAAAAGTGAAAATTTCAAAATTGAGATCAGGCTCTTCAATTTATACAACTTACTGTTTTGAAAGATGATCTTAACTCGGCTTGCTGATTTTCATCTCTTGGAAAAGAAAAGAGCAAAGCAAGGCGGGCATGCGCTTTCCTGATCCAGCTTGTTTATAAATATCAGTGGCTTATCTTCCAGGCAGACCCAGATTTTATTTTGGCATCTTTCTTGATGGGTATTATGCACGGAAAGGCAAGCCATGAAAAATCACTCGACAAGAACGCGGGAGGATAAACATGGACGAGGATAAAAAGGACAAAGAAGGCGTTGTTCTTCTGGTGGACGATGAAGAGTACGTGTTGAAAGCCCTGGACCGTTCACTCAGGCGCGGGCCTTTCAGGGTCATAACCTGCCTCGATCCTGTAAAGGCCATGGATATAGTGGAGGACGAAGATGTGGACGTGATCATATCCGACCATCGCATGCCCCAGATGGAGGGCCTGGACCTCCTGGTCCGGATCAGGAAGACCCACCCGGAGATCGTAAGGATACTGCTCACCGGCTACGCTGACATGGAGGTGGCCATCTCCGCCATCAACGAGGGCAAGCTGTTCAGGTTCATTACAAAGCCGTGGGACGACGCAGAGCTCAAGGAGCTGGTCATAAAAGCCCTGCAGTCGGCCAGGCTTAAGCGCAGGTCCAGTAAAACAATAGAAGAGTTGAAAAAGCAGGATGAATATCAAAGCGCACTCGAGAAGAGGCACCCGGGGATAGGCAAGATCAAGAGGGATGCCACCGGCGCCATAATTATCGAGGAATGATAAGCCCTCTAGACCAAAAGGAGTGAGAGATGGCTGACGACAAAAAGAAAAAATCAGGCGCGGTTCTTTGCGTGGACGATGAAGAGTTCGTGTTGAACTCTTTGAAGCGGACATTCCGCCGGCAGCCCTACAAGGTGCTGTTCGCAAGCTCGGGCCCCGAGGCACTGGATGTTCTGGAGCGGGAACAGGTGCAGGTAGTGATCGCGGACCAGCGCATGCCCGGGATGAAGGGCACCGAGCTGTTGAGGGTGGTAAAGCAGAGGTGGCCTCACATAATAAGGATCATCCTCAGCGGCTACCCCGAGGTCCCCGAGTTGCTCTCGGCCATCAACCAAGGCGAGGTCTACAGGTTCGTGAGCAAGCCCTGGGACGCGGACCACCTCTTGAGGCTGATATCGAGCGCAATGGAGCAGAGCCGGGTCATAGAGGAGATGATGGCGGTCAGCAACATCCTCCAGATAAAAGGGGATCACGGAAACGAGGTCAACTTCAAGGTGGAGAACCTGGGAAACATCATCAGGATGGAACTCGCGGAATCAAAACACCCCATGACCGCGGAGCAGATAACGGAATGCCTGCGAAAGATATTCAACCTGCAGTCAAGCTACGACAGCGAGTTTGAGATAGTGGGCGGCGCACTGGTCAGGCAGAACGGGAGGCTGACATTCATAAGCGAGGTCGGGGAGAACCTTCAGCTCATCCTCGAGTTCCCGGTAGAGACAAAAGAGGCACAGGATGAAGGTTGAGACCGGTGCCAGGCCCGAATGGACCCTGCTCCAGGCAGAGGGAAACGAGGCTGCGGACGCATCTGTTGCGGCCGATTTTCCAGGCCTGGACCGCGGTGAGGAAAAAGCGGGCCGCTCCTTGCGCATTAAAAGAATAAAATACATCTGCTTGATTCTGCTGCTCATCCTGGCCGCAGCGTGCTTTAGCTTGCTTGCACTTCTATTAAAGGCAGGCCATATGCACGTTTTTATTACGGCCGCGGGAGTGTCCGGCGCCGCGGTCCTGGCCGGTATTTACCTCATGGGTTCCGGGCTGAGGATTGCAGGGGACATGCAAAGCAGGATGGAGGATGCCGAGAGCATGCTGGAGGGCTCGGGCGTGCCAGTAGTGGCAATAGGACCCGACCACGGGATCATCTTTCACAACTCTGTAGCCTCAGACGTGCACGGCGAGCTGAAGGGCAAGAAGTGCTACCAGGCATTGAAATCTCAAGACAGCCCGTGCCCCGGATGCAAGCTAAGCCAGGTTATAGAGCAAGAACGGGTCGTGTCCGTGGAGAACAGCTACCTTGACAGGCGCGGCGAGGAGCAGTGGTACCGGGTCACCATGGCGCCCATAAAGAACGGGGAAGGGGTTGTCAAGGCCGTCTCCCACACCGCGGTGTCCATCCAGGACAAAAAGGCGCTGGAGCTGGAGCTCTCCGAGAGGACCAGGGCCCTGCAGGAATCGGAGACAAAGTACAAGAACTACATGAGCAACGCCGCGGACGCAATACTTATCACCGACCTCGACTTCAAGATACTGGAGTACAACACCCAGATGTCAAAGCTGGCCGGACTGAACGGCGACTATGATATTAAGGAGAATGACCTGTTCGGGTCCGGTATCATTCCGGTGGGCGAACATGAAAGAATCCGGGACTTGACCCAGAGGATGTTAAATGACCGGCATCCAAGACAGTTCGAGATGGAGCTCATAAAGAGGAACGGCCAGAAAATAGCCGTGGAGACGAGGTCCACCCCGGTCTTTGTTGACGGGCAGGCCTTCGGAGTGCAGAGCATCTTCAGGGACATCACCGAGCGCAAGAGGGAGGAGCTTGAGAAGAACCTGCTCATATCCATATCCCAGTCAATCAAGGAGGCCCCCGACCTCTTCTCCCTCGGGCGCAGCGCTCTTTCGGGCATATGTACAATGATGGGCGTGCCGGCCGCCGGGCTGTTCATGCGTAGCCAGGACAGCAATGAGCTGAAAATCATCGCAGAGCAGAACCTGAAAAAGAGCATGGTCACCGAGCTGGCCATAAACTCGGCCGACTGGTCGGCAAACGGGATCGCCAGCCGAAATGCACTGCTGAAAAGAACCATATTCGTGCCAGACGTAGAGCAGTTGAAGCTATCCAGCGCCACCAGGAAAAAGATAAGCTCTATGGGCATGAAGACCCTCATATCCGTGCCCCTCTTGGTGGAGGGCAAGCTCAAAGGCGGCATAATCCTCATGTCCAGGGACATCAACGACTTCAACGAGCAGCGGCAGGCCGCCATAAAGCAGGTGGCAAACGAGCTGGCAATGGGGATCGTGAGGCAAAGGCTCCTGGATATAGTGCAGGAGAAGAACCGGGAGCTCATCGAGAAGAACCGCGAGCTGGAAAACACCAGCATGCAACTGCTCCAGTCCGAGAAGATGGCATCCATAGGACAGCTCGCCTCGGGCGTGGCCCACGAGATAAACAACCCCATAAGCTACATCAGCTCGAACCTGCACGTGCTGGACGAGTACAGGGAGGAGCTTCTGAGCGCGTTCAATGACTTTAAGAGGGCCGCGGGCGCCCGCAAGAAAAGCCTTGCTCACGGGGCCGCGGGAAAGCCCGCGGAGCAGGGGAAGGCCGGAGGGAACCCGGACCCGGAGGAACTGTTCAGGGAGTTCACAGATATCATAACCGAGTGCAAGGAAGGCACCCAGAGGGTGAAGAACATCATAAAGAACCTGAAGGAGTTCTCGCACCCCGACTCGGGCGATCTCGAGCTCTTCGACCTGCACAAGGGGATCAACGGCACCGTGAACATCGTGTGGAACGAGATCAAGTACAAGGCCGAGCTTGTAAAGGAGTTCGGCGAGGTCCCCCAGATAAAGGGGTATCCGCAGGAGCTGAACCAGGTGTTCATGAACCTCCTTGTGAACGCTGCCCAGGCAATGACGAAAAGAGGAGAGATAAAAATAAAGACCTTCACCCAGGGCGACAAAGCGGTGGTCCAGGTTACGGACTCAGGCTGCGGCATTCCCGGAGAGACCTTGAAGCGGATATTCGATCCCTTCTTCACCACCAAGGAGGTGGGAAAGGGCACCGGGCTCGGGCTCTCCATCTCATACGGGATCGTGAAGAAACACGGCGGGGAGATAGAGGTCCATAGCCGGCCGGGCCAGGGGACAACCTTCACCATATACCTCCCCGTGTGCGGGCCAGAGGATGTAAAGGAGGCATCATGACGGATTTGAGAAAGCTCGAGAATACAAAGCGGGAGCATGAGCTCGAGCCGGAACCGCTCCGGATGGAGGACCTTACCGTGCTGGTGGTTGACGACGACCAAAACGTGTTGAGGAGCCTTGCCAGACTGCTCAAGACGGAGGAGTATAAGGCGGTCGCCCTCGAGTCGGGGTCAAAGGCAATCGAGGTCATGAAACAGCGGCCGGTGCATCTGATACTTACCGACCAGCGCATGCCGGAGATGAGCGGGATCGAGCTCCTGGAAAAGGCGAAAGAGATGTGCCCCGACGCCGTCAGGGTGATACTCACCGGTTACTCCGAGCTTCGCACCGCGGAGCTTGCCATCAACAAGGTGGGGATATTCCGCTTCATTACAAAGCCGTGGAACGACCAGGACCTCAGGGTGACCGTGCGGGAAGGGCTCAAGCAGTGGCTTCTCCAGGACTATAACCGGAGGCTGCTCATGCGGATCGAGGAGCAGAACAGGGACCTGTGGGAGCTGAACCAGGACCTTGAAGAGAAGGTGGAACAGAGGACCCGGCAGTTGAAAATGGCGCAGGCCAAGTTGATCCAGTCTGAGAAGATGGCCTCACTCGGGCTCCTGGCTGGGGGCGTGGCTCACGAGATCAACAACCCTTTATCCGGCATCCTGGGCCTTGTGCAACTGGTGCTCATGGAATCGAAGGACAAGCAGGTGATCTCCGACCTGAGACAGATCGAGCAGGCCGTGCTCCAGTGCAGGGACATAGTTGCTCAACTGCTCTCCTTTGCAAGGCAGTCAGATGACCGCCACAGGGAGGAGGTGTACCTGCCAATGCTGGTGGACAAGACGGTGGCACTGATCAATCACGAGCTGAGAGACAGGAGGATAGAGCTGGAGGTTAACTGCCCGGAACACCTGCCACTGTTGTGGGCAAACCCCAGCCAGATTCAGCAGGTGCTCATAAACCTTATAATGAACTCCGCCCAGGCCATGAAAAGGTATGGAAAGATAGCTCTGAGAGCTTTGCAAAGCCAGGAAGGAGGGGTGGAAATAGAAGTAGAGGACCAGGGCCCAGGGATGCCAGACCATGTAAAGGACAAGATATTCGATCCCTTCTTCACCACCAAGCAGGAAGGAGAGGGCACAGGGCTGGGGCTGTCCATAACACACGGGATCATTAAAGACCACCACGGCAAAATACAGGTCGAGAGCGTGCCAGATCAGGGAACCATATTCAGGATACAGATGCCGCCCGCGGAGCAGGCGACGCTCACAAGGAGTGAAGCACATGCAGGATGAAAAAAGAGTTGCGGAAAATAGCGTCCTCATTGTGGACGACGCCGGCATAGTGAGGCTCGCTTGCCAAAGGGTCCTTACAAAGGCCGGCTACAATGTAAGGACCGCGGAGAACGGCAGGGAGGCCCTGGAAAAGATGCAGGATGAGCCAGTGAGCGTGGTGCTGCTGGACCTCAAGATGCCGCTAGTGAACGGACTGGAGCTCATGCGGCCATTGAGGGACCTGTGGCCCGAGACCGAGGTGGTGATCATGACCGCGTACACGGATAACGCCATGGTAGATGAGTGCAGAAAGCTCGGCGCCATGGCCATGGTGATAAAGCCCTTCGGGGACATTAAAAGCCTTGTCAGCATCGTGGGCAAGGCCATGGTCCGCTCGAGACTGAGACAGGGACTTGCAATCGAGTCCGAGAAACTTCTTCGACAGGTGCTCGTCTCACAGGAATGGGTGTCCCCTTTTGATTTTGAACAGGCGCTCCACATCTCCGAACACGAGAACCTCAAATTGAGCCAGGCCCTTGTAAAGCAAGGCGCCATAACCTGGCAGGACATGGAATGGGCCGCGGCCCGGTTCCTGGACATCCCCTGCGTGCACGTAGACGAGCAGATGATAGACAGGAACCTGCTCCGGGAGATGCCCCTTTTAATCGCAAAAAAGAACAAGTGCCTGCCGCTGTTCAAGGAGGACGGCGCCTTCCACGTGGTGGCCGCGGACCCGGTTAACGATCGCATAAAGAATGAGCTGGAGGATTTGCTTGACACCCCCGTGACCATGTATAAAGGCCGCCTGATCGAGATCGAGGAAGCCATAGAGAAACTTGAAAAAAACGAGAACATGGAACTGGAACCCGGTGAAGTCGCCGGGAGGCTCGAATCGGCAGGGCCCCGTGAAAAGGCGGCCATGCTGTCCGCGCTGCTTGAAAGACAGGAGCTGGTCTCCGTTCAAGAAGCGAGCATAAAAATGCTCGGTGAGGGTTACTGTCTCCTCGAAATAAAAGGCGAGCTCAAGGCAAGGGACGGGAACAGGGAAAGCGGTGAACAAACCGACCCGCGACTCTCAGGAGCCACGCGCCAATCAGTCACTGATAAAAGCCCGGAAATAGAATGCCAGCGAGGTGATCGCGATGGAGAACGGAAAGAAGACGGTTTTCGTGGTTGACGACGATCAGACAGTGCGCTACAGCCTGGAACGGTACCTTGCAAAGCTGGGCTTCGAGGTCAAGCCCCTGGCTAACGGCTTCGAGGTGCTTCTGCTCTCGCTTTACATGGTGCCTGACCTGGTCATCTCGGACATAAGGATGCCAAAGCTGGACGGGCTCACCCTCATCCAGGCGTTCAAGAACAACTCGAACACCAGCAAGGTCCCGGTAATATTCATGTCGGCGTATCCGGACGACAAGGTCATGGACAAGGCAAAAAAGCTGGGCGCCACTTACTTCCTCATAAAGCCCTTCCCATTCGAGTACCTGGACGACCTGATCTACAGGGCCCTGCCGGGTATGTTCGAAAAAATTGAGAAGAGCAAAAAAGAGCGCCTGGCAGCAGGATAAAATCCCATAGGGCCCGGCTTCAATCTTGCCGAAAGGGTTTCTTCGGCCTCACATAGAAGTGGAAATCTTCTATGACCTCGGCCTGCTCGTAACCCTGCTGAAGCCATGACCAGAACTCCTTGAAGTCCCGGGCCTGCTCCAGGGAAGCTCGCGGCTCCAGGGGGTTGGTGTCGTTGTCCACCAGCACCACCATGGCAGGGGGAGAGCTCCTGAGGTCAGCCATGAACTCGGCCCGCCACCTCTGGCGGTGCGCCCACGCCCTGCCCGAGAGGGGCTCGAAGGTAAGCGGGTAGTCAATCTCGAACCTGGAAGGCGCGCGCCTTGCGCTCAAGTAGTTCACCAGCGGCTCGTACCCGAACACCAGGACCCTGGCAACGCTGTCCGTTCGCATGGCTACATGGTGGGCCGCGGACGCGGACGCCAGCAGGCTGAAGTCCCCCCGCCCCCGCCTGTCCTCCTGCGAGAACCTGGCGTAGTATTCGGAAAGGTCTATCCTGCCGGAAAGGTAGTCAAAGGTCTGGTAGCTCTCTTCTATCAGGTGCCAGGCCCTTCCAAAGACCAGGCAGAACCAGATTATGACCAGGCCCGATAAAACCCTGGATCCCGTGCGGCTTGTCCTCTGCAGCCGGCCTTGCAGGGAGTCCATCCCCATGCCCGCGGCCAGGCCCAGCGGCACTATGAGCACCAGCAGGTGATAGAGAAAAAATCTAAACTGCACCAGGGTCATGAGAGCGCTCGCAGCCAACCAGCACGCCACGAAAAAAAGCGCGCCCCTTTCCCGCTCCTGTATCGGAGGCAAGAAAAGAAAAAGACACATGACAGGGATCAGGTTGAACACCGTGTAAAAGCGCCTGTAAAACATGGTCCAAAGGTGAGCCCCGAACGCCTCCAGGGAAGCCTTTACATGGAAGGAGTTGAACACCACCAGGAACTCCCACATCTCAAGGAGGCCGCCGGTAAAGGAGAAGTAGGCGAGCCAGGGCGCACAGCCCAATACAAGCCCTGCAATAAACCATGCCGGTCTCTTGAAAGATACGTCCCTGGGGGTTGCCACCAGCCATGCAAGCAAAAACAGCGCGAGCACAACGGCGTTCGGCTTCAGCATGACCGCCTGAGAGCTTAGAAAGCCGGAGGCCGCGGCCCGGAACCCGCGGGTCTTTGCCCAGGGTGCTGCCAGCCAGGCTGAGGCCGCTAAAAACGGGAGCATGAAGGTCTCAGCCTGCGCGTTCCACCAGCAGGAGTTGAATATGCCCAATAGCGGCAGACCGCAAAACAGCGCGCTCCACAGCCCGGCCCTCCTGCCGGCCATGTCCCTGCCAAGGAGAAAGGCGAACACCACTGCAAAGGTCCGGGAAACAAGGTCAAAAAGGTTCGGGCCCCACATGGCGCCACCGGACAACTTCAGAGAGACCGCATACACCAGGTAGAGTAGCGGCCCCTTGTGACCGAAGGTGTCGCGAAAGGGGACCGAGTCGCCCAGCCACATCCAGGCGTTGTAAGCGTAGATGCCCTGGTCACGGGTGAAAGGCACTGGCAGGAGAGCAAGGCCCGCGGCCACGAAAACCAGGAGCATCAATGCAAGCACCAGCCAGGAAAACAACCTGCTCATCTCTTTTTCTCCAGGAGGCCGCGAAATAGCCCGCGGCCGGCCCCGCCGCCATCCTTGCCAAGCCATGGCTTCACAGCAGCGGGACTCGCTTTCCCGGTCTCCATTATCCGTCTCCTCTCCCGCAAGTCTCTTCTAAGTTTCTTCAAGAAATCCAGCCTCGCTCTCAATGGCGCAAGAAAGCTCCCCTGGTAAAAAGCGCCGGCTATACTTAAGAGGTCGAAAATAATTGCCCCGGGCATGTAAAAAAGGAGCCAGCTCGCAGGCCAGTTACGGACCATGGTGCGCAGCCTGTTCCTCTGCAAGAGTCGCCTCTTCTCATCACCGTGGCGCTTCATTGTATGGGAGTGGGCGTGAACCACCCTGGCGCGCTTTGCCAGGACACATTTCCATCCCATCCACCTTCCGCGGAATGCGAGGTCAACGTCCTCGTAGTAGATTACGTAATCGGGCTCGAAAAAGCCGGTCTCATCGAGCATATCCCTCCTGTACATGGCAGCGGAGCCGGCCGGCCCGAAGACTTCTTCCGCCCGGGGGGCCGCACCCAGGCTCTCCACCGTATGCCCGTGCCCCCGGAGCATTGCCATGCCCGTCTTGGACATTCCAAGTCCTGCCGAGTCAATCTTTTCATTGCCCGGCGAGAGCACCAGTGATGCTATCATCCCCGTACTCTCATCCAGGTTCGATGCTGCATCGAGCTCTTTTATCCAGTCCTTGTCAGCCTCGGTGTCCGCGTTCAACACCGCTATCCAATCTCCTTCGGCCTCTTCGAACCCGGATGCGCAAGCGCCCGAATAACCGCCGCGCTCGTCTCTCGCAACCAGCTTCACCCAGGGGAAGCGCTCACTCACCAACTCGCGCGTGCGGTCCGTGGAAGCGTCATCCACCACTATGACCTCCAGCGGCTGCAAGGTTTGTGCGGACAAAGATTGCAGGCAGGCCTCGATCACATCCTCGCAGTCCCGGGCAGGGATTATCACCGAGATCATGGAGTCCACGGAACCGAACCCTCCCGCATAAGCCGGGCGATTTCCCGGAAGCTGGTGTCAGAGGCATTCGATTGAAAGTAGGCCCGGTCCGATGAAAAGAGCCTGGCGCCGTCCGCAAGCCCTTTGATAAAAGGCACTATCTGGCGCGACACTGCGGCATGATAGGCAGCACTGCGGAAGATTCCAAAAACGAGCCAGGGCATCCACCTGAAAACGTATTCAGTGGGCCAGTTCCTTGCCACCACCCTCACCCGGTTCCGCGCGATCCAATGCACCCGCTCGCTGGAGTCAACCCTTTTTCCGCCGGGCCGGTCCAAAAGGTCCGTTCCCGCGCCCACGTGATACACCTTGGAGCCGGGCACAAACATGCACACGTGGCCCCTGGAGCGCGCCCGCAACCCCAGGTCTATGTCCTCCAGGTACGAGAAAAACCCCTCCTCGAACAGGCCCACCTCATCGAACAGCCCGCGCCTGAAGAATGCGGCCCCGGCGCACGGGCACATGACCTCGGCCTTGTTCATGAAACCTCTGGCTGGAAGACCCCGGCCCCGGGGCCTCGGCCTGCCGTCACGGCCGTATTCATTCCCGGCCGAGTCAACCCTGTCCCTCCTCTCATAATCCAGCATCAGGCAGGCGAACATGCTCACCAGTGGATGCAGCTCCATGGCACGCAGTCCCTCTTGTATAAAGAGCTCGTGGGTAACCGCGTCATTGTTCAAAAGGGCCACTGCCTCGGTGTCCGCGGCCCGGAGCCCGGCGTTGGCTGCACAGGCGAACCCCTTGTTCTCATCCAAGGAGATGACCTCGGGCCGGACCGGGTGCCCGCGGGCCATATCGAGCGACCGGTCCGAGCTCCCGTTGTCCACCACTATGGTCTTGTGGGGCCGACGCGTCTGTGATTCGAGCGAGTCCAGGCACCCGCCCAGGAACCGCTCGCCGTTGTAGTTCGGGATAATTACACTCGCGCGCATGGAATCACCCGGCTACTCTAACATATCGCTTCGGTGGTGAAAGATAAAATCATGCTTCTCCCGCTTCACATCGCTCCAAAGGTGCGCATATACCCTTTAGCCTGAGACATCCGGCTTTATGCATTGGTTCAATGTGGTTATAATTTGACCTGTGAGCCTCCAGGATAAAACTGGCGCAAAGCGCGGCCGGCTCCGCGACGCCGGAAGCGTGGCAACACTTTTCGCGCTCGCATGGCTCCCTTTCACCATTCGGATGGTCCAGGGCAAGAGCGCTCTTTCCGACCCGCTCGTGCACGACGTAATGCTGCAGTGGATACCCTTCCGGGCGTTCATCTCCCGGGCCCTGGCCGAGGGGGTGCTCCCGCTCTGGTCGCCGCATGTATTCGCCGGCTTCCCCTTCCAGGCATTCTCCCATTCCAGCGTGTTCTACCCCCTGGCTTTTATGCTCAACATGTCCGAGTACGCAAGAGCAGTCAACTTCTTCTACCCCCTCCATCTCTGCATCGCCGCGTCAGGGGTCTACGCCCTGTGCAGGGCTGTGAGGCTGTCCCCGGGGCCATCGCTTTTCGCCGCGGCATCTTATGCCTTCACCGGCAAGCCCTTTTACTTCATCCATTTCCTTCCATCCACCTGCTCGAACGTGTGGATGCCATGGTTTTTGTTCTCGGCCGTGCTGCTGATAAGAGGGGGCCGGCCCGGGCATTTCATGCTCTCCGGCATGTTCCTCGCTTTGCAGGTGCTGGGGGGAGACGTGGAGTCAACCTCATACGGACTGCTGCTTTCGGCTCTGGCTCTTCCCTTCCTCTGCCGGGAGGCCCGTTTCATTTCAATGCGCGTGCTCATAAGCCTTTCCCTTGCATTGATCCTGGCCGCTCTCCTTTGCGCCGTGCAGGCGCTGCCCCTTTTGCATTATGCGCAGCATTTCGTGCGCAACCAGGGCGTGACCTTCAGCTACTTCAGCGGTCGGACTTTGCCGCTGGAGCTCATCTGGGGGGTGCTCCTCCCCACCGCTGATTTCGAGACTAATTCCGCGTCACTCTCCAGCGGCCCGAGCTTTTACCTCGGCGTTCTCACCCTGGCGCTCGCCCTTTTCGCCGCGGGCTGGAAAGCCCGCAGCGACTCCAGGGCCTTGTTCTTAATCGCCCTCCTGGCCCTTTTCTGGTCCTTCGGGAGCCTCCCGGTTATTGACCGCCTGCAGTTCCTGCTGCCGGTGCTGAACAGGTTCGGGACACCCGAGCACGCCTTCTTCATGGGCCAGTTATTCATGGCTGTCCTCGCCGGCCAGGGACTGCAAAGGATCATGCACCATGCAAGCGCCAGGGAGGCTATGGCCGTGCTTTTCTTTGCCGCGCTTGTCACGGGCCTGGGCGCTCTGAAGTTAACTCTGCTGTCCCGTGTTGAATTTATGGTTCCTTTGTTTGTTGCCTCTATGCTGCTGGCGGCGCTTCTCCGGCGGCTGGGGCCGCGTCATTTTGGAGGAGCAATTGCCGCGCTCTTTGTGCTCTTGCAGCTTGGCGACGTGTATGTCCTTGCCGTGAGCCACCTGCCAAAGAACGACTTCCAGGACTACGAATACGAACCCTGGCTGAAAGACGTTTCCAGGAGGATAAGCGCATCCCACTCCCGCTACATCATGGTGAGCCGCCAGGGCCCGCGAGACCCTGAGCTCGTATACCATGCCGGCATGGCACTGGACATGGACGCAATGGACGGGTGGATCACCGTCCCGCCCAGGCGCTACGCCGAGTTCATGGCCCTTGCGGACGAGCGGGCCGCGCGCTTCGTGGACGGCAAGCTCGACCGCCTGGGCTTGAAAGACGAGCTAAAGGACGGCCGCTTCATTGACGCCGATGGCATGCCGGTGCTGGACCTTGTCTCACTGAGATACGTGATCAACAGGGGCATGCCCTTGAAGTTCTGCTCGCCCTTCTTTCTTAACCTGCTCCCGCCGGACGTACATAAAAGCGAGGGGGACCCGGCAAGGCCCCTGCTGGAGGGCGAGCCCATGTACACCTTTGCACGGTACGAGCTTTTCAGGTTCCTGGTGTTTGCGAACAAGGGGGATGTGCTCACCTTCCTGGCGGGCGCTGCACACGGGGACCAGGACCTCGGCCCGGCAGAGTGCCACCTTTCTATCAAGGCGGGCTTCGGGGACACGGTTATGACCTTTTATCACAAGGAGCTTGAAACCCGGCCCAGGCAGGCGGGAAGACTTCCTCCCAGGGAGCCTCAAGAAGTTGACCTCTCAGAGCTTTCCGGCCGCGAGATAAGGCTGGAGTTCATAAAGGAGCGGCCGGGGGATCGCGAGGACGTCTCCTGCGGGTGGATGATGCCAGCGGTCATAAACCCGGAAAAGCCTTTCTGGTTCAAAGGCTCGCCCGCACCCGGGGTCCTCCTCTATGAGAACAGGGAGGCACTGCCAAGGGCTTTCCTCTGCCGGAGAACGGAAGTGGCGCATGACGACCAGGAGCTCCTGGAGATGCTGAACAAGGCGGGAAGAAGCGAGCTTCATAACACGGTGTTTTTATCTGAACCCGTGGAGGGCCTTGCAACGGGGGAGAAAGCAGGCTCTGCGTTCAATGATTCCGTGGAGCTTGTGAGAAGACGCTCCGGCGAGGAGGTCTACCAGGTAAGGTCCGGGTCTCCGGGTCTTTTATTTATGGCCAACCAGTATTATCCCGGCTGGCGCGCATTCGTGCAGGGTGTTGAGAAGAGGATTCTCCGGGCGGACTACTGCATGCGCGCGGCGCCGGTTGACGCCGGCTCTTTTGTGGTGCGCCTGGTTTACGAGCCCCGGGATTTCAAGGCTGGCCTGTTTATCTCGCTTGCAAGCTGGGCCGCGCTTTTCCTGGGCCTGGCTCTCTTGCTGGCGGGCATTTGGCGCGGCCGGGCAGGAAACGCCAAGGGGCCAAGGGCGCCAAGTTTTAGGCGTTAGCGGATTTGCCCTGGACACCTGTTTTATGATAGTTATATTTCCACTAACTCTAATTGCTGATCGAGGCAAGGGTTTAGCTTAACACTTCAAAAAAAGAAAGGAGGAGAGTCATGCCGGAGAGTACGTACAAGATTATCGAGCTGGTGGGCACGAGCAAGGAGTCATGGGAGCAGGCTGCCAAGAACGCTTTGGACACTGCTTCCAAGTCATTGCGGGACCTCCGTATCGCGGAGATCTCGGAGCTGGACATGAAGCTTGAGGAAGGCAAGGTGGCCGCCTTCCGCGCCCGTGTCAAGGTCTCTTTCAAGTACATGGGCAAGGAATAGTAATCCTTGCATTGGGGACTGCTGACGGGCGGGCTTTTGCCCGCCCGTCTGTTTCTCTAGTCTCAGAACCGTGAAGGACGTTCGAGGTTTTTTCCTTTTAATCAGCCGCGGCGCTCTCAGGGCAGGCCGCGTCCTCCTTGCGAGTGCCTCTTTCCTTTGACGGGTGCAAGTAAGTCTCGATCCCTCCGCTCAGGAGCTTCGCCTTGAACCCGTCCTGCACCAGTATGCGGTAGGCGAGGTATGCCCTGTAGCTTACCGTGCAGTATGTTACGTATGTCTTTTGTCTGTCGAGCTGCGAGAGCCTGTCCCTGAGCTCGTCAATGTAGATTCTCATGGAGCCTGGTATCTCTCCCTGCCGGCCGGCCTCGTCTTGCGAGCGCACGTCCAGGACCTGGTATGAATCCTGGTCGAGCCCGGCGAGCTCGTGCCAGTGCACGACCTCCACGTCCCCTCTCAGTATGTTCGAGGCCACGTACCCGGCGATGTTGACCGGGTCCTTGGCCGAGCCGAACTGGGGGGCGTAGGCCAGCTCGAGCTCCCGTAGGTCGAACACCGTCATCCCCGCGCGCATGGCTGTTGCCAGCACGTCAATCCTCTTGTCAACGCCGTGGCCCCCGACCGCCTGCGCTCCCAGCAGGAGGCCGCTGTCCGGGTCGTACAAAAGCTTTATTGACATGCTCTCGGCCCCCGGGTAGTAGGAAGCATGGTGATAGGAGTGGGTGAATGAGGCCAAGTACGGCCTGCCCGCTTTTTCCAGGGACTTCTCGCTGCTGCCTGTGGATGCGGCCACCTTGTCGAATATCCTTACCACCGCGGTTCCCTGCACCCGGGTGAAGGTCTCGCTTTTTCCCAGTGCGTTGTCCGCGGCTATCCTGGCCTGTTTTGCCGCTGGTCCTGCCAGGGGCGCCAGCATGCTCTCGCCGGTTACGAATTCCTTTACCTCGACCGCGTCCCCCACCGCGAACACGTCCGGGTCCGAGGTCCTCATTGTCTCGTCAACCTGTATTCCGCCGAGCCTTCCGATGGAAAGCCCCGCCGCTCTTGCAATGTCGCTCTCCGGTTTTACTCCCGCTGCCAGCAGCACCATGTCAGCCTCCACCCTGGCACCGCTTCTTGTGGTGACCAAGGTGCGGCCGCGGCTTTCCTGGAACGACTCCACCGCGTCCCCGCAGCGCAGGTCCACGCCCTTGTCGCGCAGGTGCTGTTGTATGATGGCCGCCATCTCGAAGTCCAGGGGAGGCATGACCTGCTCCAGCATCTCTATCACCGTCACCTTTGCGCCCCTGCGCACCAGGTTCTCCGCCATCTCCAGGCCGATAAAACCACCGCCCACCACCACAGCGGATTCCACGCTGTTTCCTTCCATGTAATTCACTATCCGGTCCGTATCCCTTACGTCCCGCAAGGTGAATATGTTTTCCTGCTCCACGCCCGGCAGGGGCGGCCTTATTGGCCTTGCTCCGGGCGAGAGTATGAGCTTGTCATAGGTCTCGAAGTATGTCTCGCCCCCGGCATGGTCCATGACCTGCACGCGCTTTTGTGTCCTGTCTATTGCAATGACTTCCTGCATGGTGCGCACGTCTATGTTGAACCGGCTTTTAAACTTTTGCTTTGAAGTTACAAAAAGCTCGTCGCGCTCCTCGATCTCTTTGCCGATGTAATACGGCAGTCCGCAGTTTGAAAAGGACACGTGCTCGCCCCTCTCGAACATTATGATCTCGGCCTTCTCGTCCACCCTTCTCGCCCTGGTGGCCCCCGCGGCGCCTCCTGCAACGCCTCCCACTATCACCAGCTTCATTGGTTTACACCTCCGGAAAAACGAACGCTTTATTTTAATGGTTAAGGATGATATAACTTCTTACAAGCTACATTCAACAAATGACAAGAAGGCTTCTAATCATATTTTGCGTTCTCTTTTACTGCCAGGCGGTGCCGGGGTTGAAGGCGGAAGCAGTTTCCTTTGTTCCGGGAGTGTCTTTTTCAGGCGCGCCCAGCTACGTGTCCGAGTTCGCCGGCCGCTTCCGGGACAACGGCGGCCCCTTAAGCCCCTTTGCCAGCCACGCGGGTATCAAGGCCGAGGTGCGGAGCAATGCTCCGGGAGGCGTGCTGCATTTTGCCTGCGCCACTGGAAAGCACGTGCTGGACTACTCGCAGACGGGTCTTTTCGCCACCAGCTCGGTGGTGCTGGCAACGGATCAAGGGGCCATAGAAGAGGCCCTGGAGCGGAACATCGAGTTCAGCTATTTCGGGTGGGAGGAAGAGGCCCGCCTCCAGGGGTTCGAGCTTTTGCAAAAGGCGAGCTTCCTGGGAACCGATCAATACCTCTTAAGCATAAGGATAAAGAACACCTCGCCGGGGAGGCGCTCCGTGTCTCCTCTGCTCCGCTTCGAGAAGAACTCCCGGTTCTTCCATGCTCTCCGAGAAGGCGAGAGTGGCAGGCTCATAGTAAAGTTCTCGGTAAGGCCCTTTTTGTGGCCGCGGATGAACTGCCTCGCGGTGATTCCCTCGGAAGGAGCTGGTATTTCAGCCGGCCGCATCGAGATCAAGGAAGAGCAGACCTTGCTCGGCCCGGGAGAGTCTGAATGGTACTCCTGGGTGCTGGCCTTTTCGCCCGACTCCAAGACCCATGCCCAGGCCCTTTCCGAACGGGGGCAAAACAGCTTCAGCACCCCGGATGACGCCTGGCAATCTTCGCTCGCCATGATGGACGGTCTATCTCTGCCAAAGCCGCACCTTGCCCCCGGGGACAAAAGCAGTCTGGAGCTGTACCTCATGTCCGCGGCCGCGCTCGAGAACGCGCTCTATGCACCCCGCGAGAACATGCGCCACTTCGGTTGCGTGCCCACCAAGGTGCATTACAACTGGTTCTGGCTGTGGGACTCCGGGTTCCAGGCCCTGGGCTACGGCGAGTACCGGCCGGCCCGGGCCAGGGACGCCATCCTCACCATGTTAGGGGTCCAGGAGAAGGAAGGGTTTATCTCGCACATGACCAACGAGTGGATGGAGCCGCTCACACCCCATTCCCAGCCGCCGGTGTTCGGCTTTGCCGGGGCGAGGATCGTGCACCCGAGCGACCCGGGCTCATTGGAGTTTACAAGGACCATGTACGAGTCGAGCAAGCCCTTCCTGGAATGGTGGTCCGACAACAGGGACCGGAACAACAACGGCCTGTTCGAGTACCTGAGCCAGGACGAGGGCGGCTGGGACAACTCCCCCCGGGCCGACTACGTGAAAAAGATGATGTTCATTCCCTACTACGGGAACCTGGGAGAGATACTGGGATCGAAAATAAAGCCACTGGAGTCGGTTGACCTGAACTCCTGGATGTACTCGTACTACCTTGCCATGGCGAGGTGGGCCGGGGAGCTCGGTCTCGAACAGGAAGCGGACGACTGGCGGGAGAAGGCCGATGTACTGGCTCAGAAGATTGACGCACTGCTGTGGGACCAGGAGGCAAAGGCCTGGTTCGACACCTACTCCTGGGTCGGCTCGGACAAGTACCACCACTTCAAGGTGCTGACCCCGGCCATCTGGTTCCCGGCCTTCCTCGGCGCCACCCGGGACGAAGCCAAGGCCAGGGCGGTGATCGAGGAGCACCTCCTCGACCCCGACGAGTTCTTCGGCAAATACCCCGTACCCACGGTGGCGTACAACGACCCCCGGTTTGACCGCACCGAGAGCGGGTGGAAATCGCATATCTGGCTGGTGACCGCTTACTCGGCTTTGGAGGCGCTTTTCAGGTTCGGCTACGAGGATGAGGCCGAGGAGCTCCGGGAGCGGCTGCTTGAGATGATGGCCGACCAGGACGGCATGAAGGGTATCTACGAGACCTATGACCCCCTGACCGGCAAGTACAAGAGCGAGTACTCCAAGGGGGGCTACTCCTCCTTCCAGTTCGGGTGGAGCTCGGCATTTACAATGGAGATGATCCTGGAGAGGCACCAGGGGGAGAGGTTCGTGTTCGAGCACACCGCCAAGGTCAAGGGCCACGTGCGCCGGGCGATCGAGTTCTCCGGCAGGAGCGACTTCTTCTATGTCGAGGCCGGCAGGGACCTGCCCCTGGTCGAGCTCGAGAGCCAAACTGAAGCCCCGCTCCTTAATGCCCCCGCGGTCAGGCTCAAGCTCACCGACCCCTACGGCTCCCTTTCGCAAAGCTCCTTCAGGGTGTTCCTCAAAGGCCGTCCTTTTAGCCTGGAGATTGGGAAGGACTACGTTATAAGCCTCGATGATAAAAGGCCTGCCAGGTAGTACCTGGAACCATAGCGCCCCGCCTCTCTGCATGATCCTGCTTCGTGCACGATGCCGGGTCGGTTTGTGAGCAGAGACACTCTGCCTTCTTACCGCCGCCCCTTCGGGGCTGGCAAGGCACCGCTAACTGATTTTCATGGCCCCGATCTTGACCTTTGACTTTTCCCTTGGCTGCTGCTTTGTCTGGTTTTCCTCCTTGTCCTGGAGTGCCCTCACCAGAGTTTCCACTATGTCCGGGTCGAACTGAGTTCCGGAGAACTTCCTTAGTTCTTTCAGCGCGTCTTTCTGCGTCATTGCCTTTCTGTAGGGCCTGTCCGAGGTCATGGCGTCGTAGGAGTCGGCCACTGCCAGTATCCTGGCTCCCAGGGGGATGTGCTGTCCTTTTATTCCCTCGGGGTATCCTGAGCCGTCGAACCACTCGTGGTGGTGGTATACGGACGGTATTATGTCACGGAGGAAGTGTATGGACTCCAGTATGTTCTTTCCCACCTTGCAGTGGTCCTTGAACATCTCGTGCTCCTCGTGTGTTATCTTCTCGGGCTTGTTGAGCGCCTCCAGCCGGATGCCAATCTTGCCTATGTCGTGTAGCAGCCCGGCCCACTCGATCCTCTCGATCTCCTTCTGCGGCAGCTTCATGGCCTCCGCTATCATGACCGCGTACTCGGTGACCCTCCTGGAATGGCCCGAGGTGTACTTGTCCTTTGCCTCCAGGGTGCCCACCAGTCCCAGTATGGTCTCCCTGAAGGTGCGCTGCAGGTTCTCGAACAGGCGGGCGTTGGCTATTGCCTGGGCCGCCCTCGATGCCAGCAGTATAAGCACCTTTGCCTGTCCCTCGCTGAAGCGGTAGTTCCTGCGGTACGAGTATGCGTTGATCACCCCCAGCACCTGGTCGCGGCTCTTTAAGGGCACCGAGAGTACGGAGCTCAGTCCCTTCTTCTCGGGCGGCCTGGTGAAGATGCGCTTTGCCTTGGAGCCGGAGAGGATGATATAGGGCTTTTCCCTGAACCATTCCACCGCGGTCTCGTAATCGAACTCTCCGAATATCCCTTTGCCGGCGTCATGCTCTGCCAGGGTATGGGTAATGTACTGGTAGAGCTCTTGCTCCGAGTCCCTGGGCTCCTCCAGAACCAGGCTGACGCCGTCGGCGTCCAGCTCGGACCTGGTGGTCTCGAGGATTATCTCCAGGATGTGCTCCAGGCTGAGGCTCCCGGTCATGGCCTCGCTCACCTTGTACAGGTTCATGACCTCGCGCAGCTTGATGTTCTCGCGCTCCAGCCGCTGCTTCTCCAGGGACCGGTTTATCACCTGGAGCATCTCGTCCATCTTGAAGGGCTTGAGTATGTAGTCGTAGGCCCCCTGCTTCATGGCCTGGATGGCGGTCTCCACCGTGCCGAAGCCTGTCATTATGATGGTGGTGGTGTCGTACTTCCTCTCGCCGATCTCGGTGAGCAGCTCCATGCCGCCCATCTCCGGCATCTTCAGGTCGGTGATCACCAGGTCGTATGCCTGACTCTCCATCTCTTCGAGCGCCTGGCGGCCGTCCTCCACCGCGGTGACGTGGAAGCCTTCCGAGGTGAGGAAGTCGGAGAGGATGTCGCGGATCACGCACTCGTCGTCCACCACCAGAATGTGCGGACTCTCCTGGCTGTATATGTATTCCATGTTACAAGTGTCATCATAATTAAAATACGGGCGCTTTTCAACAACATTGGATTAAGCCCTCTATCAAAGCTAGGATAAATAATCGAGATGGGAGAGGATTTCCACCTTTGTCAGCCGGGGCCCGCAATGCAGGGCATACCATCGTGCGCGTCGTGCTGCGGGACATACAACTTTTACGGGCACAACCGCGAGCTGGTCGCCCGAGTGCTGGAGAAACAGACCCGCCTCATGCAGTCGTGGGACGAGTCCTCCGAGGACATCGAACGGGTGCGGAGGGAGGCGGAAAAAGGCAGGCCCCGGCCTCGCTTCGAGGTCATCTACACCTGTCCCTTTGTGGGGTTCCTGGACCAGGGCCGCACCCGCGTCGGGTGTCTCCTGCATCCGGCCTACACCGGCCGGGAGCTGCGCGAGTATTGCAGGTACGGGAGAAAGACCTGCGCAGAGGGACGCTGCACCGCCTATACTTACCTCTCGGACGCCGAGGCCCGTGCGGTCATGGCCGGGGCGGGCGACTGGTATTTGTACGGGCTGTGCATAACCGATATAGACCTTGTAAAGGACTTCTTCGAGCTGTGCGAGAGCAGGCTGCACGCCCCGGTGGACCCGGCAAGGGTCTCGCAGGAGCCGGCCCTGGCAAGGGCCTTTGGCCGCTACCTCGGGCTCAAGGAAAGCTGGCCCTTTGCAAAGGACCCGGGCCGGTTCGGGAAGTACTTTTTCGAGGGAAAGCACTACCACGTCTACAGTATTGATTATCGCGGGCTTGGCATGTCCGCTCCTCTCTACAACGGGGTGCTCCTCTCCCTTGGTTCCGTGATGGAGAGGAGGGATGAGCTGGAGCAAGCCATCGAGATCATAGACGCAAAGGTTGAGCTTTTCCTCGGGGCCTATTGCGCAAAAGGAGGATGAATGGAGAGGCGAAGGATTTTAGGCATGCTTGCCGGGCTCTCAGGGTCGCTCGCCTGCGGGGGCTGCTCGTGCATGAGGCTTTCTGGCGCGGTCAATGGAGTAAGCCATGATTCGAGCGCCGTGATGTTCAGAGGCTACAAGAACACGGTCCTGGTCAATACCGATCCGCGGTCCATCTTTGACATGTGGTCCGGTCCCGAAGAGATAATGAAGTTCGGGGTGTTCAAGTCGGTAAAGCAAGCGGGGACCGGCACTGACATGAGGGTCCCGGGCAACAGGGTCAGGATCAGGATGCGGGTCGGGGGGATTGACTGGAACCTGATCTTCACCAACGTCCGGACCGGGATCAGGGACGGTGTCTACGAGATATGGTTTGCAGCCACCGAGCCCACCTTCCACTTCCAGCGCTGGGGCCTCTTTCCTGCACAAGGAGGCGCCAGGGTTGATTTCCGCTTCTTTGGCCAGCCTCCCCGGGTGTGGGGAAGCGAAGAGGTATACTGGACCGAGCTGGTGGATTACTTCACCGCGCTTTTCGACAACACTCTCGCGAACCTGCAATGCCTCTCCGACCCGGGCTTTGACAGGAAGACCTACCTTTCCGGCCCTGCAAAGGGCGAGCTCTTCGACGTTATCTTCAAACGCTACCAGGTGGTCACCAGGGTGATGACCGGCCGGGGAAAAGCGTTCGATTACCTGGCCGCAAGCGATGACTTGATGGCCGTGCTGGGGGAGCCGGGCTCCGCTGTCATACGACAAGGCTCGGGCCATGATTCCATGTTCCGCTATGAGTCTGTCATTGGCGGCAGAGATACGCACGTGGAGGGTTTCACCGTCGAGCATAAGGAGGGCAGGATCATAAAGCGTGTAATGACCTGGGCGAACTACCTCGTGGGCGTGGACTTATCCGTGAGACCCTGCCCGGTCGGCAGCCTGGTAAAGACCGAAGCCATCGTGGAGCTGCCGGACCCGGGCACCCGCGAGTCACTGGACTTCACCATTGACATAGCCGAGACCCCGCAGAGGCTCGAAAGCGCCCTCGCCCGCATGAAGGACCGTCTGGAACAGGGAAGAACGTAGTACCTGGACACGGCAGAGGTCTCAGGTCTTTATGTGCCAGAGCCTTCCGCCCACCTTGACTGCATAGCCTGTTTCCGTCTCGGTAAGGCGTTGCATGAGCTGGTAGTAGGCCGGCCGCAGGAAGCGGGCTGGGTAGAGGCCATCCTTTACGTCGCAGTAGAGCACGTTGCCCCCGCCCACCCGCAGGGACCCGAGGTCCAGGTCCTCCCGGGTGTTGTCGTTCAAAAATGCAATGGCCCTCTCCCCGTTAACGTCAACCCTCCTCACCATGAAAGGGGTGTCCTCCACTGTCACCGGCGACCACTCGCTCCCGATCTCCAGGATGTAGCCGCCCGAGGAGGGGTCCCTTTTTATGTTCCTGCTGAACAGGTCCCTGGTAAGCTTGTGGGTTATCTCCACCCCGTCGTGGAACCAGCGGCCTTCCTTGTCAAGCCGGATCTCGCCGCCCTTGTACTGGAAGCGCCCCCCCTGTGAGCCCTGCTCCATGGTTCAGTCCGCACTCCCGGCAAAGCCTTGCACCCTGCCGGCCACCTGCGCCGCCTCATCCATGATCTCGGCCACGATCTCCCTGGCCGGCTTCACCTCTTTGCAAAGGCCCACGCCCTGCCCCACGGAGATGGTGCCCTTTTCAAGGTCGCCGCTCGAGAACATCTCGCGGTCCAGGGACCCCGCGGCAGCCTTTACAAGCTCCTCCAGGCCGGCGCCCCGCTGCTCCAGCTCCACAATCCTGTCCGCGGCAGCGTTCTTCCATACCCGGTGGGTGTTGCCTATGGAGCGCATGACCAGCACCGTCTCGGTCTCCGCTGCATCCGCCAGGGCCTTTTTCAGGTCCTGGTGCACCGGACACTCCTCGGCGAACAGGAACCTGGTGCCCATGATCACGCCCTGTGCGCCCAGGGCCAGGGCGGCCACCAGGCCGGCGCCGTTTGACACGCCGCCGCCCCCGATCACCGGCACATCCACCGCGGCGGCAACCGACGGTATGAGCACGAACGTGCCTATGTCGAGCCTGCCGGTGGCGCCCCCGTTCTCGAACCCCACCACCGTTATCATGTCCGCGCCCAGGCCCGCGGCCTTCCTGGCGTAGCGCACCCCCACGCACTTGTGGATCCAGGTTATTCCTTGGTCCTTGAACCTCTTTGCCAGGTCCTCGGGCGCCTTGTGGCCCGAGGTCTCCACTATCTTTATGCCCTCGTCCGCAATCACGTCCAGGTACTCGTTGTTGTCAATGGGCCGCATGGCGGGGAACAGGTTCAGGTTCACCGCCACCGGCTTGTCGGTGAGCTCCTTTGTCTTCTTCACCGCGTCCCTGAACTCGTCCCGGCTCTGCCACATGGCGGAAGCTATAATCCCCAGGCAGCCGGACTCGCTTAGCGCGGCCACGAACTCGGGCGTGGAAAGGTGCATCATGGCGCCGCCTATTATCGGGTGCTCGATGCCCAGTGCCTCGGTCACGCGTGTCTTTATCATCTTGAACCTCGCTTGGCAGGAAGTATGGAACCTTGAAGACCCTTAAACTGAACAGACCCGGGTTAAATAATAGTAACAGGGGGGAGAGGATGTCAAGGGGAACCGCGTTCGGACAGGCGAGACGCAACGGTCTCCGGCCCTGCATGGGCAGGGGCGCTTGCTGAAGCGCTACTGGTGCGCTGCGATGTTTATGTACGCTGCGTATCTGTTATTGATCTCGTGCACGTAGTTTACCGGCTCGCTGCCGCGGCAGTAGCCGTAGCGGGCGCGCTTGTAGTATCTGGGATTTGCGAGCAGCAGCATGGCCTTCTCCACGTTCCCGGGCCACCTGTCAGGGTCGAGCCCCTGACCTTGTGCCAGGCGGCGGGCGTCGAGCACGTGTCCGTAGCCGGCGTTGTAGGAAGCCAGGGCGAAGTTCATGCGCTCCTCCATGGGCAGGTCGGTGGGAAAGCGGGACCGCATCCTCCAGAGGTACCTTATACCCGCGTGTATGTTGGCCTCGGGGGCGCGCACGTTAGAAAACCCCAGCTCCCTGGCGGTGCGGGGCAGGACCTGCATGAGACCCACCGCCCCGGCCCATGACACCGTGGCCGGGTTGAACCTGGACTCCTGGTACATCTGGGCGATGACCAGGCGCCAGTCCAGGTTATACCGGTCCGCGTACCTCTTCACGGCGCCGTCGTAGGGAGAAAGGCCGCCGTTTTCCGCCCTCTCCTGCGCCCGCGTCCTCACCCGCCGCTCGTGCTTGAAGTACTTGTTGTAGGTCACGTTGTAGAACAGCCCCCGGTACTCCCTCTGGATAAAGGAATTTATGGCCTGGAGCAGTTCCTCGTCCTCCGAGCGCACCACCCAGCCGTGGGACCTGTCCTCGGACAAGCGGAAAACCCCTTTCACGTCATCCCGGTACGAGAGCTCGACCTCCAGTATGTGGCTGTCAGCCAGTGTGAGGTCGTACTCCCCATTTGCCACCCTCTCGATTATCTCCTCGGTCTCCATGTCCTGGGGGACCTCCTGGAGAGAGAATTCCAGACCCTCCTCTTGCAGCCCGGTGAGAGTCTGCCAGTATGAGCTCCCCCGCCTTGCCGCCATGGTCCGCCCTGCCAGGTCCTCCGGTCCCTCGAGACCCTCTTCATCCGCCCTTGCCACCACCACCTCGCTCACGTAGTTGTATGGCCTGGAAAAGGTTATGTCCGGGTCCTTCTGCCGCTCCTCGGTGATGGTGTACGAGGCCGCTATCAGGTCCCCCTTGCCCTGCTCGAGCCAGGGTATCAAGTCCCCGTGCCCGGGCGGCACTATCATCATCACCCTGAGCCCGAGCTCCTTTGCGAACTTCTTTACCAGGTCGTACTCGAACCCCACCAGCTCCCCGCGCCAGAGGAAGTAGCACACCGCGTTGTTCCTGGTCAGCACCCTGAGCACCTTGCGCTGCTTTATGCCCGGCAGGTCCTCTTTGTAGGCGCCGCCGGCAAGTCCCTCCAGCTTCTCCCTGTCTATGAAGCGGTTGAGCTCGCGCAGAAGCTCGTCCGCGCCCGGCCTCACCGCCCATGCCACCGGCCTCTCGCCGGTGACGGCGAGCACCGGCCTCACGTCGTCCCGGAAGCGGAGCACGTCTCTTATGATGTTTTCGTCCGCCACAGTAAGGTCGTACTTCCCCGTTGCCACCCCGTGTATGATCTGCTCGGTGTCCAGGTCCTCCTCCACCGGGACTATCTTCATGTCCGGGACCTCGTCCTTCAGGTCGGTTAAGGTCTCCCAGTAGGATGAGGACCTGCGCACGAACAGGCCCCTGTTTGCGAGGTCCTTTGTCCGCTGGATGGAGTGGTCGTCCGCCCTTGCGATGACCTGCTCCTTTACCAGCATAAGGGGCGAGGTGAAGGCCGCCTTGCGCTTCCGGCCCTCGGTGACCGTGAGGTTTGCCGCCACCATGTCGCCTTCGCCCTGCACCAGCTTGTCGAGTAGCTCGTCGTAGCGGTCAACGTAGACAAGCATTGGCGCCATGCCCGCCTGCCTTGCGAACTCCCGGGCCATCTCCTCCTTGAATTCCAGCGGCGGGCCCTGGCGGGGCAGCATCTCGTTGTCACGGGTCGCGGGGACCAGAATGCGCAGCCTGCCCCGCTCTTTCAGCTCTTCGAGGTCCCCCTTCTCGATGTACTCCCTGTCCGCGCACCTCTCCCGGCAGCACGGCAAAAGTGCGGCAGTGACGAGTAGTACAAGTGACAGCCGTAATTTAAACATTGCGATCTCCCTGTTTTTAATATGATATGTACGCGCAGCCGGGTTGTAAAGGCTTGGGCCGCAGGGACGGCTTTTATAGGGCCTGTTGATTTGGCCGGCAATGCTGGTGTAGTCTGAAATCCGGGATTTAGGGGAATATTAATGGCCACGTATTCCATGACCGGTTTCAGCCGGGCCCAGGGCGAGGTTGGCGGGTCCCTGCTCACGGTGGAGATAAGGTCGGTCAACCACCGCTTCCTGGACCTGAGGCTCCACCTGCCCCGGGTCCTGCAGGCCCTGGAGCAGAAGACCGCGGAGCTTATAAGGGGCTACATAAGCCGGGGCCGGGTGGAGGTGTGGGTGGAGCACCAGCCCGGTCGCGCCCCGGTGGAGGTCGTCTGGAACCGGCCCCTGGCCAAGGGCATTCTCGATGCCGTGAAGGAGATGCAGGAGGAACTGGGTATTCCCGGGGACCCGGACCTTTCGCTCCTGGCCGCTCACAAGGACGTGATCATTTCCGAGGAGCGCTTTTCACTGGACCACGGGGCGCGGACCCAATACGAACACGTATTGGAGGTGTGCCTTGTTGAGCTCGCAAAGATGCGCGCCCGGGAGGGGGCCCTGCTTTTGGAGGACCTGCTTGCAAGGGCCGCGCGCACGGGTACGTGGGTGTCGCGCGTATCATCCCATGCAAAGGAGACGGTGGACGCCTACCGGGACCGGCTGGCGCAGAGGGTCGCGGAGCTTTCCTCCGGCCGGGAGCTCGACCAGCAGCGGCTGGCCCAGGAGTCGGCCCTGTTCGCGGACCGTTGCGACGTGACCGAGGAGGTGGTGAGGTTTGAAAGCCACCTGGAGCAGTTCGACAAGGTGCTGCAAGGGGAGTCTCCCAAGGGCCGCAAGCTGGACTTCTTGATCCAGGAGATGATGCGCGAGATCAACACCGCGTCCAACAAGGCCCAGCACGCCGGGGTCTCGGGGCTGGCGGTGGAGGTGAAGGCCGAGCTCGAGAAGATGCGCGAGCAGGTGCAGAACCTGGAGTGAGCCGGGGCCATGGTCATGGGCGGGAAGATTAAAAAGCATGAGGCTGCCCGGGGCCTGCTATTCGTGGTGGCCGCGCCCTCGGGCGCCGGCAAGACCACCCTTTGCAGGTCGCTGATGCAGCGGCTGGAACAGGAGGGCGTGCCCGGGCTCGACTGGTCGGTGTCATATACCACCCGGCAGCAGAGGCAGGGCGAGGAGCACGGCCGGGACTACTTCTTCGTGGACGACGAGACCTTCGACCGCATGGTGGAAGGGGGCGAGTTCGCGGAGTGGGCAAAGGTGCATGAGAGGCGCTACGGGACCTCGAAGAAATACCTGGAGCAAAAGCACCACCAGGGCGTGGACCTGCTTTTGGAGATAGACACCCAGGGCGCTTCACAGCTCCGTGAGGAATACAAGCAGGCATGCTTCATCTTCATCCTGCCCCCTTCCTGGCAGGTGCTGGAGCAGCGGCTCAAGGGCCGGGCCACGGAAAAAGAGGTGCAGGTGAAGACCAGGCTGGACCGGGCAAAGCAAGAGATTCTTGAATGGCGCTGGTTTGACTATATAATAGTTAATGACGACTTTGACGTGGCCGTGGACCGGCTCCGTGCGGTGGTGGTGGCCGAGAGACACAGGACCCGGGTTATGGCGCCCCGGGTGGGGCCCATCATAGGCTCCGCGCGTTGACGCGGTAAGAGATTAGATAAAGGGAAAGGTATAGAAAATGGCGAGGATAACCGTAGAGGACTGTTTGAAAAAGGTTGACAACCGCTTCGCGCTGGTGATGGTGGGGGTGAAGAGGTCCAAGCAACTCTATGCAGGCGCAGACCCGCTGGTGGAGTGCGACAACAGGGAGATCATCACCTCCCTGCGCGAGGTGGCCGCGGGCCAGGTCAAGTCCAAGGAGCCGGAGGAGATAGAGGAGAAGAAGGCCGAGAAGCTCGTGCCCGTCACATTGAAGGACCCCGAGGACTACTAGGCGCCGAGCCGGCGGACAAGCGCTTGCAGGTTGGAAAGATAGGCTGCTTTATTTACGAGTGGAAGCAACAGGGCATGAGGGCGGCCCCGGATCAGCCTGCCGGACCCCTCCGGCGGGCTGTTTTCATTGAAAGAGGATTTGAAAGTGGCGGTCATAAGGATCAACGAGATCATTGATCGCCTGCAGGAATACCATCCCCAGGCCGATGCCGGCATTGTACAGAAGGCCTACGTGTGGAGCGCAAAGCTGCACTCGGGGAGCCTCCGAAAGTCCGGCACCCCCTACCTCTCACACCCCCTGGAAGTGGCCGGGATACTCACCGAGCTGAAGCTGCACGAGAGCTCCATCGCCGCGGGACTGCTCCACGACGTGATCGAGGACTCGAGCATAGGGCTCGACGAGCTGGAGCGCGAGTTCGGAAAAGAGATCGCCAGCCTGGTGGACGGCGTGACCAAGATCGGCAAGATAGCAGCGGAGACCAGCGACATCGAGGTGCAGAGCGACAACTACCGCAAGATGATACTGGCCATGGCCCAGGACGTGAGGGTCATACTCATAAAGCTGGCCGACAGGCTACACAACATGCGCACCCTCGAGTACCTGGACGAGGAGAGGCAGATGCGCATAGCAAAGGAGACCCTGGACATATACGCGCCCGTGGCCGCCAGGCTGGGAATACACTGGATACAGGCCCAGCTCGAGGACCTGAGCTTCAAGCACGTGAAGCCCGAGGTCTACTCGCGCCTGCACTCGCAGACCCAGGCCATAAGGAAGGCCAGGCAGGAGCACGTCTCCAGCGTGCAGGAGCAGTTGCAGAACATGCTGGCCGAGGCCGGGACCGAGGCAGCGGTCTCCGGGAGGTTCAAGCACCTCTACAGCATCTACACCAAGATGGAGCGACAGAAGCTCGGCTTCGACGAGGTCTACGACCTCATAGCCTTCCGCATACTGGTGGGATCCATACCAGAGTGCTACGACGCACTCAGGGTCATACACTCCTACTGGACCCCGGTGCCGGGAAGGATAAAAGACTACATCGCGCTGCCAAAGCCAAACATGTACCGCTCGCTCCACACCACCGTCATCGCTCCACGCGGCGAGAGGGTGGAGATACAGATACGGACCAACGAGATGCACGCACTGGCAGAGCACGGCATCGCCGCCCACTGGAGGTACAAGCAGGCCCGGCCCGAGCCCGCGGGCGTCAACACCGAGGAGAAGACACTGGAGTTCCTCCATCACCTGGTCGAGTACCACCAGGAGATGAAAGACCCCTACCGCTTCCTACAGTCGCTCAAGTCGGAGATGATGCCCGACGAGGTCATCGTATTCACTCCAGAGGGAGACATGGTGGAGCTGCCAGCGGAAGCCACCCCAATAGACTTCGCCTATGCCATACACAGCGACATAGGCAACAGGTGCGCGGGGGCAAAGATTAACAACAGGATCGTGCCGCTGAACTACAGCCTGAAGAGCGGCGACACCGTGGAGATCATAACCTCAAACTCGGTGGAGCCGGGAAAGGCATGGCTGGAGCTGGTAAAGACCCCCAGGGCAAAGGCCAAGATTTCTCACTGGATATCGTCCAAGGAGACAGAGAGGGCAAGGGAGATGGGAAGGCAGATGCTGGAGACTGAGCTGCTCGCACAGGGCCGCGCAATGGGCAGCCTGATCGAAGACGGCGCCATGGAAAAGGCCGCCCAACGATACTCCTTCGCATCATACAACCACATGCTCGAGGCCATCGGGTTCGGAAAGTTCCCGGTGAGAAAGGTCATAACCCACCTGGTGCCGGCGGAGGAGCTACGCACCAAGAGCGGTCGGCCCAGGAAGTCCAAGAAAAAAGCCAAGCCGAAGAAAAAAGCGAAAAAGAAAACCGCGGGAAAAAAATCCAAGGCCGCGGCAAAAAAAACGCCCCGCAAAAAAAAGGCCGGGGCCAAGGCCGAAAACCTGGCCCGCCCGGTCATCGAGATCGCCAGCTACCATGACCCCTCCCTCGCCTTTGCAACCTGCTGCTGGCCTCTGGCAGGCGACCAGGTGATAGCAATTATCAGGGACGACCAGGTAAAGGAGGTGCACAGGGCCGACTGTACACGCGCCCTGGAGACACACCCCGAGAGGGTGATCCCGGCAAGGTGGAGAAGCGAGGTCGAGGGCGAGTCACAGGCAGAGATCGAGGTGGTGGTCCAGGACCAGAAGGGCATGCTGGCAAGGATCTCGTCCATAATAAGCGCGGCCAACATAAACATCGAGCGGGCACACATCTACACAACCGAGGAGAAAAAGGCCATACACTCCTTCCGAATCATATTAAAGCGCCTCTCACAGATACAGCGAATTATAAAGTCACTGGAGCAGATCGAGGGCGTGATATCCGTGCACAGGCTCTAGTGTCATGTCAACTCTCAAGTGTCGGATATAATCTTTTCAGCTTCACGCGGGCATCCTCTGTTGTAAACTGCCAGTTGACCTTGGCGTCAAGATTGTTTCGGTGATTTTCCCAGGCTGAAACTTCCGACTCAACCTCAGATATCTTATCAATACGCCGATTCAAACATTGCCTTACAAGGACGTTCAATTCAATCTCCGCCATGTTGAGCCAACTTCCGTGCTTGGGCGTGTAAACAAATTCGAAACGGTCCAAGATCGCTTTGGCCTCCTCGGGAGTAAAGGCTTCATACAAGGAACCAGCCTTGTGCGTGCTCAAGTTGTCCATCACCAACGTGATCTTTCGAGCATACCTATAACGTTTGCCGATCTCTTTTATGAAAAAGGCCCACTCCAACTTGGCTCTTCTCTCTTTCACCCTTACAAGCCTCTTTCCCGCCAGAGGCTCGTTGGCCATGAATATGTTGCACACGCCGCATCGCTCATATTCGTAGTCATGGCGCTGCATACGCCCGGGGCCGCCTTTTAAAGGAGTGCGCGTCTCCTTGATAAGTTGCCTGGGCGTCTCGTCCATGCACACCACCGGGAAATCTGCATCGTAAGGCCGTTTGTAGACATCGAGCACCTTCTCCATGGCGGCAACGAAATCGGAGTTCTCCGCAGGCGGTATCACCCAGCCTTGCCTCCTCCAGGGCTTGATTTCGTTTTTTTTAACACCTGGCGAACGGTCTCGTGGGAGATGCTCTCAACATAGTTAAGTTCAACCGCCTGGTCGGCCAATAGCCGCAAAGACCACCTGGTAAAACCCTTCGGGGGGTCGTTGCAACTGAGCGCCACCAAGTGCGCTTCAAAGTCTCCG
>CAZYTX010000029.1:0-43145 GCA_964650485.1 uncultured bacterium | reverse complement strand
TCCCTGGGGGATCGCCGCCCTTATGGTCCCGGACGGTCCGTGCTTGTAGGTGCCAAGTATTTTCATCCCCCTGTTCTCGACCCTGACCAGGGGCTCGCACAAGTACTTTAAATCAAGCTCTTCCGGTGCAGGGGCTTTGCCCGAGAGCCGCTCCCTTACCCGGGCTGTGTCCAGCCGCCACTCCAGGAGCAGCCGGTCGGTGGGCAGGCCCGACTCGAAGCCCCCTGCCATGGCGCCGTAGAGGTTTGCGAGGTACGTGCGAGAGAGGGCGCCAAGCTTCCTGAAGTTCAGGTTGGCGTTTTTCGCCTGCAAGGGGTCGAAGGTCCAGGTCACCAGACTCACTCCCTGCCGCGCAGCTATGATCGCGTGCGCGCGCTTGGCCTCCAGGCCCAGGCCCATGTTCCTGTACTCCTTCTTGAACCCCGTGAAGTTCGAGTGGTGATGAAAGCCGTGCTCCGCTGTCCAGGCCGGCATCACGTAGACCACTCCCGCTATATCTCCGTCCAGCTCCAGGGCGAGGAACAGCCCCCCGGTCATGACGCACACCACTATCTCGTGCAGGGGGATGCTCTCCCTTTCATCGAAGCCCCATATCCGGTTCATGAGCTCGATGCAGGGTTTTATCTCGCTGGCGTTGTAAAGCCTCTTAATCCTCAAGAGCCTCCCCTTGAGCTGCTTTTCAAAAACGCTGTCTTTATCGATCTCAATAAACCCGTAGAGTTCTTCCATGGCGTCCGGTCCGGTGAAGTATAAGGTGTAGAAATTCAGAATACCATTTAACACCGGGCGTATCGAGATTTCAAGCTTGCCGAAGCGCTTTATAGGCATGCTGCGGAAAATGAGGTGAAAGAAGTCGTGTCCACGCCTTTTGGCACCCGTTACGTTATTGAAGGGGACTCTCCACACTTCAAGTGGAAGAGCTCCCAAGGTTCGGACAATATGGTTTGTGGAGCAAAATGAGAATTCCCTCGTTTTGTTACCGCTTATCCCTCGCCGCTTCCCAGGTCCGTGCAATCGCCCGCGGGGAAATCGCCCACGCCCGGGGGGTGGAACAGGGAAAGCCCGCCCCCGGGCAGCACAGATAGTATAAAACCCATAATACCTGGTTACCTGGACCTGGTCCGAGTTCGGGGTGAGCTGGCGGGATGACCGGCACGTGAACAACGAGTTCTACTTCGCCCGGCTCGGGGAGGTATGCCCGTAACAGGTGTGAGGTTTGAGTTGTGAGGGGTGAGGTCTTCTGCGTTTCGGGTTCCGCGCTGCTCGCTCTTCCCTCCCCGCTCCTTACTGCCGCGTTCCGGGTTTTTTTACATTCTCTTCTTCCTTGGCGCACTCTTTTTCCTTGGCGTCTCGGCGTTAGTGTCTTGGCGACCAGGGGGGACTGCGGGTTGCTCTTTTCGGCGCGCTGTGGTATATATCCGTTCTTGGACTTACGGCTGTGCTCGGCAAGACAACCCTTTTATTTTGCCATAAATTTCCGTAAGCTTATATAAAATCAGTATTAGCTTTAAAGAGGCGGGCTTTTTTTGCTCGCGGCTTTAAACTTAAAGTATAGGAAGGCGGTAAATTTTACCATGTGGGAGATAAGGTTTCACGGACGCGGTGGCCAGGGCGCGGTGACCACAGCCGAGCTCATGGCCCAGGCCGCGGTTCTGGAGGGCCGCTTCAGCCAGGCTTTCCCCAGCTTCGGGCCTGAGAGGCGGGGTGCCCCGGTGATGGCTTTCTGCCGGGTGGACGACGAGCCCATCCGCATCAGGGCCCAGGTGGTCCGGCCGGACGTGGCGGTTGTGCTTGACCCCAAGCTGATGGAGGTTGTGGACCCCACAAGCGGGTTGAAGGAGGACGGCCTTTTGGTGATAAGCTCTCACCAGGATGCCAAGGAGCTGCGGGAAAAGTACGGGATCAAGGCCCGGCTGGCCCTGGTGGACGCGCACAAGATAGCCATGGAGGAGCTGAAAAGGCCCATCACCAACACCTCCATGCTGGGTGCGCTCATAAGGGCCACCGGTGTGATAAAGATCGAGAGCCTGGAGGGGCCCATCAACCAGAGGTTCGGAAAGATCGCGGGAATCAACTGGAACGCGGTCAAGCGGGCATATGAAGAGACCGAGTTAAAGGAGTGAGACAGTGGCCAAGCCCATGGACCAGATAGGATGGAAGGAGCTTCTGCCCGGCTGCGTGATCGAGGAGCCGGGCAACGCCTCCGAGTACCTCACCGGCTCGTGGCGCACTCGCAGGCCGGTGGTTGACTGCGACGAGTGCACGCGCTGCGCGCAGTGCTGGATGCACTGTCCCGACGTTGCCGTCTACCAGCAAGAGGACGAGTGCTACGTGGCGGACCTTGACTACTGCAAGGGGTGCGGTATCTGCGCCGAGGTCTGCCCGGTGAGCTGCATAGAGATGGTGGAGGAGGAATGAGATGACAGAGAGGCGCGGCATAGAGATATCCATCGCTGTTGCCGAGGCTGTGGGCCAGTGCGACGTTGACTGCATCTCCGCATACCCCATCACCCCCCAGACCCACATAGTTGAGCACCTCTCCGAGCTGGTCGCGGACGGGGACCTGGACGCCGAGTTCATACCGGTGGAGAGCGAGCACTCGGCCATGAGCGTGTGCTGCGGGTCCTCCGCGGTGGGGGCCCGCTCATTCACGGCCACGGCCTCCCAGGGCCTGGCGCTCATGAGCGAGATCGTGTTCGCCGCGGCCTCGCTCCGGCTGCCGGTGGTGATGACCCTGGTGAACCGGTCGCTGAACAGCCCGCTGTCCATATGGAACGACCACTCGGACGCCATGATGGTGCGCGACTGCGGGTGGGTGCAGGTGTTCGTGGAGAACGGCCAGGAGGCATACGACCACGTGTTCTGGGCCTTCCGGGTGGGCGAGGACAAGGGGGTGTCGCTGCCGGTGATAATCAACATGGACGGTTTCATACTCTCGCACGTGATCGAGCCCATCCGGTTCGTGTCCGGAGAAGATGTGAACAAGTATCTGCCCACGTTCGAGCCCCTGAACCGGCTCCATCCCGACAAGCCGGTGACCATGGGGGCGTTCGCCATGCCCGAGCTATACACCGAGACCAAGAAGGCCCAGGACGAGGCCCTGATTCAAAGCAAGCCGGCCATAATGAAGGGATGGGAGGAGTGGAAAGAGCTTACAGGCAGGGAGTACAGGCCGGTGGAGACCTACAAGGCCGAGGGGGCCAGGACCCTGTTCATCACCATGGGCA
Organism: uncultured bacterium; assembly: GCA_964650485.1. Taxonomy (GTDB): domain Bacteria; phylum RBG-13-61-14; class RBG-13-61-14; order RBG-13-61-14; family DATKZS01; genus CAZYTX01. Next base: position 39,918 of record CAZYTX010000029.1, on the reverse strand, counting down.
GCATGGGGGAGACGGCCAGCGTGGCCGTGGACAGGATGCGGGAAGATGGCGAGAGCGTGGGGCTTGTCAAGCTCCGGCTGTGGAGGCCGTTTCCGGTGGCCGAGTTCAGGGAGGCGGTGAAGGACGCGGACTCCCTGGTGGTGGTTGACCGGGCGGTGAGCTACGGGTACGGCGGCCCGGTGGCAAGCGAGGTCCGGAGCCAGCTCTACTCGGCGCGGCAGCGGCCGGGCGTGGTGAGCTTTATCGCCGGCCTTGCCGGCCGCGACACGCAGCCGGAGGACTTCATGGAGATGTCGCGTCTGGCCCGGGACAAGCTCGAGCGGGGAGACCAGGACGGCTACGAGATATACGGGGTGAGAGAGTAATAACCAACAGGAGCGTATGTAATGAGCGAGGCAGCGAGGAAAAAGAAGGTGACACCCAAGTCCATGACCAGGGAGGAGCTGATCGCTCCCGGTCACCGGGCCTGCCAGGGCTGCGCCGAGGTGCTGGCGGTGCGGATCATATTGAAGGCCGCGGGCAAGGACTCGATCATGTCCATGGCCACCGGGTGCATGGAGATCATCAGCACCCCCCTGCCCACCACCTCGTGGAACATCCCCTGGATTCACGTGGCCTTCGAGAACGCGGCCGCGGTGGCCTCTGGGACCGAGGCCGGGCTCAAGGCCCTGATGAGAAAGGGCCGGCTCCCGGAGAAAAAGGTCAACATCATCGGCATGGCCGGCGACGGCGGCACCGCGGACATCGGGCTGCAGGCCCTCTCGGGCGCGCTGGAGCGGGGCCACGACATGACTTTTGTCTGCCTTGACAACGAGGCCTACATGAACACCGGGATTCAAAGGTCCTCGTCAACACCATACGGGGCGTCCACCACCACGTCGCCCGCGGGCAAGGAGAGCATCGGCCAGAAGACCTGGAAGAAGCCCATGGTGGAGATCGCCGCGGCCCACAAGATACCCTACGTTGCCCAGGCGAGCTCGGCCTATCCCCTGGACCTTTTCAGGAAGACCCAGCGGGCCATGGAGACTCCGGGGCCGTCTTACCTTCACGTGCTCTCGGTGTGTCCCACCGGTTGGCGCATCCCCTCTGAGAAGGCCATCGAGTACGGCAAGCTGGCCACCCAGACCCTGGTGTTCCCGCTCTACGAGGTGATAGAGGGCGAGTGGCACCTTACGAGGGACGTAAAGAGGCCGAAGCCTGTTGAGGAGTACTTCAAGGGACAGGGACGCTTCCGCCACCTTACCGAGGACGAGGTGAAGCGCATACAGGAGCGGGTTGACCTCGAGTGGGAGAGGCTCCGCTCCCGGTGCGTGAACGTCGAGTGACCGCGGCGGCTTTTCAGCCCGCTTGACCGCGATTTATGGGCTGGCTTGAAACTATTTTATTTGTCTGATAGATTCTTTGTTAAATTTTCCAGAGCTTATTTAAAGGGAACAAGGAGAGTAAAGCATGCCCGGCCCTGGTATGGTTATGTATGAAGACGAGTTTCACCAGATCACCCAGATACTGGAGAAGCTGGTGAAAGAGGCTAACGCCAAGGTGGTGTTCCTGGTTGACAAGAACGGCCAACTGATCGCCGCCGAGGGCGAGACCGAGAACCTTGACACCACCAGCCTGGCCTCGCTCACCGCGGGCAACATCGCAGCCACCGGCGGCCTGGCCAAGCTGCTGGGCGAGCAGGAGTTCTCCATACTCTTCCACGAGGGGGAGCGGGACAACCTCCACATCTCCATAGTGGGCATGCGGGTGATACTGGTGGTCATCTTTGACAACCGCTCCAGCCTGGGGCTGGTGAGACTGCGGGTGAAGAAGTCCAGCGAAGACCTGACAGCAATCTTCAACAGGCTCATGCAGAAGGCGGAAGCAGAGACCGCGGACACCGCAGCTTCCCCCTTCGCCGAGATCACCGACGACGACATAGACAACCTGTTCAGCGAGTAGGGCGGGCAGTTCAAGGAGTAGAGCTAGACATGTCGTTTATAAACTACTCTTCCCGGGAGATTAATTGCAAGATCGTATACTACGGGCCCGGGCTGTGCGGCAAGACCACCAACCTCCAGTACGTCTACGACAAGACAAACCCCCAGGCCAAGGGGAAGATGATATCCCTTGCAACCGAGACCGAGCGCACCCTGTTCTTCGACTTCCTGCCCTTGTCTCTGGGAGAGATCAGGGGGTTCAAGACAAGGTTCCACCTCTACACCGTGCCCGGCCAGGTGTTCTACGACGCATCCAGGAAGCTGATCTTAAAAGGAGTGGACGGGGTGGTGTTCGTGGCCGACTCGCAGGTCGAGAGGATGGAGGCCAACATCGAGAGCCTGGAGAACCTGAAGATCAACCTGGAGGAGCACGGCTACGACCTCACAAAGATTCCATACGTGGTACAGTACAATAAAAGAGACCTGCCGAACGCGGCGCCGGTGGAAGAGTTGAAAAAGATATGCAACCCCGACGGCCAGATACCCGAGTTCGAGGCATCGGCAATCACCGGCGAAGGGGTGTTCGACACCTTGAAGGCCGTGGCAAAGCTGGTGCTCCAGGAGCTGAGAAAAGGAAAGTAAAGAATAGTTATCAGTGGCAAGTTATCCGTTAACTGAAGACTGTATGCTACCTGTTTCCTCCCAGCGCCTCTCCCGGTGAAAGCTCATGCCCTGCCAGGAATTCCGAGGCGCTCATCCTCCTTTTGCCCTCTGGTTGCAACTGCGTTACCAAAAGGGCCTCCTCGCCGCATGCTACAAGTATGCCCTCTTTGCCGCAGGAGAGCACCTCGCCGGGCCGCCCCTCTTCACCCGGCCCCGGCATGGCCTTTGTCACCTTGAGCTTCTTCCCCCTCCACTCGGTGAAGGTCCCCGGCCAGGGATCGAACGCCCGCACCCGCCGCTCTATGTCAGTCGCTCTCATGGTCCAGTCAATCCTTGCGTGCTGCTTTTCCAGCATGGGCGCGCAAGTGGCACGGTCGTGGTCCTGGGCCACTGGCTTTAACCGGCCTTGCTCCAGGCCCCCGACGGTCTCGACCAACAGGTCCGCGGCCATTGGGGCCAGCTTGTGGCTTAATGACCCGCCCGTGTCATCCTCATTTATCCTGACCTCTCGCTGCATCAATATGTCACCGGTGTCCATGCCCTGGTCCATTAACATGGTGGTCACTCCGGTGACCTCTTCCCCGCAGGCTATGGCCCACTGTATGGGCGCCGCTCCCCTGTACCTGGGCAGCAGCGAGGCGTGGGCGTTAATGCACCCCATTCTGGGGAGCTCCAGCATATCCTTTTTCAGTATGGCGCCGTAGGCCACCACCGCCACCGCCCCGGGCCTTTCCCCCCCGAGTGCTTCCATAACCTCTTTTGCAGAGGGCTTTTGCGGCTGGATCAGGTGAAGGCCCAGCTCCAGGGCCGCCTCCTTTACAGGAGGGGGCGTGGGCTTCCGGCTCCTTCCTTTGCTCCTGTCCGGCTGGGTCACCACCAGCAGGATATGGTGCCCGGCGCGAAAGAGAGCCTCCAGCGAGGGAACAGCGAAACCGGGAGTGCCCATGAACAAGAGGTCCATCATCCCCCCTTTTCCAGTCTCTTCAGCCTGACTTTGGCTTCCCGGTTGTCCGGGTCCAGGCTGAGGACCTTTTTACAGGTGCGGCGCGCGTCCTCGTACTCGCCCAGCCTCTCCTGTATCTTTCCGAACAGCATAAGGTAGTCCACTTTTCCCGGGCTCCTGTCCAGGGCCAAAAGTATGTGCATCCTGGCCGAGTCCAGGTCCCTGCCCCGGGCCTCGATCAACCTGGCCAGGTCGAACCGATATGAGGGTTCCTCGGGGTCAAGCTCCACCGCCCTGCCAAGAGAGCGTATGGCCTGCTGGAACCTCTTTCCAGCCTCCTGATGCCAGGCCTTCACAGCCATGTCCCGGGCCTTTCTCTTGCCCACTATCCTTCTGGCCTTTAATAGCCCGGCCTGGAAATCGTCAGAGCCGGGGTCAAGTGCCGCGGCCAGCTTGAAATTCAGCTCCGCAGCCTCGTACCTCTGGTTTTGGAATTCCTCCAGAGCGCTCTCGTAAAAACTTTTGGCCAGCTCGGGGTTGGCGTCCGGGAGCGGGCCCGGGCCCGCGTCCCCGGACCACAGGGACTCGAAGGCCAGCTCGTCCTCTTTGTCCAGGGCCCCGCTGAACTCGGGGATGATGAGGTCGTACTCACGGCGGGATTGCGTATCGGACAGGGTCTCGTAGGCCCGGGTGAGTATCCTGAAGATTTCTTTCAACTGCTCCCTGGTGGAGGGGCTGGTCTCGCTCATGAACCTGTCCGGATGGTAGTGGCGCATGAGCCGGTAGTATGAGCTTCGCACCTCGGCCTGGTCGCAGTCGGGGTCGAGCTGCAGCACCTGGTAATGGTTCAAGTCGCGAAGGTACTCCAGGTACTGGGAGACCTCGGCCTCGGGGGCGGTGCTCGCGGCCGGGGAAGGCTCTGCCCGGGCCCCGGTGCGCACTATGCCCCGCTCCGAAAGCGAGGCCAGCACCTCTCTTGCCGCCCGGCCCTCCATGCCGGTCGCGCGCCGCAGGTCCTTCTCCGCGGCCTGGCCCCCGAGCTCGGCAAGGGCTATGATGAGCTCCCACTCCGCCGCGGACAGGGCGAGGGTCACGAGCTCTTCCTCCTTCTTCACCTCGTCCAGGGAGAGCACCTCGTCGTCAGGCGGGTCTTTGTCAACCATTACTCCATGCCTTGTCGGGCCGGGCCGGGATCATCCGTTGTCAGCAGTTTGCAAGCTCCTGGCTTTATACGCCTCGACATCTCCAGGCTCTATTTCATCTGGAGGGACTAGCCTGTAATGTTTTTCGGAAAGAACGGCGACATTTGCCTTTCTCTCTTCGAGCTCGGACATGACGATCAGATCATATGATAAGAACTGCGCTGCTACAGGCCTACATATAAGCGCAGGAAGCTTCTGTTTACACATTGCTATATCCTGTTCGATCTGAACGACATTGAGGCTGTCTTCTTCGCCCTTGGCCTGGCCGGGAAAGACATAATGCGCTCCTCCCCTATCTACCCCGATATAGATTTCATCCGTCTCCACCTGGCCTATCATGCGTACGGTGGTCCGAAGATGGCTTTGCAGGGAGTAGCAGGCCACTCGGGTGAATATATCTATCAGTCTGTTGTAGCGTATTATTGCCAGGAGTGCCTGTTCATCGCTCAGCGCGTACATGGAAATTACACCGGGGGTTGAGTCCGGTATTTTGGTCTCTGCCAATAATTTAGAAGGCTCGATCCTGGCCAGCTTGGCGGCCACGAAACGATATTTGCCGCGCCCAGCAGGCCGTATGATCCACTCCTTGCCCCTGGGAGCTCTTTTCTGTATCTCTTCCGGCAGTGGAGTGCGGTAACGGAAGCTATATATCAAGTCACCCAAGTTCTTGGGGAGTTTTATCCCGAGTTCATTCGCCGCTTTCTCAATATCAGCTCTCGTGAACAACACTTCGCTATTACCGGTCTTGTGCTTTGAGAGGAATATTTGTTTAATGATCTCCTGGTATCGAGTTCCATTGCCCATGGTCCGCTTTCCCTGATCTTCTTTAAATCACTCGCCCGGCCAGCGCAAAATAACGACTTCTTCCCGGAGTTGCTCTTTTGTTGTGGTTGCCAGCCGCGTTCGAAAGAGTTCGATGTCAACGACTTCGTATCCCAGTGTCTCGGCAATCTCCGCCAGCAGTTGTCCGGTGCGAATCATGACCCGAAGATAGGATGCCAGGTCTCCAACCACGTAAGCAAGATAAGCTCCCGGACGGAGCCCCCTTTTCATAGCGTCAAGATGGCGCGCCATCCCGCCGAAATACAACTTGGTAACCCGAGGATAAAGGCGTTCAAACCCGGAGGTCTTGCCCAAATCAAGGCGACGATTTTCAATCAACCGGGAGAGCTTATTAACCCTCTTGTTGCTTTCCACCCATAAATCATCATTGTCCGCCTTGTACACGCCCCTGGTGTTTGATCTGAGCAGCGTCTTTTTCAGATTCCTGAGGTCCTCTTTATTGCTTAAGAACCCCAGGAGCACGGTCTCCAGTCTGGTTGTCCGGGTGTAGTCCTTCTCGTTCGGATACGGCGGTGAGGTGATAACCACATCCACGGAGTTCGGCTTTATCACCTCCGACACTCGGCGCGAGTCATACCAAAGCACCCGGGCCTTTGCTTCTTTTAGCTGCCTTAGCAGAATGAGATCATCTGAAATGGCCCGCACCTGCGAGAGCCAAGGGGCGATCACGGGAGCGTCCTCCTTGAATCTTCCGACTCCTATTTCAGGGCCGAACTTGAGGTTGCTGATATCATCAACAAGCGCCTTAGCCAGGGCCAGTCTTTCGTGCTGGTAATATCTTGAGTCTCGTCTTTCATTTAAAAGGTCCATCAGCGCCAGGGTCTTATGTAGAGGGAGCGGGCTGATTGATCTCTTCAAAAGCAGTGAATTTTCTTCCCTTGTAAGAGCCCTGAGTTTTTTCGCCTCACCCCGACCAGAGAAGAAGGGGATGTCCTCAACACCCTCCATCTCAAATCTAGCCAGAGCTTCTTCTGCCACCGATCGGGCGTGTTCCATAAGGCCGGCTGGATCAGGCGACCAATCGGTCTTTACTTTGGAAGCGAAATGTGCCATAGGCAATGCTTCAATACCTATGCTGGAGACACTCTGCTTCTTGCACTCCACTATAGTAGTGCCGGTTCCACAGAAGGGGTCTAATACAACCTGGCTGTCAAGAGCTTGAAATTTCTCCAGGTATTTACGGACCAGGTGGGGAGGAAAAGAAAGGATAAAGCGATACCACCCGTGAGCTGACAGGTCTTCATCTTTGAGCCTGTTTTCGATCCTGTTCTGGTCAGTGGAAAAGGAAGGCTTTGTGCTAGCTGCTCTGGTAGAGGAATGGGATTGAGCTTTTTTCGTAATATGGGTCATCAGTTTTCCACAAGTAAATAATACAACATGGGCGCCGATTATTGCAATTATAAACCCAGCTCATCCCTGATGCCCTTCATGGCGTTTATGGAAATCTCCAAAAACTGCTCCAGGGAAAGACCCATGTCCTCGCAGGCCCGGATGCGGTCCCGGTCGGCGCCCGCGGCAAACCTCTTCTCCTTCATCCGCTTCAATGCGAACTCAACGTCAACCGGCGCAAGCGAATTCTCCGGACGGATGAGCGCGCAGGCCACCAGGAAACCCGTCACCGGGTCCGCGCAGTAAATAGCCTTGTCCATGAGGGACTCCCGGGGGGCCTTGTCCGCATGCGCCTTGACCGCGTGCACCACGTCCCCGGAAACGTCCATGTCAGTCAGCCACTCAGCGGCCAGGAGGGCGTGGCGCCCGGGGTCGTCCTTGGTCTCCTCGTAGTCAAGGTCGTGCAGCAGCCCGGCAAGCTCCCACTCGTCCTCGTCCTCGCCAAAGCGGCGGGCAAGGGCACGCATGAGAGCGGCCACGGCCAGCACGTGCTTCCTAAGGTTCTTGTCCTTTAAATTCGACTCCATGAGCTCGAGGGCACGGTCCCTGTCCATCATTCCCTCCTCTTTACAGCGTCCATTCTATACGATGATATTCATCAGTGGCAAGAGTTCCGTCCGGCCAGCTATTATAAAAAACAAAGAGTTTAAAAGCCCCCTTGCTTTATACACAAAAAACCGCTAAAATTTGTGTATAGCATTTAAAGGAGCCTGTACTATGCAAAGGACAAACATTGAGCTTGACGAGAAGCTGGTGGAAGAGGCCATGAAGCTCACAGACAAGAAGACCAAGAAGGAACTCGTGAATTACGCCCTCAAGGAGCTTGTAAGCAGGAGAAAACGGAAAGGCATGCTCGAGCTCGAGGGAAGGGTGAAATGGACGGGAGACTTGAATAAGACCAGGAAGAGCAGGGTATGATCGTCGTTGACACGAGCGTGTGGGTGGATTTCCTGAGGGGCGCGAACTCGGCCGAACGCCGGACCCTGCACAGGCTCATCGAAGAGGGGGAAGACATCTCGATTACAGATTTGATCCTAACGGAAATCCTTCAGGGCATCAATGATGAAGGTTATTTCAGAAGGGCAAGGGACTATCTGCTTGAGTATCCCGTATACGGGGCAAAAGGCATCGAGACCTACATCGCCGCAGCCCGGATCTACAGAGATTGCAGGAAAAAGGGCAAGACCGTCCGAAAGACGGTTGACTGTATCATCGCAGCCGTATGCATTGAAAACGGCCTGGTCCTTCTCCACAAGGACGGCGAATTCGAGCGAATCGGGGCCTGCACCGGGCTGAAGGTGTTGGAGGTTTAACACCTGCAAGGCAATACAGGCAAAACAATCCTCACTCCCTTTCAGCGACCCCGTTTCCGTGTCAAAAGCAAGAACGAGCAAGTTTACAATTCAATTGCCGTGTGGTAATTTAATATAAAGAATGCGGCCCGCGGAATGAGCGCCGCGGGTGTGAGCTAGAGGTGCGGGTCAGTCATTATTATTTTTATTCCGCAATTAATTTGTCATGAGCCTTGTCGGCAGTCTTGAAGACCTCGGCCTGGGGGACATCCTCCAGATAGTGAGCCTCTCGCGCAAGTCGGGTGTGCTGAACCTGAGCTGGCCCGAGGCCAAGGGCAAGATTATATTCAGGGACGGCCAGGTGGTGTGCGCAGTGTCTACGGACGAGCAGAGGTCCATCGCATCATTCCTGGCAAATGACGGAGTCCTTTCCCCCACCCGGACGGCAGAGGTCGAGCAGATGACCACGCCCCTGCCGGACGCGGAGTCAGTAAAGGAGAAGCTGGAGCAGCATTACAACATTCCACGCGACAAGATAGAGTCAGTGATCCAGCGGGCCATCGAGTCCACGGTCTTCATGTTCTTCTCATGGCCTGAAGGCACCTTCAGCTTCGATCTTCAAGACGTGGACGGAGAGCTATCCGCGCTGCAGCCGCCAGATCACGCCCTGGTGCTGGAGACGGGTATCAGCCCCCAGTACCTGGCCATGGAAGGAACCAGGCTCCAGGACGAGCGGCGCAGGGGGGGAGAGGCCCCGGTGGGGCCGCCACGCGGGGCTGCCGAACAAGCCGCGTCCCCCGAGCAGCCCGGGGTGGCTCATGCAGCTTTGCAGCCGGCTGAAGAGTCCCTTCAGCAGAGCGAATCGGCCGCACCGGACTCCGAGACCGACTTCGGCTCGGTGGCCGAGGCCCTGGAGTTCTACGAGGGAAAGCGGGACCGGCCCGGGCAGGCGCCCGAGGAGGCCCCGGGGCCGGAGAGAACGGCAGAGGCCCCTGAAACAGGCGCACGAGAAGAAGCTCCGCCCCGGCCGGAGCCGGCCGCCACCGGCCCGAAAGTGGTGGTGGTGGACGACGACAAGCTCACGCTCGACTCTGTTTGTCATCACATCATAAAACAGGGATACAACGTGGATGCATTCACCGACGCCGGCGCCGCCCTCGCCGCTTTGCAGGGAATGGCCGACTCGGGCGACCATCCGCTCGCGGTGGTCGCGGACCTGATCATGCCCGATTCCAAAGGCGATTCCACCCTGGGCGGCCTGGAGGTGCTGGAGAGGTCGCGCAACATGCTTGCCGGGCTCTCGGTGTACGTGGTCAGCGACTACGAGAACCAGCAGGCAAGGAAGAAGGCCGAGGAACTGGGGGCCCGCTTCTTCTTCATGAAGCCCAAGCAGAGCCAGCTCGACCCGGACTTCGGCTCTCCCGAGCTCGTAAACTTCGTGCAGGTTTTGATCTCCGGGCTGGAGTCCGAGGGGAAAGCGCCTCCCTCGGCAAAGCCCGAGGCCGAAGGTCTTATAAACCTTGGCGAGGAGCTGAGGAAGGAGTTCGGGGAAGAGGTGGTGCCCCCGAGCGAGGAAGAGGAAGTGGTGCCCAGCCGGGGACTGCACATGCTCCGGGCCATGATAAACGAGCTCAACGACCCCGGGTCCAACGGGCAGATCACCCTCATGATACTCCGGTTCGCCGCGGAGCTCATGAACAGGGCGGTGATATTCCTGGTGGCCAAGAAGCAGCTCGCCGGCCTGGGACAGTTCGGCATACAGATTGACGGCGCGGACCCGCAGAAGCACGTGCGGCAGATAAGGATACCACTGGACGCGCCCTCCATTTTCAGGGAGGCCGTGCAGAAGAGGCTTCCGGTAAAGAAGTCCCTGAAGATGAACCAGTGGAACGAGTACCTGGTAAGGCACCTTGGAGGCGAAGTGCCCAGGGAGGTGTTCGTGGCCCCTATTATCGCCGGCGGCAAGATACCGGCCATCCTCTACGGCGACAACGTGCCCGAGGACAAGGAGATCGGGGACACGGAGAGCCTGGAGATATTCCTCTCCCAGGCCGGCCTGGCCATGGAGAAGGCCCTGCTCGAGCGCAGGCTCCGCGAGTCGGGCAAGCCCTCCGAGGAAGAGTGATGCAAAAGCCGGTGCTGATAGCCGAGGACTCCGCGGTCACCAGGGCCTTTCTGGTATCCACCCTGGAGGAGGCGGACGAGTTCGAGATAGTGGAGGCATCCACCGGGTTCGAGGCATTGAAGCAGCTCCCGAGAAGGAAATTCTCGCTCATCATAACCGACATCAACATGCCCGACATAAACGGGCTCGAGCTCATAAGCTTCGTGAAGAACAACGTAAACTACAAGAACATCCCCCTGATAGTGGTCACCACCGAGGGGGCGGAGCGGGACAAGCAGAAGGGGCTGGCGCTGGGCGCGGACGAGTACCTGGTAAAGCCCATTGACCCGGAGATGCTCCTGGACCTGGTGCTCCGCTACACCGGCGCAAAAAAGGCGTAAAGGCTTTTAGGAAAAAATGTCCGGAAACGTGCCCATAGAAGAGTTTTTGGCCGAGGCCGAGGAAGTAATAGACTCCCTCAACAAGGACCTGGTCATTATTTACCAGGCGGTGTCAGCGGGGACCAAGCCCGACCCTTCGCTTCTGAACAACATCTTCAGGGCGGCCCACTCATTGAAGGGCATCTCCGGGCTGTTCGGATACACCGACCTCTCCGGACTGGCCCACACCATGGAGAACATGCTCGACCGGCTGCGCATGGGAAAGATCGAGCTGGGAGACGAGGTCCTGGACGTGCTCTTCGAGGCCGTGGACATGCTGCGCGCTATCGTGGCAGGCAAGGGCGAGGACGTGGAGCCGCCCGGGCTACAGGACATCGAGGACATGACGAAGAGGCTCGAGTCCCCGGACTTCGGCAAAAAGAAAAAGCCCGGGGAAAAAGACCTCTCATGCGTGGGCGATGAAATACTGGCCGTGCTCACCGAGTACGAGGAGCACAGGCTCTCGGAGAACCTCGACGAGGGAATGCACATAGTAAAGCTCCGGGCCGCGTTCGAGCTGGCAAGTTTTGACGAGGACCTTACAGAGCTGCAGTCAGTCGCCAAGAAGCTGGGAGAGATCATAACCACCCTGCCCAGCGCGGACGACGCCTCCGACGACAAGATAACCTTCGACGTGATAGTGGGCACCAGCCGGACCATGGAGAGCCTCAAGGAGGCGGTGGCAGGGAGACCGGTGACCGTGGAGATGCTGCGCCAAGGAACCGCGGCGCCCCCCGAAGAAGAAGTCGGCAAGGAGGCCGGGCCCGTGGAGGAAAAAGCCGGGGAGACGGAGGCCCCGCAACCTGCGGAGGAGCCCGAGGCGGCCCCCGAGGCCACCGCGTCAATGCGCACCATCTCCCAGACCGTGAGGGTGGACATAGCTAAGCTCGACAACCTGATGAACGTGGTGGGCGAGCTGGTCATCACTAAGAACAGCATCACACAGCTTATTGACAGGCTGAGAGGGATGCTCGGGTTCAACGAGCTGGTGATGAACCTGGTGAAGAACGCCCGGGTGATGGAGAGAAAGCTCTCCGAGCTGCAGTCCGGGGTGCTCGAGGTCCGCATGGTGCCGGTGGGACAGATATTCGACAAGCTGCACCGCAACGTGAGAAAGCTCTCCCGCCAGATGCAAAAGGAGGTCGAGTTCAAGGCCGAGGGCGGCGACACCGAGCTTGACAAGCTGATTATCGAGGACCTGGCAGACCCTCTCATGCACATAATAAGGAACTCCGTGGACCACGGCATCGAGTCCGGGGAAGAGAGGTTGAAGAAGAAAAAGTCCGAGCGGGCGCTCATACGACTCCGGGCGCTCCAGCGAGGCAACCACGTGGTCATCGAGATCGAGGACGACGGCCGGGGCCTGGACTTCAAGGCCATACAGGAAAAGGCCGCCCAGTGCGGCCTGATCGAACCCGGGTCGGCTCCCAAGGAGGAGGAGCTGATCGAGTGCCTGTTCTCGCCCGGCTTCTCCACCACCAGCGAGGTCTCAGAGATCAGCGGCAGGGGCGTGGGCCTGGACGTGGTAAAGGAAAACATCAGCGCGCTCTCCGGCGCCATAGACGTGGAGAGCACGCCCGGAGAGGGAACCAGGTTCCAGATCACCCTGCCCATCACCCTGGCCATCATACAGGCCCTGATAGTGGAGGCCGCGGCCGAGACCTTTGCCATCCCCCTCAACTCGGTGCAGCAGGGGCTCATGGTCTCGCCAGAAGATATCCAGACCATCGAGGGCCGCGAAGTGATCGAGCTCCGGGGGAAGACGCTTCCCCTGCTCAGGCTGGACAAGCTCTTCGGGCTCTCGAGCTCGCCCTCGGGAAACGGCGGCCAAGGCGAGGAGCCCCCGGTGATCCAGGACGCCCGGGACCTGCTCGATGAAACCGGGCCGGAGCCCATAGCCGGGGGCGACGGCGGCGTGTACGTGGTCAAGGTGGGCATAGCCGAGCGCGGACTGGGCATCATAGTGGACAAGCTCTGGGGCAGGCAGGACATAGTGATAAAGTCGGTGGGCGAAATATTAAAAGGTATAAGGGGGATAGCCGGGGCCACCGAGCTCGGGAACCAGCGCACCATACTGGTCCTGGACGTGATGGAGCTCATGGAGGAGGCCGCGGTGTCAATGTTGAGCACCCAAAGGCAGTGAAGATGTACCTTGAATACTACGGACTTTCAAGGAAGCCCTTTTCAAAGACCCCTGACCCGGCCATGCTGTACTTGAGCTCGGGCCACGCCGAGGCCCTGGCCCGCATGGAGCAGGCGGTCGAGGACAGGGAGCTCATGCTGCTCATCGGGGACATCGGCTGCGGCAAGACCACGCTGTCCAGGGCACTGGTGGACAGGGCCCCGGAGAACGTGAGGCCGGCGCTGATCATAAACCCCAGGCTCTCGCCCAACCAGCTCCTGCGCACCATCGCCAGGAGGCTGGGCGAGGACAGCCCCCGCTACTTCAGGGGCGACCTGGTCGAGCAGATACACGGGCTGCTCTTCGACTGCTACGAGAGGGGGGTGCTGCCCCTGCTCATCATAGACGAGGCCCAGTCAATCCCCTCAAGGGAGACCTTCGAGGAGATAAGGCTGCTCACCAACTTTCAGCTCGACCGCGAGAACCTGATGTCGGTGCTGATCATGGGTCAGCCCGAGCTTTTATCCAGGCTGAAGAGACCGCAGTACCAGGCGCTGAGACAGAGGATAGGCATCCAGTTCAGGCTGGGGCCCATGGAGCCGGCAAGGGTGGGGGAGTACATACGCTTCAGAATGGAGGCCGCGGGAAGGAGGGAGAGGCTCTTCACCGAGGCAGCGGTGGACGCCATAGCCTCCATGTCCGCGGGCATACCGAGGTGGATCAACAACCTGGCCGCCGCGGCAATGATAGAGGGCTTCGGAAGGGAGGCCCGGAAAATAGACAAGGACATAATCGAGGACGCGGCAAGGGACATGGGGCTCTTGCCGGAAGAGGGCGGGGCCGGGGGCAAAGGATTGGAAACCAGCAAGACAGGAGCTAGAATCAATAGCTCAAACCTTTATGAGGAAGAAATGGGCGTGAGGGGCGAGGGCTGAGTAATGAGGCCGCGACCTGAAAACTCACTACTCAAACCTCAAACCTCAAAACTGTTATCATGGATTTATTGAAAGCAAGAGAGAAGGCCAGAAAAAAGGCGGAGGAAGAGAAAAAAGCCGCTTTGCAGGAGAAGCCCGCGAAGAAGAAGTCTTCCAGGGAGAAACCCGCCAAAAAGAAGGCCGCGGCAAAGGCGAAGAAGAAGCCCGCGGCAAAGGCCGGGAAGAAGCCCTCGAAGGAGAAGGAGCTTAAAGAGCGGAGCCCTGAAAAGACCGGGGAGGCCGAGGTCAAGGGGAAAAAGGCCAAGGAGCAGCCGAAAACAGGGCAAGGCCCTGCCCCTGATAAGGAGGACGTATTTCACGATGAAGCCTTTGGCGAGGACCTGCCCATGATCCCGGCCGAAGCCGAGGAACTTTCAGTGGACGGGTCGTGCGAGCTCGGGGCCGAGGTCCTGGGCGCTGGTGAAGCCGGCCCCGGAGAGGGGCCCGGGCCCGGCGCCGGGCGCGAGCAGGCCCGGGACCAGGGAGAGGAAAAGCCTTCGGAGGCCGGGACCGCGCAGGCGGGTCCGGCCCCGCAGCAAAAGCCCGGGGCCGCGCCTTATGAAGAAGAAAGGCCCTCTCGCCGGGGAGAAGACGCTTTCGGCCTGGAAGCCGAGCCCTGGACCCTTGACCGGGTGATCTCCGAGGACGAGGACTTCTTCACCTTGGTGACCGAAGACCTGTACATGCGCGAGTTCGACAGGTACGGGGAGCAGGACCTCTCGGAGATGCTCGAGCTGTTGAGCTTCAGCCTGGCCCAGGAGACATACGCGGTGCGGCTCACCAGCATACGGCAGATCATAAAGCTCATGCCAGTGACCATGGTGCCCAGGGCCCCGGATTACGTGCTCGGGGTCATATCCCTGCGGGGAACGGTAATACCCGTGTTCGACCTTAGAAGGAGGCTCAACCTCGAAGCCAAAGAGCCCGACAGGAAAGCAAGGATAGTGGTGGTCGGCAACCAGAAGTACACCGCGGGACTGATCGTGGACCAGGTGCAGGGAGTGGTGAGGATCAAGGAGAGCATGATCGAGCCGCCCCCCTCGACACTGGCGGGAGTGGAAGCGGAATACATAGAAGGAATAGGAAGGCAGGACGGAAATATGATAATAATGCTCGAGCTCGACAAGATACTTGTGCCGGTGAACCTGTCGGGGTGAGGTGAAAGGGCGAGCCAATGACGGATACAGCCGCGCAACAGGCCATACAGGTGGCGGTGTTCCCCTTGCAGGGGCAGCCGTATGCCATTGACATAATGAAGATAAAGCAGATCATAAGGCCGCTCAAGATCACAAGGCTGCCCGAGTCCCCGGACTTCCTGGAAGGGGTGATAAACCTTAGAGGCCTGGTCATTCCGGTGATAGACATGAGGAAGCGCTTCTCAATGCCCCCCATGGAGGACGAGGACGGCAAGAAGGTAATAATCGCAAGCGTGGAGAGGAAGATAGTGGGCGTTATCGTGGACGACGTCTCCGAGGTCATTACATTGAAAAGGCAGGAGATACAGCCGCCACCAAGGGTTATAAGAGGCATCGAGTCCGAATACCTCCTGGGAGTGTGCCGGTACCATGACGACATCTTGATGATCTTGAACCTGGACGAGATACTGTCGGCCAGCGAGAAGATCGAGCTCAAAGAGCTCTCCGGCATGACCGCGGCTCAATGAATTAAAAGGGGTGAATAATGATTGTACTGTGTCCGAAATGCAAAACCCGCTACAAGGTGGACGAGAACAAGATCGGGGACCAGGGACAGAGGCTGCGCTGCTCCAAGTGCCAGACAGTGTTCAGGGTGAAAAAACCGGCTCGGCAGCAGGCACAGCCGCCGGCCTCGCCGCAGCCTCCCCGGCAGCAGCAGGCCCAGCCGCCGGCCTCGCCGCAGCCTCCCCGGCAGCAGCAGGACCAGCCACAGCCCGAGCAGCCACAGCCCGAGCAGCCACAGCAGCAGGCCCAGCCACAGCCCGAGCAGCCACAGCAGCCGGCTCCCAAGCCGCCTCCCAAAAAGCCGCTTTCCGTGGGGCCTTACAAGCCAAAGGTCGAGTCCAAGGGGACCCTGGTGGTGGCCGACGCCGACGACACCTTCCTCCGGCACGTGGCCAGGCTGCTCCTGCAGAACGGCTACACCCTCTACCTTGCTCACGACGGGGCCGTGGCCATGGAGCTCATAAAGACCAAGAAGCCCAGGGTGGCCATAGTGGACGTGGCCCTGCCCAAGGTGTACGGGTTCGAGATCACGGAGATGGTCAAAGGCGATGAGACCCTGAAGCAACAGACGAAGATAATCCTGCTGGGCGAGGTGTACGAGAAGGAGAGGTACAGGAGGAAGCCGCAGTCGCTGTACGGCGCTGACGAGTACATAGAAAAGCACCACGACGGCCCCGAGGTCCTGGAAAAGGTGGGCAGCCTCATTTCCGGGAAGCCGGCTCCCCCGGAAGAGCACAAACCCGAGGCTCAGCCGGAACCGCCTCCCAGGCCGGAGGACGCCCCCGGCCCCCAACCTTCAAAAGCGCCGCAGGCACCTCCCGCACCACCTGAGCCAGCGGCCGCGGCCAAACCACCAGCACCACCCGAGCCGCCATCCCCCCGGCAGCCGCAGGCCGAGGCAGCAGAGCCTCCAGCCCCGGCGCCCCCGGAGCCCAAAGCTCCGCCCGCGCCTCCACAAGCTCCCGCGGCCCCGGCAGCCCCACAAGCCCCTGCGGCACAGGCCCCGGCAGGGCCGCCGCCGGCGCCGGACGACCCCACACACCAGAAAGCGGCCAGGCTGGCCCGCACCATCATCTCGGACATAACCCTGTACAACCCGGACATGGTGGAGAAGGCGGTGAAGGAAGGCAACGTGTACGAGCTGTTGGCCAAGGACATCGAGGACGGTCTCAAGCACTTCAACTCCCGTGTGCCCGAGGAGGTCCGCAACCAGCGGGACTACTTCAAGGAGGCCATGGACGCCATGATCCAGAAGAAGAGATCCGAGCTGGGGCTTTCCTGAACGGAGGACGTCTGCATTGAGCAGCCCTGATACATGGAGCTCGGCTGTAAAGGGCGCGGGCGAGGAGGACAGAAAGGCCGCGGTCGAGGCCCTGCAGGGCCGGGCCGACCACGGTAGCCTTGCTGCGCTCGACAAGGCTTTGGGCGACGAGAGCTGGCGCGTGCGGAAGGCCGCGATCGAGTCCTTCAAGCACTTCCCTGACAGGGAGAGGGCCATAAAGACCCTGGTGGAGGCCCTCGGCGACGAGGAAAACACCGGCCGCAGGAACTCCGCGGTGGAGGCACTGGTGGCCATGGGCAGGGACGCGGCGCCCGAGCTTGCCCGCAACCTGGACCACCCTGACCATGACATACGCAAGTTCGCGGTGGACATCCTGGGGGAGATCAAGGACCCCGGGACCCTCGATCACATAGTAAAGGCTGCTTCTGACTCGCAGGAGAACGTGAGGCTGGCCGCGGTGGAGGCCATGGGCCAGATAGGGGGAGAAAAGGCGTACCACACGCTGCTCTCTCTTCTAGGCCGGGAGGACGTCACACTCCAGTTCAGCGTGCTCCACTCGCTCGGAAGGCTTGAAAGGCCCCTGCCCATAAAGTCCATAAAACCGCTGCTGACAAAGAGGATTCTCCGGAGGGCGGTGTACGAGGCCCTGGGCCAGACCGGCTCCAGGGAGGCGGTGGAGATACTTGCAAAGGGACTTGCCGAGTCCGCGAAGAGCCCCCGCCAGGCCGCGGTGCGGGCCATACACAAGCTCTCATCGCGCAAGAGCATACGGGGTGCGGTGGAGAAGTCCGTGCGGGAGCAGTTGGCCGGGGTCTCGCTCGAGTCCTTTTCCGATCTCCTGGACGCGAACCTCTACACCAAGACGGCCCTCATAAACCTGCTGTCCATGGCCGGCACTCCCCAGGCGGTCCGGATGCTCATCCGGATAAGCGGCGACGACTCGGTTAGGGTGGAGGTGGAGGAGGCCCTGGCCGCCATCAAGGAGCGCTCGCCGGGAGTGGTGGAGCGGGTGCTTACGAGGGAGAAGGCCGCTGAGGAGGACCTGGCAGGGGCCCTGGAGCAGCCGCCTTTGCCCGGGCGCATGACCCCCGGACCCATGAGCGACCAGCAGTTCCAGGCCATGCAGGACATGATAGTAAAAGAGAGCGGGCTATACTACGACTATGACCTCAAGTACCTGGTGGAGAGAAGGGTGCAGCGGAGGATGGATGAGGTGCAGCTCCCGGACTACGACGCCTATCTCTTCACCATAGGCATGGACAGTAGTACCGGGAGGAAAGAGCGGGAGACCCTGCTTAACGCGCTCTCAACCAACGAGACCTACTTCTTCCGCGAGGATTTCCAGCTAAAGGCCTTCAAGGAGGAGATACTACCAGAGATAATCGAGAACAAGAAGCGGAGCAAAAGCGGAAACATAAAGATATGGAGCGCGGGGTGCTCCTCGGGTGAAGAGCCCTACACCATTGCCATACTGGTAAAGGAGACCCCGGCCGCGGACGGCTTTAACGTCAGCATCAGGGGCTCGGACATAAGCGCGCCCATGATAGAGAAGGCGAAGAGTGGGCTCTACACCCGCTCCTCGTTCAGGGCCACCGAGGACCGCTACGTAAAAAAGTACTTCCAGGAGACGGACCAGGGATTCAAGATCAGCGACGAGATCAGGAGCATGGTCGAGTTCGACATCACCAACCTGGTCAGCATTGAAAACAAAAAGGCTTTGCAGGGCCTGGACGTGATCTTCTGCCGCAACGTGATCATCTACTTCCATACCGAGGCCAAGCGGAGGCTGGTGCAGGAGTTCTTCCACATGCTCAACCCGGGCGGGTACCTATTGCTCGGCCACTCCGAGTCTCTTATGAGCCTGTCCACGGACTTCGAGCTGGTGCATTTAAAGCGGGACCTGGTCTACAGGAAGCCGCCGGAGGAGCCCGGCCCATGAACGAGCTGCTGATAAGGGTGGTGGTGGTTGACGACTCCGCGTTCAACCGCCGGAACATATCCGAGCTGATCGAGTCCTCGGGCATGGCCCGGGTGGTGGCCGTGGCCCGTGACGGGGAGGAAGGCATCAAGAAGGTGTTCGACACCCGGCCCGACCTCATCACCCTGGACCTGGAGATGCCCAGGATGGACGGGTTCACGTTCCTGCGCATCATCATGAAGAGCATGCCCACCCCCATCCTGGTCATATCCTCGTGGGCCGAGCAGAAGAACGTGTTCAAGGCCATGGAGCTGGGGGCCATAGACTTCCTGGCAAAGCCCAAGAACCACGGCAAGACCTCCGACGCCCTCCGGCCGCAGATCATGGAGAAGCTCCAGGTGCTGAGCCAGCTCAGGTTCAGGAACGTGCAGAGGAGGCTCAGCCATGCCGGGGCCGCGGCCCAAGAGGCATACCCGAGGCCTGCCCCGGCCCCGGAAGCCGGCGAGGTCGAGGGTGTGGTGATCGGGGCCTCCACCGGCGGGCCCTCCGCGGTGCAGTCCCTCATAACCTCGCTTCCAAAGGCGTTCAGCCCCGCGGTGCTGGTGAGCCAGCACATGCCCGAGAACTTCACCCGGGCCTTTGCCGAGAGGCTGGACAAGTGCGCAAGGCTCAGGGTGAAGGAGGCGGCACACGGGGACCGGGTGGAGCCGGGGAGGGTGTTGATCGCGCCCGGCGGAAAGAACATGCTCCTGGACATGGACAGGAAAAGCCCGGTGGTGTCATTGCAAAACAAGAAAAAGAGCGACAAGTACGTGCCTTCGGTAAACGCACTGTTCTCCTCCGCCGCGGACGCGTTTGCAGGCAGGTGTCTGGGTGTGGTATTAACCGGTATGGGGGACGACGGCGCCGAGGGCGCGCAAAGGATCAAGGACGCGGGCGGAAGCATAATAGCCGAGTCGGAGCGGACCGCAATCGTGTTCGGCATGCCCAGGGAGGCCATCGCAGCCAACGTGGTGGACGAGGTGCTAAACCTCGAGGATATACCAATAGCTATAATGAAGCGGTGCCGCGCGATCGAGCGGAAGGAAAATTAAAAGAGGAAAAGCATGTGTCCGGACGACAATAAGGCGGCCCGGAAAGGGCCGGAACACAAGCAGGACAAGACCCCCAAGCGCGCGGAAGAGGTCATGCAGCTCATGTCCAATTCCATGGACTTCGTAAAGGAGCTCATGGAGGAGAACGAGAAGCTGCGTTACTGGTCGGTGCAGCTCCAGGAGCAGAACCGCGAACTCTCCGAGGGCGTTGCCAGCGGCCAGCGTGGGAAGCTGCTCCAGCAGCAACTGGAGAAGCTGGAGCAGGAGAAGAGGAGGCTGTTGCAGGAGTACCAGAAGGTGGAGGATGAGAACAAGAACTTCGCCTCCCGCTACGTGGAGATCGAGGAGGAGAACAACAACCTCGCAAACCTTTACGTATGCTCTTTCCAGCTCCACTCCACCCTCGATTTCAACGAGGTGCTCCAGATCATAATGGAGATCATCATAAACCTCATCGGGGCCGAGGACTTCGGGGTGCTCCTGCTGGACGACAAGAGCAGCACCCTGCACCCCGTGGCGGTGGAGGGCCTTTCAAAGGAACATTTCCCCCCCATACCCGTGGGGCAGGGGGTGATCGGCCAGGCCGTGCAGACGGGCGAGAACTATTACTCCCCGGACCTCGAGGACCTGGCCTTGCGGGGGAAGCGCGAGCCGCACGACCCGCTGGTGTGCGTGCCGCTCAAGATCAGGGAGCAGACCATCGGCGTGATCGTGCTCTACAAGCTCCTGCCCCAGAAGACCCAGTTCGCGCACGTGGACTACGAGCTCTTCACCCTGCTGGCCGGACACGCGGCCACGGCCATATTCTCGGCCAAGCTCTACTCGCAGGCGAAGAGGAAGCTGGACACCATAAAGGGGTTCATGGAACTCCTTACCTCGGGCTGATGATTATGCAGGAGAGGATAAAGCGCTGATGCCCCCTTTCAATATCCTGGTAGTGGAGGACTCGCCCACCATGCGGCAGCTCATAGGCTTCGCCCTGAAGAGGCTGGGCGCCGAGGTGGTCGAGGCAGCGGACGGGGTCGAGGGCCTGAAGAAGATCAACTCCAGCCGCTTCGACCTGATAATAACCGACATCAACATGCCGGTAATGGACGGTCTCAAGCTCATAAGCCTGATAAGGAAGGACGTGAACTACAGGAACATACCCATAATGATAATCACCACCGAGGGAGGGGCCGAGGACAGGGAGAGGGCGCTCTCTCTGGGCGCGGACGCTTACGTGACAAAGCCCGTGCAGGCCGGCCAGGTCATCGAGACGGCAAAGAGCCTGCTGGGAATCCCCTGAAGCGCGCCGCTCCTGCCCGGATGGCGGAGCCCGCTGAAAACCCTCCCGCCCGCGCGCGCCCGCAATCCGCGGCCGGCCGCAGCCTGCGGCCCATGCTCAGGTTCTTTCATCCCCCAGCCGGGTGAACACGTTCATGCCCCCTTCCAGGAACCTGGCCTGCTTGAACCCGGCGCCTTTTAACATGCACTGCACGTCATATGCCCGCTGTCCGAATTGACATACCACGATCACCGGCTTGTCCCCGGGCAGCTCCGGGACCCTCGCTCTCAGCTCCGACATGTCCACCGTCCGAGTCCGCGGGTCCTGTATGGGGGGCATGGACTCGAGCTCCGGCCCGGTGCGGACGTCCAGGATAACCATGTCCCGGTCCGAGGCCAGGAGCTCTTTCATGGACAGGGGCGGGACCGGCTCGGCCAGCCCCTCGACCTTGTTCTGCAAGAGGTTCGCGGTCTGCGAGAGCGGCTCGATGGGCGTGCCGAACGGCGGGGCGTAGGCGAAGTCAAGCTTGCCGAGGTCCTCGACTTTTGCGCCCAGGCGCAGGGCCGCGGCGCATGCGTCAATGATCCTGGCAACGTCGCCCGGCCCCACTACCTGCACGCCCAGGAGCCTGCCGGTGCTTTTTTCCGCCACCAGCTTTATTGTCACGTTCTTTCCGCCCGGGTAGTAATGGGACTTGTCGTTGAAGGGGGCCAGCGCGGACACTGTATCGTATCCCATCTGTCGGGCCGATGTCTCGGAGAGCCCGGCGCAGGCCGCGTCAATGCCCAAGGTGCGCATGATGCCTGTGCCGACCACGCCGGGGAACCCGGAGTCTCCCCCGGTGAGGTTGTCCCCTATTATTCTGCCGTGAATGTTCGCCGTGGACCCCAGAGGTGTCCAGGCCTTCTCACCGGTGACAAGGTGGGTGTTCTCCACGCAGTCCCCCCCGGCGAAGATGTCCGGGTCACTCGTGCAAAGCCGCGAGTCCACGGAGAGCGCGCCCGTGGTCCCCACCTCCAGCCCGCACTCCCTTGCAAGCTCCACCTCGGGCTCCGCGCCCGCGGCCATGATCACGCCGTCGGTCTCGACCTCTCCCTTGTCCGTTTCCACCTTGACCACCCTGTTGTCCTCAGTCAAAAGAGCGCTCACCCGCTCGCCCAGGCGGAGGACCACGTTCTCGCCCCGCAGGGCCCGCTCGACCAGACCGGCCATCTCCGGGTCGTGAGAGGGATATAAGACCTGGGGCATCATCTCGATCATGGTCACGTCCACGGCCTGGTTCACAAGAGCCTCCGCGGCCTCCAGGCCGATGAGACCGGCCCCGATTATACAAATGCGGTCGGCCTCCCCGGCCTCGATACTCTCCCGTATCAGGGCCGCGTCGGCAGGGGTCCACAGGTTCCACACGTTGTCTGCGTCCGAACCCGGCAAGGGCGGCCTCTTCGGCCTGGCCCCGGCAGCGTAGACCAGCTTGTCATAAGGAAGCTCGGTCCTCTCCCCTGACCCCAGGTCCGCGACCTTGACCTTCTTGTTCTCCCGGTCAATGGCCCTGGCCTCGGTGTTTGTCATCACCCGCACGTTCTTTACCCGCTGAAAGTACTCCGTGTCCCTTTTATTGCCGAAGGACGTGGTGACAAGCCCCTCGATCCCGGGCACCACACCGCCCACGTAGTAGGGGAGCCCGCAGCTTGCAAAGCTCACCACCTCCCTGCGCTCGATTATTGTTATCTTTGCCTCCGGGTCCCTGCGCCTGGCCCGGGCCGCGGCCTTGGGACCGCAGGCCACGCCCCCGATTATCACTATTTTTCGGCCCATTACTGAAACCTCCCTTTGTAAAACTGCTGTCACCCAGTGTAAGACAAGCGCCGAGTCTTGACAACAGCCAGGAGGCTTGATTGAGTTCGCACACCGGGGATACAATGACCTTGACCGCTCCATTGCCATGAAACCAGCCAAGTACAGTATAGCCTTGACCCTGGCCTGGATCGTTATCGCCGGGGTTTTCATCAGGGTGTGGGGCCTCTGGGACTACTGGCTGTCTCCGGACGAGGCCACGTACATGTATGCCGCCGGGGCCCCCGAGCTGGCGGTCATGTACGAGAGGCTCCTGGGTGAGGCACATCCTCCCACCCTTTATCCTCTGCTTAGGCTCCTGCTGGAGCTCTCCCGTGAGGTGTTCTTATTGAAGGCGCTTTTTTCGCTGCTCCCGGGCGCGGGCATTATCATATTGGTTTATTTTCTCGGCCGCGAGGTCACGGGCGAGGCAGCGGGCCTTTTCGCGTCTTTCCTCGCGGCTTTCGGTTTCGGCCCTGTAATACTCTCGCAGGTGATCAGGCCGTACTCCATGGCTGCGCTGTTTGTAATCGGGGCCCTGCTCTTTTGCCTGAGATCATGGAACGGAAAGTCCAGGGACACGGCTTTTTACGTTGTGCTCATGCTTTTCGCGGTCTGCCTTCACTACTCTTTTGCGCTGGTGCTTGCCGCGGTGAGCGGTGCATGGCTTGTGCGGCTGTCTCTTGAAAAGAGGGGCCGCGGCGAGGTCTCCCGGTTCATTGTTTTGCACCTGCCGCTTCTGGGAGCTGCCGTCTTGTTTTATTGCTTCCATATTTCGCGACTGTCTTCACTGCTCGATCACGTTGTTGGAGGGTACCTGGGCCCCTGTATGCACGACGGGCCGGCCGGTCTTTTGCAGGGAGCCTACAGCCTGTTGCACTACTTCTTTTACCGGGGGGGCTCGCCCGTTCTCGCACTGCTTTGCCTTCTCGGTGTCTATGCTCTTTTAAGGAGCAGGCGCTATCTTTTGCTTGGGATCATTCTGCTGCTTTTAATCAGCATGGTCCTCTCCCTGCTGAAGCTTTATCCCTTTTGCGGGGCAAGGCAATGCTTTTATTTCTTCCCTTTCCTTGCGCTCCTGGCCTCCGGGGGGCTCCAGCTTGTGATCTCTGGCTGCTGGCGCCTTTACTGCCGGCTCTCGTCAGGCTCCACCGAGGCGCTGGAGGCGCGCAGACAGATGTTTGCAAACATCGGCCTGGCCGCTCTCTCGGTTTGCGTGGTCCCCCTGCTGTTTCACTACGCCGGGTTTGACTTTTTGAGGGAGTATGGATATGCGAGAAACAATGAGTTCCCCGTAAAGAGGGCTGTATACCGGGGCGCACTCGATCACATCATCGAGAACGCCTCCCCCGAGGATATCATCATCGTCCCCAGGCAGACCGCGGACCAACTGGATTTTTCCGCGGGCTCCCGGGGCATGGTTGCGCTGTCGGGGTCTTTCGCCAAGGTCCGCTACAAGGGCCTGGACTTCTTCTTCTCTCACGATTACTGGCTTTTCAAGGAAAAGGGACAAATAGCCCGGGTCCTCTTGAGTGCCGCTGATTATAAGCCCGTGCAAAAAGGTTCCAGCATATGGATCTTCAACATTGGCTATGGAAGCAAGTGGCTCATGGAGTCCTTGAATGAACTGCTTTCGGGGCCCAAGGTTCCGGTTGAAATCTTTTCCGGGGAATACACGCAGGTCCTTTCAATGCCACCCGGGCCGGCTTTGAAAGCCGCGCGGGAGTGCATGTAGTCCCTGCGCACTGTGGGGAACCTTGACAAGCAAACGCGGCGGGGATATCCTTTCTTAAAGCGGGCCAAAGGCACGTAGCTCAGATGGGAGAGCACTACCTTGACGCGGTAGGGGTCCGGGGTTCGAGTCCCCGCGTGCCTACCATCCCCTTACACCCCGCTACCCCCCTCAACGCCCCTTCAGACAGGGCACAGCTTCTAATCACTTTTTGCTTGACATCCATACCTTATGATTATCCAAAAGGATGTTACAAGCTCGACCTCCTCCAGCTTCCATGACCTTGAGAGACCGGAGTCACGGCTGTAGGCAGCAGAGAAAAGCACGTTGGCGTCGAGGAAGACCCGGTCCAAGCCCTGATCCCCTCAAGTGGCAGGGAGTCCCTGCTCACAAAAGGTGCGAAAAATCATTTTAGAGCCATGAAAGGGCGGTTTGTTCAAGGGTGGATTCTGTTATATGTGAAGACATGAATCTTCTTTAGACTCTTACACCTTTTGGTGGCAATTCCACCAGCCCGCAAAGCATCCATTCCACTGCTGGCGCCTAATATCTCAGAAGGTATTTAGGTGGTTTTGGTTTTGGACGCTTTTTGCAAAGGTGATCATAAAAGATCGAGCATATGTTCGGGTTTTCACGAACAATATACGAGCACCATAAAAGGAATGCCGGATAGTATTGAAAGTCACAACCCTTGTAGTCAAGGTCTTGCAAGACTTTATGAGGCAAATTCTTTTTAACTTCATTGTTACTATTCTCTATTTGGTCCCAGATCCACTTGTGATTAAAGGTATA
Source organism: uncultured bacterium (assembly GCA_964650485.1). Lineage (GTDB taxonomy): Bacteria > RBG-13-61-14 > RBG-13-61-14 > RBG-13-61-14 > DATKZS01 > CAZYTX01. Next base: position 14,409 of record CAZYTX010000029.1, on the reverse strand, counting down.
GTTCCACATACGGGCCTTATCCACGATCACGAAAAGCCCAGGGTTCCAGAAGTGTAGAAATTTTTTTTTATTCCCTTTTTCCCAGGGTTATCACCCTGGGCTGTAGGCCTCTCGCCCTTTCAGGGCGCGAATCGAGAGGGGATGTCTCGCTTTCGGAGATCGGGGCCTCGGTGACCTCGTGGCTGTCTCACGCGTCCTATGCCGACAGCTACAAACTCCGAGCGCAAATGCTGCCTTCATTTGTTTTCATGATTGGGGAGGGCGACCGACCTGCCTGCCCTGTCTGCCTGTGCGCGCTCCGCGGGCAAATGACCGTGCATAAAACAAGCGCGCTTAATATGACAGCTTTTCTCCTGTCATATCCTCATTGCAGTTAACAGAAAAAAAGTTTGACTTGAATTCGCGTTCCCGGATATCTTAATAACATGAACCGCGGCCGTTTGAAAGGTCGGAAACAAGGGAATTTTTCTTGACCCGCAGACTGCCATCCATACAAAGCTGCATTGCAGCAGTGATCTTAGCCCTCCTGGGGTGCTGTCCCTGCCAGCAGGTGCTTTCCGCAGAAACAAGCAATGAGCAAGAAAAGGCCGTAAAAATAGATGCACCGGGCCTGTGGGTCAAGGGTGTGCCGGGCGAGGTGGTGGTGAGCGTGGAAGGGCCCCTGGCCAGGGGCGCGAGGTGCAGGCTGCGGGTAGAGGGAGGGGAGGAGCTTGCAAGGCCCTTTAAGCAGGGCGGCATCGCGGTGTTCAAGCACGTCAGGTTCAAAAGCAGCGGAAGAAAACAGGTCACGGTCATCGCCGGTCCGCACCGGGGAGAATTCTCCGGCCGTGTGATCCACGGTTTTTGGACCCTGCTCCCGCCGCTGGTGGCCATCGGGCTGGCTCTGGCCTTCCGGCAGGTGCTGGCGGCCCTGTGGGTGGCGGTGTGGCTGGGCGCGTTCATAGTATACGACTGGCGTCCCCTGGCGGCCGTGGCCCGCTCGGTGGACCACTACATCATAGGGGCCATGGCCGACCCTGACAACGCGGCCATGCTGGTGTTCATCATCTTCATCGGCGGCATGATCGGCATGATCGCAAGGAGCGGCGGCATCCAGGGCATCGTCGAGCTTATCGCCAGGCGTGCCACGTCCGCCCTGCGCGGCCAGGCGGCCACCTTCCTCATGGGCCTGCTCATTTTCTTTGACGACTATGCCAACACCATCATCGTGGGCAACACCATGCGTCCCATATCCGACAGGCTGCGCGTGTCCCGTGAGAAGCTCTCCTATATCGTTGACTCGACCTCGGCGCCCATAGCCAGCATCTTTCCCATATCCACCTGGATAGGCTACGAGGTCGGGCTCATTGACGGCGCGCTCCAAAGCATCGGCTCGGCAAAGAGCGGCTACATGATATTCCTTCATTCCATGATGTATCGCTTCTATCCCATATTCGCCCTTGCGCTGGTGCTCATCATCGCGCTCACCGGCCGCGACTACGGGCCCATGGCCAGGGCCGAGCGCCGGTCGCGCAGGCTGGGCAAGCCGCTCCGGGACGGTGCCATACCCATGGCCTCGCTGGAGGGCAAGAACCTCATGCCGCCCGAGGGAAAGCCCCGCCGCTGGTTCAACGCCCTGGCGCCTCTGTTCGCGGTGATAGTGATCACCTTCGCCGGCCTGTGGGTGGACGGCATGCACCGGCTGGGCCAGGCCGGCTTCCAGGCGGTCTCGGAGCAGGCGGCCTCATACGGCCCAATATGGAGCCGGGTATACACACTGGGGCAGGTCTACAGCGCGGCCGCGCCCAACATGGTGCTGGCCTGGGCCAGCCTCTCCGGGTGCCTGGTCACCGTGCTCATGGTGGTGGCCCAGCGCATCCTCACCCTGGGCCAGGCCATGCAGGCGTGGCTGTCGGGCGTGGAGAGCATGGTCATCGCCATAGTGGTGCTTCTGTTCGCCTGGAGCCTGGGCGGGGTGTGCCGCGACCTGCACACCGCGGACTTCCTCACCACCAGCCTGGCCGGGGTGCTCTCGCCCCGCCTCTTGCCGGTGCTGGTGTTCGTTATCGCCTGCGGCATAAGCTTCGCCACCGGCACCAGCTACGGCACCATGGCCATATTAATACCGCTTGTCATACCGATCTCCTCCCGGCTGAGCGCTGACGCCGGCATGCCCGTGGACGATGGCCACCTCATACTGGTGGGGGTGGTGAGCTCGGTGCTTGCCGGCGCGGTGTTCGGGGACCACTGCTCACCCATATCCGACACCACCATAATGTCATCCATGGCCTGCTCCGCGGACCACATTGACCACGTGCGCACCCAGATACCCTACGCCCTGACCGCGGCCCTCATGGGCATGATACTGGGAGATATACCGGGGGCCTTCGGGCTCTCGCCTTTTATCAGCATCGCAGTCGGTGCAGCATTGCTGTGGGCGGTGGTGCGCTTCTTCGGGGTGAAGGTGGACCGGTTGTAAATGATAAGAGGGCCCTGCCCATATGGCGCCTTGTAAAGGTGAAGAGTCCTTAAAAGCCGTTTGAAATCTCCACCCCGCTGGTTTATAGTGTATACAATGGCTGGTGGAGAGAAGCGGGTCGTATCACTACTGGTTGTGGTCCATGCGGCAAAAGATGCAAAAGCAGGGAAAGAAGTGAAGCCATGAAGCTCTGCGTTTTGGGCAGCGGCAGCAGGGGCAACGCTGTATACGTGGAGTCGGGAAGGACCCGGCTGCTGATAGACGCCGGGTTCTCGGCGCGGCAGTTGAAGAAGCGGCTCTCGGCCATCGGCGTTGACCCCGGGGGCATCAGCGCCGTAATTGTCTCCCACGAGCACGCGGACCATATAGCCGGTCTCAGGGTGCTGGGCAGGGAGTTATCCGTGTACGCCACCCGGGGCACGCTCGGCTGCATCAGGTCTCGCTTCCAGGTGGACAGTCCCGTTGTCATGGCGCCCGGCCAGTGGTGCGTTTTGAACGGCATGCGCGTTCTGCCGGTGCCGGTGTCGCACGACGCCATCGAGCCGGTGGGCTTCATAATCGAGGACCCTTCCGGCCGGGCCGGTGTGTTCACCGACCAGGGTGTTGTCACCCGCCTCATGCTGCACCACATGTCTGACCTGGACGTTGCCGTTGTCGAGGCCAACCACGACCCGGCCATGCTGGTGAACGGCCCGTACACCTGGGAGCTCAAGCAGCGCATAAAGAGCAGGCACGGACACCTTTCTAACCACGAGGCCGCGGAGCTTGTCTCCGCCCTTATGGGCAAGCAGCTAAGACACGTCATGCTCGCGCACCTCTCCGAGACCAACAACCAGCCCGGCCTGGCCGTGGACGCCGTGCTAAATGTCACGGACGGCAGCGGGGTGCAGGTGCAGGCCTGCTGCCAGGGCCGGCCCGGGGAGGTGATTGTAATTGAATGAAAGAAGGGCCAACGGGTAACGGGTGACACACATAGCTTTGCTATGTGTGCGACCGAAGGGAGTAGGTTGGACGGAAAGGCGTGAGGTTTGAGATGTGAGGTGTGAGGGGCTGGAGAAAATCTCAAAACTCAAAGCTTAAAATGACCTGCTCGCTCCGCTCGCCCACGTAGCAGAAGCTACGTGGGCTACATGGCCTTGCAGGTCTTTTCGATTCCGATGAAAGGAAAGCCATGATACCGAGGTACACGAGAGAAGAGATGGGCGAGGTGTGGGACGAGTCCCGCAAGCTGGACATATGGCTCCAGATAGAGGTGCTTGCGGTCCAGGGCTGGGCAAAGACCGGGCGCGTGCCGGCAAAGGACGCGGCCCTGATATCTCGCAGGGCCGGGTACGACATCGCCCGGGTGCGCGAGATCGAGGAGACAACCAGGCACGACGTAGTGGCCTTTACACAGGCCGTGGCCGAGAAGGTGGGCTCGCGGGCCTCCCGCTGGATACACTTCGGCATGACCAGCTCGGACGTACTGGACACCTGCTTTTCCGTGCAGCTTGTCCAGGCCGCGGACATAATCATCCGGGACATCAAGGAGCTTATGAAGGTGCTCCGCGCCAGGGCCAGGAAGCACAAGCGCACTGTAATGGCCGGCCGCAGCCACGGCATACACGCCGAGCCCATCACCTTGGGCCTGGTCATGGCGCTCTGGTACGACGAGATGCAGCGGAACCTGGAGCGGATGCAGCGGGCGCGCGAGGCCGTGCGGGTGGGACAGGTGTCGGGCGCGGTGGGCACCTACGCGCACCTGGACCCCCGGGTGGAAAGATACGTGATGAAGGGCCTGGGCCTGAAGACCCCCAATGTGACCACACAGGTGCTCCAGCGCGACCGGCACGCCGAGTACTTCACGACCCTGGCGGTGATAGCCGGCACCCTGGAGAAGTTCGCCCTGCAGGTAAGGCACTGGCAGAGGACCGAGGTTCTGGAGGCCGAGGAGTTCTTCCACCCCGGCCAGAAGGGATCGTCAGCCATGCCTCACAAGAGGAACCCGATCGCATCGGAGAACACCGCGGGGCTGGCAAGGATAGTGCGGGCCGCGGCAATACCCGCCCTGGAGAACGTGGCCCTGTGGCACGAGCGCGACATCAGCCACTCCTCGGTCGAGCGGGTCATCGGCCCGGACGCCACCATCGCGCTCGATTACATGCTGGCGCGCATGACCCGGGTGATCGAGAACCTGATAGTATACCCAAAGCGCATGAAGCAGAACCTCGGGATCACCAGGGGGCTCATGCACTCCGAGGGTGTGCTGCTAAAGCTGGTGCAAGCCGGCCTTACAAGAGAAGAGGCTTACGGGCTGGTGCAGAAGAGCGCCATGCTGGTGTGGAAGGACCCGGACCGGGGGTTCATGCACACCCTGCTCGAAGACAAGGACATATTGCGGCGCATCGGAGAGGAGGGCATAAGGGAGTGCTTTGACCACGGGTCACTGTTCAAGAACGTGGACATGATATTCAAGAGGGTGTTCAAAAAAGCAGGGAGCAGGGGCAGGAAGAATTCTTGAGGCAACGGAAATAGTAGACTCCATTGATTTCTTGATTTTATTTCAATGGCTTTTGACATAGATTTATGCCCGCCGCTCGATTCCGCGGACTACAGCAGCTTCCTCACCGAGCGCGAGGTCACGGTCATGTTCGTGGACATAAGCGAATTCACCTCGCTGATGGAGAGACTGGCCGCGGAGGAGGCCGCGGAGCTGCTCATAGACTTCTTTGACGAGATGACCACGGTGGTGTTCAAGTACGGGGGCACCGTGGACAAGTTCACCGGCGACGGTATCCTGGCCATTTTCGGGGCTCCCATCTCGCACGGCAACGACGCTGAGCTTGCCCTTTTCGCCGCGGTGGAGATGATGCGGAGCATGGAGAGGTTCAAGGACTCTCGCGATGAGAAGAAGAATTTCGACGTAAGGATCGGGGTCAACACCGGCATGGTGCTCGCCGGTTACCTGGGCTCGCGCAAGAGGATCGAGTACTCGGTGCTGGGCGACCCGGTGAACGTGGCTGCCAGGCTCCAGCACGTGGCCGCTCCCAGGACCATACTGGCGGGCGAGGACACCGTAGCCAAGGTGAGCGGCATATTCGAGTTCAGGGAGAGGGAAAAGACCAGGCTCAAGGGCAAGAAGAAAGAGACCACTATCTACGAAGTAGTTTATTGACTATTCCATGCCGTTCTAATATCCTTTAACAAGGAATTACCCGGAGATAATCCATGCCCAGACTGGTAATGGTGAGCGCCCCTGACAGGCCGGCGTACGAGCTTACAAAGGACCCTTTCGTCATTGGAAGGCTGCCGGACAACGACATAGCGCTGGCGGACTCCCTGGTGTCAAGGAGACACGCGCAGGTAAGGCGCACCGAACAAGCTTACAGGATCACGGACCTGGACAGCCTGAACGGTGTGTACGTGAACAACTTGAAGATCGAGGACGAGGAGCTGGCCCACGGTGACATCATAATCATTGGCGAGTCCAGGCTGCTGTTCGAGGATGCGCCTTACGATGAGGCCCGCTCCAAGGAGGACCAGTTCTCCTCGACCCCCTCCGCTCCCGGTAGGGTCATCCAGCCTTCCCCTGCCGCGGGCACGGGCGCGAAAGCCCCGGGCCTGGCAAGGCCGGAGATAGTAAAGCCCCTGTCCGAGTCCGAGTCCTACGAGCTCGAGGTGCTCTCCGCGGACAGCGCACTCTCGCCCGAGCGGGAGATCAGCTCTCCCAGGAGGGAGAGACCGGCCAGCTCCAGGAACTTCTTCATACTCTACCAGGTGGCCAGGGCCCTAAACTCCACAAGCTCGCTGGCCGAGCTCATGGACCAGACCATGACGCTGATCTTCCAGGTGATAAACGCGGAGCGCGGCGTCATATTCCTCTACGGCCAGGACGGGTCCCTGGAGCCCAGCATCGCGAGGAACAGGAGCGGGGGCGAGCCGCCCGAGGTCAACGTGAGCAAGACCATCACCCAGAAGGCCATAGATGAGAAGGCCGCCATCATCACTGCGGACGCAAGGTACGACTCCCGGTTCCAGGCAGGGGCGTCCATCGTGGCCTACAACATCCGCTCGGCCATATGTGTGCCCTTGTGGGAGCGGGGCAGGATGCGGGGCGCAATATACCTCGACAACTTGATGGAGTCCTACGCCTTCGGGGAGGACGACCTGGACCTGTTGACCGCGATCGCAAACCAGGTGGCCATAGCCGTGTGTCACGAGGAGATGCAGGCCAGAATGCGCGAGAACGCGGTTCTCAGGGCCAACCTCGAGCGCTTCCACAGCCCGGACGTGGCCAACTTCATCATGCAGCAGTCCAGGCTGGAGGAGGGCCTGGGAAGGCTTTTGGAGGAGCGCGAGGTCACCATACTCTTCTGCGACGTGTGCGATTTCACCGCCATGCTGGAGGGGCTCCCGGCCCAGGAGGCCGCGGACCTGCTCATAGACTTCTTCGACGAGATGACCAGCGTCATATTCAGCTACAAGGGCACGGTGGACAAGTTCATAGGCGACTCGGTGATGGCCATATTCGGGGCCCCTATCTCCCACGGCAACGACGCCGAGCTGGCCATACTCTCCGCGGTGGACATGATGAAGAGGATGGAGGCTTTCAAGACGGCCCGGGAGCCGGAAAAGAGGTTCGACATACGTATAGGCATCAACACCGGGGTGGTGGTGGCCGGGTACATGGGCTCCCGCAAGAGGGCGGAGTACACCGTGCTGGGAGACCCGGTGAACGTGGCCTCCCGGCTGGTGGAAAGGGCCAGGCCGGCGAGCATACTGGTGGGAGAGCAGGCCAGGGAAAAGGCGGGCGACTCCTTCGAGTTCAAGAGCATGGGAAAGACACGCCTCAAGGGAAAGAAAAAAGAAACCGCTTTTTATGAACTCGTCTCCTGACTTCGGCGAACCCGGTCGCGCCGGAAAAGGCCCTGTAAAAGCGGCGGGGCTCTTGTCCGGCGGCCTGGACTCGGCCCTGGCAATAAGACTGTTGCAGGAGCAGGGCGTGCAAGTCATCGGGGTGTCCTGCACTCACCCCTTCCATCCACGGCCGGGACCCGGCGAGCCATCATGGGCCGAGCGCTCCGCACAAGAGCTCGGCATCGAGCTCATCCAGCCGGACGTGACCCGCGAGATGCTGGAGGCCCTGAAAAACCCCCCGCACGGCTTTGGAAGGCACCTGAACCCCTGCATTGACTGCCGGCTGCTCTACATCCGGCAGGGGGCAAAGGTCATGGAGCGGCGCGGCGCGCGCTTCATCATCACCGGCGAGGTCCTGGGACAGAGGCCCATGAGCCAGCGCCGCGACGCCATAAACATCATAGACCGCGACTCCGGTCTCTCCGGGCTCATCCTGCGGCCGCTCTCGGCAAAGCTGCTCGCTCCCACCGTGCCCGAAGAGGAGGGATGGGTGGACCGGGACAGGCTGCTCGCGCTCAAGGGCAGGTCCAGGAAGCCGCAGATGGAGCTTGCCCGGGAGCTTGGCCTGACACAATACTCTTCACCCGCCGGCGGGTGCCTTCTCACCATGGAGGACTTTGCAAGGAAGACGGCCGACCTCTTAGGGCACGGGGACCCGGGCCCCGATGACGTGGAACTCTTGAAGCTGGGCAGGCACTTCAGGCTCTCCACTCGGGCAAAGCTGGTGCTGGGCAAGAACCGGGAGGAGAACCAGAGGCTGGTTGACATGGCAGGGCCGGAAGACGCCCTGATAATGACCGCGCATGCGCCCGGCCCCTTGGGTGTTTTAAGGGGAAGCCCGGGTGAGGATGAGCTTGAGACGGCGTGCGCTATAATGGGCAGGTACGTGAGAGGGGCAAAGGGCCCGGTCGCTTTCTCGGTCTCCCGGCGACGCGGCGAGGGGGCCGGGAGGGTGGAGGCCGCGCCCATGGGCAAGGATGATGTGAAAAGGTACATGGTATAGGGAAGAGGATATGGACCCGGAGAGGAAGCGGCGCTTCAGCCGGCAGATCGAGTTCCCGGGGATAGGCGAGCGCGGGCAGGAGAGACTGCTCGCATCCTCGGTGGCACTGGCGGGCTGCGGCGGCCTGGGCTCGACAATAGCGGCGTGCATGGCAAGGGCCGGCGTGGGCAGGCTCACCATCATTGACCCCGAGAGCGTGGACCTCTCAAACCTCCACCGCCAGCTTCTCTACGACCAGGAAGACGTTGAGAGCGGCAGGAACAAGGCAATGACAGCCGCACAAAAGCTCGGCCGGGCCTGCCCGGAGACGCGGGTCCAGGCGGTGGCCGAGACCCTTTGCCGCGACAACGTGGAAGAGCTCCTCTCCGGGCGCCACCTGGTCATGGACGGGCTCGACAACATGGAGGCCCGCTACCTGGTGAACCGCTGGTGCGTTGCTAACAATACGCCCTGGATATACGGCGGAGTGTGGGGATCATGCGGAATGACCATGGTCATACTCCCGGGCAAGGGGCCGTGCCTCGAGTGCCTGTTCCCGGAGACCGGCGCGAAAGACAGGGAGCCGCCGGGCCGGGCCGTCATAAACACCCTGCCCGCGCACCTGGCCGCCATACAATCCACCGAGGCCCAGAAGCTGCTCATTGGAAGCCCGGAGCTTATAACCGACCTCCAGGTGGTGGACCTGTGGACCGGGCAATATCAGCGCATCAGGATCAACAGGCAGCCGGGATGCCCCTGCTGCGCGGGCCGGTGAAGCTCTGCTTTGGCGACCACAGGGCCGCAACGCCAGGGACTCTCAGGCCCTTGATTCTGCTGCCATTTTTTGACAAGCTGCCGAGCTTTTCGTATATTTGAAAATAGACATCCGGATGTGTTATTATTATCAGACATCGTCGGGAAAGGAGGCAAGGATTTTGGCGAAGAAGGAACTCGAGTGCGCTATTGAAAAGGAGGTCGGAAAATCAATAAGTGAGATCAGGAACACACCAGTGGATAAGATGAGAGCCGACGTTGAATCCAGGCTGGGAAGGCCTTTAGCTTATAAAAGCTATTATCCGCTAGTCGGCAGGGGCAATGTCTTGCGCGACAGAGTGGTCCCTCATGAAAAAGTCGAGGTAAGGCTAGATAGAGAAATGCATGGCAAGAAAAAAGCCTGGAAACCTGGATGAGCTCTTCAATTTCTACTATGAAGATTTCAAGCCCCTGTATAATCGCCTTCATATTAAAGGCGAGCCCCCTCTTGAAATGCTTTTCGAGATAAATGCAGCCTTTGACCATATTTCACGCCATTGGTATTACCAAGAAGCAGAAGCTGTTGCCGTTGATCAATCATGCAGGCATTTAAAGAGGGGGGCCTTTGATGCATTTAAAATAATTCTTCTAGATACAATGGATAAATATAATGAGCTGCTGGGCGTTGATACCAGCATAATAGACAATGGTGAGTTCGACAGAAGCCTTAAAAAGTTAGTGGCGGGCATTGAAAATACCGCCAATTCGGGCCCGCATGATTCCTGGCTTCTTTGGTGGCTGCCGGCATTTTGTATATTATTTCCTGCTTCCTTTAATTCACCCGGTCCAGACTTTATCGTTGAGGCCCCCTTTACCATCGGTCGCACTTCAGTGATTGATCCTCTAACAGGGTTAATGTAAGACAAGTCAATACTGAAAGTTATTGAAGGCGCTTTTAGCGCCCGGATCAGGAGGTCTAGAGATGAGAGCAAAGGTCTTTGCGTTCGTCGTTTTCGCGCTCGCGTTCGTGGTCGCTTCCCCTGGCAGGGGCCAGCCGGTCCCTGATCTTATAAACTACCAGGGCAGGCTCATGGACTCTTCCGGGGCCCCGGTGAGCGGGCCGGTAGAGATGCAATTCAGGATCACGGACACCCAGTACGACCAGGAGTCCATAGTGGACGAGCCCCACCTGCTCCACGGTCTCTCCCCGGAGCCGCTCCTGCACGACGACCTGGCTTCCGGCTCGGAGATGGTCACCGACCTCTCCGGAAACACCGTCTACACGGAGGGGATTGACTACCACATTGACTACCTTCTCGGCGCCATCCAGCGGGCATCGGGAGGCGCCATACCCGACCCCGGCGACGTGCTCGTGGACTATACCTATAACACGGATGTAACCGTGCTCTGGTCCGATACGGTTTATAGCGTGCAGGTGGAAAACGGGCTGTACAGCGTGGTCCTGGGACAAGGCAACACCGCGCTTGTCTCGGTGTTCGCCGGCTCTGACCGCTTCCTCGAGGTCAACGTGGAGGGAGAGCGGCTGGCTCCCAGGCAGAGGATCACCGGCACGGCCTACTCCTTCCGGGCGGACAGCGTCTCCGATGGGGCCATCCACCAGGCCCAGCTAGCGGACTCCGCGGTGACCTCCATCAAGGTCCAGGACGGAAGCATCACCGGAGACGACTTAGACACCCAGACAATCACAGGCGCAAACATCGCCGACGCAACGATCTCCGGGGTCCACGTGGGCGACACCACCCTGACCGGGGCTCACATAAAGGACGACTCCATCGGCGCGGACCAGGTCCAGGACATCTACCTCATGAACACCGGTGACACCGTAACCGGCGACCTGGAGTGCTCGGCAGACCTAGAGGTTATCGGAAACGCATTCGTGAACCTGGACATAGATGTGGGTGCAAGCGGCAGCTTCGGGGGGGACCTCACAGTTTCAGGCGGCAACATCGGGCTTTCAACCTCCCCCTCCAGCTCATACGGTATAAGGAACAGCTCCAGCTCAGCGCCCACCTACGGTGCAAGGCTCTACGGATCAAGCGAAGCCATAAGAGGGGTTTGGAGCGGAGACGTACTGGACAACTACGCATACCTCGGCTCCGACGATTACGGCATATACGCGCGCGCCGGGGACTCGGGCAGGACCGGCAGCAAGTACGGCGGCCGCTTTCTAGGAGTCACCCAGGGAAACGCCTATGGTGTCTACGGTAAAGGCTACGGATACGGTTCCGGCATAGCATGCGGGATAAACGGCTACGGCCAGAACGGCTCGACCGGCGACGTTTACGGGGGGCGTTTCTCCACAGACCCGGGAGGCTCGGGCGAGCATTTCGGCGTGTGGGCCGAGGGTTGGGCAAGCTCTTCCTCGACCTCATACGGGGTCAAAGGTTACGGTTACAACGACCTCTCCGGCGACGTTTACGGGGGACACTTTTCCACCTCCGCCAGCGGGAGCGGGAACCATTACGGGGTCTACGCCAAGTCGGACGGCTACGGGGTGTACGCCGCCTGGACCGACTACTTTGATCACTACGCTTTCCTGGGCTCGGAGAACTACGGGATTTACGGAAGTTGCGGTAGCAGCGACGAGACCGGCACCAGGTGGGGAGGGTTCCTTACAGCCAGTTCCCAGGGGTACTCATACGGCGTGCGCGGCAATGCCAACAGCCACGGCTCAGACGCAGCCCACGGCGTTTACGGCTACGGCAACAACGACTCCACTGGCCCTGCTTACGGCGGCTACTTCGAGACCACCGCGAACGGCAGCGGGGACCACTACGGGGTCTACGGCGCCTCTGACGGCTATCCGGGCTACTTTGCACTGAGCTCCGACCCCGCGGACCACTTCGCGCATCTGGGCTCGCTCGACTACGGCGTCTATGCTAAATCCGGAAACTCCGACGAGACGGCCGCAAGATACGGTGCGAAGTTCGAGGCCGTCAGCCAGGCCGAGACCTGCGGTGTCTACGGGTATGCCGACGGCGCCAGCGTAAACCCATCCTACGGTGTCAAGGGTTACGCGCACACCTATCCTTCCGGAGACGCATACGGCGGGTACTTCGAGGGGGCGGCCAACGGCGCGGGCACGCATTACGGGGTCTACGCCGAGTCGGACTCGTATCCCGGCTACTTTGCCAACGTGCTCGACCCGGCCGACCACTTCGCGCACCTGGGCTCCATGAGCTACGGCGTGTACGGCAAGTCGGGCGCCTCCGATGAAACCGGGTCCAGGTACGGCGCAAAGTTCGAGGCTAAGACCCAGGGCCAGGCACAGGGGGTCTATGCAGTGGCCGACGGTCACGGGTCCTCTCACAGCTACGGCGTGAGCGGCGCGGGCAGGAACTACAGCTCGGGCAATGCATACGGTGGGTACTTCTCCGCGGCCAACGAAGGGACAGGGAGCCACTTCGGGGTCTACGGAGAGTCCCACGACGTGGGCGTTTACGGGGCCTGGGCCAAGGACGCGGATAATCACTATGCCTGTCTCGGCGCCGAGGAATTCGGTGTTTATGCAAGGTCGGGAGACTCGGACGAGACCGCGGCCAGGGCCGGCGGCCAGTTCTATTCCTACACCCATGGCAACTCCTACGCGGTGCGCGGCAATGCTTACGGGTATGGAAAGGGCCACGCCTACGGGGTGTACGGCTACGCCAGCAACTCGGGCACGGGCAATGCCTACGGCATCTATAACGCCGCGGGCACAAAGAACTGGGTGAACCCGGACCCGGAGGACCCGGAAAAGAGCATCGTGTACGCCACCCTGGAGGGGGGCGAGAACGGGACATACTGGCGCGGAAGGGCCAAGCTCGAAAACGGACGGGCCGTGGTCGAGCTCCCGGACCACTTCCGCAAGGTCACCAGCCCGGACCACCCGGTCACGGTGCAGGTCACCCCCAGGTCCGCGGAGTCCCTGGGGCTTGCGGTCACAAAGAGCACCAATTCCGAGATAGTGGTCCAGGAGCTGCAAGGCGGGAGCGGCGACTACGAGTTCGACTGCCTGGTGCAGGGGAAGAGGCTGGGGTACGAGGATTACGAGCCCGTGATTGACAACGTTGACTACGTGCCATTCCAGGGAAACCACCGCCACATGGACCAGGCCGGCATGACCACACAGGAGTGGTACGACTCGCAGTCCGAGGGGCTAAAGAGAATCTTCATGATGAACGGAATGCTGGATGACAGCGGCAAGGTGAACGAGGAGCTCTTCAGGCAAAAGGGATGGAAGATAAATTCAGGAGACACCATACATAAATTACAATAATTGTGAAGATGTCTTCCGATATTAACCTCTGCTAACGCCCTCTACGATGAGGTCGCCGATCTCCTTGTCAATGTTGCGCCAGTATTGGAAGGCTCGCTCAAGCACGGGTTCGGACACGCCTTTGTTCAGGTGTCCGGCGACGTTGGACACCAGCCGGTCGCGTTGCGCGTCGTCCATGACCTTGCGTACCAGGGTGTTGGCCTGGCCAAAGTCGTCGTCTTCCTTGCGCAGGGTGTAGGCTGCGCGGACGAATTCTCCGCTGGCCTTCCATATCTCCGCCTCGGGATAGCGAGTAGCGTCGGCCTTGGGGCCGCCCTTTGAATTCGGCGCGTACACGGGGTCGGACACGTTCTGGACCCGCATCATTCCGTCCTTGCTGTAGCTGTGCACCGGGCATTTCGGACGGTTGACCGGAATCTGCTTGTAGTTGACCCCGAGACGGGCGCGGTGTGCGTCGGCATATGAGAAGAGGCGGGCGAGCAACATTTTATCCGGGCTGGGCCCGATGCCCGGCACGAAGTTGTTCGGTTCGAAGGCCGCCTGCTCGATCTCTGTGTGGAAGTCAGCGGGGTTACGGTCCAGCATCAGCCGGCCCACCTCGTGCAGCGGGTAGTCACTGTGAGGCCACACCTTGGTCAGGTCAAAGGGGTTGAACCGGTAGGTCTCGGCATCCTCGAACGGCATGATCTGCATCTTCAGCGTCCAACTGGGGCGCTCCCCCCGTTTGATCGCATCGAACAGGTCACGCCGGTGAAAGTCGGCATCCTCGCCGGCGATTCGATCGGCCTCGTCCTGCGTGAGGAACTCGATTCCCTGGTCGGTCTTGAAGTGATATTTCACCCAGAAGCGCTCACCCTTTGCATTGACCCACATGTAGGCGTGGCTCGAGTAGCCGTTCATGTGCCGCCAGGTCTTGGGTATTCCCCGATCACCCATCAGCCAGGTGACTTGGTGGGCCGACTCGGGCGACAGGGTCCAAAAGTCCCACTGCATGTCGTGGTCGCGCAGGCCGTTGTCCGCCCGGCGCTTCTGGGAGCGGAT
>CAZYTX010000028.1:0-46314 GCA_964650485.1 uncultured bacterium | reverse complement strand
AACCTGGATTTGGACATGGCAAAAAAAGAGGGGTCAAAGACCCGGCAAAGCCTCCACCGTGTACGTGTCGGACGCACTTTGTGCCTTGTTGCTTTAAAGAGCGGGCCAGTGTAATCAAGGCCCCTGGAGATTACAACCACAAAGACACCAAGGAGGCAAAGAAGATTCCTTTCTTTAAATTAGTGCCCTTTGTGCCTTCGTGGTTTCAAAAAAACGGTTTCGGGCCCCGGAGATTATTTTGGACAGCAGTGTCCCTTCTTAATCTTTTATTATTTCGAACTCGATCCTCCTGTTCTTCGCCCTGCCTGTCTCTGTGTCGTTGGACGCCACCGGCTCGCTCTCTCCCTTGCCCAGGGCCCGGAGCCTTTCGGGGTCCACCTCGGCGTTCACCAGGTAGTCCATGACCGCCCTGGCCCTTCTCTCGGAGAGCTCGCGGTTCGATCCCTCGTCCCCTTGCGAGTCCGTGTGTCCCTCGATGATTATCTTCATGCCCGGGTTGGCGTTCATGACCGCTGCGATCTCGTCAAGGAGGTCGTAGTACTCGGGGTCTATCTGGGTCTTTCCGGAGGCGAAACGGATATCGCGCACCACCCAGCATCCGTTCTCGTCCACGCTGGCCCCGAAGGGCGTGTCCTGGCACTTGTCGTCCTTGTTGGAGACCCCGTCCAGGTCTTTATCGTCCGCGGCCCCGAAGAATATGCCGCGTATGTACCTTTCCATGTCCTTGCCTTTGTCCAGGCTGCCGGCATTGGTTGCAAACCCGCACTCCCCCTTCTTGACCAGCTCCTCCAGGTTCTGCCCGCCCTTCTTTCCCTTTCCCACCAGCACGGTGAACACGCACACCCTGTCCCCGTACTCCTTTTTCAGCTTCTTGGTCTCGGTGCCGGGCTCGCCCACGTCGGTCAGGTTCCCGCCGCTCACAATTATAACCGCTGTCTTTCCGGGCACGTCTGCAAGGTCCCTCCTTGCCTGCCTTACTGCGATGGACAGCGAGCTGGGTCCGGTCTGGGGTTTCAGCTCCTCGTACTCCTCCAGGAACTTGCCGCGGTTGAAGGGGGTCATGGAGCGGACGGTCAGGATCTTGTCCTCGTTGGCCGCGGCCATGATCCCGTACTCGTAGATGGCGCCCTGCAGCACGGCCTCGGAAGGCACGTTTTTTATGAACCTCTTTACCACGTGCCGGGCGATGTAGTTCTTGCTCTTTCCGTGGTAGGTCTTGTGCATCTCCCCGGACTGGTCAACCAGGATCACGAAATTGTCGAACTTCTGCTCCAGGGCCCGGGAATGCCCGGCAACAACAAATGAAACACCAACAGCCAAGATTACCGTAAGAAACTTGAACGCTCTCATTGGAGTCCTCCTTTTTGACAGTGATTTAGCCCCGGTAAAAAGGCAGACAAAATATAATACTTTTAAATGGCTTTGGCAAATCACCGATCAAGGCATTAATATGGTTGATTGATATCGAGGGGACAAGGATTGGTTATGTATAGCACTCCCGGGTCATGCGACACCTTCGTGGCGCTTGCCCCTGCCACCTCGGACGGTCTCACCCTTTTCGGTAAGAACTCGGACCGGGAGCCTGACGAGGCCCAGAACCTGGAGGTCCATCCTCCCGGAGAGCACCCGGAGCGTTCGGTCAAGGCGACCCATATCAGCGTGCCAGGGGCAAAGCAGACTTGCGAGGTGCTGCTTTGCAGGCCCTTCTGGATGTTCGGCGCGGAGATGGGCGCCAACCGGCACGGAGTGGTCATAGGCAACGAGGCGCTTTTCACCAAGGAGAAGCCTGGCAAGACCGGGCTCACTGGCATGGACCTTTTGAGGCTGGCGCTTGAGAGGAGCGTCACGGCAAAGGAAGCGCTGGATACAATAGTCCGGCTGCTCGAGGAGCACGGCCAGGGCGGCAGGTGCGGATACAGGCAGAAGATAAGGTACATGAACGGTTTTTTGATAGCCGACGCTCGCGAGGCATACGTGCTGGAGACGGTGAGGTCCTGGTGGGCCTGGAAGCGGATAAATGACTTCTGGAGCATATCCAACATCATATCTCTTACAGACGACTTTGACGAGTGCTCCCCCGGTCTCATAAAGAACGCGGTAGGCAAGGGCTGGTGCAGGAGCGAGTCGGAGTTCAACTTCCGCGATTGCTACTCGGACCTGGTCTACACCAAGGGGGCCCGGGGCGCCTCCAGGCAGGGGCGCTCGCGCGAGCTCCTGCAAAAAAACAGTGGCAGGCTCTCCACCTTAGCGTTCATGCAAATGCTCCGGGACCACGGGCAGGCGGGAAGCCATGACCCGGTCCCGGGCACTACACCCCCGGGCTGGAGACCCGACCGGCAGGGTAGCGGGAGCATATGCATGCACGCGGCCAACAGGCTGACAAGGCCCACCCAGTCGGTGTGCTCGCTGGTTTGCAAGGTGGGCGAGGAGAAGAAGTTCATCTACTCCACCGGGGCCGGGCCGCCCTGCATGAGCCCCTTCTTCCCCCTGGCCTTCCCACGCGGCCGCGTGCCCGGGGGGTACGAGCCGGGGAATGAAGAGTATGAGCCAGGCTCTTTCTGGTGGGAGTCGGAGCGGGCCCACCGCAGGGCCCTGTACAGGTTTGAGAAAGCCCTTGAATACATGGGGCCGAAGCTGTCCAGGCACGAGCAGGAGATGGTGTCCGCGGTGGAGAGCGGGCCTTCGCCGGTGGAGCAGGCAACCTCGGACCATTACTTTGCCAAGGCAAGACAGATGGTGCGCCAGTGGGACCGGGACATGGAAGGCATGGGGCCCGAGAGGCCCGGCCTCTTTTACCGGCGCTATTGGAGAAGGTATAACAGGCTGAACAAGGTCCCGGGGTTTTAGGATCGAGGGGTGAGAGCAGGTGGCCACACGGATTCCTGTCCGTGTCCGCCTCACGCCGGCGCTGAACTTGCGAGCCAGGCGGCGCGCTCCCGCCTTCTCCTCTGCCTGATCTTCTCCCACACCATGCACTGGGAGCGGTGCTGGCAGTAGGAGCCCTCGGACAGGCACTCGGCGCCCTTTTTACCGGGTATGAAATCCAGGTCGCAGAAGCGCCGGTTGAAGCGCACGCACCTGGCGGTCACCTCCCTGTCAGGATGGTTCTGGCAATGGAACTCATCGCTCACTTTCCCGCCCCGTTGCTTCTCCATATCTTAAAAACGCTCTTTGCGGTCCCGAGCGCCGCCCTCATCCTCTTTGAAATCGAGTCCGAGAACATAACCTTGAAGGCGTCCTCGGCCACGGCCTCGGACCCCTCTGGCAAAGGGAACCAGTAAAGCTCGCCCTTGAGCCCCCACCCGAACTCGGTTATGGACTTCACGTCGGTGAATGCCCTGAGCCCCATCTTGCCGTGGTAGCGGCCCACCCCGGAGTTCTTCATTCCCCCGAAGGGGAGAGAGGGGAAGGCGTATGCGATCAGGGAGTCGTTTATGCTTATGGCCCCGGTCTTTATGCTGCGGGCGATCCTCCTTCCCTCATCGAGGTCGCGGGTGTAGATTGACCCCGAGAGCCCGTACTCGGTGCCGTTTGCCACCTCGATGGCATCCTCGATGCGCTGGTACGGGATTATGGGCTTCAGCGGCCCGAAGGTCTCCTCCCTCCTCACCTTCATGTCCGCGGCGGTGTCCGCGAGCAGGGTGGGAGGGAAGAAGAGTCCGGGACCTTCCCGGTCCCGCTCTCCGCCCGTTAGTATGCGGGCCCCCTTTTTCTTTGCGTCCTCGAGCTGGTCCTCCACGACTTTGAGCTGGCTCTCCATGGTCATGGGGCCCAGCTCGCCCGAGCTCTGTCCGGTCCGAAGCTTTTTAGTGAGCTCGATTATCTTGTCAAGGAACGGCTCGTACACCTCGCGGTCAACCAGTATGAGCTCGGCGCCTATGCAGGTCTGGCCGCAGTTGGTGAAGGCCCCGAACACCGTGCCCCGGGCCGCCCTGTCCAGGTCCGCGTTCTTTGTCACTATGGCCGCGTCCTTGCCCCCGAGTTCCATGACCGCTGGTATTAGCCGCTGTGCGGCCGCCACGTTGACCTTGCGGCCCACCGGGGTCGAGCCGGTGAAAAAGAGCATGTCAAGGTCGGGGTGCTCGATAAGCGCCTGGCCCGTGACCCTGCCGTTGCCCGTGACCACGTTGACCACGCCCTGGGGCAGCCCGGCCTTCTCCAGAATCTCTTTCACCATGAGCCCGCTCCTGGTGGTCTGGGAGGCAGGCTTCAGGACCACGGTGTTGCCCGCGGCAACCGCGGACACCACCGGCCCGGCGGAAAGGGTGAAGGGGTAGTTCCAGGGGGACATGACGCCGACCACGCCTTTTGGCTCGAATGTGTAGTATGCCTTCCTGCCCGGAAGCAAAAGGCTGCCGCTTACCTTGACCGGCTTCAGGAACCGCTCCGCGTTCTTTGCGTAGTACTTCATGAGGTGTGCGGTTGGGAAGATGTCGGCCAGCATGGCGTCAATCCCGGTCTTGCCGTTCTCGAGTGATATGAGCTCAGCGTAATGGGAGGCGTTCTCCGCGAGGATCGAGGCTCCCCTCCCCAGTATGGCGCGGCGCTGCTTGAAAGAGCTTTGCGACCACTCGCCGAACTTCTCCCTTGCGCTCTCCACGGCCTCGTCCACGTCGTCCCTGCCCATCAGGGGACACCTGGAGACTTCCTCGCCGGTGGCAGGGCTCCTTACCAAGAACTCGCCTTCAACAAAATCCTCGCCCTCTTTTACAGGCTCCGCTGAATCCATAATATCCATCTCCTTTGAATTTAGAGAGTCATACGCATATGGTCAGGTTACAGGAAATGTTCCCACTAAAGGCGCGTGTCAATAACCGGAAGCCCGGCCTTTTTCGCCTTTTTCGCCTTTTTCGCCGGGGTTGACACGCTCCTCCTGGTAAGGCAGTATTTACGTGGTCCGGGATTTTTTCATTTTATCGGCTCCGCGGGTATTCAATACATTGCGTTCGAAGACATTTGCAGGAGGTGAATCCAGATGGAGAGAAGGAGGTTCTTGGGGGCGACCGCGGCGGGTAGCGCGGGGTGCATGCTGGGAAACGGATTGCGGGCTTCGTTCAAAGGAAAGCCCAATATAGTTCTTATTATGGCCGACGATATGGGCTACGGCGACCTGGGCTGCTTCGGCTCGGAGCTGATAGAGACGCCGGTGATTGACAACATGGCGGATGAGGGGATCAAGCTCACCTCATTCTACTCGTGCGCCTCCATCTGCGCCCCTTCCCGTTCCGGTATTATAACCGGCAGATACCCCATAAGGAACGGGGTCACCATGAACTTCTACTCCAGCCAGAACCCGGCGAGAAGCATACCCATGCAGACGCTTTCCGGCATCGGCTGGGGCATGGACACGGACGAGATAACGCTTGCGGATGCGCTCAAGCCCCGGGGATACGAGTGCGGCTGCATAGGCAAGTGGCACCTGGGGGACCTTAAGAGGTACAGGCCGCACCGCCGCGGTTTCGACTACTTCTTCGGGGTCCTCTTCTCCAACGGCATGAAGCCCTTCAAGCTCTTTCGCATGGACGAGGTGGTGGAGTACCCGGTTGACCAGGACCGGCTCACGCAAAGGTATACCGAGGAAGCAATAAGTTTCATCGAGAAGAACCGCGACCGTCCTTTTTTTCTCTACCTTCCCCATACCTTCCCGCACATACCGCTTCACGCCTCCAGCGAGTTCCGGGGCAGCTCCAGGGGAGGGCTTTACGGGGACTGCGTGGAGGAGATTGACTGGAGCACGGGCCAGGTGCTTTCCGCTCTTTCCAGGTTGGGCCTTTCCGAGGACACATTGGTCATATTCACCTCTGATAACGGACCATTCTACGAGGGAAGCACCGGGGGTCACCGGGGAAGGAAGAACCAGCCTTTCGAGGGAGGAATGAGGGTCCCCTTTATTGCGCGGTGGCCCGGGGTGATTCCAGCCGGGCAGGTGTCAAAAGAGATGTCCATGAACTTCGACCTGTTTACCACGGTCCTGGAGGCTGCGGGAGCCCCCATCCCGGGCGATCGGGTAATAGACGGCAAGGACATGCTCCCGCTCCTTAAGGGAGGGCAATCCCGGCACGACGCTCTTTTATTCTACTGGCTCGACAACCTGCACGCGGTGCGGAAGGGCAGATGGAAGTACCACAGGCAGCACAGGTTCTGGGCATCCTCATTCTTTTTCGCCAAGAGGGGACCCATGCTCTTCGACGTGGAGGGTGACCCGCACGAGTCCTATAACCTGATTGACCTGTACCCGGAAAAGGCCCGCGAGCTGGAAGTCCTCATGAATGATTGGGAGGCCCGCCTGGAAAAAGAGGAGAAAAGATAGGGCCTGTAGCGCTTCAGAACACAGCGCAAGTATCTGCGCGGAACCATGGATAGCAAAAGATACGAGAGCTGCCTGGCCCGGCGCCCCGCGGCCTTGCCGCTTGCCGCCCTGTTCATGTTCTCAGCGCTCCTCAGGCTGTGGCCCCTCTTCGAGATACGCCTAAGCTGGGAAGACGCATACTTTTACATCGAGCTCGCCCGCTCCCTCTCCCGTGGAAGGTGGGAGCTTCTGGGCTCCTTCCACTCAAAGTACCTGCCCGGCTTCCCCGCTGCCATCGCGCTCTTGCATGCCCTGCTCATGAGATCAGTGGATTGGTTCCGCTCCGCCCAGCTCGTGTCCATGCTGGCATCTTCCGCTGTTCCGATGCTCTGCTTCACGCTCGGGAAGAGAATTACGGGGGACAATGCCTCGGCCTGGGCCTGCGGCCTGACCGCGGCCCTCAACGCCCATCTGGTGGTGTGGGGAGCGGTGCCTTTTTCCGAGGCCCTGTTCTCGTTCCAGGTGATGCTCACGCTGGTGCTGGTGCCTCGCGCACCCTTGGCCGCGGGCCTGGTCGCCGGCTGGGCCGCTCTCACGCGCCTGCAGGGGCTTCTGCTCATGCTCTGCTTTGTTGCCGCGCTTTTTGGAGGCGGGGACAGGCGGAGGCTCATGGCCGGTCTCGCGCTTATGGCGCTCGTGGCTTTTGGCTGGTGGGCGCTCTCATACGCTCATACCGGGCAGTGGCCCTACCAGGTATACTTGCAGGAATCCGCGGAGCGCGCGCCTTGGATGGGGCGCTCGGGCCTCAAGTTCCTTTTGCTGTCAGTGCCGGTGGCCGGGCACCTCCTGTTGCTCTTTGCCCTTTTAGGACTTTTGCGGTTTATAAAGAGCCGTTATGCCTGGCCCGGGCTCCTATTCTTCGCGGCATACGCTGCGCTCCATAGCTGGTGGATGTTCCCGGTGGAGCGCTACTTCATGCCCCTGGTCCCGGTGCTCTGCCTCATGGCAGGGTGCGGTCTTTTGCAGGCCGGCCGGTGGATAAAGGCATGCGGGCGGCGCTCTTTGATCGTGGTCTTCCTGGGCTTTTTTGCCGGAGGCACTCACCTCGCCGGGTTCGCTCCCGGCCTTCTTCAGGAGGAGACCAGCAGGACCCGGGGCTACGTGCAAGCCGTCGAGTACGTGAACAATAAGCCGGGGTCTTTTACGGTCATGGCGTACGACGCCTTCCTGGCCGCGCACCACGGCCCTAGGCATCCCGTAATACCTGCAGGAATGCTGGGGGGGCGCGGCTGGATGCAGGCGTTGCCCGGGCTTTACCTCGAGAGGGGCTTAAGATACATCGTCTGGTCCGACCTCTATCCCAGCGACCGCGCAAAGCATGAGCTCGCGGACTTGTCGCCGCTCACGGTCTCGGAACAGGCGCGGGTAAAGGGGGCGCCGAGGAAAGTGAGGCTCAAGCTGGTGCCGGAGAAGGTCTTTGACTGGGAGCTCAAGCGCAAGTACCGTAAGTGGTGGCTGCCCTGGAGACGGATGGTGTCAAGGCCCAGGACCGCGGCGGTGTACAGGCTGGAGCTGGTAGAGGGAGGCGGTTAATCACCATTCCTGTGTGGCACGTTTTTGCGTCAGTTCTTTCTTCTCCTCCACCTCGACCTCCTGCACGGTCCTGGGCGTGGCCTCGCTCACGGTGAAGACCAGGTCGCGGTAGAGTATGCGCTCTCCCTTTGCCGGCACCCTGCGGAAGAGGGAGAGGAGGAACCCGCCCACTGTCTCGTAGTCGCCCTTTGGCAGGTCCCATCCCAGGAACTGGTTTGCGTCCTCGATCTCCATCCTGGCGTTTATCACCAGCCTGTTTCCGCCCAATCTCCGGTAGAGTATGGCCGGCTGGTCGTGCTCGTCCTCGATCTCTCCCACTATCTCCTCCAGTATGTCCTCCCGGGTTATTATCCCGGCGCACCCTCCGTACTCGTCCACCACCACCGCGAAGTCGAAGTTGTGGCGCTGCATCTCGAAGAGCAGCTCGTCCACGGGCCTGTTGTAAGGCACGTACCTCACCGGGACCACCCATTCCCGCACCGGCTCCATGAGGTCGTCGGCCTCAAGCAGAGAGATGGAATCGAGGGCGCCCACCACGTTGTCAATACGCTCGTGATATACCGGATAGCGGCTGTACATGGTCTGGGATATCTTTCGCATGACCTCCACCACCGCGGCCGTGTCCTCGATGGCCTCCACCTCCACCAGGGGTATCATCACCTCCTCCACCAGGCTCTTCGAGAACTCGAAGATGCGGTCAATTATCAGCCGGCCCTGGTCGTCCAGCGATTCCCTTTGCGAGGCCTCGGTAAGGAGGTGCTTAAGCTCCTCGCGCGTGTACCAGAACCCGGTCTCGCGGCCCCTGCCCGAGACTGCCTCCACCAGCTTCATAAGGGCCACCACCAGCACCTGCAAGGGCGCGGTGATCCAGGAGAAGACCCCGAGCCCGAGGAGCATGGCCGGAGCGTTGCGGTTGGCCCCTGCCAGGAAGTACATCCTGGGCATGATCCGGCCGAAGACAATCAGCAGGGGCGCGGCAATAACAAAGGCCAGGAGGGCGCCTGCTGTCCCGTACAATGACATCGAGTACAGGGTCACGCTGACCACGCCCAGGGAGATGCTGAGGGTGGTCCCTGAGAGGGCCGCGGCCAGAAACCAGTGGGGCCTCTCCAGGAAGCGCTCCGCGAGCCTGGCCCGGGCACCGTGGTTCCTGGCATGCTTGATCAGGGCTGCCCGGTCCGCGGAGACGAGCGCTATTTCAGCTCCCGAGAACAGGGCGCAGAAAACCAGGCATAGCCCGAACACGACCAGGGTGGCAGTCGCGCTCATCATGTCTCGTCCATCCTCTTAACCTCGAGCTGGTCTATGATGATGCCCCTTGACTCCATGATCTTGAACTCGAAGCCCGAGGCCCTGACATGGTCTCCCGGGCGGGGCCGGCGTCCCAGTTTCCCGAGCACCAGGCCGGACAGGGTCCTGGCCCCTGCCAGAGGAATGGATGCCCCGGTGCGGGTGTTGAAGTCCGCGATCTCCATCCTGCCCAGCACCTTCCAGTGGTCCTCGCCCAGGTTTACAAGCTCGGGCTCGGCGTCCTCTCTGACCTCGCCGAATATCTCCTCCAGCACGTCCTCCATGGTCACCAGGCCGGAGACCGATCCGAACTCGTCCACCACCAGGGCCATGTGAAGGCGACTCCTGCGAAAGTCCAGGAGCAGGTCCCGGAGACGCCTGCTCTCGGGCACGAACAAGGGAGAGCGCATGACCTCGCTTATGGAGAGCTCCTCGCCCCTGAGGGAGGCGAGCCTGAGCCTTAACAGGTCCTTTGCAGTGACCACGCCGGCGATCTCTTCCCGGCCTTCCCTGTACACCGGGAAGCGGGAGAAGTCGTGCTCCTCCACCAAAGAACGCAGGTCCTCGTGGCCGGCGTCCACTGAAATCCCCTTTACCCGGTGCCTGGGAGTCATGATGTCCGAGGCGGTGACCGAGCTTCCGCGGAGCAGGTTCACCAGAAGCTCGCGCTCGGTCACGTCCAGCACCCCTTCCCTGGACCCCTCTTCCACAAGCTCCTTTATGTCCTCCTCGGCCAGGCGCTCGGATTCAAAGCGCTCGGGGAAAGCGCCCACCGCCTTTAAAAGCAGCTCCGCTGTCACCCGGAACAGCCACCTGAGCGGGAAAGAAGCCCGCATGAACACCCACACCGGGCGGGCCGCGGCCTTGGATATCCACTCGCTGAACAGCACACCCGCGGCCCTGGGAGCGGCCTGGGCCACGAAAAGCATGAGAGCGAAAGAGACCACAAAGGCCCACACCAAGGCCCCGTGGCCTGAAAGCCCGGGGAGGCCGAACCCCCGTGAGGAGGCAGCCGCCAGTGTCACCAGAACGGCCGCGGCCGCGAGCGCGGCGTCGTTTCCAATGGTGAGGGCCGCAGTCAGCCGGCGGGGCGCAGAGAGCAGCTTGTGCACGGTGTCCACCGCCTTTGCCCCCTGCTCTTTCATGCGGGCGAGCTTTACGGCGCCCAGTGAGAACAGGGCGGACTCCGCGGCGGAGAAGAGCGCGGAGATAATGAGGAGGATAAAAATTAAGAGCCAAGCAAGGGGGAGGTTAATCTCTGGCAGGGACTCTTGCACTACTTTTTCTCCGGGGAGCTTGCAGGGAAGTGCTCGAACAAGGAGGCTGGCAAGGGCAGGGCCTTGCCCTGCTCGTCCACGAACTCCACCCCGCCCTCTCCCCTCACTTCACCTATGCAGGTAACGGCTACGTCCACGGACCTTGCCGCCTGTTCCACTTTTTCCTGGTCGGATGGTCGTGCCGTGAACATGAGCTCGTAATCCTCTCCCCCGGCCACCGCGGTCTGCAAGGCTTCTTCCTTTAGCCCGTCTTTTACGTTGAATTGCTTTTTGAAGTCATCGGACACTGGTATTTCTTTTGCTTTTATCCTGGCGCCCGGAAGCCCGGACTCTTCGAGTATTCGCATCAGGTCCGAGAGTATCCCGTCTGACAAGTCTATCATGCTGGTGGCGATGGATGCGAGCTTCTTTCCGTGCCCTATCCTTGCGGGCGGGTCCAGGTGTGCCATGATGGGCCCGGCGAGGCGGTCCTTTTTCACCGCCTCCTCGGTCAAAGGGCCTCTCATCTCTAACAGGCGCGCAAGACCGAGCGCGGAGTCCCCCACCACGCCGGTGACGTATACCAGGTCGCCGGGGCCCGCGCCCGAGCGGTACACCGGCGCGGGAGGGTCCGCGGAGCCTATGACAATTACTGCCAGCACCAGCTTTTCGGACCTGGTCACGTCTCCCCCGACCAGGGCCACCTCTTCCTCCTCGGCCCTGTGCACAAGGCCCTGGACCAACTGGTCCATGACCTTGCCCGGAAAGCCGGCAGGCGCTGCAAGGCCCCATAATGCGAAGCAGGGGGTTCCTCCCATGGCGGCGACGTCGGAGAGGTTCACTGCCATGGCCTTTCTTCCCAGCAGTCGGGGGATGTTTTTATCGAGTATGAAATGGACCCCCTCGATCAGGAGGTCGGTGGTGACCAGGGATTTTTCAGGTGAGGCCAGCACAGCGCAGTCGTCGCCTATCTCCTTTATCACCTTCTCGTGTTGGGCGCCTGCCGCGGCGCGGATTCTCCTTATGAGGCCGAACTCTCCCTCCGCGGCCAGGTCAAAGGAATCATTGGGTTTTGGTCCCGCGCCTTCGTCGTCCGTGTCCATTTTTCTCTGCTGGCCCTGCTTCCCCTTATGCCGATTTCTTCTTCCGCGTTTTTTTGCCTGCCGCCTTCTTTTTTCGTGCGGTGGATTTCTTTTTGCTCTTTGCTTTTGCTTTGCGCTTCCTGCTGGGCAGTCCCCCCACCAGGGCCGCGTCAATCACGTCGTCCATGTGTCCGGCGAAGATGAAGTTGATCTTTTTGCGCAGGTGCTCGGGTATGTCCTCCAGGTCCTTCTTGTTTCGCTCGGGTATGATGAGGTTGGATATCCCGTGTCGGAGCGCGGCCAGGGACTTTTCCTTGAGCCCTCCAATGGGCATGACCCTTCCGCGCAGGGTGATCTCGCCTGTCATTGCCACGTCCTTCTTGACGCGTAAGCCCGACATGGCCGAGGCCAGGGCCACCCCCATGGTCACCCCCGCGCTGGGCCCGTCCTTTGGAATGGCGCCGGCGGGCACGTGCACGTGCACCTCTTTCTTGTCAAAGAATTCCTCTGCAAGGTCGAAGTCCTTGAGCCTGCGCTTGGCATAACTCAGCGCCGCCTGGGCGGACTCGCGCATGACCTCGCCCAGGTGCCCGGTCATGACCAGCTTTTCCGTGCCCTTGTTTATGCTGGCTTCCACGTATAGTATCTCTCCTCCGGTGGCCGTCCAGGCAAGCCCGGTGGCCACGCCCACCTGGTGCTCCTCAAGCTCCTCTTCGGCCAGGAACCTGGGCGGGCCGAGAAACTTGTGCACGTCGTCTTCCTTGACCCTGGTCTTGTCCTTGCGCCCCTCGGCCACCGCCTTTGCCACCTTGCGGCAGATGTTGCCGATCTCGCGCTCCAGGTTCCTCACCCCCGACTCCCTGGTGTAGTCGTTTATCACGTTCTTCAGGGCAGCGTCGGTGAACTCGATGTGCTTCTTGGTGATCCCGTTCTGCTCGAGCTGCTTTCCCACCAGGTACTGCTTTGCTATCTCCAGCTTCTCCTCCAGTATGTATCCCGGAATCTCGATGATCTCCATCCTGTCCTTGAGCGCCGGGAGTATGGGGTCCGCCAGGTTCGCCGTGGTTATGAACATGACCTTTGAGAGGTCGAAGTGCACGTTTATGTAGTGGTCCAGGAACTGGTAGTTCTGCTCCGGGTCCAGCACCTCGAGCAAGGCCGATGAGGGGTCACCCCTTATGATGTCGGTGCCCACCTTGTCTATCTCGTCCAGCATGAACACCGGGTTGTTGGACCCGACCGACTTTATCCCCTGGATGATCTTTCCGGGCAGTGCCCCAACGTATGTCCTCCGGTGCCCCCTTATCTCGGCCTCGTCCCTGACCCCTCCCAGGCTCATGCGGATGAACTTCCTTCCCATGGCCCTGGCAATGCTCTTTCCCAGGCTGGTTTTTCCCACGCCCGGCGGACCCACGAAGCAGAGGATAGGCCCCCGCATGCTCTGGTTGAGCTTCCTCACCGCCAGGTACTCGAGGATGCGCTCTTTGACCTTGTCAAGGTCGTAGTGGTCCTCGTCCAGGATCTTCTTGGCCTCTTTTATGTCCAGCCTGTCCTCGGTGCCGCTCGACCACGGGATCTCCACCATCCACTCCAGGTAGCTCCTTACCTGTGAGGCCTCGGCAGCCTCCTGGTGCATCATCTCCAGCTTCTTAAGCTGCTTCTCAGCCTCTTTCTTGGCTTCCTCGGGCATGCCGGCCTCCTCCATCTTGCTGCGGAGTTCCTCGATCTCGGCGCCCTTCTCGTCAACCTCGCCGAGTTCGCGCTGAATCTGGCGGAGCTGCTCTCGCAGGTAGTACTCCCGCTGGGTCTTGGTCATCTCCTCCTTTACCTTGTCCTGTATTTTGCCCTGCATCTCCATTAGCTGCCGCTCTTTCTGCACCAGCTCGTTGACCTTGCTCAGCCTGGCCCTGGGGTCCATGATTTCGAGAAGCTGCTGCCCGTCGCCGGCGCCCAGCCCCAGGTTGGCCGCCACCAGGTCGGCGTACCTGCCCGGGTCTTCGAGCGAGTCCAGGACAGCCAAAAGGTCGGGCGGGATCATCTTGCCCATGTTTATTATATTCTCAAGGCTGTCGCGAATGGCCCTGGTAAGGGCCTCCACCTCCAGGTCCGCCTTTATCTGCTTCTCTTCCAGCACCTCGATCTTGACCGCGTACGGGGCCTCCTCCCTGGTGAACTCCTTGATCCTGGCACGGGCAAGACCCTGGACCAGCACCTTCAGCCTGCCGTCCGGGAGCTTGAGCATCCTCATAATCATGGACACGGTGCCGGTCTGATGGATGGCGTCGGGCTGCGGCTCCTCTTCCGTGACCTCTTTCTGCCCGGCCAGGAGCACCATCCTGTCCTTGCCAAGGGCCTCGTTCACCGCGGAGATCGAGCTTTCCCTGCCCACGAACATGGGGATTATCATGAAGGGGAATACCACCACGTCGCGCATGGGCAAAAGCGGCAGCTCCTCTGGTATCTTTACCTGCTGCTGTTGCTCATCCGAGGGACTAAGCGGGGTGGCGGGAGACTGCTGTCCTTCACCCTGTTGCTCTTTCAACCTGTACTCGTGTGTTTCCGTGCTTTTCCGTCCAAGGTTTGTATCTTTATTCTTTTTATCCATCATTTTCTCCACCCGGACTTCATCCTGCAAGGGAGTGCAGCCCGGACACTGTGCTCACTCCACCGGGATACGCCTTACTTCGCCCCTTCTCTCCTTTATCTTTTTCACTTCGATCGTAAGTATCCCCTTGTCGTGCCAGGCACGGGCCTCCTTGGTGTTGCACGGGACCGGGAGCTCGATCTCGCGGAAGAACTTTCCGAACTTTCGCTCGAACTGGTGAAAGGACACCCTCCCAGCTTCTTTGTATACGGAAACGCTTATATCGCCCTTGATCCCTTCCACCCTGACCACGTTCCGGGTCACGCTTACCTGTATGGATTCCTTTTTTACGCCCGGGAGCTCCAGCTCCATCAACACCGAATCCTCGTTCTCATACACGTCCACCGGCGGCTTGTAAACGTCAGCCTCCACACCGCTCTCGGGCGCCCATATGAGTTTTACACTCGGAGCAGGCGAGCGCCTTTGCCCGCCCCCCCTGCCATAATCGGCTGGCCCGGCCATTAAATAATTTCTCCTTTTGCCTGGTACGGTTGAAAGTCTAGTTATTATTGATTAGGCTGTCAAGCAGCGAAAAATTCGGTGATAAGTTCCATTTAGCCGGGAGATGAACGAAGCTGCGGGCACATTTGATTTTTATCAAAGGGAAAAGCGCGCTTTCTGGGTCGAGCTTTTCACCGGGGGCTCATGCGGCGTTTTCTGCTCTCTTACGCTCTGGACCCTGGGCATACCCCTCGCCACCGGCCGCTTGCACCACCTGCTGTTTTACATCTTGGGACTTTCGGCCGGCCTTCTGGCGGGCCTTGCCGTGTCCTTTTTAAGGAGCTTCACTGCAAAGCTCGCAAGGCAAGATGCTCCATCAGGCTGGCTCTTTCGGGCGGTCCTCTCCACTCCCCTCATCATCCTCGACTACATAATTATCTGCGTGCTGTTCGCTTTTTTCATTGCAAGGCCGCTCCTGGTATACGGGGACAGCAAGGATACAATGATTTCGATCTTGATGGTGTTTCTTTTCGCCGCGGGTTTGTGCGCTGCTTCCCTCCTGATTTTGCAGATCACGCGGTCCTCTCTCAACTACAGGGCGGCAGCGGTTTTTCTGGTTTTCATTTCAAGCGGCGCGGTCCTGGCAGCAAGGCGGGGGCCCGGGCCTGATCCCCGTGTGATCCTTGTGACCATAGACACCCTGCGCGCCGACCACGTGGGCTTTTTCGGGTATGGGAGGGACACCACCCCCTTCATTGACTCCATGTGCAAGAGGGGCGCGGTGTTCAAAAACGCCTACACCCCCTGCCCGGTCACGGACCCTGCGCACGTGTCCATGCTCACCGGTCTCCTTCCCCGTCGCACCGGGGTCATATACAACGGCTACCCGGTGAATCTCTCCAGGGCAAGCTCCATTGCACAGGTGCTGAGGAGCGAAGGCTTTGCCACGGCTGCCATCACCTCCCGTGTGCACCTGGACCCTTATAGCCTTTCAGTGCCCGGCTTCTCACGCAACAGCTCCCCCCTGCCAAAGGCCCTGGACACGCCGGCTTCCGAGGCCACCCGAAGGGCGGCTGTATGGCTGCGAAGAAATACACAGGGTCCCGTGTTCCTGTGGGTCCACTACTGGGACCCGCACGCGCCCTACTTCCCTCCGGAGAGCTTCCGGGAGAGGTTCGCGCCCGGAGTGGAGTCAAGGGGCATGGCCCCGGTGTGGCTTCCCCGGACCGGCTCTTTGAGCGATGAAAGGGTCTCCGCTCTGGTATCTCTGTACGACGGGGAGGTGGCGTACGCGGACTCCGAGCTTGAAAAACTCTTCAGGTTCACTGAGGAGCTTTTCCAGGGAAAGGGCCGGGTCACCTGGGTGGTGGCGTCCGACCACGGCGAGATACTGGGGGACATCCAGGACAGACACCCTTACGGTTTCGGGCACGCGGAGTTTTTGTACGAGCCCGCGGTCCGGGTGCCGTGGATCATCGTGGACCCGGACCTGGACCACGTGGTTATACAGGAGCCGGTCTCCACCCTGGACCTTTGCCCCACCTTGTTAGATCTTCTGGGCAAGCCGCGGCCTGGGCCCTGCGACGGGGTGTCCCGGGACGCGCTGGTAAAGGGGGGAAAGGGCGGGCGGGAGCGCTCCGCGGTGTTCTTCGAGAGGTGGCTTCCAGAGGGCGGGCCCGTGCCGGTTGCCAACGAGCACCTTGCGGGCCTGGTCCTGGGTGGTTACAAATGGATGGGAACGCCTTCCGGCCGGGACCAGCTCTACCTTCTGTCTTCGGACCCGGGAGAGGATGACAACCGGGCAATGAAAGATAAGAGAAAGGCCCGGGCAATGCGCAAGGTGTGGGAGCAGTGGAACATGGAGCATCCAGGCACCCAGCCTTCCAAGAGCAATCTTCCCGTTACCGCGCAGGAGTTCAGGGCGCTGGGCTACTTTCGGTAAGGGCCGGCTTTATTTTTCGGCGATTTCGTTGTAAAAAGCTTATACTTTGTATACTCGCCTTGTAAATTTCGGGTAGGGGATGCTAAAAGATTTCAAGGACATAGCAATAGTGGGCGCCGGCGTGGCCGGAGCGAGGCTTGCCGCTTTGCTTGCCAAGGCCGGCTTTTCAGTAAGGCTCTTCGACTACAGGGCCCCGTGGGAGAAGCCCTGCGGCGGAGGGATGACACCCAAGGTGTTCCGTTACATGCCGGACCTGGTGAAGCTGAAGTCGAAGGGGCGGCCGCACCGCAAGATAGAGTTTGTATTCCCGGGCGGCAAAAGGTCGGGTCTGTCGCTTATCAACCCGGTGATAACCTTCTCCAGGATGGAACTCGGCGAGATCATGATCGAGGACTGCCAGAAGGCGGGGGTCCAGTTCTTGAGGGAAAAGGTGGCGAGCCTTGAAAGGGAGGACGGATACTGGAAGGTGATAACGGACTCGGGCAGCCACCGCGCCGACCTGGTGGTGGGCGCGGACGGCGTGACCAGCACGGTGCGAAAGGCCGTGGGCCTCGGTTTTGAAAGCGAGGACCTTTATTTCACCTACGGGTTCGTAATCCCTGCGGACGTTTCCCTGCCCCTGGTGATAGGCTTTTTCAAGGGGGTCCAGGGCTATGCCTGGGTCTTTCCAAGGAAGGGCGGGGTGTCAGTGGGGATAGCTGCAAAGGGAGCGGACGTAAAAAAGGACGATATGGTTGAAAGGTTGTCCGGGTTCTTGAAAGCGGAGTTCGAAAACGCCGGACTCGATCCGCCGGAGACGGGACAGATACGGCCCTGGCTCCTGCCGTCATTGAGGCCGGAGTCTTTCAGGAAACCGCTTCTCCACGGGGAAGACTGGGCGCTTATCGGAGACGCCTCCGGGGCCGCGGACCCGATTACCGGGGAGGGGATGTTCTACGCCCTTCAGACCGCGGACTTCCTGGCAAACGCGGTCGAGTCCGGGGACCTCCAAATCTACGGCCGTTCCTGGACCACCATGGCAAAAACCACCATCGCCGGCGGCAGCGCCATGGCCGAGAAGTTCTACAGGACCATGAACCTTCGAATTCTTAACCTGCTGCTTGACTACAGCCCCTCCACCCGGAAAACAGCCCGAGAGTTGATAACCGGCTCCATCGGCTACGCCGGCCTCAGATCCAGGGTGCTTGAAGAGCGCTTCATCTTTCCCCTGGAAGTGGTGAGAAGTCTTTTCACCCTGCAGAAAGGCGAGCGCAAAAGGAAGAGGCGGTGAAAACAAGCGCCTGGCTTTTTATTCCACCACGAAGTCCGAGTCCTCGAAGTCGGGCAGGTTATCCTTGAGATAAAGCTTCAACTGCTCGATAAGACGGGACTCGAGCTGGCGCACGCGCTCCCTTGATATGCCGAACCTGTCACCCACCTCCGCCAGGGTCATGGGATTTTCCGAGAGCAGCCTGCGGTCGAATATAAAGGCCTCCTTGGACTTGTCCTTGCCGGAGAGGGTCTTCCTGAACTCCTGGAGCTTCTCGCGCACGATGCTTGCGAACTCGTCCTGGGCCACCATCTCCTCCACCCCGGGGCCCGAGTCGGGCAGCACCATCTCCCTGGTCTGCTTGCCGTCCTCGGTGACCGGCTCCTCCATGGACTCCTCCCTGGTGGTGAGCCGCTGGTCCATCTCCTTGACCTCGCTCTCCTTGACCGACAGGGACTCGGCCAGCATCCCGGGGCCGGGCGAGAACCCGAACTGCTCCAGCCTCTCCTTCTCCTTCTTCAGGTTGAAAAACAGCTTGCGCTGGGCCTGGGTGGTGCCGATCTTCACCAGGCGCCAGTTGTCCATGAGGAACTTCAGGATATACGCGCGTATCCAGAAGCTGGCATAGGTGGACAGCCGTATGCCCCGGTAAGGGTCGAACTTCTTCACTGCCTGCATGAGCCCCAGGTTGCCCTCCTGGATAAGGTCTAAGAGGTCCATCCAGTTGCGGTAGTACTCAAGCGCTATCTTGACCACCAGCCTGAGGTTGGATGTCACCAGCAGGCGGCCGGCATCGGGGTCTTTCTTCTCCCTGTACCTCTTTGCCAGCTCGACCTCCTGGTCCCTGTCAATAAGAGGGTAATTGCGGACCTCGGCAAGGTAGGCCTGCAAGGTGGACACCCGCCGGATGGCGCCGGAAGGACCTTTGAGAACAAGCGAAGACTCCTCGCTCTTTTGCTGATCCTCCTCTCGGGGCTGCTCCTCCTTGGCCTCCTCTACCGCCGGAGCGCCAAGCTCCGCGCCCTCTTCCAAGGCGGTGGCTTCGGAAGCCTTTTCCGCCTCCTGGCTCTTGCCGCCCCCAGCCTTGGTGCTCCTCTTTTTCTTCTGCGAACCCGAGGCTTTCTTTTTGGCGCCCTTCTTCTTCGCGCTTTTCTTCCTGTTAGCCATGGCGTTTGGATTCCACTTTATGCTAGCGTTATATGTAAGTCTTTTCAATAAGTATTTTTTGAAAAATACGCCCCTTTGTCCCGGGAGCTTGGGAAAGGGATAAAGATATGGTAAATTTATTTGTGAATATCAAGGGAGGTTTTAGCCATGGGCGAGGAAAGCGGCAGATGGCTTAAATTAGATGACTACCTCTCAGCCACTGGCAGGAGCGAAGGCGAGGTCCGGGAAAGCATGGACTCGGGCGAGCTCACCACGAAGTTCGTCTCCGGCGAAGACTACTTGTGGTTTGAGCCGGGCGAGGGAAGTGAGCGGGGCCAGGGCCGCGGGGACCAGGTTGTGGAAGGCCAGCAGGTGCTGGCCAGGTTCGACGGGGCCCAGGAGCTGGCCATGCAGGCCGAGCGGGCCATATCCCTGGTGGACCGGTCCCTGGGCGCTTTCATGATGATGCACAAGGAGGTGGTGGAGGCCAAGGAGCAGTTCGTGGCCGAGTTCAAGCAAAGCTTCGAGTCGAGAAAGGATAAGGAGCAGGAGATGCAAGGGAGGATCTCCGAGCTCGAGCTTATGCTAAAGGATAAAGAGCAGGAGATAGCGGACCTCAAGATGCTGGTGGAGATACTGGAGGGCCAGACAAAGAGGCGCATGGAGCAGGAAGCTCCCTCCTACAGCCAAAAGGCCACGGTGGGGGACATGATGGAGGACCAGCTCCGCTACATCACCGAGGAGGAGACAATGAGCGAGCTCTTGAAGCGCTGAAAAGAGCTGCTGGAAAGAGATGAGCCAGTTAAAGGGAAGCGATAAAAGACGGCACGAGAGGATTAAGACAACCAGCAGGCACATTCGTGACCTGAGTGAGGGAGGGGCGTATATCATCACCGACCAGCCCCGGCCCGCGGGTTCCTTGTTCCACTTCGAGTTCAGGCCGGAGAAGGATGCCGAGCCCATAAGGGCGCTCGCCAGGGTGATACGGGTGCTTTACAGGCCGAACCCGAAACTGAAAGAGCCAGCCGGCATGGCCGTTAAGTTCACGGAACTGGGCGAGGATGACCTGGTCCGGCTTCGCGAGTATCTGGGGTATCAGAAGCGCAGAGAGGAGATTGAAGGACCGGGGCCTGTTCAAGACATCACTGGGGACAAATAAAGCGCTTGTACAGGGTTTAATGAAAAATGCATGGCCAGCAGCCCCTCTGCTGCTTGCAGGGGCATTGCTCGCCGCGGCATGGACGGGAGCGGCCGACCAGGCCTCACTCGAAGTCAGGGCCGCGACCGGGAAAACGACGGCAAACGTGTGGATTGACCAAAGTTACGCGGGAGAGGCCCCCGTGAGTCAAAACCTTTCCGCGGGGGTCTATAGGCTGAGGGTGTGCAGGAGGGGATGCGCCATCCAGAGGCAGGTGCTTCTGAAGCAGGGGTGCAAAGTGGTGATCCAGGCCGACTTCGAGCAAAACAAGATAGAAGTAGAAAATATAAAAGAGCTCGACTACCAGCCGCTCATGGGAAAGACCGAGGTGCTGCTCACATCCACCAGGGTCGAGCCCTCGCCCCTGCATGATTACCCGGAAAAAGGGCCCGCACACCTGGGCCCCGCTCCTGCGGAGGATCCTGTAAAAGCCTGCCCCGCGGGCCCCGAGGCCGCGGAGTGCAGGACAAGGTACGGCGAGGGGCCGCGGGCCCTCGTATACCTGTACTACTGCCTGCTGGTGGAAAAAGATTTCGAGGGGGCGTACGAGCTCCGGGCCACCAGCCACGACCGGGCATGGTTCTACCGGGTGTCCAGGCCCTTCTGCCGGGTCTCGGGGTTCAGGATAAAGGGGCTTATGCTGGAGGAGAGGACCGCGGATGAATACGAGGCCAGATACGAGGTCAGGATGGAGGACCGCGAGGGGAAGCCCGCGGAGAGCTGGGAGCTGGACGCGGTGATAGTAAAGCGCCGGGGAAGGTGGCTCATCAGGGAGTTGACCGGAAGTGTGGTCCGGGAGGCCGGGGGCCGGGAAGCAGGGTCCCCCTGAACCGCGCCGACTTGGATGTTGTCGTAGCAAGATGGAGAAGCTCAAATGACCAGTGCTAAAGTGGCGGTTCTTTTCACGCGTGCGGATTCGGTGCTGGAAGATTTTCAGCGTCTCATGGACATGGCCGGTGTGAAGGGCGCCCTTGACCCTTCCGCGCCCACCATAATAAAGGACAACATCTCCTGGCACTACCCCATGCCTTCGGCCAACACCACTCCCTGGCAGCTCGAGGGGACCATACTGGGCCTGCGCAAGAACGGGTTCAAGGACATGGTGTGCGTGCAGAACGAGACCGTGGTCATAGACACCCACAAGGGCGAGGACCTGAACTGCTACCTCCCGGTGTTCGATTCCTACGGCGTGCCGGTCAAGTACAACTACCTGAGCAAGGACATGGAGTGGGTGAGGTTCCGCCCCCGGTCGAGGATGCGCGCACTCGACCGCGTATACCCCGAGGGCATCGAGGTCCCGGACTTCTTCCACGGAAAGAACATCGTGCACCTGCCCACGGTCAAGTGCCACATCTACACCACCACCACCGGGGCCATGAAGAACGCCTTCGGGGGGCTGCTCTACAACCACCGGCACTACACCCACACCTGGATACACGAGGTGCTGGTGGACCTCTTGGCCATACAAAAGGAGATACACCCCGGTATCTTCGCGGTCATGGACGGGACCACCGCGGGCAACGGTCCAGGACCCAGGACCATGAAGCCGGAGCAGAAGAACGTGATCCTGGCCAGCGCCGACCAGGTGGCCATTGACGCGGTGTCAGCGAAGATGATGGGGTTCGACCCCATGTCCATCCCCTACATCCGCATGGCCCACGAGGACGGGCTGGGAAAGGGTGACCCGGCCGGGATCGAGATTGTGGGGGACTCAATACAGGGCCAGGACTGGGGCTTCAGGGTGGGCATGAACTTTCACCGCTTCCTGGGATGGCTGTCATGGTACGGGCCCACCAGGGTGTTCCAGCGGCTGATCTTCAAGACATGGCTTGTAAAGATTCCCGTGCTCATATCGGAGATCAACCACGACTACCTCCATTGGCCCCTCAGAGAGCGAAGGATATATAAAAGGTGGACAAGTGAGTCGCAGTGGGGAAGGCTTTTCTCCGAGTACAAGAAAAGGTGCAGGGCCGGCGAGGCTTGAGGGTGTTTTTTTTGACTGCACTGGAGAGCGCGGCTAAGATGTTGTATTCTCTGCGCATGTGCCTTGGTTTGAAAATATTGTCAGGGGGTAAGAAGTGGTAAAAAAAGAGGAATGCAGGATCGAGGGCTGCAAGAGGCCGGTCAGGGCCAAGGGCTACTGCCGCGTCCATTACAACAAGTGGCGGAGAGGCGAGTACGGCAAGGCCCGCTATAAGATCTGCCGGGTGGAGGAGTGCACCAGGCCCCGTTTTCAGAAGGCCTTTTGCGAGGAGCATTTCAAGAGCGAGTTCCTGAAAAAGCCCGCGGAGGAGACGGGGGCATGACGCTCTTGCGCGCGAAGTGTTTGTTTGTCTTTGGGCTTGTGTGCATCCTTTTGGCGGGATTCCCTGCGTGCGGGGGTGAAGAGAAGATGGACCCCGACGTGCTGGTCAAGGTCAACGGCGAGCCGGTCAGGCTGCGCGACATGGAGATGGCCTGGTCCAACATGCCACCCGAGCAGAGGAGGCTCTACCAGGGACCCGCCGGCATAAGCCAGCTCTTGAACGAGATCATCACCTACAAGCTCATGGCGCAGGAAGCAGAGCAGAGACGCCTTGACCAGGACGCAGAGGTGCAGTACAGGCTGGAGACTTACAGGCAGAACCTGCTCGTAAGCGAGCTCCTTGACAGGTTGGTGTCGGACGCCGAGGTCTACAAGTACTACCAGAACAACTTCCTACGCGGCAGGATCATAAAGATAGCCTTCCCAAAGGACGCCTCTAAAAAGCGCATTGACCGGGCCGCGAATGAGGCCGGGGAAG
Source organism: uncultured bacterium (assembly GCA_964650485.1). Classification (GTDB taxonomy): domain Bacteria; phylum RBG-13-61-14; class RBG-13-61-14; order RBG-13-61-14; family DATKZS01; genus CAZYTX01. The sequence goes on along the minus strand of CAZYTX010000028.1, from coordinate 23,401 downwards.
TCTACTCCAGGCTGGAGAGTGGAGAGAAATTCGCAGAGATGGCAAAAGAGCACTCGGACGAGGACAGCGCCAGCCGGGGCGGAGACATGGGCTACGTCACCCACGAGACCATAAACGAGATGGCCGGCTTCATGCCCGCGGAGGCCCTTTTTGCTCTGGACGAGCCCGGCTCCTTCACCGAGCCGGTGAAAGGGGAGGACGGCTACTACATATTCCAGTTGATGGAGCCGCCCGGGAACCTGGACCCCATGGGGCTTACACCGAGATTAAAAAGCAACATCGAACGGATAAAGAGGCTGGAAGCCATGACCTCGTTTGCAAACGAGATCAAGTCGAGGGAGGACCACCAGGTGGTGCGGAACCAGGAGGCACTCAAAAACCTCTTCCAGAAGCTGGTGGATGCACAGAGAGGGGCACGAGAACCGCCAGCCGAGCAGGCGGGAGGCACCGAGGCCCCCGCGCCGGGAGTATCGGAACCCGGTCCGGAAATGCCCGCGCCCGCGCCAAAGGTGCCGGGGCCGGCTCAGCCGCCCGCGCCCGCGCAGCCGGGAAGGTAGAACAGAACCATGCCCTGGCCCTTTCATCCCGCGTTCCCATGACACCTTTTAAAAGATACACGATATCCATTACGGCCGCGGCGCTCATTCTCGCCCTGGCCACGGCCGCGTCCGCGGAGGTTGTGGACCGGGTGGCGGCCGTGGTGGGCGACGAGGTCATAACCCTGCGCGAGCTCAACCGGGCCTACGAGGAGGATAAGCTGGGTCTTATGAGGCAGGACCCGCTTTTAGGGGAGACCGCGGGGTCCGTCAGCAGGGAGCGCTACCTTGACCTCATGATCGAGCAGAAGATCATCCAGCAGGAGGTGAAAACACAGGGCATCACCATTGAGGCCCTGGACGTGGAGCGGGCCATTGACCGCAGGCGGGAAAAGCTGGGTCTAAGCGAGGAGGAGTTCAGCCGCGCACTGGCCATGGAAGGCATATCAATGGACCAGTACAGGGAACAGGTAAGGGAGCAGCTCATAACCTTCAGGCTCATAAGCAAAGAGGTCAGGGGAGAGATAGAGGTCACCGACAAGGAGATCGAGGCCTACTTTAGGCAGCATCATGAAGAGTTCAGGCAAAAGCCGAGGCTCAGGCTGGGCCATATCTTCATCCCCTTTCCCGAGGACGGCGGGGCCGCCGGCCGGGACCGGGCCGTGCAAAGGACCGAGTCCATACGGACGAGTATAGAGAACAGACAAGACTTTGCACGGGCGGCCCGGAAGCACTCGCAAAGCCCCACCGCCTCACAGGGGGGCGACCTGGGATGGTTCACCGCTGACGAGCTTTTGCCCGTTTTCAAAAAGCATGCGCAAGACCTCGGGCCCGGCGAGATGAGCCCGGTGTTCACTTACGGCGAGGGTGCCCACCTGCTCATGGTCCTGGAGAAGAAGGCGCCTGAACAAAAGCCGCTCTCGGACGAGGTGAAAGACGAGATCAGAGACATACTCTACCAGAGGGAAGCCATGGAAAGGCGCGACCTCTGGATCGAGCGCCTGAAAGCCGGCACATACGTGGAAAAGCGGCTCCATGAACATGAGAACACCACTCCCCCCCGGCAGCCGTGAGAAAAAAATACGCCAACAAGAAGATTGCTCTGACCATGGGAGACCCGTGCGGGGTCGGCCCCGAGATCATTGCAAAGGCCGCGGATTGCCTGGCTGACAAGACCGACCTGGTGGTGGCCGGCGATCCGAGTGTCATGGAACGGGCCGCTGCGCTGTTCGGTGGGAAAAGAGGGCTGTGGTCTTCAGTAAAAAAGATTACAAGAATCGAGCAGGCAAGGGAGCCCGGCCACAAGCTCTTTATAAGCTCAAACCTTTCCATCGGAGAGTTAACCCCGGGCCGGCCGGGCAAAGAGCATGGAAAGGCCGCCTGGGACTACATGGAGGCGGGGCTGGAGCTGGTTAAAGAGGGCATCTGCAAGGCCCTGGTGACCGCGCCGGTGACAAAGTCGGCCCTGCGGAGCGCGGGGTTCCCCTTTTCAGGGCACACCGACTGGCTGGCACACCGGACCGGGCAAAGAGCAGTGATGATGCTCGTGAAGGGGAGACTCAGGGTGGTCCCGGTAACAATGCACCTGCCGCTTGCTTCAGTGCCAGCATCACTGAGCGTCGAACTTGTCCTTGAGACAGTTACACAAGTCCACGAAAGCCTTAAGCGGATGTTCGGGATAAAAAGGCCCCGCATAGCAGTGGCCGGGTTGAACCCCCACGCCGGCGAGGAGGGAATGCTGGGAAGCGAGGAGCAGGAGATCATAGGGCCGGCGATCGAGAAGGCCGTCTCCGCGGGCATGCAAGTGACCGGACCACACCCCGCTGACACCATGTTCACCCCCGAGGCCAAGAAGACCTATGACGCCGCCGTATGCATGTACCACGACCAGGCCATGATCCCAGTAAAGAGCCTCGGCTTTAAAAAGGCGGTGAACATTACGCTCGGCCCGCCTTTTGTACGCACCTCGCCGGCCCACGGCGCCGCGGCCGACATCGCATGGAAGGGCCGCGCCGACCACCGGAGCATGACCGCAGCCATCAAGCTGGCTGTCAGGCTCGCAGGCCTTCCTACTCGCTCACCATCAGCATGAACTGCTCCGTGAGGAAGGGCGCGAACTCCATGCCGTAGAAGCTCATGCAGGTCTCGTATCCCCCGGTGCGGTAGTCGTCGGGAGTGACCACGTAGCCCCAGTAGTCGTTCGTGTGGGTGACCACGAACACGGTCTTTTCCGGAAAGCCCTCCTCCAGGTGCGCCAGCACATCCTATGATACCTCCGCGGGCGAGAACAGGAAAAGAGCGTCCCCGAGGCTAAGACCCATAACCTCCCCCCGCTCGCGGATCATGTCACCACCAAGCACCGGGAACAACTGGTTGAAGCCCAGCCAGCAGCCGAGCGAGAACCTCATCTTCACCCGGGGCATCTCGAAGCCGCGCTCGTAGAGCGAAAAATAAACGTCCTCCTCCGGTTCTATGATGGCATGGTTCATAATCAGAGCCATGAGACCTGCACCCGCGCCCGCGGCCGCCGGCTGGAGGGAACCGGCCGCCCCTTGCAAGGCCCGCTCCAGTCCCTCCAAGACAAACTCATACGCCTCCGGGTCGTACTTGCCCATCACCGGCCGGAAGGGACGCGGCCATGCCGACACCGGCCGCGAAAAGCAGCGTGCAGACCGTGATGACCAGTATGCATATCCTCTTCATCCTTCTCTTTTCTCCCTGCAAAGAAAGTCTCAGCCACGGCCTGCCGCGGTCTTGGACGCGGCCCATGTGGCTGCCAGGGACGCGGCGATGCCGGCGACCACCGCGGCTATGCCGGCCTTGAGCGACAGCACCGGCCAGAGCCCCAGGCTCTCCGTTCCAAAAAGCGACAGCACCCCCCATAAGACACCGGCAAAGACCGGGGCCATGAGAAGATAAACCGTGTTCCTCTTTATAAGGCCGGGGTGCTTTTCCCTTTGCTTCGCCGGGGGCTGGACCCTGCCTTCCAGAACGTCGGCGCCCGCCTGCACCGCGGCCCCGATGGGCACGGCCACCCCGATGATGGCGCACATGACAAAGAACTCGGGCACGAACTCCGCGGCCTCGATCAGCCCCTGGGGGTGCTTGGGCCCCTGGTGAAAAAGTATGTAGCCGATCCCGAGGTTTATGATGATGTTTATGAGCGAGTTCCCGGACACGTGCTCGCGGAGCACGTAAGCGTTGAAGCCAGAGGGGCCGGCCGCGGGATGTGCCGCGTATCTCTTGGCCTCCCTGGCCGAGCCGAACCAGGCGCACACGGCCGCGGAGCAGGCGGAGGCGAGTCCCGCGATTATAACGAAGGGGGCCCTGCTTATGCCCCCGGAAAAAACCAGGAGAACAAGGGCCGCGCTGGTGAGGGTGAAAGCGGGTGCAAGCAGCGAGACATACACCGAGGGCGCCAGCCACATGGGTTTGCCGGGCGGGCGGAGCTTTCGCCCCTGCTCGATCTCTTCTGCGCCGAGCACGAGCTTGCCGTCCTGATAGTCCTTGCGCGCCTGGTTGGCGCCGGTCACCGCGCCTATGAGGCCGGTCAGCACAGGCGCGATGAGTAGGAACAGGGCCGCGGCAACCCGGCTTAAAACGCCGCCTTGCGCAAAGTAGGGGAACATGAGCCCCCCGGATATCCCCGCCGCGGCAAGCCCCCAGATACTACCCTGGACCAGGGCCATGAGTTTGCGATGAGACCTCAGTTCCATGACAAGCCTCCTCTGGCCGGTTCCACTCGCAAAAAGCTCCGGGGCCGGCCTATGATTGAACATGACATATACAGCGGTAATTTTACTATTTTAAGGGGGAGTGTCCAACACAATTAGAACACCCTTCCTATAATCCTTTGCAGAAAATGTGTGCCCTATGTGTCCCCCGCTTTTGGGGCGTTACCAAGATTTTTGATGGCCCTTTTCAATCCGCCTCTGTCAAGCCCTTTACCTTCTCCACGTCCCCCGGGTAATGCCTTGATGCCAGCCACCAGAACAGGAAGGCCAGGAAGCCGGTCGAGCCGGTGATCATCATGGCAAAGGTGAGCCCCCTTGGTGAAGTGGCTTATAGCCGTTTGTCACCTTCATTATACAGGAGAATGCTCTTTTTTATGTCCTTACGGGGATAAAGGTTTCTTGACATGGTGAGCAAAAAAGGTATCATTGCAATTAGTAACAAGAAATTTTTTACTGCGCACAATCAGCATCAAAAAGACTCCTGACCGGGGGCAGGCACATTGGCTGAGCCGGACAAATTGTATTGCCCGAGTTGCGGGGAGCAGGTCGAGTTCTTTGTAATGCTCTCCGAGGGTGACGAGATAAAGCACTGCTCGGTGTGCGGACTTATCCTCGAGGACCAGCCCGAGCCCGAGAAGAAGGAGCTGAAGACACTCCAGCATGTGGTGGCCGCGGAAGACAACACCCTGCTTCTAAAGACCGTGAGCCGCATGCTCCGGGACAAGAAGATATCCAGGTCGGTTGACGCCTGCAAGAACGGAGAGGAGTTCATAACCACGGTGGTGGACAGGATAAAGTCGGACCAGCCCATCTCTCTCAACATTCTGGACGTAGCCATGCCCATACTCAACGGTATTAACGCCGCGGTCATCCTCCGGGCCATAGAGAAGGGCTACGACAAGAAGAGGCTCTCGCCCATCCTTTTCTTCACGTCCTACAAGTGCGACGACACCTTTAAGAAGGTCCTCAAGTACTGCCAGCCGGCAAAGTACATCAACAAGGGCGCCGGGACCTCGCCCGAGCAGTTCGCCGAGCGGCTCTACCAGGTCATATACCAGCTCCTGGCCGAGCAATAGTGTGTTGACGCCCGGCCTTTGCGGTCTGAAAGAAAAGAAATTTTATTAGGATTCCAGGCCTGTAAGGCCCTCCCTTCGTGTCTGTTGCATAACCTCGTAAAATAGGGCAGGTTATACTCTACATTTTAGCGGGAGAAGGAAGAGAAAATGGACGCCCCTTCTGGAAAAGATTCTCTAAAGTGGCGCAGGCAGGAGCAGGAGGCTTTCGTTTCCGGGAATACGAAGCAGCTCTGCGAGAGCCTTCTTGAACAGGCCCGGCTGCTCAAGGACCCGGACCAGAAGGCGGGCACACTCTACCGGGCCGCGTGCGCCGCGGAGCGGGCGGGCGACCTCGACCGCGCGGTCGAGGTGCTTTCACGCGTTGTTGACAGCCCCCTGTGGGAGAGACTCGCCCTTTTGACCCTTATCGAGGTCCACTGGACGCGGCAGGAGTGGAGGCCCTTTGTGCAGGCGCTGGACAAGGAGCTCTCCATGGGCTCCGGGCTCGAGGAGCGCATCATAAGGCTTGAGAAGGCCCGGGTCCTGGCCTTCCGCCTGGGCCTTACCGAGGACGCCCTGAGAGAGATCGCCGCGGTGCTGGAGCAGGACCCCGGCTGCAGGGAGGCGCTGTGGCTCCGGCTGGCACTGGCCCTGCGCTCGGGGGAATGGCAGGGAGTGACGGAAAACTATAAGGCGCTGATCGAGCTCGCCCGGCAAGACCCCGACCCCACTCTCGCAACATCATCCGCCTTCCGGCTCGGACAGGTCTACGAGCACAGGTTCCAGGACCCCCCGCAGGCGGCCGGGTACTACGAGCAAGCCTGCGCCGATGAGGGCGCACTGCTCTCTGTCACTCCTTTGAAAGAGATGGCCGAACAAGCCGGGGACTGGAAAAAGGCCGCGGAACACCTGGAAAGGATGGTCGCGGACCTGGAGCACAGCTCCGGCGAGGCGCCGCCGGTTATGAGGATCATACTCGCCAGGATGAAAAAGGACCTCGTGGACGACAGGCAAGGCTTTGTCAACCAGGTTCGAGGGCTGCTCGAAAAAGAGCCCCATAACCTCGAGGCCCTCTACATGGCGGCACAGGAGGCCATACAGCACGGGACGCCCGAGGAGCGCGCGGACCTGGACATGCGGCTGTGCCGGGTGGTCGAGGACAACAACGAGATCGCATACTTCACCGCGGACCGGGTCAGGGTGCTGCTCGATGACATTGGAGACCCGGCCGGGGCCGCGGAGTCGGCTGCAAAGTGGAAGGAGCTGCAACCCGCTGACCCTGCTCCCCATTACTACCTGATCGAGTCCCTGGACAGGGCGGAGAAACACGGCGAGGCTGTGGATGCCATAAAAGGAAGGCTGGAAGCCGCAACCGACCCCCGCGAGCTGCAAGCGCTCTACATAAAGTCGGCCGAGCTCTGCGCATACAGGCTATCCGACCGCCAGGCAGCACTACAGGCTTACAGGAAAGCCCTGGAGATAACACCCAGCCAGTTCCCGGTGCTCGTCAGCATGGCAAGGCTATACCACAGGGAAGGCGACTTCGAGAACCTGGCCCGGGCCATTACCGCCTCCGTAAAGCTGGTCCAGGACAAGGCCCTGAGGAGGTTCATGCAGTCATGGCTCGCGGACCTGTACCTGGAGAGGCTCGCGAGCGAGGACCAGGCCTTCGCAATATGGGGCGAGATTTTAAAAGCGGACCAGGACGACTACCAGGCCCTCAAGTTCGTGGAGCGAATAAGCAGCGCAAAAGGCTCGTGGAAGAACGCCGCGGGGGCCATGGCCAGGCTGGTCCAGAAGACCGGCGACCCCAGGCTGGCCGGGGAGATGAAGGCCGGGCTCGCCTGGCTGTACGAGTTCAAGCAAGGCGACATGCAAAAGGCCGAGGCAATCTACAGGGAGCTCGCCGAAGAGGACCACGACTTCGCACTGGAATCCCTTCGGAGGCTCGCATATACGGCCCGGGAAATGAAAAGCTACGCCGAGCAGCTCCAGAGGATGGTGGAGAGAAGCGATAACCAGGAGATCAGGGCGTCGCTGCTGGTAAGGGTGGCGGGCGCAGAAGAGATACTGGGCGAGCTCGACCATGCATGGGCGGCTTACGAGAAGGCCAGGGCCTCGCTGGGCAAGCTTCCACACCTCTACCTCGCAATGATTGACCTGGCGCAGTTGTCAGGATACTGGGCACGCTACATAAGCCTGATAGAGGAGTTCGCCGCAAGGCTAAGCTCCCCCAACCAGAGGGCCCTTCTGTGGGAGGCCGCGTGGAGCAGGGCCGAGGTGCCGGGACCGCAGGGAAACATCGAGCCCGGGGCCATGCACAAGGCGTTCAAGCATTTGGAGGAGAGCGCGGGAGAGGGCCAGGACTCGCTACGGGGTGCATGGCTGGCATCCATCTGGGCCGGGGACCATGCCGCCAGTGCGGACCTCATGGCCCGGTTGATAAAGGCCGTGCCCGATGACCTGGCGGACGCCTTGAGGATCAGGCTGGCGTACGTGCTCCGAGACCGGCTCGGGGCCGCGGAGGAGAGTATAGCTGCGCTCAGGCAGGCCCTTTCAAGACACCAGCGCTCCATTCCCCTGATACGCGAGCTGGAGCTCATGTACGAAGCCGGGGGTCAGTGGAGCGAGCTTGTGAGGATGATGCTGCTGGAGATCCCCCTGCGCGAGGACGCCGAGGTGCTGGTGCACATGTACACCAGGCTGGCGGGGATATACGAAGAGCAGTGGAGCGCGCTTGACGAGGCCATAAAGTGTCACCAGGCAATAATTCGCATGGTCCCTGCAAGGCTCGAGAGCCACTCCGAGCTGGTGCGGCTCCTGGAGGCGAGGTCCAGGTGGGAGGAACTGGCAGCCGCTCTCACGGTGTACCAGGACGCGGCGCCCGAGCCGGAGAAAAAAATTCAACTGCTCTACAAGGCCGCACAGGTATGCGATGAAAAGCTCTCCGACCCCGACCGCAGCATCGAGCGGCTGAAGATGGCGCTGGACCTGGACCCCACGAGGGATGAGACCCTTACCCGGCTCTCTGCCATATACGAGCGCGAAGAGCGCTGGCAGGAGCTGGTCCAGGTGTTAATGGACCAGGCACAGAGGGTGGAGCAGAGCTCCGACAAGGCCGCGCTGAACGAGAGCATCGCAGACATCCAGGAGAGACGCCTGGACGACCGGGACGCCGCTATCGAGCACCTGGTCATCGCGCGTGACCTGGACCCCGAGCGCCGCTCCGTGCTCCTCTCCCTGGAGCGGCTGTTCGAGGCGGCCCAGAGGTACGAGGAGCTGATAGACACCCTTGAGAGGCTGGCCTCCGGGGCGGAGCAGCAGGAGAGGATTGATTACTTCGCGAGGATCGGCACGCTGTGGGATGAGAAGCTCGGGCAGCCCGAAAACTCGATTGCAAGCTGGGAGAGGGTGCGTGAGCTCGACAAGAGCCACCTGCCGGCCATGGAGTCCCTGGTGTCTTTGTACGAGAGGACCGGGGACCATCAGAAATTCGTGGAGAGGTCCGGAGAGCTGGCCGAGCTGGTGGTTGACGACGTGTCCCGGGCGGTGGAGCTTTTGAGCAGGGCAGGCGCCGTGCTCGAGGAGAAGATCGAGGACGACGAGCGGGCGCTCGGGTTCTTCCACCGGGCCATGGAGGTCTCGCCGTCCGATCCCGGGCCGGTGTCCCTGGCCAGGGCGGTGCGCGAGAAGCGGGGCGAATGGAGCCAGGTCGTGGACCTGTGGCTCCGCGAGGAGCAGATCACCGAGGACGTTGACAGGAAGGTAGAGATATTCGCCCAAGTCGGGAATATTTACGAGACCAGGCTAGAGGACGAGGACAAGGCCGCGGCATCTTATCACAAAGCACTGGAGCTTAAGGCCGACTACCTGCCAGCGGTAGAGCCGCTCTCGGAGATCTATTACAAGCACGAGGCGTGGGACAAGGCAAGGCCCCTGTTCGAGATAAGAGCGGGTGCGCTCGATGGGGCCGTCGCGGACCAGAGCGCAGAGATACTTTTCAAGGCCGGATGGTGCGCGGAGAAGACCGAGGACGTGGACACGGCCATGGCCCGCTTCCACTCATCCATCGAGGCCATGGAGAATTACCGGCCCTCGCTTGCCAGGCTCTCCGAGCTCTACGCAAACCAGGAGAACTGGGAGCAGACAGCAATAATCACCGAAAAGCTCCTGCAGGTGGTAAAGGTCGAGCAGGACTGGGAGAACGCCTTTGCTCTTCTGCACAGGCACGGATCGGCACTCACCAGGCTGGAGCGGCTCGACCAGGCAGTCGAGGCATACGAGGAAGCCCTTACCATAAAGCCCGGCCACTATGACACCCTCACATACCTGGTGGAGCTCTACCAGCGCACCGAGCGCTGGAAAAAGGCGCTCACCGCCTATGACCAGTTGATAAGGAACGCGCCCTCCAAGGAGGCCGCGGCCGAGGGGCTTGCCGGCAAGGGGATAGTGCTAGAGGACAGGCTCTCGGAGGAGCAGAGCGCGCTTGCCCACTTCCAGAAAGCGGTCGAGCTCAACCCGGACCACCTGGTCTGCTGGCAGCGGCTGTCGGGCATATACCTTGGAAGGAAGGCGTGGCAGGAGGCCGAGCAGGCCCTCGCACGTCTGGTCGAGATCGAGCCCGACGAAAAGCTGCTGGTCGGACACCACTACAACCTGGGCTACGTGTACAAGGAGGGGATGGCGGACCTCTCAAGGGCCCGGGAGCAGTTCGAGTCGGCCCTTGCCATGGACGAGGCGCACGTGCCCTCCATGGAGGCCCTGGGAGACATATACCTGGAGCAGGAGGAGTGGGAGAAGTTCATACAGACGTCGGAGAAGTTCGTGAAGCTGCTCCCGCCCGAGAAGCAGCCCTCTTTGGTGCCCCTTTACTTCAAGATGGCCCAGGTTTACAGGGACCACATAAATAACAAGGAGAGGGCGATCATACAACTGCAGCAGGTGATAAAGCACCAACCGGATAATGAACAGGCCCGCTCGGAACTGGCCGCCCTTTACGTGTCAGACCCGAAGTTCATGGACCAGGCAAAGGCCGAGAACATAAACCTCATAAGGCTCCATCCCTTCAGGGTGCAGACCTACCGGGACCTCGCACAGATATACAAGCAGCAGGGAAACCTGGACGCGCTCTTTAACATCTACGCCATCCTCAAGTTCTCCGGGTCACTGGACTACGAGGAGGAGATGTTCTACGAGGCCAATCAAAGCAAGATCATCACAAAGAGCAACAAGAGCCTGAGAGAGGTCGAGCGAGAGGGCATGCTGGTGCACCAGGACGAGAGAGGGCCGCTCCACGAAATGCTCATTATCATGGGCGAGCACCTGCAGAAGCTCTTTCCCCCGCCCATAAACCGCTACGGCGCAAAGAAGTCTAACCTCTTGACCGAGAAGTCCGAGTCGCCTGTAAAAGACCTGGCCGCAGAGATGTCAGGGAACCTCGGACTCGAAGACCTGAACATATACCTGGTCACCCAGAACATCGAGCCCCAGGTGTTCCATACCACGCCTCCATCCCTGGTGATAAACGCCCAGTGGCTGCAAAAGTTCGATGAAAAAGAGCAGAGGTTCATAATGGGGAGGGCCATCATGCACCTGTTGAGCAGGCACCCGGTGGTGCTGCACAACCCGCCGGAAAAGGTGCTGCGCACCCTCTGCTTTATTGCCATGGCCGCGGAACCGTCAGTGGACTTCCCCGTGCCCGGGGTGTCAGCCGATGACCTCGATAAAGAGAAAAAGAACGCTAAAAAGCTCATACCCAGGAAGGTGAAAACACAGGTCGAGCACGCCGCGCAGCGCTTCTCAAAAGAGATAGCGGAGATTGACCCGCAATCCTGGCTCCAGACGGTAAAGCATACGGGCAACCGGGCGGGACTGCTGGTGTGCGGAGACCTGCCAACCGCTTTCGCAGCCATTATAAAGACCGACCCCCAGTACAAGAACGTGCGCTACGACTCTCTGGAAGACAAGACCTCCATATGGGAGAAGCACCCGGAAGCGGTCGAGCTGCTCGCCTTCGCAGTGTCGGACCCCTACTTCAGGCTCCGGGAGAGGCTGGGAATGTCCATCACCGGAAGGTGAGCCCTGCCAGGAATGAACCACACAAACAGCCGGGCCCGGGGAAAAGCCGCGTTCCTGCTCATGGCCGCGGCAATGGCCGCGACCGTATACCTCTACGCCCCCGCCCGCAACATGGTGTTCTTCTTCGACGACAGCGTCACCATCCTGCATAACCAGAAGCTCCAGTCGGAAAACCCCTTGACCGTGCTCTCCGAGAACCCCTTCCGCGCGGTCCCCAACGTCACCTTCGCCATACAGCACCGGCTGGGAAGCCCGGAGCTGCCGGAAGAAGCCAGGGACCTCGAAAAAGCAGCGCCCCGGGTGAGCAGGCAATACTACCCCGAATACAAACGGGTGCTCCCCGTGTACCAGGACCCCGGGACCGGAGAGGAGGCCCCGGTGAGCGTTGCCCTCGAAAGGGGGCGCCTGTTCCCCAGGCCGGACCCGCTCCCCTTCCGGGCCTTCAACCTGGTGGTGCACATGCTGAACTCCCTGCTGCTCTTCGTACTGGTGCTGCGCCTCTCACGCTCCCCTCTGGCCGCGGCCCTCTCCGGGGCCTTGCTGCTTCTCCACCCGCTGGCCACCGAGCCGGTGAACTACGTGACCGCGCGATTTACACTGCTCGCCCTCTTCTTCTCACTGGCAAGCGTGCTCTCGCACATCGAGTACGGGGACGGCCCGGCAGGCCGGGTGCTGGCCACCTTCCTTTTCATCATGGCGTTACTCTCCAAGGAGACCGCGGCGGTGCTCCCCATTGTTGTGCTGGCGCTGGACGTGTTCAGGAGGAGGATATCCTATACCGCGCTTTTGTGGCTTTTCATATCCGGGGCCTACTTCCTCCTGCGCATGCAGTGGCTGGTGGTGCCAGGAACGGAGCGCGCCCGGGTGCTTCCGTGGCACTCGTACATGCTCCTGGAGCAGCGGGTGTTCTGGGTCTACATGGCAAAGGCCCTCATACCGGTAAACCTAAACTTCGACCGCCACGTGGAGCACCTGAAAGTCCTGGACATCGCCGCGGCATGCCTGAACGTCGCCGCGCTCGCGGCATGCGTCTTGGCGCTGGCAAGAGGATGGAAGGCCGGGGGGGAAAGGGGCAGCAGGCAGCGCACCGGGCCTGGGCGCGGCCCCGCCGCGCTCGCATGGCCGGCCGCATTTTTCTTGATCTGCTGGGTGCTGATCCTTCCCTCCTCGTCCTTCATACCCCTTGCCGACCCGGTGAAGGAGGCCAGGGCCTATGCACCCGCCGCGGCAATAGCCGGCTTCGCCGGCATCCTCTTCAGCAGGCTGCTACAGGGCTTCAGGAAAGGGAGCGGCAGGCGGGCTCGCCTCAAGGCTGGCGCCGCGGGGGCTTCCATTGGGCTCGTTCTCGCCTGCATGGCGCTGCTCACCCTTGAGAGGAACAAGGACTGGTCAACCCAGGTCTCCATCACCAGGGACACCATGATGAAGTCGCCGAAAAAGTCCAGGGCAGTGTACAACTACGCCAACGCGCTCAAGTTCCAGGAGAAGCTCCCCGAGGCCCTGTTCTGGTTCAAAAGGGCTTACAACCTGGACCCCGGTGACGCTGACGCCGCGGAGAACATAAGGCTCCTCAGGAAGCTTACAAAAGAGGGCAAGTGAGGGCAGCGGCTTCCCGGGCCTTTAAGTTCCATTGCCCCCTGATTGTTGAACTAAGACTCGTATCAAGTAAAATAGCGGGTGTATCATTAAGTTTACAACCCGGGAAGGTAAAGGAGGTTTTTCCAATGTCCGCTCGAAGGCCCGCGGTGGCAGGCCAGTTTTACCCCGGCTCCGAGTCCGAGATAAAGCGCATGATATCCGAGCTCATTGATGAGGGCGCCCGGAAGCAAAAGGTGATTGCAGCCATGGGCCCCCATGCCGGCTGGGTGTTCTCGGGCAGGGGCGCGGGCATGCTCTACTCCAGGATAGAGATACCGAAGAAAGTGGTGGTGCTCTGCCCAAACCACAGGGGCATGGGCGCCAACATGGCGGTGATGTCCGAAGGGCAATGGGAGCTCCCCACCGGGCCGGTCCCCCTGGCAGAGGACCTCGTAAAAAGGCTCCTGGAAAAGTGCCCCCGGATGGAGGAAGACGACCGCGCGCATGCGGCAGAGCACTCGCTGGAGGTGCACCTCCCGTTCATACAGCACTTCAGACCCGACTTCGAGCTGGTCCCGGTGTGCATTTCCAGGCTCTCTTATTCTGAGAGCGGACGGACCGGGAAAGGCATGGCCGAGGCGGTCGAGGAGCAGGGCGAAGAGGTGCTGGTGATCGCGAGCTCTGACATGACCCACTTCGAGAGCGCGGCCCGGGCCAAGGAAAAGGACGACATGGCCATTGAAAAGATGCTGGCCCTTGACCCGGAGGGGCTTTACAACACGGTGGCAAAGAACCGTATCAGCATGTGCGGGGTGATCCCTGCGACCATCATGCTGTCATACGCCATTGCCAGGGGGGCGAAGGAGGCCGAGCTTCTTGACTACCGGAACTCGGGGGACGTGACCGGTGACTATGCCGAGGTGGTGGCATACGCGTCGGTCATCGTGAAATGAGCACAGGGCAGCCCACATAGCTTTGCTATGTGGGCGAGCGTAAGCGAGCAGGTCAAGTGATTTCAATGCTTGAATGAAATTCTTTAAAACAGGCGCTAAATACCGGAGAGATAAACATGGCGGGACAAAAAGGCAGGCGCGCAAGCGTGCAGAGGAACACCAGGGAGACAAAGATAGAAGCCGAGATCAAGCTGGAAGGGAAGGGCGAGGCCAAGGTAAAAACCCCTTACCCTTTCATGGACCACATGATCACGGCCATGGTAAAGCACGCGGGCCTCGACCTTGCGATAAAAGCGGAGGGCGACACCGAGGTTGATGCACACCACACGGTGGAGGACTTAGGGCTTGTCATTGGCCAGGCGCTCGACAAGGCACTGGCCGGCAAGAAGGGCATCGCCAGGTTCGGGTGGGCGTGGGCGCCAATGGACGAGTCCCTGGCATTCGCCGCCCTGGATATATCAGCCAGGCCGAGGCTGGTGTACAACGTGGAAATACCAAAGCGCAAGCAGTGGGACTTCGACTGCAACCTGGTAAAAGAGTTCTTCCAGGCGCTCGCGGACTCGGCCAGGATCACCCTGCACATGAGGCTCGAGTACGGGGACAACTACCACCACGCCTGCGAGGCCCTGTTCAAGGCCGCGGGAAAGGCCCTCGGCCAGGCCGCGGCAAAGGACAAGAGGGCCTCGGGCGTGCCTTCCAGCAAGGGCGCCCTCAAGTGACGGGCGGGTGCGCATGATCGCTGTTGTTGACTACGGCATGGGCAACCTGCGCAGCGTGCACAAGGCGCTCGAGCGCGCCGGGCTGCAATCAAAGGTCACGGACAGACCCGGCGATATTGATGATGCAAGGGGTGTGGTGCTGCCAGGGGTGGGAGCTTTCGCGGACTGCATGAAGAGCCTGGATGAGCTGGGGCTTATTGGTCCCCTCACCCGCTCCATTGAAAAGGGCAAGCCGTTTTTGGGCATATGTCTGGGCCTGCAGGTTCTTTTCACCGAGAGCGAGGAGTTCGGGCCCTGCCAGGGACTGGACCTGCTCTCCGGAAAGGTCGTCCGATTCCCCGAGGGCATGCTCGACCCCGAGGACGGGGCCGGCCCTCCCCTCAAGGTCCCGCACATGGGATGGAACCAGGTGGAGAAGAAGATAGAGGAGCACCCTCTGAAAAAGGTGCCCGACAGCTCCTTCTTCTACTTCGTGCACTCCTTTTACGTGCTGCCCGAGGACGAGAGCATAATCGCGACCTCCACCACCTACGGGCTCGAGTTCGCATCAAGCGTCAAAAAAGAGAACGTATACGCGTGCCAGTTCCACCCCGAGAAGAGCCAGAGGGCGGGGATCGAGCTCCTGGCCGGGTTCAGGGAGATGCTCAATGCGCAATAGTATGAGGACCGGGTGGATCGCGGCTCTCGCCGCGGCGTGGCTTGCGCTGCTTCTCGCACTCCCCGCCTCCGCTGCAGAGGTCGTGGCAATCAAGGGCGAGGACGCGGACTTTGACGAGCTCGGCAAGGTGGCTTACCTGCCCTTTGCCAGGGTTGAACCCACAGGGCAAAAGCCGCGCGCGGACTGCCCGATCAGCGGAAAGCCCTTTATCCCCTGCGAGATGGAAGAGGCCGCGGAGGCCGAACTTACCCGGGTCATTGGCAAGGTGCTCCAAGAGTGCGGGCCCCCCTTCGAGTGGATTCACCAGTCGGAGATCAACGCGGCGCGGCAGAGGCTCAAGAAAAAGGACCTGCCGGGGCTCACCGCACACGGCTCCTGGCAGCGGGCCATTGCAAAGGAGGCCGGAGCGGACGCGGTCCTGTTCGGGTTCGTATACTGCTTCCGGGACAGGAGCGGCAATGCCTGGGCCTCCGCCGAGGCCGCGGCCCTGGGCTTTTGCATGCACCTTGTCGAGCTGGATACCGGCCGGGTGCTGCTCACCCTGAGATACCAGGACGAGCAGGCGCCGCTTTTCGAGAACCTGCTGACGTTGCCCGATTTCATAAAAAGGGGGTGCAGGTTCATCACCGTGGAGCAGATGGCAAAGGAGGCCGCGGCGAAGATATCCAGAAGCCTTCCCTGGCGGGACAAGGGAAAAAAGAGGTGCTCGTGTCCTTGAGCCCTCCAATGAAGATGAAAGCTGTTTTTCCACGCAAGGGCGCAAAGACGCTGCGAACAAAAATCTATTAGCGCCATCCGCGGTTTTAATTCCGTTGCGCCAGGCGAGGCTAAGCTGGCGCGTTTTGACAACGGAAGCCGGAGGGGATATATTGCGGCTGTTTAAAAGTAGTCTTATTGAACAAGGGGGGGGACGTTTAAATGCGAAATCGTATGAGGAGCCTGGCCGCGGCGCTGGCGCTGACGTTCTCGGCCTCTTTCGCCGGCGGCTGCTACAGGATCGTCTCCGGCTTCCTGGAGATACCGCCGGGCCAGCGGGGCGTGATAGTCGAGATGAACGTGATGGTGGAGATGCGAGACGGGGTGAAGCTCGCCACCGACGTCTACCGGCCCGACCGGCCGGGCAGGTTCCCGGCCCTGCTGTCCAGAATACCCTACGGCACCGACGCCGACATGTACCGCTACATCGGCAAGTACTTCGCCAGGAACGACTACGTGGTCCTGCTCCAGGACACCAGGGGGATCGAGAACTCGGAGGGGTACTGGTACCCGCTGGTGTACGAGATTGAAGACGGGCGCGACACCACCGGGTGGATAGAAAAGCAGGAGTGGTTCGACGGCAACCTGGGAATGATCGGGGCCTCATACTTCGGCTACACCCAGTGGGAGACCGCGCTCGACAACCCGGACGTGGACTGCATGGTGCCGCTTTTCACCTCGCCCAACATGTTCAAGATGGTGATAAACGGCGGGGCCCTGGAGTACATCATGGTCGAGGGCTGGCTCGCCGGCATGGAGGCCCAGATATCCGAGTCCGAATGGGACCCCGACCTGGAGACCGGGTACTTCAACGCCCCCATGAGGGAAGGAAGGCGCATTGACCTCGAGGCCATCAGCGAGAACCCCAGGGAGCACTCGCCCATGGCCCTGCTCCAGCACCCCGGCGACCTCCAGGACCAGGCCCCGGGCGATTTCGGGCCCTATTACAAGACCGTGGACGCGCCCGCGCTCCTGGTCTCGGGCTGGTTCGACCAGTTCGAGCAGCCGCAGCTAGACGACTTCGTGGCCATCCGAAGAGAGGGCAAGGGCGACGCCAGGAAATCAAGGCTGATCGTTGGACCCTGGACCCACGGCATGCCGCGCTCGGAGATGGAAAAGGGCCGCTGGGCCGGGATCAAGCTGTTTCTGCACGAGTCCCTGGACTGGTACGACTACTGGTTAAAGGGAATTGACAACGGGGCGCTCAACAAGCCGCCGGTGAAAATTTTCATAATGGGCAGGAACGTGTGGCGCTACGAGAACGAGTGGCCGCTCGCCCGCGCCGAGTACACGGACTACTACGTCCACTCCCGGGGCAATGCTAACACGTATGGATCGGGCACGCTCTCAACAGCGCCGCCCCAAGGGGAAGAGCCCGCGGACTCGTTCGACTACGACCCCAAGAACCCTCGTCCCACCAAGGGGGGCACCTTCCAGCCCTTCACCGGATGGGAGGCCGGGAGCTTCGACCAGAGCGAGTTCTTCGGCCGCCAGGACACGCTTTACTTTATAACCCCGAAGCTCCAGGACGGGGTCGAGGTCACCGGTCCCATATCAGTGACCCTTTACGCCTCAAGCTCGGCCAAGGACACGGACTTCACCGCCATGCTGCTGGACGTCCACCCGGACGGCAAGGCCATGTACATCCAGGACGGGTGCGTCCGCGGCCGGTACAGGGACGGTTACGAGAAGGGCGTGCCGATCGAGCCGGGCGAGGTGTACGAGTTCAACATTGACCTTTGGTCAACCTCGAACTTCTTCAAGCCCGGACACAGGATCGGCCTGGAGATCAGCTCCTCAAACTTCCCCCAGTTCGACAGGAACACCAACGGAGGGGGCGAAGGCGGGACAGACAACATCGTGGTCGCGCACCAGAGGATATTCCACACAAAAGAGTTCCCCACCCACGTGACGTTGCCGGTGATACCGGAGTAGGTCATCCGGCCGGGACATGACACCTACTGCGCCGCGTTCATGGAAAGGAACTGGTCCAGCTTGCCCATTTTCCGGTAGTAATTGATCTCCCGGTTCATGAGATCAGAGGCCTCGGCCCGGGCCTCGTCAGGGGAGAGCTTTCCGAGCAGCGGCTCCACCATGAGGGCGTACTTCCGGGACTGTATCTCGCCGTAGGCCGGGTCGTACTCGGGGATGTCCGGGAACTCGCCGGCGTCCACCTTCTCGCGGTATATCTGCATGAAGTCACGGCCCTGGCTGTCCGTGCGGGCGAGCGTCTTGGCCCGGACGATTGAGTCGTACCAGTCCTTGTGCACCAGCTTGTAATAGTCGCGTATGGACTGCTTGTTGAAGTGGATAAAGTAGGTGCGGCCGTCCCGGTCCACCGTCCCGGTCACGCGGATGGAGTCCGGGTCAATGGTGTCAACCACCACCACCCGGTCGTGGTCCATTGCGCACTCCCACTTGATGTCCCAGAGCTGGAACCCGAGCTCTGCAAAGAACTTGCGCACGTACACCGTGCACAGGCAAAGCGTCTTCACCATGCGCTTGAAAAGCTCTCCGGGAACTCCGGACAGGTGCAATGTCTCCTGCCAGTCCAGCTCCCGGTCCGAGGGCTCGTACTTGGTGGTGCACTCGTAGAGCATGTTCTTGAACAGGCCCCACGGCCGGGGCGCATGCTCCAGCCCCATGGAAGACAGCAGCCGCTCGGCCTCATCCTCGCCCCGGCGCATGGCCGCGTCATAGCGCGAGAGAAGGGACGAGCCGCCCGGGCTGCCCAGCCTGAACACGTGCTCCAGGCCCACCACCTTGCGCTCGGCACAAAAGTAGCGGCTGTAGTCCCACCCGAACCCGCCCCAGAGCTCGAACCGCTCGGGCCTGTAGACCGGGAACTTCTCGATCAGCACAAGGCTGGAGGGCTCATCCGGCATACGGCCGGAAATGACCTCGCCGGTCTCGGGGTCCACCATGCCCGCGTGGTGCGTGTCGGCCCCCTGCCGGCGAAGGTGCTTTAAGAGCTCCCCCTCGAGCAGGTCCCGCGCCACCTCCTCACGGCCAAAGCACGCCCGAACGTCATCCTCTGTTATGTCACCCCACGTGGCCGGGTCCTCGAGCGCGGTGTAGATGTAGTGGCGCACCGCGCTGCGGAGCATGCCGCTCCGGGGCACCGAGAAGATGGCGCCCACGTCGAAGACCGAGCCCGACTCCGATGTCCGGCTCAAAAAGTACCCCTTGTCATCCGCCTTCAGCGCGAACAGGTCCTGCACGCTGCCCCTGTACTCCGGCTCCTCCAAGAGTATGTCCAGATCAATCCTTGGAAGACTCGACATGAAAAGACACTCCCTTCTTTATAGATTACCGCAACTCTTCTCGCTTAAAACCTTGAACATTTTATGCTATATTTATCTAGATTCAAAGGCTTTTGAGTAAGGGAGGGCTTTCTTTGTTCCAGCAGGCGGGCTACTTGACCGCATTTTTCGCGGGCGTCATATCTTTCCTTACTCCGTGCGTGCTGCCCCTGGTGCCGGGTTACATATCCTTCATCTCCGGGGTGTCGCTCACGGACCTTCAGACCGCGGAGAGCGAGGACAGGTGGCAAAAGACCCTGCCGGTGCTCCTCACCACCGCGGCCTTTGTATGCGGGTTCGCGTTGATCTTCATCGCCAGCGGGGCCACCGCCTTCGCCCTGGGCAAGGCCCTGATGGAGCACAAGCAGTGGCTGGTAAGGGCCGCCGGCGTTGTCATCGTGGTGCTGGGACTGCACATGGCCGGCGCCTTCAGGATCAGCCGGCTCTACGGCGAGAAGCGATTCCAGGGGGGCAAGGGCGGGAGCGTCCCACGTGCCTTTGTGCTCGGCCTGGCCTTCGCCTTCGGCTGGACCCCGTGCATGGGCCCCATACTGGGAGGTATCTGGGGACTTGCCATGCAGCAGGACACGGTGGGTCACGCCCTGGTGCTCATGGCGCTGTACTCCGCGGGCCTGGCCATACCTTTCATAGTGACGGGGGTGGCGGTGGACTCCTTCTTGAAGGCCTTCGACAGGATCAAGCACCACTTCCGCAAGGTCGAGATCGCCGCGGGCGCGCTCCTGGTCATGATCGGGCTATCCATGGTGGTAAACAGGTTCGAGTATTTGAAGGTGCTCTTCCAGTGGCTGCTCCCGGACGCGGTGAGCACCTGGGGCTGAAAGGAGCGGGCATGGACATCGCCAGATGGAAGTCCATTGCGGTGCTGGGCTACAACTTCAACCTGCACCTCTTGCGCTCCTTGATACCGCGCAGGAAAAAGGACCAGGCCGAGCTGTTCCTGGGCTACTTCCGGGACGACAGGATAGCAGCGCTCACAGCGGAGGAGCAGGAGTCCCTGGAGCAGCTCCAGGGGTGCGTGGTCTGCGGGCTGTGCCCTGCCTATTGCCGGGTGATGGAGCAGAGCCCGGGCAGGTTCAAGGGGCCAATGCACATAGCGGCGACAGCGAGCAGGTCACAGCCCGAATTCGCCCACGACCTCGACAGCATCCTGCTGTGTGCGGTGTGCGGCCAGTGCGAGCCTATATGTCCCGAGCGGGTGCCCGTATCCAAGGCGGCGCGGCACATGCGGGCCATGATATGGAGGGTGGCGGGCGAGCTTCTGCCCGAGGCTTACAAAAATGCCTCCCTGAACCTGGCCCAACACGGAAACATATACGGCCCTCCGCGGGCGGAGGCCTCGCACCGGGAAGACGCGGAGGCGCTGCTGGTGCTGGGTCCGCTGCTGAGGCGCCATCCCGGCAGGGCCAATGCCGCCCGGGAGACCCTGGCCGGGCTGGGCTATGATATCGCCACCATTGAAGAGGGGACCATCGGTGGGGTGGCCCGGGACATCGGTCTTGCGCCGGACACCGCCTGGGTGGACCGGCTGCAAAGCCATCCCGCGGGGAAGGTGATAGTGGCCGACCCCGAGGCCTGGCTCGCGCTTGCAGACGATGAAAGACTCGCCGGAAAACGGCCGACCTTCATACTGGAAGCTATAATGGAGAGGCGGCCCGAGGGCGCGGCCTTGAAGGACCGGGTTAAGGGACCGGTCGCGGTGCACGAGCCCTGCCCGCTTGCAAGGCACTCATACATGGGAGAGCTCGCCCGCGGTATGCTTGAAAGAGCCAGCCTGCAGGTGGTGGAGATGGACCCGGCCGGGATATGGTCGCCGCCGATGGGGTGGGAAGGCGGCATTGACCTCGCCCACCCCGAACTCGCGGAAAGGCTCGCGAGATCGAGGCTCGAAGACGCCCGGGACGCGGGCGCTGCAAGCATTGTCACCCTTTGTGCGGATGACGCGCTCATGCTCGAGAGGGCCGCTCGGGAGGGCGATCCCGGGGTGGTATGGATCGTGGAGGGGGTCTGATGGCCCCATAGAAAAGGAGGATGTGATGACAACAACAAGGGCTGTTTTTATTGCCGCGGTCTTGGCCGCGTCTTTTACGTTCGTGTTTCTGGGATGGCCCGCCCCGGGGGTCGCGCCCGCGGCCCGGGCGGAGGAGCCGTCCTTCTGGGAGCGGTTCAAGACCGTGTTCGTTGACTGGGACGACAGCGCGGCGCCAGGGGAGCGTGCCACCGAGGTTGCGGGCGTCCGTGGCATGGACGTGGAGGAGGCCCTTGGCGAGGAGGGCTACGATTGGGAGGCGGTGACGTACATGGAGGAGCTCCAGGTGAAGATGGAAGACGAGAAGGTCTTTTTGCAGCGGGGGCGGCTGGGCCCCTTCCAGGCGAGATAGGAGGCAGGCCATGCAGAGGATCGTATACAATACAGTACTGGCGGCCCTGCTCGTGGCCATGGCTGTTTTTGGCGGGGGGAGCGCTGTTGCCGGCCCGTTCGACATAGACCTCGACGACATCAAGGAGGGTCTGGAGAAGGCCCAGAAGATAAAGGAAGCTGCCGATGACATCCAGGAGGCTGCCGAGCCCTGGACCTACCCCGAGGAGCGGGCCACCGGCAGGGTGCTGGCAGCCAGGGTGGCAGCGAGCTTCGGCGGACTGTGGCGGGGCGACCGCGTGTCCGAGACCTGGACCAGCTACGTGAACATGATCGGCAGGGCATTGGTGCCCTACTGCAAGCGGCCGGACATAAAGTACAGGTTCGCAATCCTGAACACGGACCAGGTGAACGCCTACTCCTGTCCGGGCGGATACATATTCGTGACCAAGGGGCTGCTTACGAGGATCGAGGACGAGGCCCAGCTCGCGGGCGTGCTCGCGCACGAGATCGGGCACGTGAGCCAGCGGCACATCGAAAAGGAAGTCAAAAAGAGCAGAGTGACCGCCGCGGTGCTGGATCACGGGCTGGATTTCGCCGCGGGCGAGGGCGAGATCACGGCCGAGCAGGCCGAGGCCATAAAGAAGATATCGGACGTGGGCTGGGAGGTCCTGGTTAAGAAGGGCTATGCCAAGGCCGACGAGTTCGAGGCCGACGAGGCGGGGACAAAGAACGCGTACAAGCTCGGATACTCCCCCCAAGGGCTCAAGTCCTTTATTCGCGCCCTTGGCAAGGATGACCCTAAAGGAAAGATGAAGATACTGCTCTCCACCCACCCGGCCCCGGCAAAGCGCGTGAAAAAGCTGGACAGCCTTATCAGGGAGAATAGTCACTGGAAGATGGACAAGCCGCGGCTCGCGGGAAGGTTCAGGCACATGAAGAGCAAGTATCCGCTGCATTAATTGACTCCGTGATTTGACATATTGAAATCCATGGCCTATTGTTCAGGCGCATTGTACAGGGTCCGGATTTCAGTCGAGCCCGAGAGCTGGAGAAACAGACAGGAGGACTTTTGAGATGAAAAAGGTATTCAAGGATGTGGCGTTTGTGGGCTGCCTTGTGGCGATCTTTTTTGCCGGTAGTGCTACGCTTGCATCCATGTCCAGCACCAACTACCAGATACCCAATGACGTGATTGGCGGTGGGGGCAACACCATGGACTCGGGCGCCTATGAGAACTCTTCCACCCTGGGCCAGTCGAGCCCGCTTGGGACCTCGTCCAGCACCAACTACGTGAACCACCCGGGCTTCTGGCAGGCTGACGAGTGCGTGTACGACGCGGACTCGGACGGGCTTACCAACGCCTGCGAGTACGGGTACAACACCGACGCTTACAACCCGGACACCGACGGCGACAGTTTGAACGACGGGGAGGAAACGGAGACAGGCGCGGACGGCTACGTCACCGACCCGCTCCTCTACGACACGGACGGCGACTCGCTGGGCGACGGTCTCGAGTTCACCAACGGCACCAATCCCAATAACGTGGACACGGACAGTGACAGCGTGTGGGACGGCTACGAGGTTGCCAACAACCTGAACCCGCTTGACTGGGACACTGACGGCGACTACATGCCGGACGGGTTCGAGGTGGC
>CAZYTX010000027.1:0-49473 GCA_964650485.1 uncultured bacterium | reverse complement strand
TCGGTAACAATCCTTCCCCTCCAACAATCGCCCGGAGTTATTGAGAAGTTACGAACAGACCCTCAAAAGTCCCTCGGTATATGATTGCGAGTGGAAAGGCGACAGGGTAATACTTCCATGGAGCCATGTACATGGAGACGGGACACATCCCCAAATATACATCGCTAAAGGCAGTCATGCTATATACCCACGTCCTGGAGATTACACGTGCTGTCAGTCTGTTTTTTGCACCACTGAAGAAGCTGGCGGTGGAACGGTTCTAAATCCTGGTAATTACGATTTAATAAAATTACCTAACATGAGGACAATTCGATCTTCAAGTGTCCAAAGCTACTGGCTTTTCAGTGGATATTGGGTAAGTAACTTCAGACAGTTTATCGAGCAGGGGGGACTAAAGATTCTTGTAGCTGAGAGGTTTCCTCCGTTCATTGAAAGGTACTACGACCTTGACAATTGGGCGTATCCTGAATCCACGAACCCTAATATTGACGAACATTACCGGGAATGCTTTTACCCTGGAAATATCTGTACGGCCGATGAATACGGTCTTTGCAGCGACGGGGTGGACAACGACTGCGACGGTGATATTGACTCCAATGACAGCGATTGTGTCACCACATGCCCTGACGCAGACAGTGACGGCTACCAGGACTCATCCTGCGGTGGAAACGATTGCGATGACTCAGACGCCGGCATAAATCCGGGCGCCTCCGAAATCTGCGACGACGGGATAGACAACGACTGCGATGGTGATATTGACTCTGATGACAGCGATTGCGGAGGCGGAGGCGGAGGCGGAACTCCTCCATCCGGCATGGCCCTGATCCCCTCCGGCTGCTTCGACATGGGCGACGCGTTAGGCGAGGGATACAGCCAGGAGCTTCCGGTGCATAACGTCTGCATTACCTCGAACTTTTACATGGACGTGCACGAGGTGACCAACGCGGAGTACGAGGCATGCGTGGACGCGGGCACCTGCACCGCGCCGGCTTATTCAAGCAGCTTTACCCGGAGCCTTTACTACGGCAATCCGACATACGATAATTACCCTGTGATTTACGTGGACTGGAACCAGGCCACGGACTACTGCACCTGGGCGAGCAAGAGGCTCCCCACCGAGGCTGAATGGGAGTACGCGGCCCGGGGCGGACTTGCGGGCAAACGTTTTCCATGGGGAGGCACCATATCCTGCGCAGATGCGAACTATTACGCAAAACCCTCAAGCTATCCGTATGACACCAACGGGAGTGACGGGTATTGTATAGGCGACACCTCACAAGTCGAAAGCTATGCGGCCAACGGCTACGGCCTTTACGACATGTCCGGCAACGTTTGGGAGTGGACGAACGACTGGTATCAGAGCGATTACTACCAGTATTGTGTGGACAACAACATAGTAGATGACCCCCAAGGCCCTAATACGGGATCGTCTCGCGTTTTGCGCGGCGGCCGTTGGTACAACAATTCGAACTACCTGCGCGTAGCCTACCGGTACTACAATACGCCTACTCTCCAGTACAACAACATAGGCTTCCGTTGCGCTGGGGACTGATTACACTTTAGCCCTTTTGATGGGCCGCGAAGCGGCCCATCGAATTTTTTTGAAAAATGAAAAAGGAGCTGCCTGCCGTACAAAAGGCTTATGATCTGTGTAAAGAGATTTTGCCAAGAGTTTCGAAGCTTCCAAGAGACGTGAAGTTCACACTTGGAGACAGGACAGCGGACAATTGCCTTTGCCGTTAAAGTATTGACATAAGAGGTTGAGAACTGTAACTTAACACACAGGCTTTGCTTTTTTGAGCCGGACATGTTTTGAAAAAGAGGCGGTGTATATCATGAATAAAACCTTGACCATGATTTACTGGAAAGGGGAGCGCTTCTGGCTGGGTAAGCTTTTGCATCATCCTGAAATCATGACACAGGGTGAGACCATCGAAGAGCTGGAGGAGAACTTGAAGGACGCCTACCAGATGATGCTGATGGATGAAGTTCCCGAGGGATACCAGGTTAAAGAAATCAATTTATGAAGCGCAATGAGCTGGTCAGGCAATTAACCAAGCAAGGCTGCCGGCTGCTCCGTCATGGTTCCCGTCACGATATCTATATAAATCCCGCTACCGGCCGGAAACAGCCTGTCCCCCGACATTCTGAAATAGATGATGCGCTGGCCAGGCATATCAAAAAGCATCTTGGCCTGAATGAATAAGGCGGGCCTAATATGAAAGACCCCCTCGCGGCAAGTAGGCTTTTGGGCCAAACGCGGCGAGGGGATTGCTTTTACGTCTCCCTGTAAACGTTCGCTTCCTCTGAGCCGAGACCGGGCAAGAACTTTGAAGCTTTTGGGGCCGCTTTTCCGGCGAACCTGCCTGCCCTGTCTGCCTGTCCGCGTGCGGTCACGCACAGGCGGGCGTGCGACGCACAGGCAGACGCGGCACGCCCGAGCCTTCCCTAGCGCTGGAGATCGATTCTTTTCAGAAAAACGCCTTCCTGTCTTTATTTGTTCTCAAAGACCTTGACCAGTCGGGGCGTTATGTCCACGGTCTTCACATCCTCGGCAGTGTAGGTGACCTCGACCGCGGCCAGCATGCCCATGCCGCGCACCTGGAGCACGGCATCGGGGCCCTTTATCACCTCTTCCCTGCCCGCGGCCAGGCGAGCCCCCTTGGCCTCGTAGTCGCGGTCAGGATACCCCGCGGCCTCACCCGCGGCCTTCTCCACCACGACCTCGTGACCGGCGCGCACAAGCTCAGCCGCAGACCCGGGAACAAGGGCCACACGCCGCTCCCCGGGATAGCTCTCGCCTGCAATGCCCACTATCATTCCCGCAAGACCTCCGGGTCCTTCAAAAAAGCATAAGCATCATGCTCGCATGTTGCACGCGATAGAAGCTGCGTGGACTACCATTGTGGCGGAGTCGTGCCCTTATGCTGTATAATGTCTTCTTTAAAATTCGTATCAGGGGATGATGATGAAAAGGTTTATCCGGCTGTCAGCAAAAGCGAGTTTACTTGTCTGCCTCATTCCAATGGCCGCACTTTCTGCCGGAGAGCTCCCGGACTGGGAGAACCCCCGGGTGTTCGGTATAAACAAAGAGCCGCCGCACGCCACCATGAGGGCCTACCCTGACATGGAGGCCGCTTTTTCCGCGGACCGCAAAAACCCGCACCAGATGTCCTTGAACGGGGAATGGAGGTTCCAGTGGTCCCCGGACCCCGGCAGCAGGCCCAAAGACTTTTACAGGCCCGGCTACGACGCGAGCGGATGGGACTCGATACCGGTCCCCTCAAACTGGCAGATGCAAGGGTACGGCACGCCCATCTACACCAATGCCCGCTACCCCTTCAAGAAGAAGGCGCCCAGGGTCACGCTGGAGCCGCCTGAGCACTGGACCGCGCACCAGGCCAGAAACCCGGTGGGCTCGTATCTTACGAGCTTCGAGCTGCCCGCGGGCTGGGAGGACCGGCGCACCTTCATCGTTTTCCACGGGGTTGACTCGGCCTTTTATCTGTGGGTCAACAGTGAAAAGGTCGGCTACTCGCAGGGGAGCAGGCTGCCCGCGGAGTTCGACATCACCGCTCTGGTGCAGCCGGGCGAGAACACGGTTGCCGCGGAGGTCTACCGCTGGTGCGACGGGTCCTACCTGGAGGACCAGGACATGTGGAGGCTCTCGGGCATTTACCGGGACGTGGAGCTTGTGAGCCGGCCGCACCTTTACGTGCGCGACTTCTACGTGCGCACGGAGCAGGGCCGCGAGTACGAGGACGCCGTGCTGCGACTCCGGGTGAGCGTAATGAACAAGGGCGATGAGCCGCGGGACGCACGTGTGGACGCAGTGCTCTTCCGGGACCGGGACAAGTTCAGGGAGAAGCTCGGGCCGGAGGATGCGACCGTGCCGGCCGGCCGGGAGGAAGTGATCGAGCTGGGACTCCCTGTAAAGGACCCGCGCAAGTGGTCCGCGGAAAAGCCGGCCTTATACGACCTGGCCATAAAGCTCATGCACGGCTCGGGGGAGACTGCCGAGGTCATACCCTGGAGTATCGGGTTCAAGTCCGTAAAGATAAAGGGACGGCGGATGCTGGTGAACGGAAAGCCGGTGTACATAAAAGGCGTGAACCGCCACGAGCACCACCCCGGCACCGGGCACACGGTCACCATGGAGAGCATGGTAGCCGACGTCGAGCTCATGAAGGAGCACAACGTAAACGCGGTGCGCACCTCCCATTACCCGGACGTGCCCGGGTGGTACGGACTCTGCGACCGCCGCGGTCTCTACGTCCTGGACGAGACCAACGTCGAGAGCCACGGATACGGCAAGGAATTCCACCAGCGGGTGTCCCGCGGCAAAGACTTTACCGGCGCCCACGTTGACCGGGTGCGCCGCATGATCGAGCGGGACAAGAACCACGCCTGCATCATCGGGTTCTCTCTCGGCAACGAGGCCGGCAAGGGCAGGAACCTGGCCGCGCAAAGGAGGTGGGCAAAGGAGCACTACCCCGGGCTGGTGATCTGGTACGAGTGGGAGAAGTACTCGGACGTGCTCACCAACATGTACTACCGGCCGGGTATGCTAAAGGTTTTCTGGATACTATCGGGCATGAGCAAGCCCTTCGTGCAGATCGAGTACGCGCACGCCATGGGGAACAGCGCGGGCGGCCTGCACAAGTTCTGGGAGCTCTACCGCTCAAAAGACTCCTTCCAGGGCGGCTTCATATGGGACTGGGTGGACCAGGGCCTCACAAAGTACACCGAAGACGGCGAGGGCTACTTTGCATACGGGGGCGACTTCGGGGACCGGCCCAACACCGGCAAGTTCTGCCTGAACGGGCTTATAAGGCCGGACCGCGTGCCAAACCCCTCTTTGTACGAGGTGAGAAAGGTATACCAGAACATATCGGTCGAGCCGGTTGACCTTGAGCGGGCGAGGTTCAGGGTGAAGAACGAGCATTTCTTTACGGACCTCTCCGAGTTCGACGCCTCGTGGGTGCTTCTCGAAGAGGGCACGGAGATAGAGCGCGGAGGGCTCCCCGGCCTGTCGGCCGGACCGGGCCAGTCCGATGAGGTGGAGATTGACCTGGACGGAGCGGTGAAGAAGCCGGGCGCGGAGCACTTCATAAAAATCATGTTCCGCGAAAACACCGGCAGGCTGGCTGCTTGGGAACAGTTCATGTTGCCGCGGGACGCCGCCTCCTTGCCTGCAAAGCAGACATCGGGAACCGGCGCCATCGAGCTGGACGAGACCAGGGACGAGGTGATCGTCTCTGGCGAGGAATTCCGGGCCGTGGTCAACAAGCGCACCGGCGGGCTCGGCCAGTATGAATTCTCAGGCATGGACCTTGTAACGGGCGAGCTCTTGCCCAACTTCTGGCGGCCGCCGACCATAAACGACAGCTTCAGCCAGCTTGATATCCGCAAGGGCTTTTGGCGCAAGGCGAGCTATGAAGAGCCAAAGGCAAGCACCCGTGCCGAGAAGGTGGACCGGGGCACGGTGCGGGTCACGGCCTCGTCATTGCTCCCCATGGGCATGGGCTCTTGCAGGGTGGTATACACATTCACATCAAAGGGCAAAGTGCACGTCCTGAGCCGCACCGTGGCCTCGCCGTTCCTGCCCACCATCCCCAGGGTGGGCATGCAGATGGAGGTCCGGGCCGAGCTTTCGCGCATGGAATGGTACGGCAGGGGACCGCACGAGAACTACTCGGACCGCAACAAGGGCGCGGCAGTGGGCATCTACTCGGGGGATGTGCACGAGCTCTTCCACCAGTACGTTGTTCCGGAGGAGTGCGCAAACCGCACCGGGGTGAGGTGGGTTACGCTCACCGACGGGAGAGGCCGGGGCATCAAGGTGGTCGGCGACGGGCCTCTGTCAGTGAGCGCATGGCCTTATGACATGGAGAATATCGAGGATGCGGACCACACCTTCGAGCTTGAAGAAGCGGACGGCATAACGCTTAACGTTGACCACGAACAGATGGGGGTCTCCGGCGACATACCCGGGGTGACCTGGGCCTTCAGGGAGTACCGCATCCAGCCGGGCTTGCACAGTTACGGGTTCACCATACAGCCGGTGGGCGTGAAATAAGTATTTTATTTTAGCAAGCGTGGAGGATTTAAATGGTGACTGACAAGGAGCTGGTGGACCTTGCAGCCAAGGGGCTTAAGATCGAGTCCGAGCCCCTAAAGCCGGTTGCTGACAAGCTGGGCCTCACCCAGGAGGAGGTCATCGAGAGGCTCTCAGCGCTCATCCGCGACGGCAAGGTGCGCAGGTTCGCGGCATCGGTCAGGCACCAGCCGGTGGGCTATGCCCATAACGCCATGGTCATGGTGCGCACCGATGAAAAGCACATGGACCGGGTGGGCCGGGCGGCGCAGGACCTGGAAGCGGTGAGCCACTGCTACCAGAGGCCCCACCCGGACGGGGACCCCTGGTGCGTGTACGTGATGGTGCACGGCAAGGACGAGCAGGTGGTCGAGCACGCTGTCCAGAGCATTAAGCACATCCCCGGGGTGAAAAAGGTCGAGGTCTGCCGATCAACCAGGGAGCTTAAAAAGACCTCGCTCTCAGGCGTCACCACAGAGATTGAAGACGACGAGGGGGGGTAGGCCTTAAGGAAAAGCAAATAGCGGGTGAATTTTTGTGCGCTGGCCTGCCTGTGCGTGTCCACACGCAGGCAGGAAGCCTGCCGCACTCCCAAAACGGAGTTTCGCAAAAGGCACAATTAGAAGCTCTACTTGAAGCGCACGAACACCGGGTTGGTGAAAAGCTCGCTCTCGGGCATGGTGGGTCCCTGGTAGGGCCCCCTGTCCGCCCGGGGGCCTTGGACCTCGACCCGGTAGAAGGCCGGCTCCCTTCTCTTTCCCATCTCCACGTCGGTGAACTCGATCTCGGCGCCCTGCTGCTCGTGCACCACCATACCGTTGCGTATAAGCCTGGTGGTGGTTCCGGGGACCTCTTTGTCGAGCGCGAACCTTATTCGCGGGGCCGCATCGAGCTTTATCTCCATGCCGTGCATGATGGACCCTTCAGGTGCGCCGGTCCCCGCCACCCACCACTCGGCCACGTACACGTCCTGGAAGGCTTCCCCCTGCAGGGCCACCATCCTGCCCTGGCGCATGCACCTGTACACCTCGGCCTCGGTGAACTCTTTCATGTAGAACAGGGTGGTGGCGATGGCCAGGCTGCCGTCGCAGTGGTAGTCCGCGTCCGCGGAGGCCCACATGGCCGCGGGCCTCATCCCGGCCATGTACTCCAGCAGGGTGGTGTCCCACAGCCCGCCCGGCCCCGCGGTCTTCTCGTGCCAGGCCGAGGGCAGCACGGCAAAGCCGGTGAGCCTTTTTATCTCGTGCAGGTTGTTGATCGGCGGCGGGCAGGCCCCGTGCGCCGGCCCGTACCACATGTCTCCGCCGTCCTCCACGTGCACCGCGTGCACGATGCCTCCGTTTTCCACGATGTAGTCCACGAACCTCTGCCAGGGGCCCTTGTCGGGTATGGGCTCCGGCTTGACGGGCACGGACTTCCTCACCGGCATGTTTGCAAGTATTGCCGGGTCCTCGACCGCGTACACGGTGAAGTGCTCCTGAAGGCCGTCCAGGACCAGGTGGGGGAACCTGCCGTAGTTGTAAAACCAGGGTATGACCTCGACCCCCTTGAGCACGATCATGTCGTCCTGTGCGGCCCGCTCCTGCAGCTCACGCAGGCGCTCGTAATATACGTCGTACCCGTAGTCCTCCACCCCGCCCAGGCTGGCGCGCACCAGCCCTGACTTTCCGCCGCTGATACTGCCCTCCCGGTGGTCGGTGTAGGCCAGTATGGCCATGCCCTGGAGCCTGGCCATCTCCAGCAGGTCCTCGGCCGAGCGGCACCCGTCCGAGTAG
Source organism: uncultured bacterium (assembly GCA_964650485.1). GTDB lineage: Bacteria > RBG-13-61-14 > RBG-13-61-14 > RBG-13-61-14 > DATKZS01 > CAZYTX01. Next base: position 41,601 of record CAZYTX010000027.1, on the reverse strand, counting down.
GTGGTGTGGTTGTGTATAGAGCCCCGGGCGATGATCCAGCCGTCGTGCCGGTATATTGGCGTGCGCTCCGCGGCCGCCTTGGCAGCGTCCAGGGGCACGGGCTTCTTCTTCAGACCCGCGCTTATGGTGCAGCCCGAGGCTGCGAGCACCAGGCACGCGGCCGCAATAACCCTGACTGCTCTATTCATGGCTCCCTCCAATCTGCTTTACTAATCGGATAACTCTTCTCCAGGACGAATCATACCCCCGGGCTGGAGGAGGGTCAAGCATAAAGGACGAGTTTTAGCTTCGCATTAGAGGAATGCGAGTTATTCGTACACCTTTTCGGACTCGAGGTCCGCGTTTAGCGCGTCCTTCTCGAAGTCGCGCTTCTTGTTTATGTTCTCCTCCACCTCCTGGTAGTACTCGTGCTGTATGAGGGCGCTCATGATCTCGGAGGTCCCGGTCCAGATAAGTGCCAGCCTGATGTCGCGCAGGGCCCGCTCGACCGGATATACGTCGGTGTACCCGATCCCTCCCAGGAGCTGCATGGCGTGGTTCACCGCCTCCCAGGCGGCCTCGGTGCAGAACTTCTTGGCCTCGCTCACCATGCGGCGGTGGGGCCGGCCCTGGTCCACGGTGCGGGCCGCGGCGTACATCAGCCCCCGGGCCGCGTCCAGCTTTGTTATGGCCTCGGCCACCTTGAAGCTCACCGCCTGGAACTTGCGGATGGGCCGTCCGAATGCCTTGCGCTTCATGGTGTAGGCCGCGGCCAGGTCGAGCGCGGCCTGTGCGCCCCCGATGGCCCCGGCAGCGGAGGTCATCCTTTCGGGTATCATCATCTGGTTGAATATGAGCGCGCCCCCGTTCTCCGGCCCCACCATGTTCTCCTTTGGCACCCGCACCTCCTGGAAGGCTATCCTGCCGGTGCCGCCTCCCCTGGTGCCCATGAGCCCGAACAGGTTCTCCACCTTGACCCCGCGGTCGCGCTCGACCAGGAACACGGACAGGGACTGGTGCGGCGGGTTGTCGGGCGCGGTCTTGGTGTAGACCAAAAAGAAGTCCGCGCCCTCGGCGCCCACGATGAAGCGCTTGGCCCCGGTGAGCAGCCAGTGGTCCCCGTCCTTTTTCGCGGTGGTGGTGCAGCCGAAGAAGTCGGAGCCCCCGCGCGGCTCTGTCAGGGCCTCGGCGCTCACCAGCTCTCCCTTCAGCATGGGGACCAGGAACTTCTGCTTCTGCTCCTCGCTGCCGAAGCTTACCAGGGCCTCGCCCACTATCGAGGGCATGGAGTACTGGCACCCGAGCACCATGCCAAGGGGGCCTATCTCCTCGAGCGCGGCCGCCTCCGCGGTCCAGCCCATGCCCAGGCCGCCGTACTCCCTGGGGAAGCGAATCCCGTAGAGCCCGGCCTCGGCCACCTGCTTGTGGAACCCGTAGGGGAAGGTCACCTTCTCCTGGTCCATGTCCTTCAAAAGCTGCGGGGATATCTCGTTCTTTGCGAACTCGCGCGCCCTCTGCTTGATCTCCCTCTCCTCGTCCGTGAGCAAAACGTCAAACATCTTGTCCTCCTTGTAACACGATCATACAAAAGTTGCGTCACTTATTCAACGTATTTATCCGTCTTTGTGCAAGGTCATGGAGATTCCCCGCGTCCACGCAGTAGTCCCCCATCCCCCCCTCGCTCCACCCCTGTCCGTGCCAGTCCGATCCGCCGGAGACTCCGAGCCCGCGGCCTCGTGCGAACTCCCTTAGCCACGCGCTCTGCCCGGGGTCGAGCTTGGGATGCACCACCTCGATGGCGTCAACGCCCATGTCCGCGATCATCTTCACGTGCTCCCGCTGCGGTCCTCCCACCAGCCCGTGCGCCAGCACCGCCACACCCCCGGCGTCGTGCACGAGCTCGATCACCCGCTCCGGGGCCAGCCTCTGCCTGGGCACGTAGGCCGGCCCGTTCCTTCCTATGAACCTCTTGAAGGCCTCCTTGTACGTGGTGGTGGTCCCCGCGTTCAAAAGCGCCTGGGCGATGTGGGGCCTGGCTATGCCTCCCCTGCCGGCCGCGGCTTCCACGTCCTCCATGCTTATTCCCACGCCCAATTGTTGCAGCTTTTCAACCATGCCCTCGGCCCGCTGCCTGCGCTCATCCATGACCAGCTCGACCTCTTGGAGTACCTCCGGGTGGCCGTGGTCAATCCACAGCCCCAGGATGTGCACCTCGACCTTTTTCATCCTCCCGGCCAACTCGATCCCGGGCACCACTTCTATACTATTTCCTTTTGCAGCCTCCATGGCCCGGTCAATCCCGCCCACCGACTCGTGGTCGGTTATGGCCAGCGCGCTTATGCCCGCGGCTGCGGCCAGGGCCACCACCTCTTCGGGCGGGTCCCTGCCGTCCGAGTAAACGGTGTGTGCGTGGAGGTCGGCTTTCGCTTTTGTATCCAATTTATCTCTTTCAGCACCGATTTTATTTCGCGGAAAGACTTTGCTGTATCAGCCCCACCGCGCTCACCGGCTCGAGCCCGAGCGCCTCTATCTGCATGCGGCACAGGGGGCATGCGCTCACCACCCTGCCGGTCCCGGCATCTTCCGCGGCGCGCACCAGCGCCCGGGAGAGAGCTTCCGACACCCGGGCGTTCTCGGCCCTCATGCCGAAGAAACCGGCCAGGCCGCAGCAGGCGTCCTCCACCTTCTCGAGGTCCAACCCAGGAATGCGGCCCAGCACCTCGCCGGCGTGGTCCACGTTGGACAGGGCCCGGTGGTGGCAGGAGCGGTGGTAGACACTATGTCCTATAGAGACCGGTGAAAAGCTCTCCCTGTCCACGGGCGTTTTCAGGTTCAAGAACTCGAAGAACTCGAAGCTCATCCAGGGCACCTGCCCCGCCTCCTCCCCCAGGAGACCCGGGTACTCGTGCTTTAACACGAGGGCGCAGGCCGGGCAGGCGGTGACCACCGGGATGCCCTGATCCACGTAGCTTTTGAGCTCCCTTGCAAGCCTTTGCGCCATGCGCCGCGCTCCCTCCAGGTCCGCGGCCTGCAGCCTGGGCTCGCCGCAGCACGGCAGCCCGGGCTCGATGACCTGGAGGCCGAGGTCGCGGAGCACCGAGCAGGCCGCGTTTGACTCACCCTCGCTGTCAGCGTACCTGCCCACGCAGCCGCGATAGAACACCACCAGGTGGCACCTGGAACCATAGCGCCCCGGCTCCGTGCACGGTGCTTCTTTATGCAAAATGGCGGGGCGGCCCTTGTTCCCTGCCGGTGCCAGAATCGGCGAGCTTTTTCTTATTCCCAGCGCAGAGTGCATGACCGTCCTTGCCGGCCCGCTCTTCATCACCGCGGCAGCGAGCCCGGGCGCCTTGTGCCCCGCGGCCAGTATCCGTTCGGACCTTGCAAACAGCCTCTCCCGGAGCGGCCTTGTAGTTGCCCGGTAGTGCTCGTGCATGAAGGTCCTTATGATCCTTGCCGGCTCGATCCCGGTGGGGCACTGGGTGATGCACCTTTTGCACCAGGTGCAAAGGGAAAGCGCCTGCTCGACTCCAAGGTGGACCTCGGCAACTTCCATGTCCAGGTCCCCGAGGGCAACCGCGCGCAGGAGCGACACCTTGGACCGGGGCATGGAGAGCTCCTCCCCGGTGGCAAGGACCACCGGGCAGTAGGTGCGGCAAAGCCCGCACCCGTGGCACCGGAGGAGCATCTCCCGGGTCGGCTCGGCAAGGAGCGATGGATAAGGGCTTGCCCGCTCCGGCGCGGACGTGAACTTGAGGGGCTCGTCCGGCACCTGTCCCCTGGGCGCGATGATCTTTCCGGGGTTCAGGATGCCTTCGGGGTCGAAGAGCTTTTTTATTCTCCCGAACAGGGGCGCAATCTCCGGGAACATGCGAGGCACGTAGCCGGCCCGCAGCATCCCGTCCCCGTGCTCGCCGGTTATGGACCCTCCCATATCTATTACCGTCGTGTATATTTTCTCTGCCATGGTCTTCATCTTTTCCCGCTCCGCGGGGTGTTCGAGCTCGAGCCGGGGGTTCAGGTGCAGGTTGCCGGAGCCGGCGTGCCCCAGCACGGGGGCCTGTGCATCGTGCTCTTCCAGTATCTTTTGTATGCTCCTGATTCCCTGTGCGATCTTCTCCGGCGGGACCACCAGGTCCTCCACGAAGCGGGTGAGCCTCTTTCCCGGCATCCGGTATAGTATTGGTGACGCGGCCTTGCGCACCTGCCAGAGCCTCTCCATGTCCGCTCCGGACTCCGCCCGGCGCCAGGTGATGCCTTGTCCGCAGCTCGCGATGACCTCGGCCTTTGCCCGCTCCAGCTTGTCACGGGCGTCCCTCTCGCTCCCGCCCTCGAACTCGAGCAGGAGCAGGGCCTCGGCGTCCGCGGGCAGGGCCCCTTTGAGGTCGTCCCTGTGCTCGATCACGGTGCGGATAAACAGCCGGTCCATGATCTCCAGGGCCGCGGGTCCCAGCGGCAGCAACGCGGCCATGGCCCCCTCCACCCGCTCGATCGAGTCCAGCCCGATGAGCGCCGCGGCGCGTCCCCCGGGCAAAGGAGCGAGCGCGAGCACGGCCTTGACCACAACCGCCAGTGTGCCTTCCGAGCCTACAAGCAGCGGCGCCGGGTCCAGGGTCCTCTCAGACACCAGGTCCCACACGTGGTAACCGGAGCTGTTCTTTTTTACGCCCGGCCGGGAGCGCTCGATCTCCCGGCCGTACTCTTCCAGCAGGCGCGGCAGCCCTGAATAGACCCTGTTCTCCAAAACGGGCGAGCTCTCCATTGAAGGCGGCATCACCGGCTTCTTTTCGATCCAGGTCATTGACCCGTCCGCGAGCACCACCTTGAGCTTCCTGGTCCACTTCCTGGTGTCCCCGTACTTGAGGGAGTGCGCACCGGAGGCGTTGTTGGCTATCATGCCTCCTATGGTGGCGTAGTCGCCGGAGGAGGGGTCCGGGGGGAACATGAGCCCCTGGGGGGAGAGCTCCTTGTTGAGCTCGCCCAGGACAATGCCCGGCTCGACCTCGCCCTCGCCCCGGTCGCTGTCGAGCTCGATCACCCGGTCCATGTGGGCGCTAAAGTCAATCACGATGCCAGAGCCTATTGACTGCCCGGCAACCCCGGTTCCGGCGCCCCTTGCGGTTACCGGCAGCCCCCGCTGTGCGGCAATGCTTACGATTGCGGCCACGTCGTCTGCATTGCAGGGCCGCACCACCGCCCTTGGCACCAGCCGGTATATGCAGGCCGCGGTGGAGTATGCCTCCCGGGTCACGGGGTCGGTGAACACCTCGCCCTTTATCAGCCTCGCGATATCTTCGTGCAAAGAGGTCATCTTTCCAGCGGGCGGAGTCAACCGCTCGTCCCCGTCCTTTCAGGAACCGGCGGGTCAGGAAGCTGGGGCGCGTGCCCCCCGGTCATGACCGCTGCCTCCAAAAGCCGCGCGTTATAGCTCTCCCGCAGCGCCGCGGCAAGGCATTCTATACCTGTTGACATACAGCACATCTTGTCGGAGGTCGGGGCGATGGTCACAGGCGGGAAGATGAGCATCACCTTCTCAACCGGGCGCTGTTTTATTGAGGATCGCATTGGAGGGCCTTTTAAAAAAGATAGCAGAGCGGGAATGGGGTATCAAGAGCGGCCTAAAGGCTTCCATCCGGCTTTTTGCAAAGCTTTAACCGCTTCCTGGCCGGAGATGTTTGCTAGCCGGCCCCTTCGTTCAAACCGCGACTAGAATCCGCTCACACCCCGGTCCCGGACGTGAAGACGCAGCCGCTTTCTGGTCCTCGGCCCACAGCCATGCCGTGATCGCTTCCTTTATGTTCTCCAGCGCTTCCTTCTCATCCTTGCCTTGCGAGACGCATCCTGGAAGAGCGGGACACTCGACCACGATCCAGCCATCCTCGGCCCGAGTTATGGTTACATGAAGAATCATAGTCTTCTCCCTTTTGACTTTGGTTCCATGTATTTAAGGTATAAGAGCTGTCCGTTTCTGCCAACAAGCATTCCTTGGCTTATTAGAAAGATTGACACCGGTAGGTGAGAGGAGTAAAATAGCCCTGCTTTGTAACGTAAAAGGAGGTTTGTTTACGATGAGTGAAGATTTGAAACAGGCGATACTTGATTTCATGAAAAAGTCGAGCTCCAAGGGGAAGAAGAGGGTCTACGCCAAGGATGTCTCCAAGGGAGTTGCCGACAAGTTCGACAAGAAGGAAGCCAAGAAGATGGTGCAGGAGATGCTCACCAGCGGGGAGCTGGCCTACTGGTCCAGCGGCAGCACAACCTACGTGATGCTTCCCGAAGACTACGAAGAACTCCAGAAGCAGGAGGCCAACCAGTAATAAGCTCTTACTGTGACTAAAAAAGGACTGATAAGGGCGTAAATAAAATCAAGGAGTGTGACTTTAGAGTGGCCTTGAATTGAATGATTGTATTTTTCTATTCCTGGCTATTTTCCACTTCCTCACTTTTCCTTTCCGTCATCCCTGTGTCCTTGTAATACCAGGGCAGAACCATGGCCCCTATGATCCAGCGGGCCACGTTCAAGAGGAACTGCATGAGCAGGCTGAGTGCCACCAGTGCCGGCTCGTCAGCAAGGAAACCGAAGAAGAACACCCAGGACACCTGTGTTATTCCCAGCCTGCCCGGGGAAACGGGCACACTGTTAATCAGTATTGCCAGGGGCATGAAGGCGAAAAGGTGGAGAGGAAAAGGGGGCAGGCCGTAGACCACGAAGGCGACTACGGTGAGCGCTATCTGCCATGCCGAGAGCGCGGTCTTCAATGCCAGCAGCTTTATAAACCCTTTAAAAGACACGGTCTTCAACGGGTATAAGAGGGGAGCGATTTTCAGTCTTTCCATGAACCTGGCGCCCGCGGCCTTTCTGCCCAGCCAGAAGAAAAAAAAGAGCCCTGGCCATGCGGCGCCGATCATGGCAAGCGACACCCCCAGCCTTGCCGAGAGCCCGTACTCGGGGTAATGCACGATGATCCATGCCGGCATGCACAGGGTAGAGAGCGCGATCATGCCGTAGACCTCGATAAGGAAGAGGTACATGACCATGCCGGCCGCGGGCGTGGTCTTTATCTGATACCTTTTCCCGATATGTGCCATGAGCCCGGCCTGGGCTATGGGCGTGGCGATTGACGCCAGCAGCATCATGGCCGCCCGGATGATCACCATCCGGCGCCAGTTGATCTTCACCTGGAAGAGTGAGAACCCGTACCAGAGCGCGGTGCCGTCAATAAAGCAGACCCCGGTGATAAAGGCCAGTGCCATGATGGAAAGGCCGACCAGGCTCGAAAGTGTCATGCCCCTGAACTCTGCGATCACCTGATCGAGGGGCACGCGGCTGAAGAGTAGCACGAGCAGGAGCGCCAGGAACACCCATGGCAGGACCTTTTTCAAGACCCGCAGGGTCTTGCTTTGAACCGGCTGCCCGGTCCCGGGCTGAGCGGTGAGCCTTGTCATTTCCGGTCTTTGTCAAAGGCCTGTTTTTTCATGAGGTAGAGCAGCTCTTCCTGGTTCTGTCTCTGTCTGCCCAGCATGTCCGCTACCAGTGCCAGGACCACGAGCAGAAAGCCCAGGATCATAAGCAGTGCGCTCACGATGACAAGTGACTGGTACGGCGAGGTCATGCCCGTGAGCAGCCAGTGCACCAGCACGAACAGGCCCGCGGCCACGCCGGCCAGCAGTCCGGCAAGACCGATGATCCCGAAGAAGGTGAGCGGCTTGGTGTCGCGCAGGGTGAGCAGTATTATGGTCCCGGCCCGCAAGGCGTACCTGCTTATGGAGCCCGCCACCCTTGAGGACCCGAACTCCCGCTCCCCCCTTACCGGCAGGGGGACCTCGACCATTTTCACTCTCTTTCGCGCCAGGTCCAGGAAGGTCTCCTGGGTGTAGGTGAAGTCGCCGAACAGGTTCAGCCTGAGCGCGGTGTCCCTGGAGTAGGCCCTGAACCCGCAGGAGACGTCGGTGAACCCGCCCGCGGTGAACGTGTTGATGAGGATCGTCATCCACCTGTTTCCCCACCTTTTTATAAGCGGCATGCGGGGCATAAGCTCGCGGTCCTTGAACCTTGTGCAGGTGACGAACTCGGCTTTTCCCTCCAGGATGGGCTCTATGAGCCGGGGGATGGTTCCCGGGTCGAACTGGCCGTCCCCGTCCATGTTCACAATGATGTCCGCGCCCGCCTGCAGGGCCGCTTCCAGGCCGGTGGAAAAGGCCGCGCCCACTCCCCTGTTCTCTACGTGTGTTATAACCTTGGCGCCCTTTTGCCTGGCCAGCTCGGGCGTGCGGTCCTTTGAGCCGTCGTCCACCACTATCTTCTCGATCTCGCTGATTCCGGGAATGGGTCCGGGTATGCCTTCAAGCACCCCTGAGATGGTGGCCTCCTCGTCAAGGGCGGGTATTATAACGCAAAGCTTCAATTTAAAAAGCCTCTTTGTCAGGATGAGCCGTCGAGCAGCGACCTTATTGTCTTTAGCACGTGGCCGGACATGATGGGCTTTGTGATGTATGCGTCCACCCCAAAGGCCTCGGCCTTTTTCCTGGTCTCCTCCGCACCCTCGGTGGAGACTATAACTATGGGAATGGCCTGGTTATTGGGGTCCTTGCGCAACAGGCCTATGAGCTTGAGGCCGTCCATTACCGGCATGTTGATGTCTATGACCGCAAGGTCGTACTTGTCGGCCTGGGCCTTCTTAAGCCCGTCCAGCCCGTCCACGGCCTCCACGATCTCGCAGCCGGGTATGGAGCGCAAAGAGAAGGATATGAGCTGCCGCATGGTGGGCGAGTCTTCCACTACCAGTATCTTGTTACCCATTCGGTATCCTAAAGCTCAGTGCGTAACCAGGTCGAGGAAGCCCTTGATGGTCTCCTGCTTCCTTACCGAGTCGCTGTAGAGCTTGGCCGAGAAAATAGCCGTGGCCGCGTGCGCGGCCAGGAGGTTAAAGAGGTCGTAGTCCACTTTCTGCAGGCTCTGCTTCTGTGGAAGCAGGTCATATACCAGTATCAGTCCGATGATATCCTCTTTTATCTGCAGGGGCAGGGCCACCATGGGGTGGTGGAGATCAAGCGGAGCATACTTGTCAACGGTCTCGCGGTAATAGGTCTCGCCAGTCTCGGCCACGCCCCCGATTACGCCTTCCCCCACCCTGACCGCGGGCATGGCCTCGATGGGCATGCCCTCGACCTTGACCGGGTACATCTCGTGCTTTTTCTCGTTCAGCATCATCATGGCGAAGGTCTGTGCCCCGATCAGGTTTATGATGATCTCGGTAATTATCTCCAGCACCTCGTTCATGTCCAGGGTGGAGTGGAGCTGGTAGCTGGCCACGTACAGGTTTGCCAGGTTGTTGTTCTCGGTCTCGATGTTTGAGTAACGGGAGACAAAGTCCTTGTTCTCCTCCTCCACCTGGCGGTACTGGTTGAGGATGTTCTGTTTCTCGCGGCTGAGTTCCTCGATCTTCTTCATGAGCTCGGACTCCTCCGGGCCCTGATTCCCGTCGTATAAAAGCCTCTCCCGCTCCTGCATGAGGTCGTTCACCCGGGACTGCAGCTTCTCGTTCTGGTCCATGAGCTCCTTGGTGAACTCCTCCACCCTGGAGAACATGTCCAGGAAATCGCCGCCTTTTGTGAACAGGTTCTTGTCCTGCTTTTCCCCGGAGCCTTTTTCCCGTGTCATAAGTCCCCCCGAAACCTTCCCTTTATGAGTTATTGTAGCCCATCATGTTCCCTGTTAGCAAGGATCAATAAACCACGGAGTAGACGCTCATGGGTTCCTCTTTGCCCTTGACCTGCACGGGGTCCAGGGCTCGGCCCTCTAGCTCGTGACTAACACTTTTGTAAGCCTTCTCGGAAAGGAGTATCTGTCCGCCACGGGCGATTGACTGGAGCCGGAAGGCCACGTTCACGCAGTCCCCGATCGCTGTGTACTCCATCCTCCGGGGCGAGCCGATGGTGCCCACCACAGCGGGTCCCACCGTGATGCCGATGCCCACCTGCATGGGAAGAAGGCCGGCCTTGTCCCGCTCCAGGTTGATCTTCGCCATGCTCTGCTGCATTTTTATGGCGGCCCGGGCCGCGCGCAAAGGGTCGTCCTCGTGCTTCAGGGGCGCGCCGAATATGGCCATGATCCCGTCACCCAGGAACTTGTCCAAAGTGCCGCCGAATGCCATGACCGCCTCGCTCATGGCGGTGAGCACCCTGTTAAGCTGGTCCACGATCTCCTTGGGCCTGCCCCCGGAGGCCATCCTGGTGAATCCCCGGATGTCGGCGAAGAGCGATGCTATCTCACGGGTCTCGCCCGAGAGCTTCAGCTCCTCGGCCTGGTTCATGAGCTCGCTTACCACCTCGGGCGAGGTGTGCCTGGCAAAGGTCTCCTGAAGGCGCCGCTTCTCTTTTGCGCCCTTCAAGATGTTCTGCACCCGCAGGGAGAGCTCCCGGGGGCTGAAGGGCTTTCTCACGTAGTCGGACGCGCCCAGGCCCAGGCCCTCGCACACGTCCTTCTCCTCCGTGGCCGCTGTGAGGATTATTATGGGGATGTCAGAGAGGCGCTGGTTGTCCCGCAGGCGCCGGCAGAGCTCGAACCCGTCCATCTCAGGCATGGACACGTCGGTTATCACCAGGTCGGGGTCAAAGTTGTCGAGCAGGTCCAGGGCGTGCCTGCCGTTCTCCGCAGCGTGCACCAGGTAGCCGTCATCATTGAGGCTGTCCTCCAGCATCCGCCGGATGGAAGCCGAGTCGTCAACTAGCAGTATTTTGCCCTGGTCCATGGGCCTGGATTCCGTCTCCCGGCAAGGATGCAAATCATAATGCCACAGATGGGGGTTGAATTCCAGCGCGCGGCTTTCATCTGCTGCAATAAAAAAGACGGGTGGTCCGGTTTCACAGAAACCGTGTATAACTTACAAGGATAAAAAACCGGGCGCCAAGCAATCCATGACATGCACATATCATGAATCCGGCGCCCGAGCACCTGTCCCTATTCGGAACCCACACGGTTTCTGCGAAACCGTGTGGGCCACCCAGACTCACCGGGATCGCTCTCCCGGTCCGGCTTGATGCAAGGCAGTGTATTTCTTACCGCACCACCCTGCCGAGGGATCCCTGAAGGTCGTTGTAGATCTGGTCCAGCAGCGCGGTGTCGTAGCCGCCCACCCATCCGGTGTCAGTCATCCATTGCGCTTCCGCCCTGACCCTCAGTTGAGTCCTTTCAGGGGAGAACTTCACAGTAATTTTGGTCCTATATCTTTCTACCACTTCACCCATGCTGATATGTGTATACATCCAACCAGTCCTCATGTAACCTCCGTCCTTGGCGATAACTTCGAGGTCATAATTCTGGGCGAGGACATCCGCGGCCTTTTTAAACGCCATGTCGTAGTTTCTCTGGTACTGATCCCTAAGGATTATGATCTTCCATCCTGCCTCTGAGGTCCTTACAAAGCTCTTGGGTTTCTGAGAGCATCCCAGCAAAACAAGACAGCAACTCAAGCTCACAAAGCCTATGGCAACTCTTCTCATCGTCATGGTCATTCCTCCTTTACTCGGATCGCAAATGCTTATCGGACGACCCTGCCAAGGGTTCCCTGGAGATCGTTATATACCTGGTCCAGTATTGTTTGATCGTATCCTCTGAGCCAACCGGCGCCTCTGATCCAATGGGCCTCTGCCTTAATCCTAAGTTTTGTCTTGTCAACACTGAACTTCAAGGTGACCCTGGTCCTGTAATTCTCGAACATCTGTTCGGATCGAACAGCCGTATGCATCCACCCGGTCCGCAGGTAACCGATCTCTTTGTTCATTATTTCCAGATCATAGTTGGATGCAAGCACGTCCGCGGCGGCTTTATATGCCAGGTCGTAGTCTCTTTGAAACTTATCTCTCAGCACAATGACCTTCCAGCCAGGTTCCGCAGTCTGCACAAAACTGCTGGGCTTTTGTCCTGCACAACCAAGAAGAAGCAGGAAGCAAAACAGGACAATAAAACCAACACTAACCTCCGTCCTTTTCATAGCCATTCATCCTCCATCGTAAAAATTTCATACATTTTACCAGCATCCCGAAGTTTGTCAAGGCGGAATGCGTTTTTTTTCAAAACTGCTCAGAGCGCCAGTTCAGGGCCTCAAGGTTACTGTTGACACCCGCGCCCTGGTGCACCATCATAGGTGCAAGGCCTCATGCACGAGATGGGCATAGCCATGCAGGTGATGGACATAGTGAGCCAGAGCCTGCCGCGGGGCGAGGACCTCACAGTAAAGAGCATCAGCCTCAAGGTGGGAAAACTCACCGCGGTGGTGCCCCGGTCGCTGCGCTTCTGCATGGAAGTGGTCACCAAGGGCACGCCCGCGGAGGGTGCTGAGCTTTACTTTGACGAGGTCCCGGTGAGGGTGCTGTGCGAGGACTGCGATGAGCGGACCGAGATCGCGGAGCCGCCGTTCGTATGCGGCTCCTGCGGGTCCGACCGGGTCGCGGTTATCTCGGGCAGGGAGATGATCGTCGAGTCCATCGAGGTGGCGTAGTAGGATGATGTTTAAGATAGATACTGGAAGCAAAGGCTTTTATCGCACAGAGGCACAGAGGATTTTAAATAAAAGGCACATGGTATTTTCTGCTGAGAAAGTGGCTTTTAAACCCGGAAGTCCAGTCATAATATTTGATCTTAGTCATTCCGATCAATGGAAAACCCTGAATGCTCTGTGTCTCTGTGCGAAATATAACTCATGTTTTGGACAAAAGTGCCTAGAATCTTGAAAATAGCACACGCTAAAAGGAGATAAGCTCGATGCACCAGGAAAAGGAGACCAGGAGGATCAGCGTCACCAGGGACGTGCTGGACCTGAACCAGAGGATGGCCGACGAGAACAGGAAGGACTTCGACGCCGCGGGCGTCTTCGTTTTGAACGTCATGAGCTCGCCCGGCTCGGGCAAGACCACCCTGCTGCAGAAGACCCTGGCGGCCATAAAGGAGGACTACAGCACCGCGGTGGTGGTGGGCGACGTGTGCACCACCAACGACGCTGACAGGCTGCGCGAGGGCGGGGACATCCCGGTGGTGCAGATCAACACCGAGCCCTTTGGAGGCGACTGCCACATGACCGCTCACCTGGTGAGGGACGCAGTGGAGGGCCTGGACCTCGGTTCCCTGGATATCCTCATAATCGAGAACCTGGGCAACCTGGTGTGCCCCGCGGAGTTCGACGTGGGAGAGCACAGGCGGGCCGTGGTCCTCTCAGTGACCGAGGGCGAGGACAAGCCAATAAAGTACCCCCTGATGTTCAGGGTGTGTGATGCCGCTGTGCTGAACAAGATTGACCTCATCCCGCACCTGGACTATGACAAAGAAGAGGCCATAAAAGCCATAAACCAGGTTCACTCGGACATGCCCGTGTTCGAGACCTCGGCAAAGACCGGGGAGGGCCTGAAAAAGTGGGTGGAGTGGATTGAAGAGGCTCTTAAAGATAAGGTCCGCGGCGATATTTGAAAATATCCTTCAACCAGGCATGGTATTAATAAGAAAACCTCCGGCGCGCTAATCCCATGAACTCATCCCCAGGCAAAGCCACACCCTTGTATTTCAAGCTGCTCATCGCTTTCACCTCGGTTCTTGTCTCCCTGGTCGCGGCCGAGCTTTTTGCCAGGCTCCTTTTCAATATGGAGCCGGCCCGGCTCCCGGTGGGGGAATTCCCCTGGATGGAGATCAGGCCGGAGGGCCTGCGCCTGGTGCCTGACACCCATCGCGATTTCTATGCCCGGATCAATGGCCGGACCATCCGGCTTAACATTAACTCCCTGGGCTTCAGGGGGCCGGAGGTGTCATCGCACAAGCTGCCGGGCGGATCGCGTATCCTCTTTCTAGGCGACTCGATAACCTTCGGGCCGGGCCTCGAGTACCACGAGACCATCCCCGCCCGGCTGGGCAGGTTCCTGGGCCCCCGGGTCGAGGTCATAAACGCCGGGGTGCCCGGAATGAGCATAAAGGACGAGGTTGATCTTTTGGCCGAGCGGGTCAAGATGGTGGCGCCCGACCTGGTGCTTTTGGGCTTTTACATGAACGACATCTCGCGGTCCATCGTGATCGAAGAAGAGTACGGAGACCTGGGCGACTTCTGGGTCGGTCTTATCACCCGGGCCAGGCGATCGAGCGCCCTTTTCAACCGTGGCTGGAAAAGAGTGGCCACAAAGAAGCTGATCAATACACGAGGCCTCTCCACGGACTGGGTGCCCCTGTTCCATGAAAGAGCATGGGTTTTTGATAGCGAGGTATATGATAAGATCATCGAGCTTGCAGGGGATGATTTCGGAGCGGCCTGGAAGAGAGACGCCTGGCCCGCGGTCGAGTCCGAGATCAGGAGGATGAAGATGATCTGTGACCGGCGGGGGACAGGTCTGGGCGTGGTCATCTTTCCGGTCTCTATCCAGGTGGAATCCGAGATAATGGACGATTTCCCCCAGAGACAGCTCGCCCGCATCTGCCGGGAGCACGGCTTGCCAATGCTTGACCTGCTTCCTGTGCTGCGGGAGAAGCGGGCAGAACAGGTCCTCTATGACCAGTGCCACTATACCCCGAAGGGGGCGGCCATTGCGGCAAGAGCCGCGGCCGAGTGGATCTACCAGGAGGGCCTCATTAAGTGATGTGTCCTTTTCTATCGAGAAAAAAGGCGGCCCCTTTATGGACCGCCTCTGCAAAGGATGTGATTTTCGATGTGGTTATGAACTCGACCGACTCAGCAAGAGCTCTTGCACTTGCACAGTCCCTTCTTGGTCTTTTTGACCTTTTTCATGGCGGGGCCTCCTTTAAAAGCTAATGGTTTTTTACCGTGAAAAACAACCTCATTCGTAAGTTAAATATAAACGGAGTTTTTTAGAATGTCAAGCAAAAACGGGGAGTTAGCACGCATTAATTTTTTGTGTCACCGAGGGGAGTGAATGCCATTCACCGCTCAGCCAGGCCCGGAGACAGCGGGGCGCTTTAAGGGCAGAGGAGCAAGAACCGCGCTCTCGCCCTCCAAGGTCCCGGGCGTGAGCTTCTCCCTGAACCCGTACGTGGGGTGCATGCACGCGTGCCGCTACTGCTACATGCGCATCATACACAGGAACAGGGACAAGAGGCGATGGGGGACCTTCGTGGACGCAAAGCAGGGCCTGCCCTCGATGCTCGTCCGCGAGCTAAAGAGGAAGCGAAAGCGGGGTCCGGTCATGCTCTCCTCCGCGACCGACCCCTACCAGCCCATTGAAAAGGAGCTTGGGATCACCCGCTCGTGCCTCGGGATACTTTCGGACGCGAGGTTCCCGGCCAGGGTCCAGACCAAGTCCGCGCTGGTGGCCCGTGACATTGACATCTTAAGAGAGTTCAAAGAAGCAAGGATCACCATAACCATAACCACCGACAGTGAAGAGGTGAGGAGGAAGATGGAGCCGGGCGCGTCCCCCATAGCGGAGCGGCTCCGTGCTTTGCGCGCTCTTTACGAGGTCGGCCTTTCACCCCGGGTGTTCGTGGGACCGGCCCTGCCCATGAACCCGAAGGCCCTGGCACGGGCCGTAAAGCCCTTTGCCAGTTCCGTGCTCTTCGACGACCTCCATTACCACTCACTTTGCAGGCACCTGCTAAAAGCACGCGGCTGGGACCAGGCCCTTGACCCGGGCTTCTTCGACCGCGTTTTATCCGAGTTCTCGGAGGAGCTGGGAGAGGATTTGGTGGAGGAGGTGTGTTGACCATGAGAGTTCCGGCAATGATAGTCAAATTTCCAGTTAAAGCTATATTTATGGCACTCCTTGCCGCTGCTCCGGCATGGGCGGAGGCCCCGCCCAATGCCCCCCCGCAGGCATCACCCGCACAGGTAATATTCCCGGGCCAGGCGCACCCCGAGGTCTCGGAAAAGATCATCCAGGCGTACGACCACGCGCTCGAACGAGACTACCGTGCCGCGCGAGAGTTCTGCCGCGAGATCGAGCGAGAGTTCCCGCAAAACCCCGCTGGTCCCACCGGAGAGATGGTGCTCTACCAGGTCATGATGCTCGAGAACGACGACTACTCCTATCACCAGGAGTTCATGGACGCCGCCAGGAGGGCAGAGGCCGCGGCAAAGAGCTTCGCTAGACAGGCGCCTGAAAACGACTGGCACTACACGCTGCTGGGCGCCACGCGCGGCATCCACGGCATCTATCACCTGCGCCGCGGCGAGTACCTCTCCGCCTTCTACCCCGGCCTGAAGGGGCTTTCACACATGATGACCGCGGCCCGCATGGACCCGGAAAACTGGGAGGCAAAAATGGGCATCGGGCTATACCTCTATTACCGCTCCGCATACTCGCGCCTCATGCCCATCCCCTGGCTGGACAAGCGAGAGCAGGGCATAGCCATGATCGAGCAGGCCGGAATAAACAGGAGCTACCTGGAAGAGGTCTCCAGGATAGCCCTCTACTACGTGTACGTGAACGAGGAGGACTATGACACCGCGGTCGCGTACATGGACGGGCTCATCGAGGAGAGGCCATACTTCCCCGTGTTCTACCAGCTTGCAGGCAGGGCCCTCATCGAGGAAGGCGACCATGCCGGGGCCTGTCAATACTATGATCGAATGAGGGAGGCTGATCCCGCACTCTACCTCCCCTACTTGAAGCTGTGCCAGTGCGCACTTGCCATGGGAAACAAGCAGGAGGCCCGCCAATGGCTCCAGGAGTTCTTTTCCGTGCTCGGCGATCGTGAGACAGTCCACTTGAAACAGGCTCAAGATTACAAACACAAGCTGGGCATGGAGTGAGGCTTTCCTTGCCTCAACAGATGATGTATAAAGGAGTGCACAAGCAATGAAAGTAATGCGTGCTAATGGGATCACACCCAGGGAAGGAAGAAGATCATGAGCAGGCTTATCAGGGTTGACATGGGCGCCGGCGAGGCCGCGTTCGAGGAGCCGGGCGATTACTCGAAGTTCGGAGGAAGGGCCCTCACCTCCATGCTGGTGAGAAAAGAGGTCCCGCCGGGGTGCCATCCCCTGGGCCCTGACAACAGGCTGGTGATCGCGCCCGGTCTCTTGAGCGGAACCAGCGCGGCCAACTCCGGCAGGCTCTCCATCGGCGCAAAGAGCCCGCTCACCCGGGGCATCAAGGAGAGCAACGTGGGAGGGACCGCGGCCACCAAGCTGGCCCGGCTGGGAATAAAAGCCGTAGTGGTCCAGGGCAAGGCCCAAGAGGGAAAGTTCTTCTACCTCTTAATAGACCAGGAGAGTGCAAAGCTTTTGCCCGCGGACCAGTACAAGGGCATGAAGAACTACGAGCTGGTGGAGAAACTGCGGGAAAAGCACGGCCACAAGATCGGGGTCATCTCCGCTGGGCCGGCGGGAGAGATGAAGCTCGCCGCGGCATCCATCGCGGTCACCGACACCAACGGCCGGCCATCACGACACGCCGCCAGGGGTGGGCCAGGCGCGGTGATGGGGAGCAAAGGGCTGAAGGCGGTGGTGCTGGACGACCTAGGCGAGAGCAAGGTCCAGTATGCTGACAAGGATAAGTTCAAGCTGGCCGCAAAGGGCCTCCGCGAGGCCCTCTCCTCCCATCCCGTGACCAAGAAGGGCGGAGCCATGGCAGTGTTCGGCACCAACTCCATGGTGAGTATTATCAACGCCTCCGGCGCGTTCCCCACAAAGAACTTCAGCCAGGGGCAGTTCGAGGGCGCGGCAAAGATCAGCGGCGAGGCCCTGCACGAGCTGCTCACCAAAAGGGGCGGCCAGACCACCCACTCCGCCTGCACCACCTGCATAATACAGTGTTCCAACGTCTTCGTGGACGAGAACAAGGAATACGTGACCTCCGGGCTAGAATACGAGACCGTGTGGGCGCACGGGGCCAACTGCGGGGTGGATGACCTCGATACACTCGCAAGGATTGACCGGCTGTGCGACGACCTCGGGCTCGACACCATGGAGACCGGCTGCGCAATAGCAGTGGCCATGCAGGCCGGGATTAAAGAGTTCGGCGACACCAAGGCCGGGCTCGAGCTAATACGAGAGATCGAGAAAGGCACCCACCTGGGCAGGGTCATCGGAAACGGGGCCGCGATAACAGGCGAGGTCTTCGGCGTGGACCGGGTGCCGGTGGCAAAGCGGCAGGCCATGTCAGCATACGACCCCCGGGCCATCAAGGGCATCGGCGTCACCTACGCAACCTCCACAATGGGCGCGGACCACACCGCGGGATACGCCGTCGAATCGAATATCATGGGCGTGGGAGGAAGGGTGGACCCCTTGAAGGCAGAGGGGCAGGTGGAGCTGTCAAGGAGGCTGCAGATAGCCGCCGCGGCACTGGACTCCACCGGGCTCTGCTCCTTCGTCACCTTCGCCATACGAGACAACAAGGAAGCATTCCAGACCCTCCCCGACATGATCAGCTCCCTCTTCGGATGGGACATGACTCTTGACGACCTGGAAGACTACGGCCGGGCCGTGCTCAAAGCGGAGAGGGACTTTAACTCCGAGGCCGGGCTCACCCAGGCCGACGACCGTCTGCCCGAGTTCATGGAAAAAGAGCCGCTGCCGCCACACAACACCGTGTTCGACGTAAAGGCCGACGGCCTCGACCAGGTGTTCGATTTCTAGATGCAGGTTACCGTAAAGCTCTTCGCCACCCTCCGGAAGCACCTGCCGCCTGGCGGCGAGGCCGGCCGGGCCTCCATGGACCTGGCCCCCGGCGCCACGGTTGAAGACCTTGTCAAGGGCCTTGGCATCCCGGGTGAGACCAGGCTGCTGGTGCTGGTGAACGCGGTGCACGCAGAGCCCCCACAGGAACTCGAAGAGGGCGACGTGGTAGCGATCTTTCCTCCCCTGGCAGGAGGATGAGAAATACCCTGCCCGTGCGCGGAGCGGTCCCTCCAAGTTCACTCCTCCCGGCTACTTAAACACGAACGTATACTCGCGCCCTACCGGCGCTCCCCTCACCCGGCAGCTCCCTTCGGCTCCATCTTCCCGCCGACAGCTTATAACCGTTCCGTCCCACAGCTCGTAGTCGTCGCTGCCCTCGCCCGCGAACAGGACCTCCATGCACGAGTTGGCGTCGTCGAACCCGAACAGGTCGTCCCTGTCCTCCTTCACCAGGGTGTCAATGGTGGAGCCGAAAAGGGGCAGCACCTTGCCGTGCCGCACAAACAGCGGGACCTCGCCCGGCGGCGCGGGAACAGTGTGACTTCCCGGGCCCCGGTAACTGCTCTCGCTCCAGAAGTGCCGCCACTCGCCGGGCGGGAAGTAGACCTCCCACTTTTTTGCGCCGCGCTCTATCACCGGGGCCACCAGCAGCCTGTCGCCCAGGAGATACTGGTAGTCCTGCTGTGCCGAGCCCGGGTCGTCCGGGAAATGCAGCACCAGGTGCCGCACCACCGGCCAGCCCCTGTCCGCGGCCTCGTACACTAAGGTGTATATGTAGGGGAACAGGGACGCGTGCAGCCGGGCGTACTTCTTGTAGTGCACTAGGGTCTCCCGGTCCCGGTCGAACCGCCAGTTGCGGCAGGTGATCAGCCCCCGGTGGTTCCTCATCACCGGCAGCAGCGATCCCAGCTCCGTCCACCTCATGAAAAGCTCCTTGTCCGCGCGGGTGGAGAGCAGGCAGTGGTAGCCGGCTATGTCGGTGGTCCCTATGGGGTGGCCGGAGATGCCAACCGAGGTAATGGCTGGTATGTTGGAGGGCAGCCCGTCCAGGCGCTCGAAGTTGGCGTTCTGGTCGCCGGTCCACATTACCGGCGCGTACCTCTGCGTGCCGGTGTACCCTCCCCGGACAAAGAAAACGTAGTCCCCGTCCGGCCTGGCCCGGTCCCAGAACTCCCGGCCCAGCTCGGCCCAGAGCACCGGGTAGAGGTTGTGCAACTCCCAGCCGCGGCTCCCGTCGTGAGAGACCGAGTCCGGCGGTGTGTACTCGGAGAAGTCATGCATCCACCCGTCAACCCCCATGCTCTCGGCCTTGGCAAAAAAGCTCTGCTTCCACCACTCGCGAGAATCCGGGTTGGTAAGGTCAAGCTGCGCCTTCTTCCACACCGCCAGCGTATACACATAAGTGTCGCCCTCCTCGTCCGCGGTGAAGTAGCCTTGCTTGTCTCCCTCAGCAAAGACCTCGGTGTCAGGGCTCACGTTGGGCTGGAAGTAGCCCAGGTACCGGAAGCCCTCGCGGTCAAGCTCCTGGTTCAGCTCCTCGTAGTCCGGGTAGCGCTCGCGGTTCACCTCCCACTCCGTGCGCCACCACCAGTCCTCGGACCAGATGGCGCTGGTAGGTATGTGCTCGCGACGCACCTTTTGCGCCACCTCGCGCGCCCTGTCCGAGCCGCCGATGGCCACGTTCCAGGGCGCGAACACCCACGGCAGCGGCGGGGTGATCCTCCCGGTGTACGCGGTCATGGCCTCGATCACCCGTAGCGGCCCGGGCCCGTAGAAGACCACGAAGTCAAGCCTGCTATTCCAGTTGGTAATGCAAAGCTCGCCCTCGCGTGAGCTCCCGAAATCGAACAGGCTGTAGCGGGTGTCGTCCAGCAGAAAGCCGTATCCTTTCGTGTTCAGGAAGAAAGGCACCGGGTAGTAGGTCATGTCCTTGCCGTGGGGGAAGGGGTTGAAGGGACAGCCGGGCCAGAGCCTTGACAGATGCGATATGCCCAGGCCGCCCTCCTCGCTCCACACCTTCACCTCCTCGCCCGAGTGCTCCGCGGAGTTGAACCGCTCTCCCATGCCGAAGTAGCGCTCATCCTCTCCAGTATGGAAATGCAGGGCCATGCGGTTCATCTCAGGCAGGCCGATGATCTCTGTCTCCACCCGCAAAGACCTCCGGTCAATGAAGCGCGCCTTTATACGGACCACCGCGCTGCCGCCCGCTTCCTCGGCCAGCTCGACCACAAGCTCGTCACCAGCCCGCTCAGCCCTTGCCACGTGGCCGGCCAGGCTCCAGGGCTTCCGCTCTATCTCTTTCCACCTCCACCAGGCTATAAGCTGGTGCGGGTTCTCGACTTCGTATGAAGCAAAGCCCACTCCTCTGGAGGTCTCGAGCAAGGGCCGTCCACCGGCGTCCTCCACCCGGAGGGCGAACGGTTCCCGCTCGATAGTGACCCGCATGAGCTCGCCCTGGAGAGTGTTATCAGAGGCGTTGGAAGCGCACGCCAAAAGCAACAAAGCCGCGAGGCCCGCGGAGCCCAGGCCACGATTGAACATGTTTCCCATCGCATTCCTCCTTTAAGATTTCCTGCAATGCAAGGAATTTTATTACCCGCGTTAATGCAAGTCAAAGCAGGGGGTGTTGCTTCTTTCCATGGTTGATAGTATCTTGCTGCCAGGGAAATTCAGGTATGAGCACGGTCACTGCCGCGAGGAAAAAGATAGCGAGGATCGGCGATCTTTTGGGGCACGGGATAAAAGACAAGAGCGTCATCCTGCGCTCGGAGCCGGGTGCCCTCATGCTCTCCTGCCCGCAGGCCCATGTGCTCCGTGTGCGCTCCAGCAGGAGCGGATCATTCGATGAAGGCGAGGGGCCGGAGGACCGGTCTTTCGCGGCGGTGGCCGACAAGAGCGGCAAGATAGAGCCCGAGGCCGCGGATCACCCAGAGAAGCTGGAGCTCGAATTCGACGGCATCAGGGTGCTGGTTGCCAGGAGCCCGCTCCGGATGCTGGTGTACGACCGGGAGGGCGCGGAGCTTTACCGGGACCACCCGCAGACCGGGTTCGGTTGGCTGCCTTCAGGGGTCATGGCCACTCTCCTCATACGGCCGGGCATGAGGTTCCACGGCTTCGGCGAGAAGACCGGGCCGCTCGATAAAAGCGGCCGGGCCATGACCATGTGGAACACGGACAGGGCATACCCCAGGGACTACGACCCCATATACATGTCCATACCAATGTGCATCACAATGCGGGAGGGCAGGGCCGCCGGCATGTTTTTCGACAACCCCTGCTTCTCGCGCTTCGACGCCGGCAAGTCCCGACCCGAACTTTTCTCCTACACCGCGCTCGCCGGCGAGCTGGACCTCTACATCATCGAGGGCCCGGCCGTTAGCGAGGTGGTGGAGCGGTTCACCGGCCTGGCAGGAAGGATGCCCATGCCCCCGCGCTGGTCGCTGGGGTTCCACCAGTCGAGGTGGTCGTACAAAGACGAGGGCGAGGTGCGGGGGATCGCGCAGAGGTTCAGGCAGGAGGACGTGCCCTGCGATAGTATACACCTTGACATAGGACACATGGACCGCTACCGGGTGTTCACCTTTGACCCGGCCAGGTTCCCGGACCCGAAGGGGCTCTCAAAGGAGATGCGCGGCAAGGGGTTCAAGCTGGTGGCCCTGGTTGACCCGGGCGTGTCCGCGGAGCATGACTTCGACCTCTACGTCGAGGGCAGGGACAAGGACTACTTCTGCAATGGAGAGGACGGGAAAGAGTATAACGCCCAGGTGTGGCCCAGGAAGGTCGCCTTCCCCGACTTCTCCAGGCCCGAGGTCATAGACTGGTGGGCTGAAAAACAAAAGCGCCTGGCTGACGCGGGCATCGAGGGCGCGTGGAACGACATGAACGAGCCCTCCTGCTGGAAGCGCAGCATCCGCTTCAAGGACTGCGTGCTTCCTCTCAGGCACATCAGGAAGCCTCGCATGGTCCACGACGACGAAGGGAGGAAAACTCCGCACCTGTGCTTCAGGAACGTGTACGGCATGATGATGGCCAGGGCGTCGCGGCAGGGGCTCGCAAAGTCCCGGCCGGGCAGGCGCCCTTTCCTCCTCACCCGGGCCGGGTACGCCGGCGTGCAAAGATACTCATACGTATGGAACGGGGACAACGCCTCCTCCTTCTTCGGGCTCGCACGGTCCATACCAATGCTCGCAAACCTGGGCCTATCGGGAGTGGGCATGGCCGGGCCCGACATCGGCGGCTTCAAGGGGGACTGCACCGGGGAGCTGTTCGCCCGCTGGATCGAGCTGGGGGCCTTCTACCCCTTCTGCCGCAGCCACACCGCCATCCGCACCCGGCGGCAGGAGCCGTGGAGCTTCGGGCCGGAGATAAAGGAGATCGCGAGAAACTACATTAAGCTCCGCTACCGGCTGCACCCCACACTTTACACGCTGATAAGGCGGTGCTGTCTGACCGGCGCCCCGGTGCTGCGGCCGCTGTTCTACGAGTTCCAAGACGACCCTGCCGCGGCCGGGATAGAGGACCAGGTCATGTCCGGTCCCTGGATCATGCTGGCGCCGGTGCTGCAAAAGGGCGCGCGGTCCCGGAACCTATACCTGCCCGAATGCGGATGGACCGACTTCTGGACCGGAGAGAAGATACGCGGCCCGGCTACGATCGGGCGCGAGGCCCCCCTGGACCTGCTTCCCGCGTACGTTCGCGAGGGGGCGGTTCTTTTTTCATGGCCGGCCCTGGACCACCTCGATCAGCACTACCCTGAACAGCTCTTCGTAGACCTCTACCCTCCGTCCGCGGGCTACTCCCGCGAAGTCCTCTACGAGGACGACGGCGAAACGGAAGAGTATTTGAAGGGGGCCTTCTCCGAGCGCGGGTTCTCGCAGGAGCGGGCGGGCCAGGAGCTCAGGATCAGGATGGAAGAGAAGAGGGGAGAGTTCGAGCCTCCTGCGAGGCGGCTCATCATGCGGGTCCGACTCCACGGCCGGCCGCAGGGAGTGCAGCTTGACGGGCGGGCCCTGGAGCCCGGTCCGCGCGAGCAAGATACCGGCTTGCAAGAGGGGGTCGAGTGCGGCTATGATCTGTCCGTGCGGACCCTGCGGGTGTCTCTTGCCGACGACGGGGGGGGGCACCTTATAAAGATACGTGTCTAGCGCGAGGTTTTTCTCGGTAAAAAGGGACCTGGCCCGGTGATAAGTTGCGCCAGACACGGCCAGAGAGAGGCCCGGCAGCCTCGGGCATGCAATCCGATTTCTAATAGGATCAGGCCTGCACCAGGCTGTACTCCCTTCTGCCCAGGCCCAGCTTCTCAGCGTGTATCACCTGCACGCTGGGGTCGAGGTGCGGGAAGGAAAAAGAGCCCAGGTCGGCGCCGTGATGCTCCTCGGTGAGGTCCAGGGTGGCCTGGTCTATGGCCACTATATCGGTTGAAGCCAGCACACCCAGGTCTGGCACCGCCTTTTTCTGCCGGGTGTTCAGGCAATCGCACTCCTTTGTCATGTCCGCAAGCACGTTCACGAACACCGCCTTGTCCCTGAAGTGCCTGACGGCGCCCGCGGCGTGCTCGGCCGTGAGCTTCTGCAGGGCAGCCGAGTCGGTCTCCCAGTCGAACTTGACCGCGGCGTGCGGGCATACGGCAAGGCATTGCCCGCAGCCGATGCATTCTTCCATGCGTATGTAATACACGCCCTTCTTCTCCTTGACGGCCCCCTCCGGGCACCACACCCTGCACCTGTCGCACGCCTGGCAGTCCTCTCTTCTTATAGTTGGCTTTGCGGACGAGTGCTGCCTCATCTTGCCGGCGCGCGAGGCCAGGCCCATGCCCACGTTCTTTATGGCCGCGCCCAGGGCGGTGGCCATGTGGCCGGTGGGGTGGCTGAGCACCACAAGGGCATCGGCCATCATGACCTCGGCCGCTATCTTCACGCTCTTGTTCAGCTCTCCGTTGATGACCGCCTCGATCTCGCGCGAGCCGGAGAGGCCGTCCGCGGGTATGAAAGGCGCGCCGGTGGCCTCGACGGAGAAGCCGTGGGCGTGCGCGTGCATCACGTGCTTGATACCGTTGTCGCGCCTCCCCCTGTAGAGGGTGGAGGTGTCGGTGAGGAAGGGCTGTGCACCCGAGCTTTTAACAAGCTTAACAATGGACGCAGCCACCTGTGGTTTCAGGTGGGTCACGTTCCTGTGCTCTCCCACGTGCACCTTTATTGCGGCCATGTCCTTTTTAGCCAGCTTGTCCGGGAAGCCGGTCAGCTCGACCGCTTTCCTCGCGGCCATTGCCTGGGTGCGGGGAGCGGCGCCGTCTTTCAGCCTTGCAAAATAGACCGTCGGCTCCATGGGTCAAAACTCCTTTCCAAAAATCCATAAATTACCACACTAACATAATCGCCCCCTGTTGCCAGCGCACGGTCAAAGTGCCACAATAGGCGTCTGGAGGTTTAAAGATATGTGGCGCAACTGGATAGAGATCATAAGGACCTGCAACCTTCCCGTGGGTGCGCGCATGGACGCGGTGAGCAGGTGGCTGCTCATCACCCGGCCGTGCGTTTTTTCCATGACCCTGATCTCCGCGCTTATCGGGGGCCTGCTGGGCGCGATTGACGGTCATCTCCGGCCGGGACTGCTCCTGCTGGTAGCCCTGGGCCTGGTGCTGGCCCACGCCTCCAACAACATGGTGAACGACCTGTTCGACGTTTTGGGCGGGGTTGACACCGAGGACTACCCCCGGGCCAGCTACGCCCCCCACCCGGTGCTGGACAACCTGGTGAGCAGGAACCAGCTCATAGCCGCGATCGTATTATGCAACCTCCTCGACCTGGGCGTCGCCGTATTGCTGGCGCTGGCCGCGGGCTGGCAGGTGCTGCTGTTCGCCGCGGCCGGGGTTTTCATGAGCGTGTTCTACGTGGCCCCTCCGCTCAAGCTAAAGCACCGCGGTCTGGGCGAGCTTGCCATATTCCTTATCTGGGGTCCGCTCATGATCTCAGGGACCTACTTCTGCATGGCGGGGTCGGCGCCGGCCTGGGTATGGGGCGCCTCCATACCTTACGGCATAGGAGTGGCCGCGGTGCTCATGGGCAAGCACCTGGACAAGTTCGACAAGGACCGGGAAAAGGGGGTGCGCACCCTGCCTGTGGCGCTTGGCCACAAGCGGGGGAGGCGTGCCACCCAAATGATGGTGTGGGCCTTTTACCTGGCTGTTGTCGGGATGTCCGTCGGGGGGTGGCTGCCCTGGCCTGCCATGCTTACACTTGTAACACTGCCCCGGGCGAGCAGGTTCCTGGAGACGCTTGGATCGGAGGCGCCGGGGACGCCGGCCGAGGCTTTCGCCATGGCCGAGGAGGTCATTCCCAGGGATCTGAGGGAGAGGTTCGACCCTGATGCTCCCCCGGAGTCGTACCCGCTCTGGCCCCTGTGGTACGTGGCCTGGGGAGTATGGTGGGTGCGGGTCGCCGGCGGGTGGTTCGTGCTGGGCCTTGTGTCGGCGGCTGTATTTTGAGATCCGGGTCGGCCGACTTTTGCTCAAGCACTGAATAATGAGGAGGCATAATGGCTGAGACCTTTGACCTGGTTATCATTGGTACAGGAGTTTCCGCGACCACCGCGGCATACAAGTGCAGGGAAAAGGGATGGGTTGTGAGGTGTGAGGATTGAGGTTTGAGGGGAAAGAAATTGGAAAGAAAGGAGGTAGTCCATGAGTAGACCGACAGGCACGGTTGACTGGGAGGAGCTCAGGATCGAGCGGCCCGGCAGGTTCATCGTCATCGTATTGCTGGTTGCTGCGGGCATCGGGTTGCTGGTTGGGTTCCGGCAGACGTTTTACACCATTAAGCCGGAAGAGGAGGGCATTGTCCTCCGGTTCGGCAGGTACGTACGGCAGGTGGGTCCGGGTCTTCACTTCAAGCTTCCGCTGGGCATCGAGGACGTGTACAAGGTTCCGGTGCAGCGGCAGCTTAAAGAGGAGTTCGGTTTCCGCACGGTCAAGTCCGGGGTCCGCTCCGAGTACCGCAAGAAGGGATACGAGGCCGAGTCTTTGATGCTGACCGGGGACCTCAACTCCGCGGACGTGGAGTGGGTGGTGCAGTACCGGATCACCGACCCGCTCAAGTACCTGTTCATGGTGCGCAACGTGCGCGACACCTTCGGTGATATCTCCGAGGCCACCATGCGGGAGGTAGTGGGGGACCGGAGCGTGGACGAGGTCATCACCTGGGGCAAGGAGGAGATCAACCTCGAGGCCAAGGAGAAGCTGCAGGAGAGGTGCGACCAGTACGAGACCGGGCTCACCGTGCAGGTGGTGCTGCTCCAGGACGTGAACGCGCCCCCGCCGGTGCAGCCCTCCTGGAACGAGGTCAACGAGGCCGAACAGGAAAAGGACAAGTTCATAAACCAGGCCAAGTCGCAGTACAACTTCAGGGTGCCCAAGGCCAAGGGGGAGGCCGAGCGCAATATCAGCGAGGCCGAGGGTTACGCCATCGAGCGGGTGAACGAGGCCAAGGGAAGAGCAGACAAGTTCTCGAGCGTGTACGATAAATACAGGAGGGCGCCCGAGGTCACGCGCAGGAGGATATACATCGAGACCATGGCCGACATAGTGCCCAAGGCAGGGCGCAAGGTGATCGTGGACAAAAGCGACACCGGGCTGCTGAGACTCCTGGACCTGTCCGGGAAAGGAGGGGGAAAATGAGACGCGCTATACTTTTCATCGCCGGGGTGGCGACGCTGGTTGTAATAATAGCACTTGCCAGCGGTTTTTACACGGTGCCCATGCACATGCAGGTGATAGTGACCCAGTTCCAGAGGCCGGTGGGAGACCCCATAACCGAGCCTGGCCTGCACTGGAAGCTGCCTTTTGTCCAGAAGGCCAACTACTTTGACAAGAGGTGGCTGGAGTGGGACGGGGACCAGAACCAGATACCTACCCTGGACAAGAAGTACATATGGGTGGACACCTATGCCAGGTGGAGGATCAAGGACCCGCTGCTATTCTTCCAGCGCGTTAGGAACGAGAGTGGGGCCCAGAGCAGGCTCGACGACATCCTGGACGGCGAGACCAGGGTAGCCATCGCAAAGTACAGGCTGATAGAGATAGTGCGGAGCTCGAACCGCGAGTTCCGCATACCCGAGGAGATGGCGGAGCTGGAGGAGTTCCTTGTCGAGGCCAAGCCCATCGAACACGGCCGGGACAAGATCATGGCGGAGATACTGGAAAAGGCCCGCAAGGTGGCGGATGAGTACGGCATCGAGCTGGTGGACATCCGCATAAAGAGGATCAACTACATCCCCCAGGTGAGAAAGAAGGTGTACGAGCGCATGATCTCGGAGAGGAAGAGGATAGCGGAGAAGTACCGCTCCGAGGGAAAGGGCGAAAGCGAGAAGATACTGGGTGACATGGAGAAGGAGCTCCGCCGCATCCGTTCGGAGGCGGAGAGGCGCGCCCAGGAGATCAAAGGCGAGGGGGACGGCGAGGCCACCTCCATATACGCCCAGGCATACAACAAGGACCCGGACTTCTACTCCTTCTGGAAGACCATGGAGACCTTCACCGAGATCGTGGACGAGAGCACCTGGCTGATACTGACCACGGAGGGAGATTTCTTCAAGTACATAAACCGGATAAGAGAATGAGCGCCCGTGCGCACGGTGAGGGATTGAGGGATGAGTCGTGAGGTTTGAGTACGAGGTTTTGGTGCTATTTGTTTTGCAGCGGCCTGGTGGGTGAGGGCAAGGCCCTTATGTAGATGGGGTAGATTGCCCTGGCCTGTTTGAGGCTTTTGGGGACCTTTCCGCCCTGGTGCTCGATATGGGCCTGGATCACGGGGAACTCCGCGGGGTCCATGGCCACCTCGTAGAGGAAAGCCGGCGTGTGCACCAGCACCCCGATGCCTTTGGGATGGGGGAGCACTTGGTGGCTTCTAAGGCGCGGGTCGCTTTTTACTATTGCGGTCAGGAACTCGGTGGGTGTATCTATGTACACCTCGGGAGCGGACGAGGAGGGGTTGGTGCTGGCGAACTCCACCGGCACCGGGTTGGTCGAGCTCTCCAGGGTGACGGGGAGCCCGCTCTCGCTTATGCTCACCATTGACTCTGCGCTGGGCTTTTCTATCCTGTCTGTGAAGGACAGGAAGACCACCACCAGAAGGGCAACGGCTGCAACCGCGGTGAGGGGCCGCAAGGGCATTGCTTCCAGCGCGCGGTTGAGACTTGAGGCGGTCTTTGCAAACCACGAGCGGTCCTCGTTTTCGATCCTCTTTCGCAGGGAGAACAGGAAGTCAGGGGGGGCCGCTTCTTCCGGCAGTGAGTTCAGGGCATTTGAGACAAAGGCGAGGGACTCTAACTCCTGTTGGCATTGGGTGCAGTTTTTAAGGTGCTCGGACACGCTTTGCATCTCCTTGTCAGGGAGACGCTTGTCCAGGTACTCTGATAATCTTTCCCGGTCGCTCTCACATCCCATCGCCCACCTCTATCTCTGTTTCTTGTCTTAAATGACACCCTTTGGTTTTTAAATGTTCCTTTTACGGCTTTTATCTTTTTTATATTTCATGTCCCCGCCGCCGGCCTCTGAACACGTTTAATGTTAAATATCAATAATTTGCAAAACAAGCCTCGACCGGATTACGGGGTCTGTTCCTCCTTTATGATCCTCTCCAGCTTGTCTTTCAGCTCGGCCCTGGCCCTGTGTATCCTGGACTTTACGGTTCCCACCTTTATGTTCAGTGCCTCTGCAATCTCTTCGTATGAGAGGTGCTCGATGTCGCGGAGCACCACCGCCAGCCTGTGGTCCGGGTCAAGTGTGCTTATGGCTTTTTGCACCAGTTCCTGGAGCTGCCTGCTCTCCATGATGTCCTCGGGCGTGGGAGAGCTGTCCTCGGGCTCGAAATAGGCCTCCCCTTCGTCCAGCTCCAGCGGCTGGTCAATGGACACGGAGCGGTAGTAGCGGCGTCTTCCCAGGAACTTGATCCTGTTCTTGCAGTGGTTCACGGTTATCCTGTAGACCCATGTGGAAAGCAGCGAGTCGCCCCGGAAGTACCTGAGCGACTTGTGCATGGTCATGAACACTTCCTGGGCCATGTCCTGGGCCTCGTGCCGGTCGCCCATGATGCGGAAGCAGAGGTTGTGCACCTTGTTCTGGTACTTGTTCACCAGCCGGTTGAAGGCCTGCTCGCTGCCGCGGAGGAAGTCATCCACCAGCTCGGAGTCCTTTGCAGGCGAGGACCCGGACCATTCACTTGTGTGCCCTGTCCTGCGCGGATACTCCTCATCTCCTTCACCCTCCCGTCCATACTCTTCTTCGTCATCATCTTCGGAGTAATACTCTTCGCTCTCCTGATCCGTGTCCTCCCCGTCTTCGCGCTCCTCTCCCCTCTCCCGCTCACGAGCGGCTTCCGGCGCGTCCTCCCGGCCCTTGTCTCTTTTCTTCTTTGCCGACATCCTCACCTTCCGTAGTCGTCTTCCAGCCGCTCGATGTCGTCCTCGCCGAAGTATGTCCCCGTCTGCACCTCGATGAATACCATGGGCTCGTGGCCCGGGTTCCCTATCCTGTGCGCGGACTCTTCTGGTATGTCCACGGACTGGCCGGGCAAGAGCTCGATCTCTTCACCGTCCAGGACCACCAGGGCCTTGCCGGCCACCACGGTCCAGTGCTCCCTCCTATTCTTGTGCCTCTGGTAGCTCAGCCTGTGGCCGGGCTCGAGCTTTATCCTTTTGACCTTGAAGCCGGGCTCGTCCCGGAGCACCTCCCAACTGCCCCAGGGGGTGATGCGCCTGAGCTCGGACACCGGTGAGGCAAGCCCCCCCGAGACCAGGTGCTCGTAGATCTCCAGGTGCGATTCCACCATCCTTTGTATGGACCCTTTCTCCTCCGGGTCCGGCAAGGGGATGGCGCCCACGTAGTTTATATCCGGAAAGAGCCGCTTCTCGGCATGGTCCATGGCCACGAACGGATACTCGCCGTATCGCTGCAGCAGGTGGTGTATCTGCTCGTCACGGGCCGCGCCGTGCAGGCTGGTGAGAACGGGCGCCGGCAGCATGGCCGCGTAGGGCAGGGCCTTCACGTGCATGTGGTTGTGCACCAGGTCGAAGCAGCCCCTCCTGGCCTGAAGCATGCACTCGCCTATGTGCAGCTCCTCCCACCAGCGCGGGTCGGGCCAGGGCTCCTGGTCCCATTCCGAGAGCGGCCTGGGACACACCGCCACGAGCTCCGCCCGGGTGAGCGAGTCACCGGTGGCAAAGAGCATCA
Organism: uncultured bacterium; assembly: GCA_964650485.1. Taxonomy (GTDB): domain Bacteria; phylum RBG-13-61-14; class RBG-13-61-14; order RBG-13-61-14; family DATKZS01; genus CAZYTX01. The sequence goes on along the minus strand of CAZYTX010000027.1, from coordinate 10,785 downwards.
CCTGGTGGCCCCGCTCGAGCAGGCCCTCGCAAAGGTCGGAGATCAGTTGCTCCTCCGGACCGTAGGGCCGGGGCGGTATCCTCCTGGTTATGGGCGCCAGCATGGCTATTCTCATTGTCTGTTCCCCTGCCTGGTATCCAAGTATAAATAGGCGCCTGTAAAAAAGCAAAGATTTTCCGGGAAAGATTTTCCGGGAAAGAGCAGTTGGTTTGGAGGGATGATGCGGTGGGTTGATTTCATTCAATCTCGATGCTGGCCAGCACCGGCATGTGGTCGGAAGGACGCCGGCCCCTGCCGTAGGTGTCGTCCAGCACGGCGTAGGAAAGCACCCCCACCTTTTCGTTCACGAACACGTAGTCAATGCGCCTGCCGGGCCTGGAGCCCGGGATGAACGACCTGCTCGTGCCCCAAGGGCCCTTGGGACCGCTCTTGCTCGCGCGCCTCGCGTCGCGGAGCGTCGCGGTCAGGGTCTTATAAGGTTTTGTATCATCGGTCAAGTTGAAGTCGCCGGTCACCACCGCGGGCTTGTCCCCCGCGATCTCTTTCACCCTGCGCACCAGGATGCGGGCGCTCTTTTTCCGGGCGATGATGCCCATGTGGTCGAAGTGCGTGTTGAAGAGGAAGATAGTCTTACCGGTCTGCCTGTCCCTGAACTTCCCCCAGGTGACGACCCTGGGGAAGGCCGAGTCCCAGGACTTGGACCCCTTGACATCGGGGGTCTGTGAAAGCCAGAAGGTGCGGTGATCCACGAGCTCGAGCCGATCCTTGCGATAAAATACCGGGCACCGCTCGCCCGTCCACTTTCCCCTGTGCTCTCCGAACCACCCGTAACCGGGCAGCCTATTCGAAAGGTCCTTGGCCTGTCTCAAGAAGGCTTCCTGCAGGCCGGCAAGGTCCGGCCGGTGCTTTTTGATAAGCTCGGCGACCCGGTCTTTGCGGAAGGTCCAGTAGTCAATGCCGTCGGTTATCCCGCTCATGGTGCGGATGTTGAACGACATCACCCTCAAAGACCCGGCACTGCTTTCCGAAGCCCCTTTTCCACCCATGGCCGGGCCGCCGTAAAGAAAGAGGCATAAGAGCAATGCGGCCGTGATCAGAAGCTTGCCTGCTTTGCTTGTCAAACCCCTCATTTGTTCACCCCCTCCTAAAATAAACACCTATAAAAGCTCAACCTCCGCCAGCAGGGGCAAGTGGTCCGAGGGCCTGCGGTCGTTGTCATAGGCGTCTTCAATGGCCCGGAACTCCACTACCCTGACCAGGTCATTCACAAAGATATAGTCTATCCGCGCCAGGGGCGCGACCCCGGGAACAAAGGTCCAGAAGGTGTTGCGCGGCCCTTTGGCCCCGGCGATCTTGCCCGCGTCCCGAAGACCGGAAGCGAGAACCCGGTAAGGCCCCGATTGCTCCCCGGTGTTCAGGTCCACCGTAACTACCGCCGGCTTGTGCTCTGCAATCGCTATGGCCTTGTCCAGTAAAAGAGCGGCGCTGTTTTTCCTGGCCTCGGCGCTCATGTGGTCGAAGTGGGTGTTGAAAAGATAAAACTCCTTGCCCTCTTCTTTATGCCTGAACCTTGCCCAGGTGACCACCCTTGGAAAGGCGGTCCCCCAGGAGCGCGAGCCCGGGAGCCCGGGAGTCTCGGACAGCCAGAACGCGGAATCTTCGATACGCTCCAGCCGGTCTTCCCTGAAGAACAGGGGACAGCGCTCTCCCACCCCTTTGCCGTCCTCCCTGCCCGGCCCGAACCAGGCATAGCCGGGAAGCCGCTCTTCAAGGTCCATGGCCTGCACGGTGAACACCTCCTGCAGCCCGGCCAGGCATGGAAGGTATTCTTTAATCACCTCCGCCACCCGGTCCTTCCTGTAATCCCAGAAGTCGGGACCGTCGGTTATCTCGTACACGCGCACGTTATAGCTCATGATCTTCATTGGCCTTTTTAAAGAGCCGGCAAGGTATACAAGTATCACGGACGCCCTTTTCGCCATAATGAGTGCATGGACCATCAGCAGGCAGCGCACACGGCTTTGTGATGGACCGCCCCTTGCGCAAGGATCAGACCGCGGCCTGCTCGGACTCGTAGAGGCGGACGTACCTTCCGGGTCTTACGAACGACGCCAGCAGCGCGGACGCAAAAGATGTCCCGGCGCATGCGATCAGCAGCAGCTCGTAGCTCCCGGTCGCGTCGAACACCTTTCCGGCCACCGCAATTCCCGCCACGATGCCTATGGCAAAGCCGGCCATCTTGTAAAAGCCCCGCTGATTTACTCGGATTTTTAAAAGAGCCTGCGCACTAATAGCAATCATCCGGGCAGGTTGCAGCGTCCTCCCATGACTCGCACAATCCGTCTCCGCAGAAGCAGTCCTCGGGGCAGGACTGGTCGGTCTCGTCGCAGACCTCGAGGCACAGACCGTCGCCGCATTCGTTCAAGCAGCATATCACCTGGGAGCAGGGCTTTTCCATGACGCAGTCAATCTGCTCCTGGGAGTACGGCTTCTGCCGGCACTCATAGGCGCAGGACTCGACGCTGGTCTCAAGCCCGCACTGGTTGACCAGCTTGTCGCACATGTCGAGGCAGGTATAGCTTGGGACCTCGTCCCCGTCACCGCCGCCTTCCGACCCGCATCCGGCCGCGAGCTTGAGCGTGACGATCACGGCCGCGGCAATGGCCGGCGTTATAATTCTTTTCGATTTTACTTTCATTATGATAAAACCAAGGATAGTATCCCATTCCTAAAGGCCCTGAAACTTGGTGAAAGGTTATTATTGACATCCATCTTGGGAGCAATACTTTTTGCCCAAATTCGCTTTTCTTCCAAAGGAGCTTGTCTGCCCTTAGCCTTAAGAGCTTCAGCTCCCCCGCTGTAAATAGCGTCAGCCAGTAATTCCCATGTTCCACAAATACCGTCTTGTTTATATCCTGACAAAACAGACGGATTGGATTTCGGATACGCGGAAAGCAAGGCAGTCCTATCTCCGAGAAACCATGCCTCCAACTCCTCAATTGCTATCCGGAATAGGTGCTTTGGTATTGGATTGCAGCGGTGTAATAATCCTTCCATTGACTTTTTAAATTCGATGCAATCTCTGTCATCCAGATCAACAAGAACAACAACGGCCTGGTTATCACCCAGGCTCTTCCCGTAAGCTCTCAATGATGCGGGAAGGTTATGTAGTAAGGTTGGATTCCTCGGGTCTGGTTTGTTAATCGGGTTTTTTGGCAACCCTCCAACTCCGCGGTGCTTATGGATTTTCCAGGTATGAGGGTTTTTATATGGCCCGATAATCTTGGGTATAATCTCCGAGAGAGCGGTTAGATCAGATTGCCCTTCTACAAGAATCTCAAGGTGCATGATAGCTCACCTTGCATCCAGATAATCACTGTACCATAAGCTTCCCAGAGGGCGCCCTTCATCTACCATACTTTTTACTATTTGATCTTCACTCGCTCGGTGAATAGTAGCGAAACCGCTCTCCTCTTTTTCCAGCACCCAGGTCTCTTCTGGTTCTAAGGCGTCCACAAAATAAGGCTGGTGGGTAGTTATGAAAATCTGCGGGGCATGCTTCTTGCCAGTTGCATGCCTTCTGAACTCTGTTGCCAAAGACTCTAACAGCTTATGATAAAGGCCGTTCTCAGGTTCTTCGATGCAAATGAATGGCGGTGGGTCGGGGTCTTCCAATAGCAACAAGTATGCGAATATCTTCAGAGTGCCATCCGACATCTGCTGTGCGTAAAAAGGGTCTTGGAATCTATTATCATTAAACTGCAAAAGAAGTCTACCGTCAGGAGATTTCTTGGTGCTGATTTTATTTACACCTGGAATCTTCTCCGCAATTCTGTTAAGTACATGCTGAAAACGACCGGTGTATTCCCGTTCCATGTATTGAACGACATTACCCAGGTTGTCTCCGTGGATATTAAGATGCTTTTGTGGCCCGGCAAGGGGAAGGCTGCGCGCTGCGTCAGGTGTAAAGTAAGAGAGATACCAATCCTGGAGAAAATTTCTGAAGATCGTAATTCGAGGGTGTTCTTTCAACGTCCCAAGAGTGGCGATGCCTAGATGTCGACTATCAGTCAACTCCACGGGGACCTTGAGTGATTCCTCATCTCCATAACTTTCACCTTTCCATGCTTCGCCTCGGCCCGAATCAAGAAAAAGAAAAGAGAATGGCTGGCCGTATGACACCCCTTTTCGCCTTTGCCGCAACCGCTCGTGTTCTACATAGGGGCGATGGCTGTCATCAAGGGAAATGCTTACCTCATAGGTTATAGGCCTGTCATTTGAAGATTCCCGGAAATAAACGACAAAACTAATTGGACCAGAGCATCCGTTTGATACAAGTCTTTCAAAGCCTCCCCGCCCCTTTAGATCACATGCTTCTTCAACACCTACTGACAGACAATCTGCCAGAAATCCAAAAGCATCGAAAAGAGTGCTCTTGCCCGAACCGTTCTTCCCGATTACCGCCACCAGAGGGGTCAAGGGACATAAATCAGGCGTGTTCCAGAGCTTTCCAAGGGTAATATCCTTTAATACACCATAGTTTTGAACGCGGAAGCCTTCGATCAAAGCCATAAATCACCTCCATCGTGACATAAAAGAATATAGCATACCCTCGGTGCTTTCAAATTAGAGGCTCGTTCCTTGTTTTAAGTCCATGGATTAAACCTCTGAAATATGGAAGAGCTGAAATCTGCGAAATCCCTTATGTCAAGGACCTGCCAGCGCTTATGGCATTCCCCTCAGAAATGATATTTAATCCATCTGTTCCCCGTATCAGAGGAACTCCTTTGACCCGGATATGGTCACCTCGTAGTCGTACTTCCTCAGGAGCTGCTTGGCGATTGTGAGTAGCTGTATCTCGTCCGTGCCGCCACCGATGCAGAGAAGCTTCGCGTCCCGCATGAGCCTCTCCACGTGGTACTCCTCCATGAAGCCGTACCCACCCATGAGCTGTATGGCCTCCATGGCCACGTCCACCGCGGCGTTCGCGCAGTAGTACTTGGCCACGCACTGGTCCTCGGGCGTGGCCTTTTTGTTCTTGCCCGCCCAGGCCATCTTGAATGCTATGTTGCGCACGTTCTCCAGGGCCACGTACATCTTTGCGATCTTCTCCTGGATGAGCTGGAACTCTGCTATGGGCTTGCCCCACTGCTTGCGCTGCACGGCGTACTTTATTGATTCCTCCAGGCAGCGCTCGATGATCCCCCAGGCCATGGAAGGGGCCCCAGAGCGCTCGCCGGCGAACACGTCCTTGGCCTGGTCCCGGGCCGACTTCTCCTCGCTCTCGCCCAGGAGCTGGTCCTTCTTTACGAACACGTCGTCCAGGAACACCTCGCCCGTGGGTGAGGCCCTCATTCCCATCTTCTTGAAGGGCTTGGAAGCAGTCAGGCCGGGCGCGCCCTTTTCCATGACAAAAGGGAATATGAAGCGCTTGTCGCGCTTGTCCGCCTGTCCCCGGTCAATCTTCGCATAGATCACGAACACGTCCGCGTAGGGTGAGTTTGTGATGAAGGTCTTGGACCCGTTCAGCACGTACCCGTCGTCCTTGGGCTTTGCCGTGGTGGTGAGCGCGAATGCGTCCGAGCCGGAGCCGGGCTCTGACATTCCCCAGCAGCCCACCTTTTCCATGGTGATGACCGGGATGCCGTACTTTTCCTTCTGGGGGGGAGTGCCCTTGGCCATGATGGTCCCGCCCGACAGCCCCACGCTGGCGCCCATTGCCAGGCAGAAGCCCGGGCTCACCCTGGAGAGCTCCTTGCCCACGATGGCCGCGAGCAGCGGGTCGCCAATCCCGCCGAACAGCCCCCCGCCCTCGTCTCCTTTTGCTTCCTCTTTCTCCTCGCCCTCTTCTTTCTGGTCCTTGTTCTCGCCCTGCTGCATCAGGTTCTTTATGCCGAACTTGCCGGCCATATCGCGCATGATCTCGTAGGGCAGGACCTCGCCGCTCTCCAGGGCCTCCACCTTGGGCGCGACCTCCTTGTCCGCGAACGCCCTGGCCATCTGCTCGACCATCCTCTGCACCTCGTTTAGCTCGAACATCTCTTGCCTCCTCCTGTTTTTATCAAGGCATCAGGGGAACTCTTTGTCAAGGAACTCCCTGGCCTTTTGCTGGTAGAAACTGTTTTCCGGCTCCGCTCCCGGGACCACGTCCGCAGGGGTCTTCAAGATATATAAAAGCTCCCTTTTTGCAAGGTGCTTGTTCTTTTTTGCAAGATAGGTCTCGGCAAGGTAGAGCCTGGTCATGAAGAAGTCGGGCTCGATCTTGAGCGCCTGCTCATAGAGGAACACCGAGTCGTCCAGGCTGAAGCTCGCAATCCTCCTTCCCAGTGACGGTATCTCGTACACGAACCTTCCCCAGTACCTGTAGATGGCCCCGTAGTAGTAGTCGTTCTGCTCCCTTGCCACCACGTTCAGGCACACTATGGCAAGCCCGAGGTCATAGCTGCCTGAAAGCAGCCCCTTGATCTCCGCCTTCCTGCCGTTGCACACCGTGGCCCACAGGTTAGCGCCCGGGCTGGTCTCATCCATGGCCATGGCCTTTACAGCCGCGTCGTAACAGCCCTGGTACGCCTGGACCCTCTGCTTCTCCCCGTCCTCGGGCAACACCTCGCCCAGCCAGTAGCTGGCATGGGCAACCCTGACAAGTGGCTCCACACCCGCGCCCTCCATTGAAGCGGCCCTCTCAAAGGCATGCACAGCCTGGCGAAGCTTCTCGATGTCATCCCTCTGCTCCCATGCCTGCTCTCCCTTTTCCATCCATTCAGCAGTGCTTTCCTTTGGCTCCTGGCCCATGGCAATAAACGGGACCAGGGCCGCAAGCATCACTGCAAGGCCGATGTTTCGGATATTAAGAGCTCTCATGGTTTAAAGCCTCCTTTCGGGACTTCTGAATGATTACCTGCGGGAGAGGTCTTCCGGTCTCGATTTGTGGGAGGGGCCTTCTGGCCTCGATAATCGCGAGCGGAGCTCGCTCCCGCCAGATGCTCACTTTTTTTGCCCTCTTTTATGCAGCGGCTAATAAACCACATTTGTTTTTGCTTGTCAAGACGCAATTTAATACACAAAAACAATGGCTTACATCTTCTCACATAACAGGCGTTATTTCACTTGACAATTACGCGCCGCCGTGGTCTATTTAGCAAAGAAAGGTGAAAGGAGGATAGAAAAAATGGGACTTATGAATCTTCCCAATCCGCCGGAAGACATCGGCCTGAAAGAGTACTTCGAGACCTGGCTGCCCGAGCAGATTGCCCCGATAAACCCCATGATCAAGGAGCACGCGCCCGACCTTGACATGGCAGTGGGGTTCCGCGCCGAGGGCGAGGACGGCGGTGACTGGACTTTGGTGGTGAAGGATGGCCAGGCAGGCACCCGGCCGGGCCTCTCCGATGACGCGCTCCTCTACGTTATCCTGTCCGCGGGGCACATGAAGGAGTTCATCACCGGCAAGAGAAAGATGATGCCGGGCATGGGAGCAGGCGGCGGGGGCGAGGTCAAGCCGGACAAGGCTGCAAAGCAGATGAAGAAGACTGCGGAGGCCATAAAGAACGTAAAGGGCATGATCGAGTTCCGGGTCAAAAGCGAGGAGGACCCCTTGCAGGCGAGGATAAACTTCGGCCCGCTCCAGGACTCGCCCACCGTGACCATCACCGTGGCCGAGTCCGACATGAAGGCCATGCAGTCGGGTGAACTCAACCCGCAGTCAGCCTTCATGAGCGGCAAGATCAAGGTTGACGGCGACTTCGGGTTCCTCATGCAGCTCGCGCCACTCGCCATGGGCTGAGGCCCGGACCGGGGCTAGACAAGCAAAGAATTGTATCGCACAGAGGCGCAGAGAACACGGAGTTTTTTATGTTCCTTGTAAAAATACGTGAGCAAATAATCACAACTTTTATTTTTATTTCTCTGTGTCCTCCGTGTCTCTGTGCGAAATAAGAGTGTAAGAGGGAGGAATGCATGTCTTCAAAGGACAAGGTGATCATTACAGCGGCCCTGGCAGGAGGGGCCACCCTGAAGAACAACAACCCCGCGGTGCCCTACACCCCGGAGGAGTTCGCAGAAGAGGCTTACAAGGTCTACGACTCGGGCGGCTCCATAGTGCACGTGCACGCCAAGGACGAGAACACCGGGCTGGCCACGCCTGACATCGAGAAGGTCAGGCCGTGCATCGAGGCCATCCGGGACAAGTGTCCCGAGCTTATCATCAACATGTCGAGCGCCATCACCGCGGGCTTAAAACCCGAGCAGAGGATCGCGCCCATAGTCGCCATGAAGCCGGAGATGGCAAGCCTCAACACCAACACCATGAACTTCGCGCTCGCGGACCACAAACAGGGCAGGGTGTTCGGCGAGATCATCTTCGAGAACACCTTTGCCATGCTCCAGGACTTTGGAAGGCAGATGAAGGAGAACAACGTCAAGCCAGAGTTCGAGGCTTACGACCCGGGCGGTGTCTACAACGTCCTGCTGGTGAGGAAGCAGGGGGACCTGTTCGAGGAGCCGCTGCACTTTCAGTTCGTGTTCGGCGTGGCCGGCGGGATCGCGCACTCGGCCCTGGGGCTGTGCCTCATGAAGGACCTGATACCGGGCGACGCCACCTGGTCGGTGTGCGGGGTGGGGCCAAACCAGATACCCGCGGCCATGCAGGCGGCCTTCATGGGGGGCCACATCAGGGTGGGCCTGGAGGACAGCGTGAGGGTGCCGGGCGGAGAGCTGGCCAAGGGCAACTGGGAGCAGGTGGAGTACGCGGTAAAGATAGCCAAGCTGGTTGACAGACAGGTTGCAACACCGGCCGAGGCAAGGCAGATGCTCGGCCTGCGAAAGGGGTGAGGCCCTGGTCCCTCAACACTCCTTGGAGTTGACTAAGAGGAGCAGAGAAAAAGCAAAGCTCAATTGCCCGAAGTGATATAGCCGTGCGGTGCGCCCCTGGTCCCGCGGCCCTGGTCAATGCACACGGTGAGCACCTGGCCGGGTTTTACCATTTCCGAGACCAGGCCGTTGCACTCCATAACCTCTTCCACGCCGGCGCCGTACTCTCTTGCTATCTTCCACAGCGACTCCCCCTTTTCAACCCGGTGGAAAGCGGTGCGGCGCTCGCAAGTGCACGCCGGCGCCGGGCTTTTCAACTCCTCCCCCGGACCGATCCCGGAGTAGGGTTCCCTTCTCTGCTCGGCGTATATCACGAGCTCCCTGCCGGGCCGCAGGGTGGCCGGGTCCGGGATGCGGTTCCACTCCGCAAGGTCGGCCACTGACACCCCGAAGATCATGGCGATCTCCCACAAGGTGTCCCCCGGCTTTGCAATGTAGAACAAGGCGTTGCCGCTACCCTTCCTGTATGCCACCCGCCGGCCGGGAGCGGGGGTTGTGGGCGGGTTGTAGGCCGCGTCCCTGGGCGCAGGCACGGTGAGCACCTGCCCCTGCTTGAGCCACCCGTGGGGCGACATGCCGTTCATGTAGGCCAGCATCCACTTGCTCACCCCGTAGCCCGCGGCCACCGTGCCCAGGCACTCGCCCTCCTTTACCGTGTGCTTCTTGAAGGCGTCCCGGTCCTTGGGCGAAAGCTTGGCATATGCTTTGCGGAAGCGGGCGCTCTTGCCGGGCGGTATATGAAGGGTGTACTCGCCCCCCGGGGGGGTGCAGAACCTCATGAGCTCGGGGTTTATGGATTTGAGCCCGGACACGGTCACGCCGGCGCAATCGGCCAGCAGGCGAAGGTCCACTGCGCCGTGCACGGGCACGTCCTCGTATGCGAGCGCCTCCATGCGCTCGATGTTGTGGAACCCGTAGGCCTCGGGCCTGTTCGAGATCATGGCGGCCGCGATTATCTTTGGGAGGTAGGCCCGGGTCTCGAGCCTAATAACCCTTTTATCGCAAAGGCACCAGTAGTCCTCGCAGCCGGTGTAACGCAGGCCCCGCGCCACCTTGCCCTCGCCAGCGTTGTAAGCGGCCGCGGCAAGGTGCCAGTCTCCGAAACGCTCGTAGAGGTAGCCCAGATAGTCTAGCGCGGCCTCGGTGCTCTTTTCAGGGTCGCACCTTTCATCCGCCCAGTAGTTCACTGCAAGTCCGAAATTCTCCCCCGTGGCCCGCATGAACTGCCACATCCCCTTGGCACCGGCGCGGCTCCTGGCCTTCAGCCTGAACCCGCTCTCGATCATGGCGAGGTGGAACAGCTCCTCCGGCATGCCGCGCTCGCGCAGCCTCGCCTTCACCATGTCCCGGTACATACCCGAGCGCATTAGCCATTTTGCAAAGTCGCGCCTGGCCTCCCCGGAGTAGTAGTCAATGTAGGCCTGAACGAAGTCGTTGTAAGGGAGCGGGAAGGGGCCGGTGTTGACCACGCTCTCGGGGGACACGTAGCCGCGCGGGCGGGAGAGCTCGCGCAGCACCTCGGGCAGGGGAAGGGACTTGTCCAGGGGCTCGGTCCGGGGAGCGTGGACCGGGAAGACAAAGCCCCGGTCCCAGCCGTTCTCTAAAGCGGAGCCCGCCTGCGGCACAGCCCTTTGCCAGGGCTCGCGGCCGGGCTCGACCGGAGGCGCGGCGCGCGCAGACGCGGACCTCGCGGCCATGCAGACAAAGACCAGGACCGCAACCGTAAAAGCATATATGCAAGGCCCGCGGGGGGGGGCTTTCCTCGCCATGTCAAAACCTCTTCACTGGCTTTGCGCTCACGCTCTCCCGGTAAATACACCTGCCGCAGCCTGCGCGGCCTTCCTGCAAGATGCTACAGTATTTAGTTAGTGCCTGTTGCGAAACTTTGAATTTGGTTTCGCCAAGCGGGAAGGAGAG
>CAZYTX010000026.1:0-50394 GCA_964650485.1 uncultured bacterium | reverse complement strand
CGCGATCCAGTAGGGCCGCCCCCGGGGAGCCCGCTTCTCCATGTCTTCAACGCCCGAGACCTTGTCTTCGGCCTCGATATATACGATCAAGCGCAAAGTCCCGGGCCCGAGACAAACTATTCGTTCCGGATTGAATGGGGCCTTCACTTCCCTCCCCGCCATGTCCGTTACTGTCACCGTCTTCTGAGCTGAACCAATGGCTGAGAGGTTCAACATCAGAAGGAGGAAAAATATAAAACAGGCTTTTACTTTCATCAACATCTCCTTTCCTTCACAACGGCACCACCACTTTGTGTCCGCCGATCTCTCTGAGTTCTACCTCGACTCCGTAAACATCCCGGATTATTTCAGGATCAAGACCCTGCCTGTCCGTGGCTGAATAGACCTCTTGGTCCTTCAAAAAAAGGAATCTGTCGGCAAAGCGCAAGGCGACGTTCAAGTCGTGAAGCGCTATCACCGCGGACAAGCCCTGGTCTGAAACAACGGTGCGAATCAATCCCATCACCTCGAGCTGGTTCTTCAGGTCCAGGTTGCTGGTGGGCTCGTCCAGCAGAAGCACCTTGGGCGATTGAGCCAGTGCCCGGGCGATTGCCACTTTTTGAGCCTCCCCTCCGCTCAGCTCGCTGACCGGACGCATGGCCAGATGCTCGATTTCGAGCTCGTTGATGATTTTCTCCACAACTTCGTAATCTTCTTCGGTCATGATCCATTTAATATGGGGTTTGCGCCCCATGAGGATGGTCTCAAAAACGCTTAAGTTGGTTTCATGTTGAGTTTGCGGCACGTATCCCATCCTTCGGGCCACGCTTTTCCGGCTCATTGCCGTCAAATCTTCTCCGTCTATAAACACCGAACCGCTTTCAAGTTTAAGGATGCGGTTCATGCACTTTAGCAGAGTGGACTTGCCAGCGCCGTTAACACCCAGAATGCACATGATCCGTCCCCGCTCGAGCGAGAAACTCACGTCCGAAAGCACCGGAGTGTCGTCATAGGAAAACCGGATGTCGGCTGCCTCCAGCTTCATCTATACCCCCGGATCAAGAGGTATAGGAACATGGGCGCTCCCAGAAACGAGGTGATCACACCAACAGGCAGCGCTCCGGAGCCAATCAGCACCCGGCCCAGGGTATCGGCCATAAGCAGCAATAAAGCGCCCAGAACAGCCGTGACAGGAATCAGCATGCCGTGATCTTCACCGACCAGGCGTCGGGCCATGTGAGGGGCGATGAGCCCGATAAAAGCGATGACACCGTGAAACGCGGTTGCCAGGGCGGCCACCAGGGCCGCTGCGACCATGCCGATAATCCTCACATTGTCCACGCTTACCCCCAGCCCCTTGGCCGTCTCTTCGCCCGAGGCCAGGGAGTTCAAGTCCCATCTGAAAAGTAATAGCAAGAATGAGGCCGGGAAAACCACCGCGGCGACAAGCCCTATCTCGCGCCAATTGGACCGCGCCACGTCGCCAAAGGTCCAGAACACCACCATGGCCAGTTCGGTCTCCGTGGCCAGGAATTGAATCAAGGTCGTGGCAGAAGCGAACAGCGAAGCCATGGCCACGCCGGCGAGGATGATGGCCTCGGGCGAAAGCCGTTTGAGCCGGGCCAGCACGAGAATGACCAAAGTCGCGCTCATGGCGCCCCCGAAGGCAAAGACGGTGGCAGAGAACACCTGCGAGCCGAAAACCACGATGGAGGCCGCGGCCCCGAACGCTGCGCCCTGGCTGATTCCCAATGTAGAAGGAGAACCTAGCGGGTTTTTCAAAACGGATTGTATGCAAAGGCCGGAGAGCGAAAGCCCGAACCCGCAGATGATGGCCGCGGTGACGCGAGGCAGGCGGATATTGGTTATGACCACTCGGCTGGCTCCCTCAGCGTTTCCGGTCAATGCGCAAAACACTTCTTCCAAAGGAATTTCGTAAGTTCCCTGGGTTACGGCATACAGGGCTACTATCAAGACAATGCCGGCCAGGATAAAAAGCAGAAACGCCTTTTTGCGGACGCTTTCAAGATAGGCTGCGGTAATAGAGCCGTGACTATATTTTAACTTCACGCGTTCCATGGCATTAAGGAAATTTGTGACTGGTGATCAGAAGAACGAGCATGATATCAACCATAGGGGTCACGTTGATATCCGAGAGAATTTCGTCATCGGCCTTTGTGGGACTTTTATCCGCAACTTCTCGATCTATCTCTCCGCCCTCTTCTACTTTATCCGCCTTCGCCGTTGGACTGTCCGTGGTTGCTCCGGGAATATTTCCTGAAACGGTATCTCCCGAGACAATAGGCGACACATCTATATCCTGTGTTTTCGAGAAGACCGGCAGGGCTGAAAGAAAAAAACCGCCAGCAAAGCTGCAAGAATATAGCGCATAATGGTTACTCCCAGTCATATTGAACTGGCACAACAATAGCACGTTTTCTGTTTTATTGCTACCTGGAATTGGTGTCAAGTCATTTTCATTACCGTGTCTTTTTCATTGCTGAGACAAATGCCGGCAAAAATCTTTTGCGGTTCGGTGCTAAAGTTAGTCCTGCCTGGGGCCAGGACCTGGTTCGGGCGGGACATGTAGACTAAATCAGTTCTCGCTCTGCCATCACTGACCGGGCCCATAGTGGCTGGTTTTGAACTGGCCTTTGACAGCTCCGCCAACATTTTTATTTTTCCTTTATTCCTGGCTCAAACAGTTATCTACTGATATCTGCATGAGTAATGTAATAGCCTTTGCTAAAAAGGGGGAAGTTCGGAGTTGTGGAAACATGACCCGAGGCAAGACTGTGAGATGGAAAATTCATCAAGAGTGAAGATAAAGTGCCACCACAGCTCGAAAAAAGTGTCCGGTCGAACGTTGGCCATGGAAATTTTGGCCTGTTCCCGTGTTTTTCCGGTGGACACGCAGCCGGGCAGGTCCGGCGAGTATGCGGAGTAATTATTCTCAGCCTTCTCTATAACGACGAGGAACCTTTTCATGAAATGACATCCCACATCTTCATCCCTATACACTAATTTACACTATTTCCACGGATTCTCCAAAGCTCCTGATCCAGGCCCTCACCTCCTCGGAGTCGGTGACCCTCATGGTGAGGACCACGGAGCCGTCGTCCTGCTCCTCGAACTCCTGGGTCTCGTGCACCTTCCAGTACATGATGTACTCCTTGAGCCCGGGCGGGAACTTGACGCGGAATGTCTTGACCTCGTCGCCCCTGCCGAACACCCCGAAGGCGCCGTCGAGCATCTGCTGCGGCTTGTAATCTTTCGGGTACTCGAAGTGCTCGTCCCTGTGCGGTTTCGCATCCTTGATCCGCTCGACGTTGTAATAGACCGGGCTCTTGTACCCCTTCTTGATGGCGATGAGGTAGAGGCTGCCCCGGTGGTAGAGCAGGGTGAGCGGCAGCACCCGCATCCACCAGGGTTCGTCCCGGCCGAGCTTCTTGTAGCGGATGGAGAGCTCGGTCTGGTATACGACAGCGGTTATCACGTCTTCGAGGACGTCGGCGCACTCCTCGGAGGAGTAGTCCTTGCAGGGCGAGGGCGCGGCGAAGAACTTGCGGGAAAACTCCCTGAGCAGCCCCCTCTGGCTGGAAGGTATCATCCTCTCGATCTTTTCCATTATCTGCTCGATTGGCGGCGCGATTATTTTGCCCTCGAAGAGCTTTAAGAACTCCAGGGAGAGGTACATGGATACGAGATGGTATATGGTGGCCTCGGAGAGGTCGGACTGCGCGGGCCGCCGCACCAGCCACTTATCGCCGTCCCCCCGGGTTTCGATCCTGAATACGGGCTCGCCGTTCTCGCCCTGGAACTCCTCGCCCAGCATCTTGACGTCGCGGCGTATGGTCTGCTCGTCCACGCCGAACTGCTGGCACACCCCTGAAAGCCGCCTGCCGATGGTGTTCCTGGGAAAGTCGGCCACAAGGTGTGCGATCCTCCGGGCGGAGGGATACGTGGCCTCCCGATACGGACGCGTTTCAGAGTTACGGGCGCTTTTGCCCTTTGCCTTGCTTTCGGGTTTTGTTTTCCTGCCGGACTTTCTGGCCTTCCCGGCCTTTCCTGCCTGCTTCCTGGCCGCTTTCTTGGCCTGCTTTTTCTTCGCGGTCTTCTTTGTCTCCTTGCTTTTTGTAGGCATGACACCTCCTCTGTTCAGCCGGAATATCTGTGGCCTTACTCTATCCAGGTTCAAACCGTTTCTCAAGACGTAACGCTACCCGGTGTAACGCGACCCGGACAAAGGTCGCCAAAGCTACCTCCGATCTCTTAGCCCGTAGCCCGGGCCTTCATCCATAAGTCTCGCACAAGGCCGAATCAGCCGTTGATTTGACATTATGGTAGATGTAAGGCGTGCAGGAAGAAGGCGGCGTGAACGGTTTTTAAAAGGAGGGTCGAGGGAACGGGCCAGCGTGGCCTAACCCTCTGGAACAGACACGAAAGGATGAAAGGAGGAGAGTCATGAGTGAGCTACATGTTTACGGACAACGGCTTCTGGGACACTTTCCGGGCCGTGTTCAGTTGAAAAAGCACGGGGAAGCATGGTTACTCGGCTGGCTCAGGACAAGATGGTGGGGTTCGGAGATTCCTCCCTCCCTATTTACTCAGGTGGTATGCTTGCCAGAGCATAGAGATGTAAATCCAAAATCTGTGAGGTCCGCTTTTTTCCGGGCCCGGTCGTTGAATGATCAATACCCGAATCCTGGGTGATTTTCTATGTTACCGATGTCACTCCTACCCGCCTTGGTTATGGGGCAATGCTTGGTGTAGCAGGGGGTTGAAATGCAGTGGGACAATCGGTAAACCGGACGAAATAGAGGATGCCGATCGTTTTCTGGATGCCTGTATGGCTGAATTCCCCGGATGCGTGCGGTACTCATATAATGAGCAGCAGACGCTGCTCCCCAATACCCTCACTTTAGTCGCGGTCCGCGTGGCGCTTCTTGCTCAATATGTCGGAGTCCAGGGACAACCGATGAGATTCCTGTTGACAAGCGATACTCACGGGAACCTGGAGATCATAAATGAATTGGCCGTTCATACAAAGTCCGATGCCGTGATCCACGCCGGAGACTTCGGCTTCTACCACAATGACAGTTATGAACGTCTCTCGCGCCGCCGGTGGGTGTGATTCGCGATGACAAGTTGTCTCCCAATCCCGATATATACTATCGTTTCAGAGCCGGCGACCTCATCGCGATAATGGGAACCGATGCTGCCCGGGACGCCTTCCGCGAAATGGCTTCCTCGGGATGATCCTGGCTCGGGGAAACATATTCCCGATCAGGAAAGAACTTCATTTCGCTTCGATGCCTTGGAAACTTCCTGCTCCTTCAATGCTTCCAGGTCTCCTCGAAGGGCCGACTCCACCGCGTAGTAGGTCGCGGTGCCGGCGCACTTGGATGGTTGGATCACGAAATCGGCCCCGGCCTCGTAGAGCGCAAGAGTGTGGCTGGGCATCTCGGCGGTCAGGAATATTTTGGCCTTGGGGCAGTGCTGGCGGATGAGACTGATGATCTTCTTGTTGGACGTGCCTTTCAGAATGGGGTCGGGAATGGTGCTCAACACGATTTCGGCTTCGCTTATCTCCGAATGATGGAGCGTGTCCAGGTGGCTGATGTCTCCATAGATGCAGGTCACGCCCATGGCGTCGAGGCGGTTTTTAACCTGGGGGTTGAAGTCGACAACCTTTATTTTCTCGAGAAGCTCGGGCCGGTTCCGGGCCACGTCGTCGAGGAAAGCGCTTGCGATGCGGAAGAAACCGAGGATGACAATCGAATGTTCTGCCGATTCAGCCTGCTCTTCCTGTATTGGGGCGAAGTCGTTCCATCCGATTTTTCTCAGCATCCGGTCCAGGAAGTTCTGCAGTTCGTGGTTGTAGATTATGAGGTAGGTCGAAAAGATGGCCAGGATAGAAAACACCCAGATGAGCTGCGACAGGGTGGTCGAGGTCACGTGGCCGTAGGTTATGCCGAGAGACACAATGACCAGGGAAAATTCGCTGATCTGGCTCAGGTTCAGTGTCGGCAGGATGGATATTCTGTGACCGCTTTTCATGATCGAAAGCAGGCCGAAGATACCGAAGACCCGGACAAAAAGCGCGATCAATGCTACGGCGAGAGCCACAGCGATGATCCCCCATGCCGGGACCGGAATCTGCATTCCCAAGGCGACGAAGAAAAGTGTTATAAAGAAGTCCCGGAGGCTCAAGACCTTGGCGTTTACATCCAGGTTGTAGGGGAAGGTCGCCAGGGAGACCCCGGCGATCAATGCCCCCATTTCCATTGAAAGGCCCACTAACGGAAGGTCCGCGACCAGGCACACCAGAAAGCACCATCCCAGGGAGATGACCAGCATGAGTTCCGGCAGCTTGGCGGCCGACTTGAAAACGCTGGGCAGGACGAACTTACTGAGAAGCAGCGCGCCCAAAACCAGAAGCGCTCCGGAGCCGAAGGTCCGCGCAAGCCCCAGCAGGTTGGGGTCGGACAGGCTGGGTTGGACGGCCAAAATTATAATCGCCCAGATGTCCTGGAACACCAGGATGCCCAGGGTGATTCGTCCGGCCAGTGTGTCGAGTTCGAACTTCTCGTACAGGAGCTTCACCACTATCATGGTGCTGCTGATAGAGATCGCAGCCGCCACGTAAATCCTCGAAAAAGAGCCCGGCTCCAAAGCGAGGCCGGACTTTTCCATGCCTGAAAGAAGCAGGTAGCCGAGCCCGAGACAGATAGGGAACTGTAGGAGGCCCGTTATGATGACCAGCTTGCCCGATGCAACCATCTTCTTCAGGTCGATCTCGAGGCCGATCATGAAAAGGAGCAGGATCAGCCCGATCTCCGCGATGGTGATGATTTCGGAGTGGTCCTCGATCAAGGCCAACCCGATAGGACCGATGATTACTCCCGCCAGGATATGGCCCAGGATGAGGGGCTGGCGCAGCGCTTTCATCAGCAACCCGAGCGCGCTGGCGGCCACCACGCATATGGCGATATTGAATATTACCTGGTGTCCGCCATCGCCCTCCCCGGCCAAGGCTGTTACTGGAATAAGAAAGGCTGGAAGCGCGTATGTAAGGATTATCCCCATGTTATTTTTCAACTCGATTTTCTCTCCGTCCAATCAGGCCGTTCAGATTCCATTAAGCGTCTTTTGGGCGGCAAGTCGCCTCCGCATCTTCTGCATTTGACTGTCCTTGTTCTTCTGCGACAGAGGGACAACCTGTTTGTTACCGCACTTGGAACAATGGCGTGTCAAAGTAATGATAGTACTGGTTACTGATGGTATTGTCGGCATGTTCGACACCTTTATTTTAAAAACCAAAGCTGCTGATAGACTCCCCTTGCGGGAAAAAATTGAATTTTTCCCTCCAAGTATAACTATAACCAGCCTACTTAACCTATGGCGCCTTGTCAAGCGGCTTTTTCTTGTCTGCTGTGCATGTGCCCGGCGAGTTCGCATACCGCAAGAACCTATTGAGCTTCGAGCCGTCCCTATCGGGGGACAAGCTGGTTTCCAAGGTCATCGTGCGCGGATGGCCTTCCGCCTCAGCAGAGGCTACCGCGGACAGGTCGTGGCACAAGCCCCGCTCCTGGCTTCTCTTTTCAGGGTTGCTATTTCGGGACCCAGCAAATATAATAAATTGTTACGTCCCCATCGTCTAGCCAGGTCCAGGACACCGGGCTTTCAATCCGGCAACACGGGTTCAAATCCCGTTGGGGACACCAAACTCATCATCCATCCGCTTTCTTAAAAGTCCCTGCACCTCGACCGCCAGGAAAGAGCGGGGAGAGGGGCAGGGGCTTTTCTGCAGGGGAGAGGGTACGGGAGAGGGGAGACGAAAAATCGAAGAGTACACATCCCCATGAAGAGTACAAATCCCCATCTCTAATAAAAGAGCAGGGGAGAAAGGAGCAACCCTATGAACGGACCCGAAATCTTAGAATACCTCTCTTGCAAGTCCTACTCAAAAAGAACCGCACAAATTCAACCCAACATCTCCTCTGTGCGAGTCATATGCTTTATCTTGCCCATAAGCTCTATTTTGCGGGTTCAGGTGTCTTGATGGAGATTATGAGCGCCGCGGCCACGAGGTCGAGGAGGATGTAGATCATGTAGGCGGAGTCGTATGAGCCGGTGATGTCATAGCTCCGGCCGGCTATCAAGTAGCCCATAAGCTGAAACATGAGGAAGAGGGCAACGAACCTCAGCACCGGGGCGAAGGACTCCCGTCCGAAGAAGTGGGCCACGATTATGGGGAAGGTGGACATTACGCCTCCCATTGAAAAGCCGAATACGATGATGAATAGGCCCATGGAGAGCGTGCTCCCCTTGATGAGCGCCAGCCCCAGTCCGATGGCGTTGCCGACGATGAGTGCGGCCACCACCCTCCTGGGGTCCACCTTGTCGCAGAAGTAGCCCCACACGTATTTGCCCATGGCGCCCAGCAAAGCGGTGGCGCACATCATGGCCATGGCGGTCCTGTCCGAGAAGCCTATGTCAGCGAACCTTGGCTTCAACTGCGACATCACCCCCACCACTCCCATCATCACGAAGGCGAAGCCCATGCCGGTCTTCCAGAAAGCCCCGGTACGGACCAGCCTTCGCGGCTTCCAGAAGTAGTCGGTGAAATCCTTTTTGCCTGGCTTTGCGGTTTCCTGGCTCCGCGGCTTGGGCCCTTGGTCTGTGAGCGCAGCATCTCCGTCCGGGAGCATCCCGTGCTCTTCGGGGGTGTTCCTTATTGTGATCCATGCGATGGGGGAGGCGAAGAGCAGTGCCATGCCTATGTACATGAAGGACATGGACAGGCCGGCCTTCTGGAGGATCATGAGGGCGATGAAGGGGATTATGGCGCCGGAAAGTGAGACGCCCGCTGTGGCCGTTCCCATTGCCTTGCCCCGCTTTTTAACGAACCAGTTGCTGACCGCTGTGTTTGCCACGATCCCTCCCAGTGCCCCGTTTCCCAGGAAGAGGAGCACGTAAAAGGCATAGAAGGTCACAAGCTCCTGCGCGCGGCCCAGTAGCATGAAGGCAGCCCCTGCCAGGAGTGCGCCCACGGTCATGAGCACGCGTGGCCCGGTGCGCATCACGAGTGTGCCGTAGAGGAGCTGCGCAAAGAAACCGATGAAGGTGCCGATCATAAGGGCAAGGTTTATGTCGGTCCTGGTCCAGCCGCGATGCGCGCACAGTGGTTCCATGAAGGCGTTGAAGATGTAGAAGTTGGTGCCCACTGACATGAAGTTGGCCACAAATGCCATGCCCACCACGCACCATCCGTAAAAGGGTTTTTTATCGCTTGTTTCCATTTCGGGGCTTTCCTCAGAGGGGTGGTATATGATACACCCCGCGTACCAGTGATTTCAAAAGGGTGCAAAACAAGGAGAGGGTGTTGGCAAAGTTTTCAAATCGGCCTGGCTGCTGTCGGGGGAAGTGGTATCAGTGCTTTTACATTCCCGCTGAGCTTATGACCCAGTCCCTGAAATCCTCGTAAAATTTCTGGTAGGTTCTTTGTGTGAGCCTTTGCACAGCCTTTTGTATGGGGTCCGCGGTTTCGAGGTATCTCAGCAGTTCCCGCAGAGCAAAGGGGCCGTAGTTTTGCTCGATGTACTCGATGGCCAGCCTGCTCTCGATGTAAGCGAGCTCGGCCTGGGGCTTTGCCATGCCCAGGAAGCTGCCCTCCAGCCTGGAAAGGGGTATGGGCCCGCCGCCGGAGACCATGTTGCGGGCCGCTTCCTGGACATCCAGGGGCAGGCCCTCGCTTCTCTGTGCCAGTCCCTCGTGCAGCCATATTGGCGCGCGGCCTCGCGTGACCTCGTGGACCACCGCATGGGTGTACTCGTGAAAGACAAGACGCTCGAGTACGGGCGTCCTCTGCTTCAGGCCCTTGGCCGGGATGCGTATCTTGCCGTCGAATATGGCCTCGGCCCACTGTGGCGAGCGGGTGACGTCCTGGAACTGGCGGTCGGTGTAGAGGATCACGGTCACTGGCTGGTCGGGGTAGATCCCGAGCTTGCGTCCCAGGACGATGTATGCTTCCTCGCATATGATCTCCACCACCCGGGAGGCGTCGGGGATCTTGCTTCCCTGGTGCTTGATGAGGAAATGGCTGGTCTCGGTGCTATCGAAGTCGAGCTCGATCTCGAGCTCGCGCTCGATCTTTTGCAAGAGCTCTTGTATGGCGGTCTGCTCCGGGTCAATGACAAGGCTCATCCTGAGGAAGTGTGCCGCACTCTGGAGCCTGTTCTCCTGGTAGTATATCCTGCCCAGGAGCGCGTACACGTCCGGCCGGTCTCCGCCCTTTTCTATGTATGAGAGCAGCCACTCTTCCGCCCGCTTCTTCTCGCCCATGCGATAGTATGTGTAGCCCATGGCCCGGTGGGCTTTCAGGTTCCCGGGCCAGTAGTAGAGGGCCTCTTCCAGGAAGCCGATGGCCTTTTTGTACCTGCTTTGCTGGAACTCCTTCCAGGCCTGGTCCGCGTTCAGGTTGCTCATCTGTCTTTTCAGCCGCTCGTTTTCCGGGTCAAGCTTCAATGCCTTGCTCATGGCCATGATGGCGTCAATGATGCGGCCCTGGCTCGCGCTGTGCGCCGCCTTTGCCAACATGGCTTTAATACTTGCCTGGACGCGGTCGTTGCGGTCGGGTTCTTTTGCCTCCAGGAGATCCCCGGGAACAAGGTCCTGTTCCTCTTCTGCTATTGAAAGCGGCTCCTGCGGCTCCGTATTAATGGTGGCTCCTGCTGCGGCTGGGTGTTCCCGGCTCTCCCTGTCAAAATGTTTGAGAGCTGACAGTCCCCGGTCAGGGCCGGCATGTTTTTCAGTCGAGTCGAATATTAACCTGTTTGTGAGCCAGAAGGCCGAGGCCGCGGCCAGGACCATGAGCAGGGTCAGCACAAAGGCCTTTTGCTTTGACTGCCCTTTACCGGAGGAATGGCGCATTTTTTCGTAAGCTCTGTTGTATCTCATTTGCAGGCTTTGAGGTCCGGATCAGACGGGAATGCTATCCAGCATGGAGAGCTTCTCGGGTGGAACTCAATACCTCGGTCGTTGTGAGTCACGGATACTACGGCGTCGGGGTTCCCGATTTTCACCTTCAGCGACTCCCTGGCCTCGAAGGTGACGGTCTGGTCGGAGCGCAACATGGCCTCCCTTGGCTTGTCACGGTCAATAAAGAAGCGGACCCAGCACTTATCCCTCACGCTTATTTTCACCACGTGGCTTATTGCGCTTGAGTATGCTTCCGGGCCGGCTTGTGCTTCTTTGGCCTCACCCGCACCCTCCTTTGGGTAATCAGAGGTCCCTTCCTTGTTTGACTTTGCGGCATAATCCAGGCCGGTCATTTTTTCATTTTTCTCTGTTTTTTTCCGATCGGTATCATTTTCCTTTCCCAGGCCAAGCAGGTCCGAGGTCGGCGGCAGGGTCTGCGAACTTGCGCCTTCACTCTTTTTCACCGGTGCGCTGGATCTGCCGGGCTTTTTCGACGACTGTGGCGAGAGGCTTATCCAGTATGAAAAGACCAGGAGAATGACCACCAGCACACCCAGTGCCAGGGGTATGTATATTTGCCTGGGCTTTGACTTTTTGGTTATGACCGGGGCCTCTCCGGTAAGCTCCGGGTACTTGTCCTGGATAAAGGTGTCGAATCTCAGCATGACGTCGGAGACGTTGAGGCCGATGTAATCCGCGTAGCAGCGCACGAAGGCCCGCACGAAGGCCAATGGCGGCAAAGAGGCGAAGTCGTCCCTCTCGATGGCTTCAAGGGAGCGCTTCTTTATCCTGGTGAACTGGGCTATCTCGTCCAGGGAGACGTCCCGCATCTCACGCTGGCGCCTCAAGAACCTCCCGAAGCTTTCCAGTGAGTCCGCTTGCTGTTCCATTTCGCTCTCGTCCGTGCCCGCGGATTATCGCCTTGGCGGCATCTTCAATACTCCCGGGCAGTCGTACATGCGCATATAATCGAGTGCTTGTTGGGCTTCGGGTGCGTTTTTTATATGGGCGGCCGCTGCGAACTGGTCGCATGCCTTGGAGTAAAGCTCCATGCGTGCGTACTCGACCCCCAGTAGGAAACGGGGCCGGGCGTAATTTTCGGGACAGAGGGAGATGGCTTTGTTATAGTTGGTTACGGCAGCCCTTTGGTTTTTTTGCTTGGCCTCCAGCTCTCCCAGGTTGCAATAGGCGGGGCAGAAGTTGGGGTTTATTTTAAGGGCTCTTTTCAGGTTGACCCTTGCCATGGCAAGGTCTCCCTTTTTGAAATATGCCCAGCCCATGTTGTTGTACGCAACCCAAGGCCTTTCAAAGTAATCATCACTGGCCACCACCTCGAGCTGCTCGATGGCCTGGTCCCAATTTTGCAAGTCCAGGTATACGATCGCGAGCGCCATTCTCGACTCCATGTACTCCGGGTCTATCTCGATGGATTTCTTGTAGTTGGCTATAGCGTCGTACATCTTGTCTCTTTTGTAGTATGTGAGACCTATGATCTTGTAAAGCTCGGGGTCGTCGGGCTTGCATTCCTCCGCTTTGCTCGCGGACTTCAATGCCTCGATGTATTTCCCCTTGCCGAGGTAGTTCATGGCCTGTTCTTTCATAACGTCCACGTATTCGGGGTTGCGGCAGGGAGAGGGCTTTTTCTGGGGGCAGCCCGTAAGCACCACGAGAGCGAGCACCGGCCACCACAGGTGAGCGTGGCCAGCCATCGGCTGAGCGTAGCCAACCTTCGGTTTCCGGCGAGAGCGCGTGCGTTTCATGTTTTCCCCTTTCCTTTCCCGCATTCCGGTTTTTCCGCATTTCGTCCGGGTTTACATCATGGCCAGAATTTTAATGAGTATCTCACGGTCATTATCAGCGCTATGCTCAGCCCCGGCAGCGCTTTGTGTGTCCCTGCTCGCCTGGGCTGTCTCGGACTTTTGCTGTGAGGGCTCTTCGACACTTGCCGGCTCGGGTTCCGTCTCGATCTCCTCAGCAGGCTCCTCCACCTGCTTCACGGGCTCCCCCGGTCCGGGCTCCATGAGAACCTCTTCGACTTCCTCTTTCCGACCGGCCTCCTGGTCCGCCTCTCCCTCGAAGGACCCTAAAACGGCTGCTTCCTCCGGTGTCAGTGCTGCCTCTTCTGACGCCGGCTCCGCTTCCGGGGAAGGCTCGACCACTGCCTCGGCAACGGGCTCACCCTCCATTGTCTGCTCGTCATCGCCGTCGTCAATGGTAATCTCCTCCACGTCGAGCGAATCTTCTTCCTCTTCGAGCGGGGTCTCCGCCGAGGGCGGCGCTTTTTCCTCGGGAGAAGGAGCAGATGCTTCCATCTCCAGCGAGTCCAGGACGCTGTCCTCTTCCTGGTCGCCCTCCTGAACTGTATCTGTGCCTTCACCCATGTCAACCTGTCCGGCCTCCGCCTGCTCCGGTTCGGGGGACGCCTCCTGGATGGAAGGAATTTCCCCGGCCCCTGATACGTCATCGTCCTGGCCCAGCACGTCCAGGTTGATCTCCTCGGCTTCCGTCTCCACCCCGGTCTCAGGCTCCTGATCCACCGGCTCTATGACAAGCTCTTCAGCATCTTCCGAGGGTTCTTCTTCCTCTTCTTGCTGCTTGAACCTTGAGAGGTCGGCATGGAACATGGGCACCTGCTCGAATATTTGCGCTTTATCTTCCGGGGACATGTCACGGTAGTGCATGTCGTCCATCATAAAGCCCATGCTCTCGGTGAACTCGAGCGCGCTCTGGAACAGCACGTTCACCTGGTCCGCGGGTGCGGCCCCCTCGTCCCACCTGTAGAGCAGCCCTTCGTTGGAGCTTGTCAGGTGGAGGTATACCAAGACCTCGTAGGAGCCGTCCTTGAACACGGTGGCTATGTATCCCTGAGCGTGTTCCGGGACCCTGTCCGGGGGCGCCACGGATGAGCGGTTGATGGAAGTATATATGTCAATCACCCGCTCGGGGGAGGTCTCAACATGTGAATTTTGTGGATCGAGCTCGAACATGTATCTCTCCATTGATTATTTTATCATGAATTATTGAGCTCTCCAAGAATTTTCTAATCAAAGACCATGAGCTGTTTAATCTCGCTGACCCGTTCTTCTATATTTTCCCTGGAGAGCTTTTTAAGCCTGTCCATGCTGAAATCCTCGACCGTGAAGCTGGCCATGGCCGACCCGTGCAGCAGTGCGTCCCTGATCTCGCGAGGAGAAGCGCAGCCGATGGAGGCAAGATAACCGGTGAAGGCCCCGGCAAAGGTGTCGCCGGCCCCCGTGGGGTCAACAAGCTCCTCCACCGGAAAAGCCGGCGAGATATACATCCGGTCCTTTGTCACCAGGGTGCAGCCGTGCTCGCCCCGCTTTACCACCACTCCCAGGCGTATGCCGGTCTTCATCAGGTTCCTGGCCGCACGCACCGTATTGTAATCCTCCATGAGCATCCGCACCTCCTCGTCGTTTATCACCAGGATGTCCACCCTGGGCAGTAGCTCCATAAGCTCCGTGCGCGCGGTGTTTATCCACAGGTCCATGGTGTCCATTACCACCAGCTCCGGGTCCTCCACCTGGTCCAGCACCCGCTTTTGCAGGGAAGGGTGGATGTTGGCCAGGAACACGTGCCCGATCTTCTTTAATTCGCCGGGAAGCAGGGGGTCGAAATGCTCGAAAACGTTTAGCTGCGTCTCCAGGGTATCCCTTCCCATCATGTCCTCGTGGTACCTGCCGGCCCAGTGGAAGGTCTTTCCGGAGAGCCTTTGCAGGCCGCACAGGTCCACGCCGCAGGTCACCAGGAAATCCACGTGCTCGTCCAGAAAATCATCGCCCACAACCCCCACCATGCACGGCTGGCAGTAGAAGCCGGCCGCGACCGAGGCGTAAGTGGCCGCGCCCCCCAGGGCGCACTCGACCTTTCCAACCGCGGTCTCAACCGTGTCATAAGCAACCGAGCCAACTATCAGAACTCTCATCATGCCTCCTTGTTAATTTGCGATTAGAATAACTATACCTCTTCCTCATCTCTATCGGTCCACTGGATACAACTCCCCGAGCACTTCCCTAAGCTGCGTCTCCACCCGGTCGCGGTGGGTGGCCTTCCAATAGATTCGCCCGCAACTCCTGCAACGGGTAAAGTTCTCCTGGGTGGCGTAGACAAATGGAGGGACCTTGCCTTCCACCTCCTTTTTACCCACTTCCTCGATCTCGCCGTTGCACACCGCGCACCTTGTAAAAACCCGTATCTCTATCCTGTCCTTGAAGAGCTCCACCACCTCGCGGAGCTGTCTGGCCGGGTAGTTCTCACAGAGCACCACCACTGGCGCGTCCGGGGCCTTCTCCGCCAGTCTGGTGTCCCTGGTCAGTATGATCCTCGCTTCAGCCCTTGCGCGCGAGATGAGTTCCCTGTCCTTTATATCCCTCTGGTACCCGGTGTCCTGGCCGATGATCCTTAGCCACCGGGCCAGCTTGCCGAGCTGCTCGTCGCAGAAGAACTTTGTAGGCTCGTCTTGCATGCTGAATTTGCCAGGTTCAACTTAAAACCGCGTTCGATTTTCCCGGATGGATCTAAGATATTCTTCCTCCACCATCCGGGCGGCAGTGTCCCATGAAAACATTGAAACAGCGCGCTCCCGGCCGGCCCTGGACATGCCCTCCCTTTTGAAGCCGTTTTTATCCATCTCTATTATCCCGGCTTCTATTGCTTTTGAGCTGCGGGGATCCACCACAACCGCGCACTTCTCGTCAACCACCTCGGGCAAAGCACCCGCGCTGGTGCACAAGACCGGGGTCCCGCATGCCATAGCCTCCAGCGCCGGCAGGCCGAACCCCTCGAACAGCGACGGCGCCACCAGCATCCATGCCCGGTTGTACTCCTTCACCAGCCCGGCATTGGATGTCTTCTCCAGGAAAGTCACCCTGGATCCCAGGCCCAATGACTTTACAAGTTCTCTGGCATACACCCTGCCAGGGTACATCCTCCCGTCCGCTATGACCAGCCTGAACCTGGGAGGAAGCCTCCCGAGCGCCCCCAGGAGGTATGCTACCCCCTTTTTTCTGTCCTCGGTGCTGCCCACGAAAAGGAGCCTGCCCGGCTCGGGCTCTACCCCGGGGAGCGGCCTGAAGATGCCTGTGTCAACACCGTTTTGCACCACACGCATTCTGCTTTCAGGAATGCCATAGGTCCTTGCAACCAGCTCTTTGGAGAACCTGCTCACGGTTATTATCCTCTCCAGCCTCCGGGCCACCGCCCTCTGCATGAAGGGCGGGTAATAAATGGCCCGCCGCGCTTTTTTTACAAGGCCAAAGGTCTGCGCTACATCCTCCGCACGGTCAACCTGCAAGGGGTGATGAATAGTGGAAACCACCGGCGGGCCGAGCCGCTTTATCAGCAGCAGGCCGTAACCCAGCCCCTGGTTGTCGTGCACCACGTCCACCCGCTCATTTTTTAAGAGCTGCTTGATCCTCTGGAAGCAGCGCAGGCTCGATGCCAGCATCTCGGGGTTAGCCCCGGTCCTTGCAAGCCCGTACTCGAAAAGGTTCATCGGACCGAATATTGAGAGCCCTCTTCCAGGCAAGGCCCTTGCCTGCTTGTTTACAAAGTTCTCGCCGGGCAGGAGTTCGAGCTCGGCGCCGGGCACCGGCTCGGGGTAGGGGGGCCCCGAGATCATACGCACCCGGTGCCCGCGGGAAACCAGGGCCCTGGCGAGGTTTGTAAGATACACGCCCTGCCCCCCGCAGTACATGTTGCCCCGGTAGCTGAAAAGCACCACGCTGAGCCTTTTAAAGTCTTCCATCACTCCCAATTTATCACGGCGTGCATGGGTTGAAAAAATATCCATCGCAGGCGGCCCCGTGATTACGCCTGAAATAGATAAGATTATGTGATAAGTTTGTTTCAGTTAACAGGAGGGTGACATGACCGGTCAGTTTCCCGTGCTGCTGAACGTAAAAGACAGGTTGTGCCTGGTAATAGGCGGCGGCGAGGTCGCGCTCCGCAAGGTGAAGACCCTGGTGGAGTTGGGCGCACTGGTGCGGGTGATAAGCCCGGAAGCTCACGAGGGGATAAAGAAGCTGGTGGAAAGCGGCACCATCGAGTGGGACCAGAAAAAATACCAGCAGGGCGACCTGGAAGGCGCGTTCCTGTGCGTGGCAGCAACCCACGACCCCGAGATAAACGCCGAGGTGAGACACGAGGCCAACGTGAGGAGGGTGCTTACCAACGTAGCCGACGACCCGGAAGGCTCCGACTACCAGGTGCCGAGCTTCTTCCAGGACGGGCCTCTGGTCATCGCGGTGAGCACGGGCGGCGCAAGTCCCGCGGTGGCCCGCACATTGAGGCGCATGATCCAGTCGTACCTGGGCTCTTCTTTCGGCCAGGGCATCGAGATGATATCCGGCTTCAGGGAGAGGGTGAAGGCCCAGGTGAGCGACGCGGGCGCAAGGGTGAAATTCTGGGAACAGGGGGTCACCCCCGAGCTCCTGGAAAAGCTTCGGCAGGGGGACCTGGAAGACGCGAGGAAGGCGCTGGAGAAGGCCCTTTCCAGGATCAAGTCCGGAACTGGAAGCGACTCGGGATGATTAGCCCTCCTTAGTCGCGCTCTTCATCTGCAGGCGAGCCCATAAGGTCAAAAACGCTGTAGCCAAGCACCGCGAAGAGGAGTCCTGCAACCCACGGGTTGCTCGTCAAGGCTCACCCGCCAGAGCAGCCGATATAAAAGCCGTACAGCCAGCCCAGGCCGAAGCCGCCGGCCGCGGCCAGCCATTTCCATGCTCGAAAGCTCCTTTTCATAACCACTCTAACAGGATAGCAGATAATCGCCTGACCTTTAGCTTTCACTCATTTTTGCCCTTGGCGTCATGGCGTTTCAATCCTTCTACTCAAAACTCACACCTCACACCTATTTCCATAATCCACCGCCTAAAAATAAAAAAACTCGTTAGTCCCGCCGCAACGGGATGTTATAATGGTTTTAGTCAAAAAAACCATCACTTTTTGAGGTGAGACCTTCTCCATCATGACCGCTATCCCCGCCCCTTTGAGCGTGCTGAGGGATTAGGCGGTGGATTATGGGGGGGGTTATGGGCATTTACTTTTCTTGACTGATGTGCTATATGTATAGTGTAGTCGGGCGCATAACTCAGCGGGAGAGTGCCACCTTCACACGGTGGAAGTCGCAGGTTCAAATCCTGCTGCGCCCACCATGGGGGATTAAAGGGGGGTCTTGCGAGGCCCCTTTTGTCGTTATGGGCGGGCATTCAAGTGATGATGGATGATTCCAGCCGCGGCCCCCGGCCCTTGAGCCGGGGCCAGGTTTACTACTACCTGCGGAGCAGGCTGAAGAGGGACCGCGAAGAGCTCACCGCATGGTCACACTCTTTGCGCACACCCAAAGAGCGGCCGGAAGTTTTCGGCATGGGCCTGGTCACCATCTCCAGCGTATGCGTAAGAGATTGCATCTTCTGCGGCTACAGGGCCAGCGGGAGCGGGGAAGGCCGCTTCAGGCTGAGCCGCAGCCAGATACTGGAGGCTGCCGGGTCGGCGAAGAACGCCGGTGTCAAAAGGCTGATCTTGAAATCAGGAGACGACCCCTCCATGACCTCGGGCCTGGTGAGCGAGGTAATCCAGGAGATAACTAAAAACCTGGGAATGACCGTGAGCATGGCCATGGGAGAGAGGAACCCATCGGACTACTCCCGATGGAGGGAGGCAGGCGCGGACATGTACTGGCTGAGGCACGAGACCTGCGACCCGCACCTCTACAGGAGGATCAGGCCCTTCATGTTCTGGGTGGACAGGATAAGGCACCTGGATGAGATAAAAGACAGCGGCTTCTCGCTGGCAACGGGCATAATGCTGGGCATGCCCAACCAGGGCTACGAGAGCGTGCTCGAGGACCTGTTCCTTCTATCCGACCAGAGGATCAAGGCTATCGTGATCGAGCCATATAAGCCGCCCCCTGACTCACCCGGCTACAGGCTGGTGCAGATGCCCGAGAACCTGATCGTGGACTCGGGAATGGACACCATGATAAAGCTCATCGCAATATGCAGGATCATGAACCCCCGCGCCCTCATCACACTCACCAACGCCCACCAGAAGTCCTACCAGGCCCTCGACCGGCCGGAGCTTTTAAACGCCGGGGCCAATTCCGTGATCCTGGACTTCACCCCCGAGGAGTATTGCGAGTTCGAGTCACTCTCACCCTTCACCGGCTTTCCAGTGCAAGACCCTGAAGACGTTCCCGAGCTCAGGGAAAAGCTCGCCAGCCAGGGCTTCGAGCTTGCACTGGACCAGCCGGCAGCTTACCATGTCTCCGTGGCCGGCTCTTAGTGAGTCCATGCATCCGAAACGTACCTGTACACTTTTCATCTCAAGGGGTGTGCCCATGAAAAAACCACTGCTGGTCCCGGTCGCCGCGCTCATGTTCCTGGCCGCGCCTTGCCTTGTCAGGGCCGCCTGCTGTATTCCTGCGGACCAGGTGCAAGAACTGGTCTCCCGCTATGCACCAGTGCTGGTGCAGGGCGAGGACATACCCGCACCCCCCGGGGAGCTGCTCTTCCGGGCGGCCACGTCGGAAGATTGCCGAACCCTTCGCCTTGCATACCACGTGGTATGGGAGTTCGAGCGGGACCCGGGAAAGGGCTTCTGGCCGGCGCTCACCAGGGCCACCTATACCGGAGGGCTCAGGCTCCAGCGCATAATATTCGGGCCCGGCGACGTTGAGGCCCTCGCGCTCGATGTTGACCTTGAAACCTCTCGTGTGACCCGGGTGCGCTACGAGACCGCGCGCTACGGCAAGAGGGGGGAGGTCATACACGTGCCGGTGGTGAAGGAGTGGGGCGATGTCCCGGACTACAATCCCCTGTACTTCGAGGTCATCTCCTGGAACCACCTGTTCGATCTCCTGGAGGCCCCGCCGGGAAAAGCCGCGGACAAAGAAAGCAAAGGGACACTGAATCCCGGCTCGGGAAGCACGGCCGCGGGCAGGAAGGTGTACAGGCTCGATCCCGAGCCCTTTACAGATGAGCTGTGGAAGCACTACCGCATGACCAAGAAGCGCGAGCATATGCTCTCCAGGGACCGGGCCCACTACTGCTTCGAGCTCGGCCTCCTTTGCCCGGTGCAAAGCCCTTGACAAGGAAAAAGCGAGGGAGATGACCCCCGGCACTGACCTGAAAGCCCGGATAAACCGGGCCACCGCCCTCATTCTCGCCGGAGGGAAAAGCAGCCGGCTGAGCCGGGACAAGGCCATGATCGAGCTCGGGGGCATGCCTTTGGTGGTCAGGGCCGCAAAGACCGCGGGCAGGGTGTTCGAGAATGTATTGGTCTCGGGACCGAAGGACCTCTCGTCAACCGGTCTCCTGGTGGTGGAGGACGAGTACCGGGGAATGGGACCCATGGCCGGCATGCTTTCCGGGCTGAAGAAGGCCAAGACACCCTGGATATTCGTCATGCCCTGCGACTCTCCATTCATACCCGAGAGCTTCTTCAGGGGAATGGCCGCAATGGCGCATGACTGCGAGGTGGTGGTCCCCACTCACGGGGGGCTTTACGAGCCCCTCCACGCCATGTACGCAAAGGGGTGCGCACCGGTGATGGAGGAGCTGCTCCGTTCGGGCGAGGGCCAGATCATAAAGGTGTATCCACGGGTGCGGACCAGGGAGGTGGACACGGAGCTGGTGCAAAGGTGGGACCCTTCGGGCATGGCCTTCATGAACATAAACACCACGGAAGACCTGGACAAAGCGCGCCGGATAATTGCAGGCCCAAAGAAGCCTCCTTGTTGACTGTGCCACTGATGAATATGTATAATAATAATACTCCCTGGCAAGGGGAATACTGAAAGGCAGGAGGGATGGACATGGCTCGCTTGAAATGGATTGTATCCGGCGCCGTGCTGGTGGCTGCGGCTTTCATGGTCGTGTGGGCTCAGCCCGGGATCTGCGACGACGCCACCGGGGCGCCCGATGAGGAGGCGGAGCTTTTCTTCAAGGCTGCCTCCTCGGGCGACCTTGCGACACTGCATGAGCTTTTAGGCAAGCACCCGGCGCTCGTCCACGCCCGGGCCAAGGACGACAAGACCGCGGTGCACCGGGCCGCCATGGTGGGAAAGACCGAGTCCATAAAGGTGCTCTTGAACGCCGGCGCCGACGTGAAGGCCAGAGACACACACAGAAAGACCCCTTACTATTACGCCCGCATAGGGCATTTCCGGGACACCGCGAAATACATAAAGTACAGGGGCGGCGCGGACTGATAATATTGCCGCATGATCCGGGGCTTTCATGGCCCCGGCTGTTAGTTATGGTGCGAGGGAGTTGCTTGCCTGCCGGGAAGTATCGCTACGGTCCGGAGTAAGTCTATGAGAATGGAACACGATGAGCGGCTTTCAGCAATGGAGGCCGTGTTCAGTCCCCGCTCGATCGCCTTTATCGGCGCGTCCAACAACATCGGCAAATGGGGAGGGATCATCTTCCACAACCTGGCCGAGGGCGGCTATGAGGGCCGGGTGTATCCGGTGAACCCACGAGAGGAAGAGGTGGCCGGGCACAAGGCTTACAAGTCAATCCTGGACGTTCCCGACCGTGTGGACCTCGCCATCTTCACCATACCGGGGGCCGCGGTGCCGGGGGCGGTGGCCGAGTGCGTGAAAAAGCGGGTGCGCGCGGGCGTGGTGATCACCGCGGGTTTTGCCGAGCTTGGCAGGGATGGCCGCGCCTTGCAGGAGGACATGGTGCGCACTGCCAGGGCCGGTGGCATGGTGCTGGTGGGACCCAACGGCCAGGGCATCGCAGTGCCGCGCTCGAAGCTCTACCCCTGGATGCCGGTGGTGAGACCCAAGCACGGGTCCATAGGCATAGCAACGCAGAGCGGGAATGTGGCCACCGTGCTGTGCGAGAACCTCTCAGAGTTCGGCTTCGGGGTGTCAAAGGCTGTGTCCGCTGGGAACTGCGCGGACCTCACATGGACCGACTACCTCGACTACTTCCGGCAAGACCCGGACACCGGGGTGGTGCTTCTGTACGTCGAGGGCGCGGACAACGGAAGGCATTTCTTTGACGCGGCAAAAAAGACCGCGCTCCAAAAGCCGGTGGTGGTCATGAAGGCCGGACGCTCGCAGGATGGGGCCCGGGCGGTGTCGAGCCACACAGGAGTGCTGGCCGGCAGCGACCAGGTCTTCAGCGCCGCGTGCAGGCAGGCCGGGGTGATGAGGGCCAAGACCCTGGAGGAGGCCGCCATCACCGCGGCCACCTTTGTGAACACGCCTCTCCCGGCCGGGCCCAGGGCGGGGGTGATAACCGGAGGGGGTGGATTCGGGGTGATCGCCGCGGACGCATGCTCCCGGGCAGGTCTCGTGCTTCCCCCTCTTTCAAGCCGGACCATAGAAAAGCTGAAGCAGCACCTGCCCGCGTGGTGGGCCCCCAACAACCCGGTTGACATGGTGGCCGGAATCGGGTTCGGAGGACCCCGCGAGCTTATACCCATCCTCATGGAGAACAACGAGATGGACGGCGTGATCATGCTGGGGGTGGGCTGGATCTACTCCATGCTCGACCAGGTGGGCTCGAACACGGACTTCATGAACCCAAAGGACGAGCGCATGAAAAGCAGGCTGGAGAATGACATCAAGCACTGCAGGATCATGGCCGATTACGCTCTTAAGTTCGAAAAGCCACTGCTCATGACCTCCACCGTGGCAAGGCTGGCCATGAGAAGAGGATACCCCGGGCTCATGCATATCCTGGAGAGGGGCATCATGCTCTACCCCGCAATCGAGGACGCGGTGCGCTCTTTCTCCGCGCTCGCTTTCAGGAGCGCTTTCCTAAGAGACCACAACGGAGCTCGGGGGTCATAAGAAGCTCTCCAGGTGCTGGCGGACCGAAGATTTATACTCTTTATTGGAAAAGCCATGGACAGAAGAGAATTTATCGGCAACATCAGCATCGCGGGAATGTCTGCCGCGGCCGCAGGGTCGTCAGCCTGCGCGCGCAAGTCATCGTCCCGGGATGGGCCGCCCCCGCCCAGTCTCCGGGCCAGGCGTCTTGACTGCAACCCCATCATTCCTGGCCCCATGGACGAGCGCATGCAGGAGGAGGCCAGGCTATACGGGTATGTAAATATCAACGGTCCTTCCCTGATCCGGGCGCCGGACTGGGCACCAGACCCCCTGGGTAAATATTACCTCTTTTTTGCCCATCACAAGGGCGGCTACATCAGGCTCGCCTTTGCGGATGATCTTTGCGGGCCCTGGCGCACAAGGGAGCAAGGCTGTCTCCAGCTCGAACAATCGCACTTCCCCGCAGAGGACGCCGGAGCGGGCAGTGCCATGGCCGCCCTATCCAGCGTCTGGAAGGAGTACCAGCCGGCAGTGGCCTGGGCCGTGACCAAGGTGGGTCTTGCAGCCAGGCTGGCCGTGGCTGAGCGAAAGTCGGAGGGGACCTACGGGTCCTCCGAGACCAGGCCGCACATAGCCAGCCCGGAGATAGTCGTGGACAATGAAAAACGCGAGATCAGGATGTACTACCACGGCATGCTTGCGGACTCGAACCAGATGACGCGAGTGGCAGTGTCCAGGGACGGAATAATTTTCCGGGCCAGGCCAGAGCTCTTGTGCGGGCCCTACCTCAGGGTGTTCCCATACCGGGGCATGTACTACGGGGTGTGGATGCCCGGGCTGTTCTGCCGCTCGCGCGACGGCCTCTCAAAGTTCGAGACCAGGCCAAGGCTCATGTTCGGAGCGAACATGCGCCACTGCGCGCTCCTGAGGAGAGGCACACTCTTGTACGTGTTCTTCACCCGGGTCGGCGACGCGCCCGAGCGCATCCTCTGCTCCAAAGTGGACATCAGCCCGAAGGACTGGGACAAGTGGGAGGCCTCCGAACCGGCGGAGGTGCTGAGGCCGGAGAAAGACTGGGAGGGTGCGGAACTCCCTGTCAGCCCCTCCATCAGGGGAGAGATCACCGGACCGGTAAATGAGCTCCGGGACCCGGCCATCTACGAGGAGGACGGCCGCACCTTTCTACTCTACTCATGCGCCGGAGAACAGACAATAGCTATTGCCGAGCTTTTCACCCAGAGCTGAACCCCGCCCTGAATTAATAACTCGAGCGGGACCTTTCAAGCGGGGCGCGTTTGCCAGCACGCGGGAATGAATCAATAATAATAAAAATGGAAGCTGTAGGGAAAGATTATGCTTCTGAATTGATCTCAAAGGACGCGGCTCTGAGCTGCCGCGGCCTTGAGAAAGAGTACCCCGACGTAAAGGCCGTGGACAATGTTGACCTTTCCGTGCACCGGGGAGAGCGCTTCGGTATCCTGGGTCCGAACGGGGCGGGCAAGACCACCTGCGTGGAGATATTCGAGGGTCTCACCCGGTCGGACGGAGGCGTGGTCGAGGTGCTGGGCCACAGGTGGGGCCACACGGACGAGCACGCGCTGCGCGAGCGGCTGGGCATCCAGCTCCAGGAGACGCGTTTTATCGAGAAGCTAACGGTTTATGAGACGGTGCGTCTCTTCCGCAGCTTTTACAAGAAGGGCAGGGCGGTGGACGAGGTCATCCGCACGGTGTATCTCACGGATAAACGCGACTCCCGGGTGGGAAAGCTCTCCGGAGGACAGAAGCAGAGGCTGGCCTTGGCCTGCGCACTGGTGGGCGACCCGGAGCTCTTGTTCCTGGACGAGCCCACCACCGGGCTCGACCCCCAGGCCAGGGTGAACATGTGGGAGCTTATTGACGACTTCCACGCAAAAGGCGTGACCATTTTGCTCACCACCCACTACATGGACGAGGCCGAGCGGCTCTGCGACCGGGTAGCCATCATGGACTACGGCAGAGTGATCGCGCTCGGGACCCCCTCCGAGCTTGTCGAGTCATTGCGCGCGGAAGAGGTCATAACCTTCCGTGCCGACCGTTCTTTGGAGGAGGCAATTCTATCCGGCCTTCCTGGAGTGAAAGAGGTGTCATCACACACCGGCAACTTTCGGCTGAGCGTGGCCCGGATCGCAGAGACCCTGCCCGCGCTCATGTCCGAGCTCCAGAGGCGTGACCTGGGGCTCGAGTCGCTGTCCACCCGCCAGGCCAACCTGGAAGACGTGTTCATAAGCCTTACCGGGAGGGCATTGCGGGATGCCTGAGAAGACAAACAAAAAGGGCACGGACCCAGGCCCGGTCGCGCGACTGGGGCTCGACCCCCTGCTCCAGCTCTCAATCGCCAGGATCAAAGAGTTCTACCGCGAGCCCGAGGCAATATTCTGGGTGTTCGTATTCCCGGTGCTTTTGGCACTGGCGCTGGGCATAGCATTCAGGAGCAGGCCGCCAGAGGTGCTGGAGGTCGCGGTTGACAAGGGGCTGGA
This sequence comes from uncultured bacterium, assembly GCA_964650485.1. GTDB lineage: Bacteria > RBG-13-61-14 > RBG-13-61-14 > RBG-13-61-14 > DATKZS01 > CAZYTX01. The sequence continues at coordinate 25,104 of CAZYTX010000026.1, read as the reverse complement.
GAAGTCCGAGGACATAGCATCGTTTCTCGCAAAGTCCGAGTACGTGGACCCGAAGATCATGTCCGAGGATGAAGCGGATGAAAAGCTCCGGGCCGGGGAGGTCGCGCTTTTCATCGGCCGGCCTGTGGATGAAAAACAAGCGCACGCGGCCACGGGGAAAAAAGGAGATCGGCCCGCGTACTCCTTGCGCTTCGACCCGGGCAGGCCGCAGAGCAGGATGGCCAGGCTGGCCACCGGGAACGCGCTCCAGGAGTGCATGGGAAGAAGGGACGTGGCCGGTTTCCAGGAGGTGCTTGTAAAGGAGTCGGGCAGCCGCTACATTGACTTCCTCATACCCGGCCTCATAGGGCTGAACCTCCTGGCCAGCAGCATGTGGGGGGTGGGCTTCAACATAGTGGACGCGCGCACCCGCAAGCTTTTGAAGCTCTACACCGCCATGCCCATGCGCCGGTCCCATTTCCTTTTGGCATTTATACTTTCGCGTCTGGTGTACCTCACTTTGGAGGTCATCCTGCTGGTGAGCTTCGCCTGGCTGGTGTTCGGGGTCGAGGTCCACGGCTCGATCGTGTCATTGGCCGCGGTGCTGCTTATCGCCGCGGTTTCCTTCGGAGGCGTGGGTCTCCTGGTCGCGGCCCGGCCGCACACCATCGAGGCGGTGTCCGGCTGGATCAACCTTGTCATGCTGCCCATGTGGATACTCTCGGGCACATTCTTCTCCTACTCGCGCTTCCCCGAGGTCATGCACCCCTTTATCCGGCTTTTGCCGCTCACCGCTTTTAACGACGCCACACGGGCCATCATGAGCAGCGGCCTGCCGGTCATGAGCCAACTGCCCGAGATAGCCACCATGATAGTGTGGGGAGCTGTCTGCTTCTGGGTTGCGCTCAAGGTGTTCAGGTGGCAGTGAGGGGCGGTTAGGGTCAGGCCTAAATTAGACACAGTAGCTTAATTACATTATTATTGATAGCAACGGGGGGCAAAGGAGCGCTTATGAAAAGGACGCAGATACTCCTGGACGAGCGGACCTACGGCGAGGTCAAGCGCCTGTCCTTTGAAAAGGGCAAGAGCATGGGCTCGGTCATACGGGGCCTCTTAAAGGCTGCGCTCTCGGAGGAGGGCGGTGAGTCAGAGAGGCCGAAGATGTCCGAGTTCAGCTTCATCGGCTCAGCCAGGGAGGAGGTGCCCGACGACGTGTCCGTGCGCCACGACCAGGTGCTGGGGGAGCGCGATTGGTGATATTCCTCGACACCTCTTTCCTCTACGCCCTGGCCGTGGAGGGGGACGTGAACCACGAGCGTGCAAAGGGGCTTTTCTCCCGGGCCCTGGAGGAGGAAGCAGAGCTCGTTATTCACAACCTTATACTGGTGGAGACCGCCGCCCTGCTCCAGGCCCGTCACGGCATCAAGCCGGCGAGGCGTTTTGTAAAAGAGAGCCGGTTCTTCCGGACCATAATCATTGATACGGCATTGCATAGAAGGGTGCTCGATCTCTTCGCCCGCTCGGGAAAGAGGCGCGTCAGCCTGGTTGACATTTTCAGCTTCGAGCTGATGAGGCGGGAAGGCATAAAGAGCGTCCTGGCATTTGACGAGGACTTCCAGAAGGAGGGTTTCAGCCTCTGGGGCGGGTCCGGGGTCATGCCTGGAGCATAAAGTTTACGGTGGTTCCAAGAGGGGCGGGTTTGCACAGAATCCTCGGGTTTTCATCCGGGCAGCCGCTGGCGCTGGCCTGAAGCTCCACGCTTGTGATTACAGCACCCGCGCCGGGTCCATCTCGATGTCGGTTGTGAAGAACACCTTCATATTCTTTTTCGAGCGTTGCGGTAAGATGATCACGAGTATGGGCTTTTCGCCGAGAGTGGGGCTGGGCGCCAGTGCCGAATTCAGAGAGATGACCCTAAGCGGGAATAAAGTCCAACACCCGGATGCAAAGGGTATACAAAAGCGGCAAAAAGGACTAGAATATTTACATGGCCCATGGTGAGCATAGAGGGGCTGTAAATCCCCCGGAAAAGAAGCTGTGCTAAAGGGGGCAGTGAATGGCGGGTGAAAGAATAATGATAGTGGAGGACAGCCCCGCGGTGGCCGAGCTGATCAGGGAGAAGCTGCTCAAAGAGGGCTACGAGGTGTACGCGGTGAAGAACGGGTTCGAGGCCCTGCGCGACCTTGATGAGATACGGCCTTCCCTCATAATCACGGACATAAACATGCCCAAGCTGGACGGGCTCAAGCTTGCCCATGGGATCAAGAACCGGCCGGAGACCAGTGACATCCCCTTCATATTCCTGTCCTCGCAGCTCGACGAGGACACCTTGAAGAAAGGCAGGGACTTAGGGGCCTGCTACTTCATAGCCAAGCCCTTCGAGATGGATAAAATACTCGATTGCATAAGACAGGTCCTGGGCTGATCTCCTCCTGGGCCTGCGACCCGGCCTACAGGCTCATTCCATGATTGACCTGCACATCCACACCTTGGCCAGCGACGGCCAGTACAGTGCCCGAGAAGCAGTTGACCTGTGCGCCCGCATGGGCATCTACGCCATGGCCATAGCGGACCACAACACCGTGGAGTCGGTCCCCGGGGGCGAGGCCGCGGCCCGGCAAGCGGGGATCAAATTCGCTCCCTGCGTGGAGCTGGACACCGTGTTCCGGGACCGGGACCTGCACATACTGGGCTACTTCATTGAATATGGATCAAAAGCATGCGCGGACTACATGGCAGAGATATTCAGGGAGAAGATGAACCAGACCAGGATGAGGGTAGGGAAGCTCGTGGAGCACGGCTTCGACCTGGACTTCGAGGAACTGATCAAGGAGTCGGCCGGGCGCCTCCCGACCGGCAAGCAGTACATAGGGGCAATGAAGAAGCGGGAGGCGAACCTTCAAAACCCGGACTTTATGGCGTACATTGACGGGCCGCGCTCGGGCTCGCCCTTCCTTAACTTCTACCTCGACTGGCTGAAAGCCGGCAGGCCGGCTTTCGTGCCCCTCTCGGTGCAGCCATCTGAGCGGGCCGTGCAAAAGATCAAGGAGCTCGGGGGGGTGCCCGTGCTCGCCCATCCCTCTGACACGCCCGATGATGACGTGCACGCGCTGGTGGACGCAGGATTGATGGGCCTGGAAGTCTACTCCTCTTATCACGACGAGGCCCTGACCGAGAAGTTCCTCGCCATTGCAAAGGACCGGGGCGTGCTGGTGACCGCTGGCAGCGATTTCCACGGCGAGGCTGTAAAGCCCGAGGTCAGCTTAGCTGGCATCCCCGGCAACGAGGACAGGCTCTTCGAGGAACTTAAAGAAGCTGCAGGCCTGTAGGGGTTTCTTCCTTACTTTCGCACGGTAAGCGCGGCCAGGATGCGCACCCCTTCGCCCACCTCGTCCACCGCGGGTATGCCCCGCTCCTGGAGCTCATGGAGCAGCCTCTTGTAGGCGTCCTCCGCCCCCAGAATCCACACGGCCAGGGGCTTTTTATGGGTCTCGATCATCCGCGAGATGTGGTCGAAGTCAAAGAGCGGTATGTTCGCCGGCGGCGCGAACATATGGGCGTAGACCGCGTCCACGCCCGGGTCCATCATCACCGCCTCCAGGGCGGTGTGGAAGGCCTTCTTTGGCCCGTTCTTCTCGATTGCGGGGTATAGGTCCACCGGGTTTGCCGGCTCCATCCACTCGGGGAACACCTGCCTGATCCTCTCCAGTGTGCCCGGCGAAAGCTCTGCCATCTCCATGCCCCGGTCGTATAGCTCGTCCGAGGTCACCACCCCTGCGCCGCCCGAGAATGATAGCACCGCCACCCTGGCCTGCGCGGTCTTTTTTACGCTCGATGTTCCCAGGGAGCGGCACACGTCCATGAGTTCCTGCATGCCGGACACTCTTATCACGTCCGCCTGCCTGAGGGCAGAGTCCAGCACCTTGTCGTTCTGGGCAAGCGCCGCGGTGTGGGAAGCGGCCGCCTGCCTCCCGAACCCGGTGCGGCCGCCTTTGAGCACCACTATCGGCTTGTCCGTCTGCTTTGCCAGCTCGAAGAACCTGCGGCCCCGCTCCATGGACTCCAGGTACATGCCGATCACCCCGGTCTCGGGGTCGTTCACAAAATAGTCGAGCACGTCCACCTCGTCCACGTCCATCTTGTTGCCGATGGAAGCGATCTTGGAGAGGCCGAAGGGGGTGCGGGTGAGTATCTGCGCCAGGAACCCTGCCGATAGCATGCCGCTCTGCACCGCCAGCGAGACTTTGCCGGGCCGGAAGTTCCCCTGCCACATCATGGGCATGAGGAATGAGAGCACCTTTGTCTGGTGCACGTTTATTGTGCCCATGCAGTTGGGACCCCACAGGCGCATGCCCGCCTCCCTGCCGGTCGCAAGACACCTCTCCTGCAGGGCCCGCCCCTCGGGGCCAACCTCGGAAAAGCCGCCCGACTCGATGATCACCCTCTTCACTCCCTTTTGCGCGCACTGCTCGACCGCTTCCGGCACACCTCCGGCCTGGATGAAGATTATGGCAACGTCCACGTCAGCGGGAACGTCGAGTATGCTTGCAAAGCACTCCCTCTCCCCGATCCGCTCGAGGCGGGGGTTCACGGGAAAGAACCTCTCCTTGAAGCACACGTCCAGGTTCTGGAAAAGCTGGTTGCCCGGCCGCATGGGGGTGGCCGAGGCCCCGATGAGGGCGACCGTCTCCGGCTCAAAAAACAACTTCATACTTCAATTCCCTTTTCCACTGCTATACTTCAAAGATTTCAACGGGCGGCCGTGCCCGGATATTATAAGTAACCCGCAATCCGCTCCTGCAACTCCGGGGTCGCGGCCTCGTTCGCCGGCTCGAGAGTTACTCGCGGCCGGCCGAACACTTTGTACGCGCTAAGCATCACCCTGTCGTCCTCTATCCGGCTTATGTCGTCCTTTGTGTGCTTCTCCGCCCGTGCAGCCTGCACTCCCCCTCCCAGCACCATGACAACCACTCTGTTCATTCCGCTCACCATGGAAATTGACATGGTATGGGGGTCCTTCCTCCCCGACTTCTCATCCTCGGGTGTTGCCTCCCGGTTTATGAGCAGCCATGCCAGGGAAGCCATGTCGTGGGCCACCACCGAAGTGGAGGCCATCACCGGCCCGGTCTCGGGCTCGACTACGTATCCCTTGTCCGGGCCGTAGGTTGTGAGCACCTTGTCCGCGGCTGTAAGCACCAGCCGCTGCTTGCGCATTATGGAGTGCGCGGTGTTAAGCTCCGCGGTCTTCTCCTGCAAGGTCTTGGCGTGCTTGTGAAACTCCAGCCTGGAGTCATGCCGGATGTACCCCACCGCGGCCTTGAGGCCCAGGCTGGCCCCGGCCAGCACGTGCCGGCCGGTCCTGGGAATGAGCACTACGTGGTCCATGTCCTTTAGTATCTTGGGCATCATCACCCCGTTCTTCCAGTGCCCGCCAGACTCCAGGCCGTCCTCGAAGAAAGCCTCCCAGCCGTCCTCCTCGGGGAAGTAAAGCTCCGCGCCCGCGGCCTCGGCCGCTCCTGCAATGCCGCTTGTCTGCATGAGCTTACGGCTGCTGCCCCGGAGCCCGTCCTCCGAAAGCTTTACGTGCTCCACGCCGGACATGTCGCTCACCACCACCCTGCCGGCGCCCCTGTCCTTTAACAGCTTCACCATGGCCCTGATAGCTACCGGGCTGGTGGTGGCAGGGTAGGGGTTTCCCGAGTTCAGCACCGGCTTAATGTAGACCGAGTCGCCCTTTTCGAGCCAGGAGAAATCCGTTGCAGCCTCCGCGGCCTCGCGCACGGCCCGCTCGATCACCTCATCGCCCGAGCCTTTGGGAGCGCCGGCGAGGATCACCTTCTCCTCCGATCCGGCTTTCGGCATCCCTCCTCCCCTCGCGCTCCACGGCAGAGCAACCGCTGCCGCGCCCGCGGCGACTGCTGTCTTGGAGAAATCCCGGCGGGACATACCGCACTCGATCTCGGGCCTGGTTTTCATGATAAGCCTCCCCAAATGGATGTCTTCATTCACCGGGCTTATACCTGAAAGCATCGGATATAGGCCCCTGGATTATCTCCACCATCTCGCCGTGTATGGCGCCGTTGGTGGCGAGTATCTCGCTCGAGTACACGTCAATGTCTTCACCGTCCACCCCGGTCCACTTTCCCCCGGCCTCCTCGATGAAGAGCGCGCCCGCGGCCACGTCCCATGCGTTCAGGTTGAGCTCCCAGAAGGCGTCGTACCTTCCGCAGGCCACGTCGCACAGGTCCAGGGCCGCGGAACCCGAGCGCCGCACCGACTGGGCCCGGGGCAGTATCTTCACGTAGATGTCCAGGTCCCGTGAAAGCCTCTTGCCCCGGTCGTAGGCGAACCCCGTGCCTATGAGCGCGTCCTTTACCGCGTCCGCGGCGCTCACCCTGAGAGGCTCTCCCTCCAGCCAGGCCCCCTCGCCCCTTATGCCCGTGAAGATCTCGTCCAGGATGGGGTTGTACACGACCCCGGTCTTGACCTCGCCCTCTATTGCAAGTGCGATGGACACGCAGAACCTCCTGAACCCGTGGGCATAGTTGGTGGTCCCGTCCAAAGGGTCTATGATCCACAGGTGGTCCGAGCCGGGCCTGGTCTCGCCCCCTTCCTCGGCCAGAAAGGAGTGGTCGGGGAAACGCCCGCTTATGATGCTTATGACCTCCTTCTCGCACAGGAGGTCAACCTCGGTCACCAGGTTTGCAACGCCCTTTAAAGAGACCTCATGCCGTCCTGCCAGGCGCTCCATCTGTATCTCGCCCGCGGCCCGGGCGGCCTCCAGGGCAGTGTCCAGAAAATCCTTCATCGCTTCCCGCAATCCCTTTCTTTCTTGCCTCGCTCCTCGCTCCTCGCTTCTCGCTTATCGCTTCTAATATTCGCAGTAGTCCTTGAGCACGTTGTAGAGCACTTGTATGCCGAAGGCCAGGTCCATGACCTTTATGCTCTCGTCAACCCCGTGGGCCTTGCGTAGCATGGACACGCTCCCGCCCGGCTCTGCCAGCACGGGTATGAACCCGTACACCTTGGTCCCCTTGTCCACCAGGTACCTTCCGTCGGTCCCGCCTGGCAGCATGAACGGGGCCATCCATGCATTGGGCCGCACCCTTTGCAGGGCATTCTCGATAACAAGGTATAGCTCCCCCTGGTAATCCATCTCCGTGGCCTTGGAGGTCACGATAGGCTCCACGCTCACGTTGTAAGGCCCCACAATTTTTTTAATCTCTTCGAGCAGGGTTCCCGGCTCGTACCCCGGCAGCAGCCTACAGTCAATGGTTGCCTCCACCTTGCCGGGTATCACGTTGGCCTTTGTGCCGCCCTGGATGGTGGTGATTGACATGGTGTTCCTGGTGAGCGCCTGGAACAGCTTCTTGATCTCCTCGGATCGGGCCGCGGAGAAGAGTATGTCCGCGACCTGGTCGTCGCTAAGGTCCGGCCCCTGCTCGCTGCCCCTGGCAGCCTGCACCAGGGACTCTGCCAGTCTTTTTACCACCCTGGAGACCTTGAAAGGCGCGCTGGTCCTCTTAAGCGCTGCCAGGGCCTGGATCATCCTCTCCATGGCCGAGTCGTCACGCGGCACGGACGCATGGCCCGGGGCCCCCTTGGCCGTAAGCTTGAACCAGCAGGCCCCCTTTTCCGCGGTCTGGCAGAAGTATACCTCCCGCTCGCCCAGGGACACCCCGTATCCACCCCCCTCGTTTATGCACGCCTCGGCCTGCAAAAGCTCGGGCCTCTGCTCGCAGATGTATCCCATGCCCAGCTTCCCGCCGGCCTCCTCGTCAGCGGAGGCTGCAAGGATGATGTCGCGCTTCAGCCTGGGAGAGTCCTTTAAAAACTCCTTGAGCGCGTGCCACTCGATGGTGGTTGCATTCTTGCAGTCCACCGCTCCCCTGCCGAACACCGAGTCCTCATGCACGGCCCCGGAAAAGGGGTCCTGGGACCAGCCCTCCGGGTCCGCGGGCACTACGTCCAGGTGGCTGAGTAGCAGGAGCGGGCCGGCCTCGGGGTCTTTTGCGCGCAGCCTGCCGATGATGGAGCCGCGTCCGGGCTCGGGCTCGACCGTCTCGACTTCCATGCCAAGCTCCCGGTACATGGGTTTCAAGAACTCGCAGGCCGCGGTCTCGTTGCCCGGAGGGTTGGTGGTGTTTATACGGATAAGGCTTGAGAGCATGCGGGCCGCTTCCCAGCCCGCCTTTTTCCACTGGTCCTGTTTGCTCTCCGGTGTATCTCTCATGGCATGTTTTCCAGAGTGCGCGGATCAGAGCGCGCGCCATGAGGCCGGCCGCAGCATTGACTCGTTCCTTGATCCCAGCGCATTGTCAATCATTTTGAGGAGCTTTTCCTTGTCCCGGCTGAGAGTGCCTTTGAGCGGCAGCCAGTTGCTGGCGTGGTTGGTGCGGAAGACCGAGCGCTCGAGCTCGAGCCCCTCGATCATGGTGCGCAGCTCGGCCAGGGTCTCCCACTTGTCCGGCCACTCGAAGTCCTCGCCCATGCTCCGTGCAAAGTCGTCCTCCAAAGGACCCAGCATCAGGGTCAGCGCGCTCGTGTACTCTGGCTGGAGCTTGTTCAGAAGCTCCGCGGTCTTGCGGGCGTGTTGCTCGCTCCCCTTTCTCCCGGCAAGACCGAGCAGCACGGTGACCGATATCTCGAACCCCGCATTGTGGGCCTTGGCAATGCCCTCTACCATGTCCTCTGGCGCGCCCTTTTTCTTGACCTTCTTTAGCAGGTCAGGGTCGCCCGACTCGACCCCGTAGTAGAGCATGGTAAGGCCCGCCTGCCTTATACTGTCCAGGTCCTCCTGGCTCTTTGTCACCAGGTTATGCGGGTTTGCATAGCTGGTCACCCGCTCCAGGTAAGGGAAGCTCTTGTAGAGGCGCTCCAATATTTCGAGCATGTGCGAGGTGCGGATCACCAGCGCGTCCCCGTCGGCCAGGAACACCCTGCGTGCGGTTGGCCACTGCCGGGCGCAATAGTCAATGTCTTTTATGACCTCGTCCACCTTGCGCACCCGGAAGCGCTTCCCCTTGTACATGAGGCAGAAGGTGCAGGTGTTGGCCGAGCAGCCGTAGGTGGCCTGGATTATGAGGCTGCGGGCCTCGGAGGGCGGCCGGTAGAGCGGCATGTCGTACTCCATGACGTGTGCCATTCGAACTACTCCCACGTTTGATTGTAAACATAACCGGGCTTGTGTCAAAGCCTTTGGCACATGCTTCCGCGCATTTTTATGCAAAGAAGGACTATAAGGGCCGGCAGGCAGGCGATGATGAACTGGGACATGCCGGCCGCTCCCGCCCGGGCCGGGTCCGCTCTCACCGCGCACCCGAATGGCGAGTAGCCGCCGTCGTCCTCGGACGGCCCGGCCTGCTGCTGCGCGGCCCTGACCAAGACCCGGTCCTCGATGCTCTCGATGATCCCGTCGCTGACCGCCAGTTGCACCACGTACAGTCCCTCCCCGGCGAGATACAGGCTGGTACAAGAGGCCGTGGTGGAAGCGAGCACCCCCGGGTGGTCGAGCGGGCTTTCCTGCACGTCCCACTGGTAGGTCAAGGTGTCGCCGTCCGGGTCAATTGACCCTGACCCGTCCAGGTATACCCATGTGCCGGGCCGGGCGTCTTGCCGGTCCGGCTGTATCACTGCAAAAGGCGCCTGGTTGCTGGAGAGGTTTATCATGAGGCCCTGTGAAAGCTCTCCTTTGCTTCCGGGAGAATGCTCGACCAGGAAGTCGTAGGCCCCCGGTCCCAGGGATGCCCCGTTTGCAATGGTTGCCCTGATAAAGTTCGGGCTGATCCAGGTCCCGCCGGACACCAGTCCCGTGTCCCGCTCTCCGTTGACCAGGTCCACGGAACAAAGGCGCTCTTGTGAAAAGCCGCTTCCGAACAGGCAGAACGGGATCGGTCCCTCTGGCAACGGAGCGCTCATCTCGAGCCTGCGGCTGTAGAACAGGCCTACGAGGGGCGTGATGTAGCTCATCCCGCATAGCTCGTCGCTGAAGCTGTCTTGCGCGATCTTCCATATGCTGGGCGCGGCTGCGTCTTCAGCGGTCTCGGGGTAGAGTGCCCGTATGCCCATGCGGTCGTCCGAGGTTATATGCCTGGCCCTGGTGTCGGCCAGCCCGATATTGGCATGCATTGACGCGTAAGTCACCTGGGAGTGGCCCAGCCCAAGCAGGTGGCCCATCTCGTGGGTCACCACCGCCTCCACGTCCACCCACCTGTCGGACTTGAGGCCCGGGTACTCGCCCTCGAATGGGAAGGCCAGCCAGTTAAAGTCCCGGGCGTTGCAGAAAATGTCAGCCTCGATCATGCGGCCGGTTACAGGGTCGAGCACGGGCACAGTCTTGGCTATGATGTCGCTTCCCCACAGCCAGTCCTCGGTCACGAACTCGATGGTGTTCCTTTTGTCCTCCACGCCGTTCCGGGATGCCCAATCGGGATCGTATGTATCACCGGCGGCCGGGCGCACTGCAATCACCTGCATGGCCGAGCCGGGTAGGTTCCAGTTCTCAATTGCCCGCAGGCACGCGGAGAGCACCTCAGGCTCCCATGTCCGGGGCAATGCAAGGACCTCGACCGTGACAGGCACGGGGTGGTTGTCCGGGCCGGGCCGGGACCCGTCCCCCGCGGGCCGGTACTGCTCCGGGTTTACGGCAGGGTCCAGCTCGCCGTCGGTCCTGGTATGCTGTATCCAGTAGGGGAAAGCCATGCCGGGGAGCAAAAGGGCAAGCAGTAAAACAAGCCCTGCCGGCCGCAGCGTCCCGGCCGCTCCCGGGGCCCTCGGCGTCTTTTTTTTCATTCCAAGGAAAATACTAACACCAAAGCCGCTATTCAGCCAGATTTTCCGGAAGATGGTGCTCCCGGTCGGTCTTTACGTAAACGGGTATGGTATCGAGCGGGGCCTTTGCGGTGATGGTTGTCGGTCCGGAGAACTTTTTGTCCCGGTCCCACAGGTACTCCCACTCGCCCTTTGGCAGGTAGACCTCGCGCTCTCTTTTGCCGGTCTCCCACACGGGCGCCACCAGTATTGCCGGACCGTACATGTACTGGTCCCACATGTCCTCCACTTTTGGGTCATCCGGCCAGTCGAACACCAGTGGATGGACCACCGGGTTCCCGGTCTGGTGTGCCCTTTTCGCCAGCTCGTAAGTATAGTCAAGCAGCCTTGTATGGAGCTTGGTGTAGCGGCGGTATATCTTTATCATCTCGGTGTCGTAGTACGGCTTTTTGGGCATGGCCCACGGCTCGTGGCTTTTCTTTCCTCCAATTTCCATTATCGGGCAGAAGGCCGAGACCTGGAGCCACCTTGCGAACAGCTCCCTTTTCTTGAAGGGGTGATACCCTCCGGTGTCAGACCCCCAGAAGGGGACCCCCATCATGGCCATGCGCTGCAATGATATGATCACGCTGCGCAGGCCCTTGTCAGTGTGTTTCGAGATCCAGAGTATCTCGGTGGTTATCGAGTGGGTGTCGCCTCCCCACTTTACGGCCCAAGCCTGGGTGCCGGTGTAGGTCGGCCGGGCCAGGAGCACGAAGTCGTCTCCGCGCACCGCCCTGGTGGCGTCGTAGTAGGTCTTTATGAACATCCTGGGATAGTCGTTGTGCACCATGAGCCCGTTCCTGCCGTCGTGGTAGATGTCTTTTTTGCGTGAGGGGTTGTACTCGTCCGCCCGGTCCAGCTTCCAGCCCTTCACACCGGAGCGTTGCAGAAAATTCTCTATCTTTTCTTTGTGCCAGCGCACCGCGGCAGGGTTGGTGTAGTCCAGGCACCTCTCGCCTATGATGAAACCCTTTGACCTCGCTTCCGGCCCGAACTCCCACTCCTCGTCTCCGATTGCCCACGGCCCTCCCCATACCACCACGTGCCAGCCCCTGTCGTGCATTAACTTCACCATCTTGTCGCCGTTCGGGAACCTGTTCTCATCCCAGTTGAAGTTCCCGTACCCGTAAAACCCCTCGGCCCAGGGCCGGTCAACAATGTATACGCCCACGGGAAAGTCCAGCTTCTGGTAGTTCAATATGTCGTCCGCGACCTCGGCGTTTATGGTGAGGCCGTCAACCTGCGCGAACTCATCCGTCTTGCACTCGCCTCTCCACTTCCACGGTCGGAACACCCACCTGGGCGGCAGCACCGGCCTGCCGGTCAGCTCGGTGTAGCGGTCCAGGATCTCGAGATACGAGCCCTTGATGAAAACACACGAGAGCCCCTCATCTTCCACGTAAAACGTAAGCCGCATGACGTCGGGCTCGGTCTTGCCGATGTCGTACTCGCCCGGGTTGGTTCCCTCCACGTACATGCCGTAGCCGCGCGATGATATGTAGAAGGGGGCGTAGCCCGCTATGGTGGGCCTCACCCACATGCTCACAACCTCGCCCCTCCTGTCCAGGCCGCCCACGGCTTTGGGGAAGTGCTCGCTCTTTGTCAGGCTTGACACGATCCTCTCGGTAAGGCCGTATATGGCCTCGCCGTGGCCGAGACCTACGGCGATGTTGCCGGAGGGGCTAGAGAGCCGGATGGTTTGATCGTCCAGCCTCGCAACCTCTGCGTCGCCCCGCACGGAGAGCTCGAAAGGCTCCACTGATACGGCCACGCCCACCTCGGGGCCGGGGTCGCCCAGATTCGGAGTGGTGATGTTCTCCATCCTCACGGCCATGAGGACCGCGGCGCAGATGACCACGGCTATCGTCTTGTTCCAGTTCATCCCCTCCTCCTTGCGAGCTCATATTTTCAAGGAGATAAAATACCACGGAAGCGGGAGATATGGTAAAATACCATCGGAACATAAGAGGAGATTAAGATTCTTTGACCGTCGTAAAGACGTGGAGGTATGACATGGACGTTCACGATTGCATCCGCGAGAGGCGCAGCATGAGGAAGTACAAGGATACGGAGGTCCCCCGGGACAAGCTGGAGAGGGTGCTGGAGGCCGTGAGGTGGTCTCCCTCCTGGGTGAACCTTCAGCCGTGGGAGGTGGTGGTGGTCACCGATCCCGGGGTCAAGGAGGATCTCCAGGGGTGCGTGCCCGAGGGCAACCCCGGCAAGAAGGCCGTGACCATGGCCCCCCTGGTGCTTGCCATGTGCGGCAGGAAAGGGGTGTCAGGCTTCTACAAGGGCGAGGCCTCGACTGTTTACGGCGACTGGGTCATGTTCGACATGGGGATCGCATGCCAGAACGTGTGCCTGGCCGCGGCCGCGGAAGGGCTGGGCACCCTGCACCTGGGGCTTTTGGAGCACGACAAGGCCGCAAAGGTGCTGGGTCTGCCCGATGACCTGGCCCTGTTCGAGCTCATTCCCCTGGGCTTCCCTGCCAAAGAGGGCAAGGAGCCTCCGAGAAAGAAGGTGGCCGAGTTCACCCACAAGGACCGGTTCGGGGAGAGGTTTGCCGGGGCCGGGTGACCGTGTTCCATTCATTTTCATGCCTTTCTCTTTTACTGAACCTTCAGGCAACAGGTGCATAAAATAATGAAAGAATGTACTAGCCCGGCTCCAGCTCCCGGTGGACCCTGGTAATGGACTGGGCCTTGCCGGATTCTGGGTCGCATTTTACAAGGACGGCATTGAGCTCGATGGCCCCGGTTGCCAGATCGAACTTTTTTGGTATGCCGGTGAGGAACCTGTCCATCACCGGGTCGAGCTTCATTCCGATCACCGAGTCGCGGGGGCCGGTCATGCCCACGTCGGATATGTATGCGGTCCCTTTGGTAAGAACCTTGCAGTCGGTGGTAGGAACATGGGTGTGGGTGCCGACCACCGCGGTGACCCTGCCGTCCAGGTAGTATCCCAGGGCCTCCTTCTCCGAGGTGGCCTCCGCGTGGAAGTCCACCAGCAGCACCTTCACGTCAGGGTCAATCTCTTCGAGGATGGCGTCCGCACTTCTGAAGGGGCAGTCCGCGGGGGGCATGAATATTCTCCCGGCCAGGTTTATCACCGCGACCGGCCCCTTCTCGGTCTCCAGTATGATCCATCCCTTCCCAGGGGCCATGGGCGGGAAGTTGGCCGGCCTTATCACTCGCTCGCACTCCTCTATCTCTTTAACGAACTCCTTCCGGTCCCACACGTGGTTGCCGGTGGTGAGCACGTCCACGCCCATGCCGGTGAGCTGCTGGTAGATCTTGCTGGACATGCCGAAGCCGCCTGCGGCGTTCTCCGCGTTTGCCACCACCAGGTCGGACTCGAACTCTCCCGCGAGCTCGGTGAAGAGCCGGGACAGCATCCTCCTGCCCGGCTTGCCCACAATGTCGCCAATAAAAAGCAGGTTCAACTTAAAAAACCTTTCTCAAACCTCACACCTCAAGCCACAAGTCTCAAGCTCAAGCCTCACTTGGCGTACTCCACGGACCTGGTCTCCCTTATGACCATGACCTTTATCTGTCCGGGGTAGGTGAGCTCCTGTTCTATCTTCTTTGCTATGTCCTTTGAGAGCAGGAGCGTGTTCTCGTCGGAGACTTTGTCGCTTTGCACCATTATCCTGATTTCTCTTCCCGCCTGAATAGCATAGCTCTTGTCAATGCCCTTGAACGACCCGGCGATCTTCTCCAGCTCCTCCAGCCTCTTGACGTAGGTCTCCAGGGTCTCCCTTCTCGCGCCTGGCCTTGCGCCCGAGAGCGCGTCCGCGGCCTGGATGAGGTTGCCAAGTATGCTTCCGGGATCATCGTCATGGTGCTTTGCAATGGCCTCGATCAAGTCAGGGGACTCGCCATACTTCTTTGCCAGCTCGCCTCCGATCTGCGCGTGCGACCCTTCCACCTCGTGGTCCACCGCCTTGCCGATGTCGTGGAGCAGCCCCGCCCTCTTGCAACTCTTCAGGTTAAAGCCCAGCTCCGCGGCCATGATCCCGCAAAGGTTGGCCACCTCCAGGGAGTGCTGGAGCTGGTTCTGTCCGTAGCTGGTCCTGTACTTGAGTCTGCCGATGAGCTTTATCAGCTCCGGGTGCATTCCATGCACCCCCACGTCGAATGTGGCCTGCTGACCAGCCTCCCGGATCCCGTCCATCACCTGCTTCTCAGACTTCTTCACCACCTCCTCGATGCGGGCCGGGTGGATCCTGCCGTCCTGGATGAGCTGCTCGAGCGAGACGCGGGCGGTCTCCCGGCTTATGGGGTTGAAGCTGGATAAAACCACGGCCTCGGGAGTATCGTCCACTATCAGGTCAACACCGGTCAACGACTCCAGGGCGCGGATGTTCCTGCCCTCGCGGCCGATGATCCTGCCTTTCATCTCGTCGTTTGGAAGGGCCACCACAGTGACCGTGCGCTCGGTCACGTAGTCGCTGGCATAGCGGTTTATGGCCAGGCTTAAGATCTTCTTCGAGCTCTTCTCAGCCTCCTCCCGGGCCTCCTCCTCGATCTGCCTGATCCTGCGGGCGGCCTCGTGCTTGGCCTCGTCCAGCATGGAGTCCATGAGCTGGCGCTTGGCATCGGAAGCGCTCATGCCCGCCACCCTTTCCAGCTCTTTTTTGGCGTCCTCGATCAGCTTTGCGTACTTGTCCTGACCTGCCTTGATCTCCTTTTCCTGGTTCGCAAGCTTTCCGGTGCGCTCCTGGAGCTCCATCTCCTTCCTGTCCAGGAGCTCGATCTTCTTGTCAAGGCTCTCTTCCCTCTGCAAGAGGCGTTTTTGCATGGCCTTCTGCTCCTCGCCCACCTTCTTTGACTCTTTCTCGAACTCGAGCTTCGCCTGGTAGCGGTACTCCTTGGCCTCGAGCTCGGCCTCCTTGGTCTTACTCCTGGCTTCTGTCTCCGCATCCCTTATGATGCGGGAGGCCTCTTCCGAAGCCTGCAGGAGCTTTCCCTGGCTGAACTTGCGAAGGAAGAGGTAAACCCCTCCCCCGCCCGCGGCCAATGCCAGAATAAATCCCAGTATGATCGTTGAAGTGCTCATTTTGCTTCCCCTTTCTCTTCTATATTCAATCGCTTTTCCCCCGGAGGGGACAGCGCGATCCCGCTTTCCGAAACCACCGCGGTGAGGAACACGTCATGAGGCTCCGCAGGGACCTCATCCACCACCTGGAAATCATAGGCCACGCCCACCGCGGGCGTGCCCGGCCTTATCTTCTCAAGCACCCGGTCGTAGCATCCCATGCCAAAGCCCAGCCTGGCGCCTCTCCTGTCAAAAGCCACACCGGGCACCAGCACGAAATCGAACTCCCCGGGAGGCACCGGCTCTGCGGAAGGGACCGGCTCGGGTATCCCAAAGCTGGAAGTTTCAAGAGCGTCCCAGTCACTGGCCTGGAAGAAGTCTATCTCCGGGCCCCTGCCCCGGACGCGTGGAAGGACAACAATCTTGCCGCGCTCTACAAGCTCCTCGAACAGGGGGCGCGTGTTCACCTCGCCCCCAGCGGACGCGTAGAGCGCAAAAAGCCCGCAGTTTTCAAGCAGGCCACTGCTCTTCAGGTTATCCATGACAGCGGCGCTTCCCTGCTGCACCTCGCCCGGGTCAAGCAACCTGCGTTTTTCGAGCATTAATTTTCTCAGCCGGGCCTTTTCCTCGCCACTCATTCGTGCACCTTCTCATATGGAAAAGCCCTTGGCTGCCGGAAGGCCGTTTTTCAAGGACCCCTGGTCCTTTTGGCCCGGAGAGGATGGATCAGCGAGAAGATTGATAGATCAATCGTCTTCGAGAGCGGGGCAAGGCATCGCTTTTTTGCCTTGTAACTCTGGCGTCCGTTTAACCGACATATTCAATGACTCGGAAGCAGGTGTTACCGCCTTTTGCTGCTCCCTGCATCTATTTACTACCCCAAACATATTTTTCATTCTTGTATCCGCCAGGCTTTTGCCGCTCACCACGAAAAATAGCTTCCGTCCTCTCCCGCACCGCTTTTCAAGATCACCCCCCGCCGCTGCCGTGTGAAAGGCTTCTTTCAAACCCGGGTCTCACCAGGTGGGCGCCGTGTTGCCGCTTCAGGCTCCTGGGCGAGACGGTATGCTCTCCAGGCGCTCACCACGACAAGGGACAGCTCCCTTTCACAAAGATATCGGTTCGAAAAGTTCGCCGTCCAATCACGCACAGCGCAGGGGATGAACCTCCATTACTCCGGCAACAAGCTCAAAAGCTCGTCCATCCTTTCACTGAGCTCGAATACGGTTTTTTCCACCTCGTCCTTTTGCTTGAACCACTCGTCCGCTATGTTAAGGGCGGTCAATACCGCTCCCCTGGTGCTAAGACCCTGGCCGGGCGAGCCCAGAAGGCTCGACATCACCTGGTCCACGTGCCCGGCCACCTTTTCTATCCGCTCGGGGTCGTCCCCCTTTATGCGGTAGTGCTGTCCGAAAATCTCCACGTCTTTTTCAGAGTCCATTGAATCCCTGCTCCTGTCTGTCAGCCGTCTCTTCTTGTCCGCTTCCCATGCTCTCGAGCCTTTCAATCAATCCGTCAACACGGTCCCGGGCCTCTCGTCGCAAGGACCGCTCTCGCGAAAGCGTCTCCGAGAGCCTGTCCTTCTCTTCCCCGGCCTCGGAGAGGCTCTCCCGCAGGGAAGCGGCCTCGTCCTTCAAGGCCCGGTTCTCCGCTGCAAGCTTCCTCACACGGCGCTCCAGCTCGGCGAACTTATCAAGGACCGCTCTCAGCTTATCTTCCATCTGTATTTGACTATAGCCCTGCCCCGGCTTCAAGTCAAGAAAAGCTCGTGATATATAATAAGCGCATGGACTCAAAGCTCCCGCCCATGTTCAGGGCAAGACAGGCGCTTGACACCGAAAGGATAGAGGACGTGCGCTCCCGGGTGCGCGACGCCCTGAATGCGCCCGGTATCAAGGCCCTTGTAAAGCCGGGCATGAAAGTGGCCCTGACCGCGGGGAGCCGGGGCATTGACAGAATTGACCAGGTGCTCGGGGCCGCGGTCGAGTGGCTGCGCGGGCAGGGGGCAGAGCCGTTCATCGTAGCTGCCATGGGCTCGCACGGGGGCGGCGCCGAGCAGGGAAGAGTCCAGGTGCTGGAAGAGCTCGGTATTACACAGGAGTCAATCAATGCGCCAGTGCGGGCCGACGGTGAGACTGAGATAGCAGGAAATGCCGAGGGCGTCCCTGTTCACGTGTCCAGGGCCGCGCTGGAGGCTGACGGGATAATGGTGGTAAACAGGGTGAAGCCGCACACCAGCTACAGCGGCAAATACGAGAGCGGGCTTGCAAAGATGCTGGCCGTGGGGCTGGGCATGGAAGCGGGCGCATCCGCTCTGCACTCGTGCGGCGCAGGGGCCCTTTCCGGGCTGGTGCCAAAGATGGTCCCCGGGCTCTCAAGGAAAAACGCTTTAGCTTCCACCTTCCTGGAGCGCGTCCGGGTTCCGCTGGCTTTCCCTTCAGACCGGGAGGCCATAATGGCCGCAATAAAAACCTGCGGCCATCCCGAGACCAAGACCCTGAAGCTGGCCCGCATAAGAGACACCCTGCACCTTGAGGAGCTTCTGGTGTCCGAGGCCCTTAAAAGCGAGCTTGCGCAAAACGCGGAGGTCATCCATGGACCGATTGAGTGGGATATCGACCCCGAAGGGAACATTGAAGAAAGAGGAGAATAAAAAGGAGGATGTTCTGATGAGAATTTCCAAGGTTTTCGTTTTTGCGGCAGCGCTTTTTTTATGCGCTTCCGTGTTTGCGCTGGATGTACGGGAGACCGAGACCCTGCACGAGGTCACCCAGTTGAACCAGGACGGGTTCGGCGCAAGGGACAACAAGTACGCCTTTTCAATGGCGGTGTTCAGAGACAAGCTCTACGTCGGCACCCTGAACATAAAGCGCATGCCCGGCATGATCCGCTTCTTCACCGCCACCACCGGCAAGCGGGCCAGCAACGGCGCCGAGGTCTGGCGCTACGACGGCGAGGAGTGGACCCGGGTGGTTGACTCGGGGCTCGACAGCCACATGAACATTGGCGTGCGCAAGATGGTTGCAGGAGAGGAGTGCCTGTGGGCTGTGACCGCGAACCACGACCAGGGCATGGAGGTGTGGCGCACCTGCGACGGGGACCTTTGGGAGGCGGTGATAAAGGGCGGCTTCGGAGACAAGAACAACACCTCGGGCAGGGGCATGGGATTTTTCAAGGGGCATTTGTACGTGGGCACCGAGAACAGGAAGCAGGGCGCCCAGTTGTGGAGGACAGAGGACGGAGAGCACTGGGAAAAGGTCGCGGACAACGGGATCATGGACAAGGGCAACTGGTGGATGTCGGACTTCGCCGAGTTCAAGGGGCGCCTCTACACCGGCACCCTGAACGCGGCCGGCATGCAAGCCTATCGCACCGCGGATGGCGTGCACTTTGAGAGGCTCTTTGAGGGCGGCCTTTCAAAGTGGACCAACACCGCGGGCATGAAGGTGTACGTGTTCAAAGACAGACTCTTCCTTGGCACCATGGACTTCTTCCGCGGGTTCGACCTCTACGTGTCCGAGGACGGCAAAAGCTTTGAGCGGGTGCTGGCAAAGGGCCATACAAACCGGCATAACGCATACCTCTGGCAGCTAGTGGAGTACGAGGGCAGGCTCTACGCCGGCACCTACTTCCACAAAGGGATCAGCATACCCAGCGGCAAGTTCATGCTCTACTCCAGCCCGGACGGGCTCGACTGGACAGTCGAGAACGACAACGCCTTCGGGAACCCATACTACTACGGGGTCCGCAGCACCGCGGTCTACCAGGGCAGGCTCATCATCGGCACGGCCTCGGCAAAGTACGGGTGCAAGATAATAGCCGCAAAGAAAAAGCCCTGAGCCCGGCGCGCCAAGGGCCCGAAATCCCGGCGCCCCTTTGACAACGGGGCTGCCCGGCTTTAATATATAGCCTTGGAATCAGGACAAGACCGGGCGTTTATAAGCCGTGTTCCAAGAAGGAGTTGCGAGAGGATGAAAAAGGGGATGGCCGGGCTTTTAACGTGCTTTTTGGTCCTGGCTTTGACCGCGGCTTCCTGCCCCAAGCAGGATGAGAACCTGGGGACTCAAGATCCTGCCCAAAAGTTCTTTTCTTCCGCAGAAGACCATTTCCAATCCGGCGACTACGAAGAAGCCAAGAAGCTCTATCAGAAGATAATGGAGGACCACCCGCTCTCCGGTCTCGCCAACATGGCTCAGTTCAGGACCGGGCAGTGCTACTTCAAGCTTGGCCAGACCGGCGAGGCCCTGTCCGAGTTCAGGCGGTTCGTGGAGAACAACCGGGATGACTCCAGGGTGACCATTGCCCAGGACTACGTGATCCGCATCATGGAGAACCTTCACCAGGAGGAGGTCGCCGGGTACGAGCAGGAGCTTATAAGGTGCGAGCAGGAGAACTTCCGGCTTTTGATGCTGAGCCGCTACCTGCGCCGCTCGGTGGAATCCGAAGTCATATACGTGGAGCTGGACCTGGAGACGGACACACTGATGGTGAGGCTGGGCTCTCAGACCCTGTACGCCTATCCCATGGTCAGCGGCAAGGGCAGGAGGAGGCTGGGCTCAACCGGCAGGATAAAAGATTTCAGCACACCCAAGGGGGTGCGCCAGGTGGAGTATATTGTCGAGGACCCGGTGTGGTACAAGCCCAACTGGGTGTGGCTGGAGAGGGGCCTGGAGATACCCGAGGAGATAACCATGGAGGACAGGGCGGTCCCGGGCGTGCTCGGCCCCTACAAGGTCTCCATCGGCGAGGGCTACTATATACACGGCACCCGCAGCGGAAGGATCAGGCCGGGCAAGTACTCGCACGGGTGCGTGAGGATGAACAACAAGGACTTGAGGCAACTGGTGAAGATGATTGACGAAGGCACAATGGTGTACATCTACTGAGGTGGGGTTTCACTATTTGAGTTTTCACCTTCAAGGAAGGGGAGTCGAAAAACCGCTTTGCGAGCTTCGAGTCTTTGCCCGGCGTCTTGGCAGCCTCTTTTATACGGTGACCCCGAAGCCTGCCAGCAGCCTGCGGGCGTTAACCGAACTGCTCGCCCGCGGCGTTCCTCTCGAAGTACTCCAGAGTATCGAGCTCCTGCAGGTCTTTCAGCAACAGCTCGCGAGCGCGAGCGGGCAGACCCATGGCGGTCAGCACCGTGCCGGCGCCCCCGGCCGCGGACAGCTCCATGAAAAGACGTCGTCTCATCAGTGTCCCTCCTTTGCGGGTTTACCAGCCGGGACGCACGGTGCGCCCGGGCCTTTCATTGTCACGGCCTATCATAGCGTTCAGTAACTCTCCTGGTCAACCATCTTGAAGTCGGAAAAGTCGTAGCCCTGGTCCTCAAGCCGCTCCACGATGCCGTCGAGCACCTCTTGGGGAAGCTCCTTGGTGCGGCTCAGGATCCAGCCGTACTTGCGCTCGGGGTGGCCGACCACCGCGTACTCGTAGTCGGGACCGAGGTCTATGATCCAGTAGTCCCCGGCCAGGAAATCAATGCGTATGAAGGGAATGAAGGATACCTTGAGCCTGGCGTTGGTCTCCTTGTCAACCACCCATGCCCGTCCTTCTACACCCGAGACCGAACCGTCGCTCTTGTAGCAGGCGTTCTCCACCTTGACAAGGCCGTTATCGAGCAGGGTGTAGAAGGCCGTGGTGCCGCCCGCGCATGGTTTGGTGAAGACCTGGGGGATGCTGGCGATCGAGTACCACTTGCCCATGTAACGCTCGATGTCCACGCGGTCCACCACCTCCAGTCCGGGCCCGGTCCTCCCGGAGCATGCGCTCGCCCCGCAAAGCATGGGCGCCAGAGCTAAAAAGTATGCCACGGCCGATAAAACACGCGATGGAACCGAAAAAGCAACGCTGTTTTTCATCTCTTCCTCCCTCCTGGCATGAGCCATAAAAAAGTAACCGTCCGGTGAACCCCATATAAAAAATACAAGGCACCTCGGATATTCACCTCTGAGTTATACGACAAGAAAGCGCTCAGCGCGAGCGTCCGCCCCTCCGCCCGGAATAAGAGATCACTGCGACACAGAGGGCCACGACGGCAAAGGCCGCTGACACGACCGCGCCCGCTTTCAATGACCGCGGCTCGAACTTAAACTCCACCCTGTGCCTGCCCCTGTCCAGGAACACGGCCCTGCCTATGCCGTCCGCTATGTAAATGAGGGCTTCTTCTCCATCAATAAACGCCCTCCACCCCTTGCCCGGGTACTCGCGAACCACCAGCCAGCCGGCCGAGGATATCTCGAGCTCAATTGTCAGCCGGTCCCCGTGAGGCCGCTCTATGGAGATGACCCTGTCCGCCGGTTCTTCGGGGGGCCGCCCGGCACCGGGAAGAGCCCGAGGCTTTACGGGCTTTCCGTTCCTTATCGCAAAGTCGGTGCTTATGAATACCGTGTGGCTGTCCAGAACATCGAGACCGAGGGCCAAGTTGAAGGCATGCTCCGCGGAGTCCGCGGTCCGCACCCGGCGTGTAACAAAAACTCTATCGCCCTCGCCCGTGCTCTCGTAAAGCACCAGGTTCATATCAGGGAACCTCTCAAGCTCTTTTATAAGGCCCCGCTCTAAGAGCTTTGTAACCCACTCACTTCTTGGTCGGGCCAGTGCCACCAGATACCTGGTCGCGGTCATCCGGAGCACCGCGGCCCCGTGGTTTAAAAGAGCCTCCTTCTTGTTCAAGTCGTAAAGCATGGACGGCAGGGCCGCGGCCTTGCCCAATGCATAGTCAACCCCCTCCAATACTCCCCAGTTATAAAGCAGAGAACCCCTGGGCCCGGCCCGGAGGTGGTCGTACATGTCGTCCGCGACCGTCACCCTGCCGGGACCGTGCCCCTTTATGCGCCCGGCAACGTGGGAAGGCCGGAAGAGGTCATAGCGCGGGTTCATGTAGAACACCGGCAGTGCGGTCAGCATGTCAGCGGCCATGAAAAAAAGCAGGACTCCGGGAAGCAGGCGCCTCGCCCAGGCCCGCCTCCCGGCGATAAACGCGATAAAAGGCAGGAGCGCGGCGAAAATAACAAGCCTTATAAGGTCCTGGTAGATGCGGATGAAGGAGAGCCCCGGGACCCCGCTGCTCTGCTTAATCTGCTCTATCGAGTCCGCGGCCAGGGACAGCGCTATGGTGAGAGGCAACAGATACAAAAGCGCCGGCGCTATGACCAGCAGCCCGGGCCCCGCATCCCTGGCGATATCACGGGTCCTTATAAGCCCCGCGGCCGCGGGGCAGAGAATGAAGAGCGAGGCATAGGTAAAGAGCTTGGCCGGGTAGCGGGAGCTGTGCAGATACGGCACCGTATCCATGAGCCAGGGCATGACCGGCGCGTGCTTGCCAAAGGCCAACACAGTGAAGACCGCGGCCATAAGCGCGAAAACCGCGGCACTCCTCCTGCCGGGGCCTTTTTTCACCAGCGCCGCTATCCACAGGAGCGGGGTCAGGAGGCCGAGGTAGACGGTCTGGAACCAAAGGCCGGTGCCCATGATCGAGCTGGTGATGCCCTCGGCCCAGAAGCTGTTCTCGTGCGGCTGGCCAAAGAACCGGGGGGCGAACAGGTTCAGCAGCCTGGCCGGGTGCATGGAAAAGGAGAGCGACTCCCAGGCGGCAAGACCTGCCGCGCGCCTGGACCCGGAAAGCGAGGACAACGCCGGCATCCAGATGACCGCGGTGAGACCAGCGGAGAGCACCACCGCGGCCAGCCAGGGAAGCGCCTCCTTCCTGCGGGAGCCCGAGGCCGGCGCCAGGGCAGAGTAAAGGCCAAGCACCGCGGCAAAGATGCCCATGCCGAACAGGTCACCCTCCACCGCCACCATGGCGAGACAAAAGCCCGTGGCAGCCGACCTGGCAGAAGGCCGTCGCAGCCCGGTCCAAGCGGCCAGGCACCAGGGAAGCCACGCGGCCGAGGTCATGTAGGGGATGTTGCTGATCGTGCTGGCTACCACGCCGCACAGCGGCCAGGCTATCCCTATGAACAGCCCGGCTGAGCGATTGCGCAAAAGCGAAAACCCCAGCACGTAGCCGCCGAGCCCGGCCCACAAGGCATAGGCCAGGATGGTGGCGAGCTGTGCGTCGTAGCCGGGGACCGCGAGGTAGAGGAGCAGCCGGGGCGAGTAGAGGGCATAGGTTGGGTCAGAGGCACGGAAGAAGCCGCTGGCCGCCTGCTCGCACCAGGCAGTGAAACCATTGTTCTTCAGGTCCGTAACGTGAGAGCGGAGCATCACGTAGTTAAGGTCCGTGGTGTCCTGCGAGTAATACACCCGGCCCGAGAGAAGCGGGGGCACGTAGGCAACGGCAACCACCAGGGCCAGTAAAAGAGCCGCGGCCAGGTGCGGAAGCACGCGGCCATAACGACCGTCACTGTCTGAAGCGTGCAAAGCGCCGGACATGGGATATGACTATAGTCCAAGTCCGAGGCAGAACAAAGGAAGGAGCGAGAAGTGGGGAGCAAGGCAAGGGCTTTTTAGACGCAACGACGCTACGGCGCCACGAATCAAGGTCCTTTCCGCTTTTGCATACTCAAAACCCAAAACCAAAAACTCAAAATCAAACACCGAAAGGCTTGACATGTTAGCCCTGATCTGATATGTTGACAAATGATATTGAAAAGAAGGGAACAACAAGCTGGGCATGGTCGAGAGCCTTTTTAAAAAACCCCTAATGGTATGCGCCCCTGAAGCCAGGCGCCAAAACATCAGAGCAGAGGCAAAAGGAGCGAGAATTATGTATGGTGTGCCCAGATTTAGAACTTGAACCATCCATTGTCAACCGCTGATAAAGTTCTGTGCTAAGCTTGCCTTGAAAAATGGAAAATCATTTGGCTTGGACATTGACAGGCCGGTGAGCTTTATGCTATGAAGCAATATATCCAGGCTGGCAATGGAGGGGCAAGGGGGTGAAAATGGGACAGGAGATAGAGAACGGGCAGTACAGCTCCCTGGTGCAGGAGCGGGGCCCTCCGGGATGGACAAGTGCCTGCCGGCTGCCATCATGCCCGCGCTCCCCGTGCGAAAAGCCGCTCCAGCAGGTGATCAAAGGTCCCCTCCCGATGGAAGAATGAGCAATCAATATAAAGAAGTGAGTAGATCAAATGTCTAAACCGCGATTATTCACTATGAATGCATAACGCACAGGAAGGAGATCGAGGCAGGGGCGTGAGCGCAGCCAATGCACTCACCAAAAAGAAAGTGGGCACTCATTTCCCGCTGAACCAGGACAAACCAAGGGGTGATATATGAACCCAAATAATGCGCCAATGTGAAAATGGCAAAAACTTGGTGCCATTTGCATCT
>CAZYTX010000025.1:0-53726 GCA_964650485.1 uncultured bacterium | reverse complement strand
CTTTCTTGATTCGTTTTTTGCCCGCTTTCCAACGCGGCGTCGGCCAAGCTCGCCCTGCCGGTCATTTTTTCTTCCTGTCCGCGATTTTTGGCATGCCGCGAACCTGAATTTATTTGTCGGTGTGGCTAAATTTTCCCCGTCATGGCCGCCGCTCCGGCCCCTGTAGGCGAGTGGAAAGATTAGGCGGTGGATTATGGCTCCTTGTTTTCATTGATATTATAATGGAGTTAAGATAGCATCACTATCAATATCACAGCCACCTCGATGTTTCAACACGGAAAAAGGAGGGCCCGTCGGAGTGGACAATAGTAAAAAGTATCAGGCGGACGTTATCGTGGTGGGCGGAGGCATCGCCGGGATCGCCTGCGCGATGGAGCTGCTCGATCATTCAAAGAGCGTGCTCCTTGTTGAGCGCGACTCGGAGGAGCGCTTCGGGGGCCAGGCCATCACCGCGTTCGGGGGGATGCTTATCGTGGGCTCGCCGCTGCAGAGACGCCTGGGTGTGAAGGACTCTCCCGGTCTCGCCTTCCGCGACTGGTGCAACACCGCGGACTTCGGCGATGAGGACGTCCTCCCAAGGAAATGGGCAGAGATGTACTGCCACAGAAGCCTCCCCGACGTGTTCCTCTGGCTCAGGGGACACGGGGTCGGCTTCCTGCCCAGCATCATGTGGCCGGAGCGGGGCTTCTTTGCTCAGGGCAACTCCCTGCCCCGATACCATATAGTATGGGGAACCGGACACGGGTGCACCAGCGCGCTGATAGAGCGCCTGCAGGCTCATAAAAACAGGGAAAGGCTCGAGATCCTCTTCAATCACCGGGCGGGGAGCATCGACCGGAGCGCGGGCAGGGTCAGCGGGGTGAGCGGGGAGATCGCCGGTTCGGGCGAGGCTTTCAGCGCGGAAGCGGACAACGTGGTGATAGCCTGCGGCGGTCTGGGCGGTGACCTTACGAGGGTGCGGGAGCTGTGGCCCCATGACATGGGCCGTCCGCCAAAAGAGCTTTTCATCGGGTCCCATCCATTCTGCGACGGGTGGGGGCTTGACGAGGCCGAGAGGCTGGGGGGCGTGCTCACAAACCTGGGTTACATGTGGAACTATCCCGAGGGTGTGGAGCACCCGAACCCCGGTTACGACAACCAGGGGCTCAAGGTGATCGCGCCCAAGTCTGCTTTGTGGATGGACTACCGTGGAAGACGCTTCGGTCCCCAGCCGCTCATCGGCTACTATGATACAACGTATTGCGTGAGGCGCATCTGCCAGCAGGAGAAGAAATTCTCGTGGCACATATTGAACTTGAAGATCGCGAAGAGGGAGCTGGCCCTCTCCGGCGCGGAGCACAACGAGGAGATACGCGACAGGAAATTATTAAGGCTGCTCAAGAACAACCTGATGGGGAACGACTCCCTGGTACGGCGCATGGTAAACGAATGCCCGGACTTTCTGGCCGCTGGCAGCGTGCCCGAGCTCGCCCGCAAGATGAACGAGCTCGCGGGCACGGAGGACGTGGACGCCGAGGGGATGGGGATGGACATCAGGCTCTACGACGAGCAGATCGAGCGGGGCGAGAAGTTCCACAACGACGACCAGCTCCGGCGCATCGCAAACGCGCGCAACTGGTCGGGGGACAGGATACGCACCTGCAAGTTCCAGAAGATAGTGGACAAGAAGGCCATGCCGCTTCTTGCCATACGCTACCGGATCATGACCAGGAAGTGCCTGGGAGGGATCAGGACCGACCTGCAAAGCCGGGTGGTGGACAAGGACGACCAGCCCCTTGCCGGGCTCTACGCCGCGGGCGAGGCCGCGGGGTTCGGGGGCGGCGGTGTGAACGGCAAGAGCTCGTTGGAGGGCACCTTCATCTCGAGCTGCATCTTGAGCGGCCGCATAGCGGCGCGGTCCATCGCCGGCGAGCCCGGGCCCTGACGGTTTGGCTTTCATGGAAGAGCTGGCTCTGCTGGTGGGGGGAGGGCTTGTGGCCGGCCTTTTAGGCGGGCTCTTAGGTATAGGAGGCGGGATCGTGCTGATGCCGCTTTTGCGCTTCGGCATGGGCATGTCTCCAGCTTATGCTGCGGGGACATGCGTGCTGGCCGTTTTCTTCACCACCCTTGGGGGCAGCTACCGGCACTACCGGCTGGGCCACCTGGACCCGGTCTCCATTTACCCGGTCATTATCTCCGGCGCCTTGGCCACGGTGGTTTTTTCCATCTTGTTCCCTTATCTGTCAAAGCACGAAAGGTGGATGGACCTCGGCATCGGCCTGGTCTTTACCTTGATCTCTGCGCGCATGATCGCGGGAGGGGTCCCGGGGGTGATGAAAGGTGACAAGGAAGAGGACAAGGGTAATAAGCTCCAAGCCACGGTCTGGAAAAAGATAATAATCGGCGGCGCGGCCGGGGCACTGCCCGGGCTCCTGGGCATCGGCACCGGAGGCATCCTGGTCCCGGCTTTCGCTTTTATCATGAGGGCCCCCATCAGGGCGGCGGTGGCTTCTTCTCTGGCCTGCTTTTGTTTTAACGCTTTGATCAGCGCGGGCTTCAAGCTGGTGCAGGGCTACATCGAGCCGGGCGCGGCACTTCCCATCTGCCTGGGAACGCTTCTCGGGGCCAACCTGGGGGCGGTCTTGAACAGGCTCTATTCGCAAGGCCTGGTGGAGCTTCTATTCGGACTCGTGTTCGCTTACGTGTCCTTGAAGTTCATACTGGTAAGCTTCGGGGTGAAGATATGATGGATAAAAGCGGGCTTTGTGCGCTGGAGCGCGCCGGGGCGAAGTTCAGGGAGATGGTGGAGATGGAAGGGCTCTTGGACCTCGAGGTCTCGGTGCTGGCAAAGCCTCTCACTCCCGAGGAGGCCATCGGCGAGCCGGGCAGGCGGGATTTTCCTATTATCATCGGCAAGGAGCGGGTGTTGGAGGCCGAGTTCAGAGGCTGCAAGGGACACGCCTTCACCGACTCTCCCCGGGAGTTCATGGGCACACTCAAGCAGGTGCTGGAGCTTCCGCTCGAATCGAACCGCAACCGGGCCGTGTTCATCGCGGTGATGAACGCCGCCATGAGGAGCCTCGGGCTGGTTCACGGCACGGTCCACTGCAAGGACGACGACCCGGAAATGTGTGCGGCCCGTATCGCGGAGTTGTTGCTGTCCCGCTACGGAATGGTAAGGGTGGGTCTCATCGGGCTGAATCCGGCCATTGCCGAGAGGCTGGTAGAGACCTTCTGTCCGGACCAGGTGCGCATCAGCGACCTTTCCGGCGACAATATTGGAAAGTATAAGTTCGGGGTGGAGATATGGGACGGCGGCCGGCGGGCCGGCGAAGTGGTGGATGCCTCGGACGCGGTGGTCCTCACCGGCACCACCCTGGTCAACGCCACCTTCGACTCGATATGGGAGCGTATCAGGGAACAGGGGAAGCATTGCCTGGTCTACGGGGTCACTTTCGCTGCGGCGGCCGAACTGCTGGGGATCGAGAGGGTCTGCCCCTGCGGCAGGGACGAATAGTCCCGGTCCCGGTTTCCCGGCCGCCTCACAAACTTCTTGATTCAAAGGGCTCTGGATCCGCCTTGCGACTGTCAGATATCCAATACTTCTTCATTTCACGCACTGATAAAACTCCAGCATGTATATCCCGGCGCCGGTCCCGGTGAGCCTGCTTGCATCTCCCGTGTCCACGGCCTTCATGAACACGATCCGGCAGCCTTCCGGGCTCACCACGGGGTTGGTGGCCTTCTCGCCGGGCACGTCGTTAAAATGAGTCAGCCTGCGCACGTCCTCGCCCGTGCCGTCGAGCCTTAGCATGTAAATGTCAATATCGAAATCACCGGACTCGCCCGAGTGCCGGTCGGACTCCATCAACGTGAACCCGCCGTCCGGGAAGACGCCCTCCGGCTCTTCGCTGGCCCTGCTCTTCGAGTAGTTGGTGGCCTTGCCGGTGTGGAGATCAACGCCGTAAACCTCGTAAGTGGGGGTGTAGCGGGAAAACACGAGCCCCTTGTCTCCGGGCAAGAAGTCCTGGGCCTCGATCACGTTCATTGACCTGTACACCACCCTCTTGTTTACTATCCTGCCGTCGCGGGTGAGCTCGGCCACGTACATACGGCTTGGAATCATGAAAGGGGTCTCGATCCAGGTTTTTGAATAAGCTATCTTCCGGGACTCGCGGGACACGGCCACCCCCTCGAAGTGCTCCTCGCCGATCCAGCGCGGGCCCCGGGAGCGGTCTGCCGGCATCCAGTAGAAGCCGGTGTCAAAGATGCGGTCGAGGAGGTCGTTGTTGTGCCGCTCAGGTCCCAGGAGCAGGTAGTCGCCGTCCTTCATGTAGTGGGCGCGGAGGAAGCCCTGGTGCTCGAACCCGCAGGTGATACAGCGTGGTCCCGCTCCCTCGGAAAGATCGAGCTCGTACACCTCCCCGAACTCATGCTCCACGAACGCGATCTTTTTCCCGTCCGGCGCCCACACCGGCCTCTCTCCGAACTCCGTGAGCTTGCGGATCGCGAAGTTCACGAACTCTCCGGACGGACAGGCGCGCCCTTCACTATACGGAAATATCCTGCGCTCGCATGAGGGGGCGTCTCCGGGCAGGTCCTTATACGTTTCGACATTCCCTCCGCCGCCCCTGCCCCATGAGTAATTCCCCCCTATGCTGAAGACGCAAACGATCAAACACGGCACAAGTGTCTTTTTCATCCAGAGTCCCCCCTTGCTGATAAAAACTCTTCTATTTCCCCGCGGTGAGGTATGGATGTTTGTGCCCCCACTTTCTCACGTGGAGCTAAATCCTGCACCCTTCCTCGAAGCGCTTGTAGTTCATCATCCTGGCCAGGTTGAAGGCCATAACTTCGAACACGTCCTTTCTCGGCCGCGCCACCCTCTTCAGGATGGATCGCATGGAGTACATTGTCCTGTATGTTTTCAGGTATCCCTCCAGGAGCTCTTCCTTTGACATCTTCATCGGTTGGTGGACCACGTGGTTGCAGTCGTACTTGTCCCACTCGTGGTGGATCATTCTTTTCCGCTCTTCCATGTCCCTGTAAAGCTGGGTGAAGGGCAAGGGAGTGTAGATATAGAAGTTGGCCGCCTCCATTCTGCACGCCTCGCAGAACTTCACCGTGTTCTCGAACACGGACTCATCATCATCGTCAAAGCCCAGGATGAAAGACCCGAACACCTTAATCCCGGCCTTTTGTATCCTGGCGATTGACGAGCGGTACTTCTCCACCACGTTCACCTTGCTTTTGCCCACCTTTGCCAGATTCTCGGGCTTGATGCTCTCGATCCCTATGAACAGCCACTTGCAACCGCTCCTGGCGGCAAGACCCAGCAGCTCGGGGTCTTCCCCGATCCTTATGTCAGACTGGCTCGACCATCTTCGCTTTAAGGGGATCAGGGCCTCGAACAGCTTCCTGGCCCGCTTGTGCGAGCCGGCGATGTTGTCGTCCACAAAGACCACCTCGCCCGGGGGCATGGCCTTTATCTCATCCACCACCTCTTCAACCGGCCGGAAGCGGAACCTGCGGCCCCAGAAAAGACTCACCGCGCAGTAGGTGCAGGCGTGCGGACACCCGCGCGCGGTCTCCATCACGTTGGGCAGGCCGTAGGCGCTCCTTCGGATCAGGTCCAGCCTGGGTCTCGGCAGCCCGGCAAGGTCGTGCGGCCTGTCGGACTTGTACCTTTCCTTCATCCTGCCGGCCAGGAAGTCTTCAAGCAGCTCGTCCCAGGCCCCCTCGCCTTCACCCATGACCACCGAGTCCGCGTGCTCGAGTGCCTCATCGGGAAAGAAGCTCACGTGGAACCCGCCCATGACCACGGGCACCTTCATCTTTTTATACTCATCCGCTATCTGGTAGGCCCGGGGCGCGGTCTGGGTGATGACGGAGATGCCGACCAGGTCGGGGCGGAAGCCGAAGTCTATGTCGTCAACCGCCTCGTCAATGATCCGGACGTTGAACTCGGGCCCTGCCCTGGCCGCGAGTATTGGAAGGTTGAGCTTTGGTATTGAAGACCTGCGCCTCCGCCGCGTGCCCAGCCGGTCCTTGTCCTGTGCGGGTTGGAGAAGCAGGAGTTCCGGCTTTTTCATTGTCATGACTCTTCCTAATATAAAACCTTCACCCGCTTTTGACAATTGTATTAGTCTCGATCTCGAAGCAGGCGCCTATTGAACCGCCGCGGGCCTTGCTTTCACTTCGAGAGAATGGTCCAGGACGCCGAGGATCTCCTGCACTCCGCCCGGACCAGGCTCGGGCTTGTAATAGGTGTGGCTCTTGATCACCATGCCCTCGACCTGGTCAATCTGGTCCTCGCTCCGGAAGGCTCTGTCGGTTTTCAGCCCGCCTGTTTCACGATCTTTATGCAGACCATCTGGCATAGCACTGTGATGTCTTCTGCGGGGAGGTAGCCTGTGACCGAGGAATCGAACAGCACCCTTATGTCCATTGGGAACTCATGGTCCGCGAGGCAGACCACGAAGACGTACTCGACCCTTGGCAGCGCTTTCACCTTGAAAGCCGTGTCCCCGTGTCCGCTGACCTCATCTGCTCCGATCTTCCCGGCCGCGGTCGCAAGCTCTTCGGGCCGGTCGCGGAAGACACTCAGCAGTATGCCAGCGGTCCTCTTGTTGAACACGGGGAAATAAGGCGCGCCGTCCTTTACCTGCTTGTATGTTATGAGCTCTCCTGTTGGCGCCTTCCCGTCGGCCTTTATGAGGTAGTGGAGCGCCACGATCTTCTCCCACGTCTCGGGCGGCGGGCCCTTGTCCGCGGCCTCGATCTCAAAGGTGTCGCGGTGAATGAGGAACAGCCTGTCAATGAATCTGAGCGTTGCCCCGGACTCATCAGGCTCCTCTCCCGCGTTTTTGCACTGGAGGTCGAAGTCGAGCCGTGAGAGGCTCTCCTTGGCGTCTGCCAGCGCTCTTTGGTAGTTGTCTTGCTGGGGCAAATTATGTCCTTGTTCTTGTTCCATGGATGCGGCTGGAGTCAGGGTAAGGTAACCAATGTAGATCAAATGAACAAGAAAGGCAAGGACATTTTCTGCCCCGTTGATCTTCACCAGCGCAAGATGCTGGCTGGTATGGCCGTGGACCGCAGAGGTCCTGTTTTCCACGAGTTCGAAACGGAATGGGACGGCGGTGTGGTCAAGTTGATCAATTTGCTGCACGCTCTTCGGGAGGATCACGGAGGTGCAGGTATGGGTTGCTTAAGAGACCTCGGGCAGACACTGAGAGCGCAGAGTATCCTGGATTTCTTATATGTAAGACTTTGCGCCTTCGGGCCTTTGCGTGAAACAAAAACGCTGTTCCAGACAAGTCGGCTATAACCCTTTATTGACCACCTTTTCCAGCAGCGGCGAAAGCTCGGGGTCGAACTGTGTGCCCAAGGCGCCCCTGATCTCCTCTGATATCTCTTCCATGGAGAGCTTGTCTCTGTAAGGCCGCTTGCTGAACATGGCGTCAAAGGCGTCCGCCAGCCGCACGATCCTGCAGCAAAGCGGTATCTTATCCCCGGCCATGCCCGTTGGATATCCCGAGCCGTCAAAATTCTCGTGGTGATGCCTGCCTATGGCTCGCACGGTGAGCGGGGCCCCGCTCCTGTCAAGGATACTCCCGCCGGTGAGCGTGTGCCTCTGCACTTCGAAAAACTCTTCCCTTGAAAGCCTCGAGGGCTTGAAAAGAACAGCGTCCGGGATGGAAAGCTTGCCCACGTCGTGGAGGAGGGCCCCCAGCGCAAGCTCGTGCAAGTCCTTTTCGCAAAGCCCCTTCTCACGACCCATCCTGGAGGAGATCAGTGCCACCCGGGATGAATGACCCAGAGTATAGGGGTCCCGGAGCTCAACCGCCCGGGCAAGGGAAAGAGCGGGAGCGGCCCACTCCGGCACCGGCGCAAGCCAGGAAGGCGCCCAGCCGGGAGGTCCTTCCTTTTCAGAATCCTGTACCGGATTAGAGAGCTCCCTTGAAACTAACTTCGCCCTCCGCACCGTCCGCAAAAGCTCGCCCTCGTCCCAGGGCTTTATCAGGTACCTGAACAGGTCGCCGCGAACCACGGCCTCCTTGACGACCTCTACCTGCATACAGCCGGTGAGCATTATCTGCACCACCTGGGGGAAGCGCGTGCTTATGGCCCTGGCCAGGGCAAGGCCGTCCATGCTCGGCATCCAGTAGTCAAGCACGGCAACGTCCACCTTGCGGTGCTCCAGGAGGGTCAAAGCGAGGGCCCCGCTGGCCGAGGTCAGCACATTAGAGAACTCGCGCGATAGCACCCGCCGCAGGGTGCTCCGGATGTGAGGCTCGTCGTCAACCACCAGCACTGCTCCATCGCGCTTTGCCCATCCATCCGGGCCAGCCACCTGCTCCATCCTCTCCATTTCATATGCTCCTTGCATCTCTTTTTCCTCGGATGATTCAAGAGCAATAACCATACCCGCCGAAGAAGAAAATCAAAAGCCTGAAATTACAAGGGCTTGGGAACAATCCGGCCTGCCCTGGCCCCTGGTTATTCCAACTTTTGGAAACCCTTTCTTGAATCTGGAAAAACCTCTCACACTTGACAACCGGCACATCAAGGTTATAATTTTTTCCTGTTCAAGAGGAGGAAGGAATAATGAGCTGGCTTATAGGTATTATCGGCATCTTCCTGGGCAACGGCTTGTGGCTTTGCGGGCTGGTGCTGGTGGGGATCGGAGTATGGGGCGTGCGCGTCAACCCTGAGTCCGTGAACAAGATGGTTGGGCTTATGAGCATGGCCTCGGGCGGAACCCCGCAGGGGTTCGCGCTCCGGCTCAAGGGCCTGGTGGATCCCGTTGACAGGACCACGCAGTTCGGCAGGCGCATGCTGGTGCTGGGCGTAGTGGCGCTCGTGATCGGCTGCTCCTTTGTCCGGGCCTGCGTCTGAATACGTATCAACTGGCGGCTTTTACCGAGTTTTTATTGTAATTTCCGGATCAGAATCCCGGGGAGGAATGGGCATGTTGTTTTTTTCCATGATCTCCAGGTGCTCTTTCATCCCATGACGCGCTTTATAGATGCAATCCTCGATGGAATGACCAACGCCGCTAAAGCCCGGCAGACCAGGGGAATAGAACCCGAAAAAGCCGGGGTCTTCCGTGGCCTCGATAACTAGAGAATATCTTAGATCAATCATTTCATCGGCCTCTGCGTTTTATTTTAGCAGCCTTCAGGATAGCCTTGCAAGCCTTGCAAGTCCCGGTTGCACTTCCTTGTTACCATGATAATCAACCCTGATAAGGTTATCAATGCCTTCTTTCCTGTAATAACGAATCGAGCCTTTCTCCTTTACCAATTCGAACCCCTCACGTTCAAGTAGTCTGACAAGCTCGCTGAATTTCATGTCTCTATCTCTTAGCCTCCCTTTGAAGACAGGGCGGGAGGCCGGAACCAGGCGCTCTGTGCTCTGCTGGACGTTACACATCAATGACACGCCCCTGGTGGATGTCAAAAGACGGTCAAAAAACTTCAGACTTTAGGTCCCACCACGCTCATTCGTGCACCATGACCTTGACCGCCAGGTCCTCGACCTCGGACTTGAGGCGGTTAACATTGGTCCGCACCTCCTGGCTTTTGCTGGCCTCCCCGATCTCTTCCAGGGTCACCACCATGCGCTTGAGCTTGTACACCGAGCTTATCGTGGTCCTCTCCTCGGCCTTGTTCAGGCCCGGCATCACCTTCTCGGTGATGGTGTGACTCACGGCCTTCACCCCGCTTTCAGCACCCATGAACCGTTGCTGCATTGCAAGGAAAAGCGCTGCCAGCGCAACCACCAGCGCCAATACCGCGGTCCACGACGACTTGGCCCTGGGCGGGGCCTCACTTGACCCCCCCGGTTCCGATACATTGTCTTTGCTCATTCCATCACCCTCCTTGTCCGAATCTATAGAGTATAATGTCGCCTCGTACCCCGAGAGCAGGGCCATCACGGTCCCTAGAAAAACCATGACCGCGGCCCCCAAGAGATACCACCTTGTTGGGGAGGCCCTCTCCAGCATCCCCTCCGCATCATCCAGTATGTCAATGATGCCCGCGGCAGCCGCCTGGAACTTGCCGGTGCGCTTCCCATGCACTGTCTCTGAGAGCTCCTCCCCGGCCTTTGCCAGCTCGATTTCCGCTCCCCCCGAGGGAAAGCGCTCCTCTTTGAGCGAACGCACGCGCTTTTCGATCAGCTCCATCCTGGCAGTGACCGCGTCCAGGGCCTTTTTTTGCGCTGCGGCTTTGTCAAAGGCATGGCATCTGCCGCAGGTCCTCTCGTTTATAAGACCCGTATCGGACTCTTCCACCTCGTGATACCCGTGGCAGTGAACGCAGCTCACCGTGCACTTGTACCCGCTTTCCGAGACGGGCGCGCGGCCCCTCTGAAGAGCCGTCTCCCTGGGGTGGCACTCGCCGCACATCTCAACCGTCTCATCGGGCCCGAAAAGCCCTATGTGACCGCGCTGCAGCCCGGCGTAAAAATGCCTGTCCCCTCCGTGGCAGTCCGCGCAGCTCGAGTCGGGCCGGAAGTGGGCGCTCCTCCTCCAGGAGAGCACCGGGTTGGGGGCGCCCAGGTTGGGCCCCAGCAGGTGGCAGCGTACGCACA
Source organism: uncultured bacterium (assembly GCA_964650485.1). Taxonomy (GTDB): domain Bacteria; phylum RBG-13-61-14; class RBG-13-61-14; order RBG-13-61-14; family DATKZS01; genus CAZYTX01. Next base: position 43,151 of record CAZYTX010000025.1, on the reverse strand, counting down.
TGTCTCGCTCCATGAAGGAGCCCTGCGCCACTGCTACGGAAGATGCTGCCAGCGCAAGGCACAAGGTCATGATAGCGGGGAGCAGCCGCATGGGTTACAGGTACCCCCTCACGGCCAGCATTACGAACAAGATTACGGCGACCGCCACCAGCAGGATGTAGACCGGCCTGCGCCGGGGCTCGCGCGGACTCCTCTTCTTGTCCACCACCGGGAGGAACAGCACCAGGAGTGCCGCGGCCAACACCGCGAGCAGCCCGGCCGACTCGCTCGGCATCTCCTCCAGCACCTGGTAGGCTGCCATGAAGTACCACTCTGGCCTGATCACCTCCGGGGTGTCCAGGGGGTCAGCAGGCGCCTTGTCGCGCATGATGGTCCCCTGCATGAAGAACACGCAGAAGAAAAGGACCATGAGGGCCGCAGTGACTGCCTGTAACCTGTGCACCAGGCTGTGCGGGACCAGGGGCTCGAAGAAAAATGGGCGCTGTCTGGACTCGAATGTTATGCAATCCTCCAGGCATGCCTTCTCGCATGCGCGGCAGGCATTGCACGCGCCCTCGTCCACTCGCGGAAGCATGACGCCCTCTTTTTCAGCCATCTCCATTGCTCCGAACACGCAGGCCTGTTCGCACTCGCCGCAGCCGATGCAGTCTTCTTCGCGCACCTTTGCGTGCACGTCCGGGGGGGCGCTCACCCCTGTCCTCCACACCATCCTCAAGTGGAACCAGGCCAGCAGCACCACCGCAACTGGAAGCAGGAACACGTGCAGTGCGAACGCGCGGTGCAGGAGGGGGCCGCCCACGTTCTCGCCTCCCCGCAGCAAGGAGACCAGGGCATCGCCCACGAGCGGCGCCGCCCTCGCGGCCTCGGTGGTGATAACGCCCGCCCAGTATGACTGCTGCGACCAGGGCAGCACGTAGCCGGAGAGCCCGGCGAGCATCATGAAAAAGAGCAGCGCCGCACCGCTATACCAATGAGGCTCTCGCGGTCCACGGTGCGCGCTAAAGACCACGGCGCGCAGCATGTGTATAAACAGGACGAGCACCAGCATCTTGGCGTTTATGGAGTGGATGCCGGTGATAAGCATGCCGAAGGGCACGTGCTCCCTCATGGCTTGCAGGGAGGCGAAAGCCAGGTCCGGGTGGGGAACGTAAAAGAAGAGCAGCAGCAGGCCGCTTATAAGCTGCAACCCTACCAGGAAAAGGGCCACGGTGCCGGTATAGCCCAGGTAGTCCCAGGGGCTTGTTATACCGATGGTCCTCCGGCAGAGCACCTGCTCGCCAAGGGACTTGCGGCAATTGAAATGCCTCTCGAACCAGCCGCGTCCTTCTTCGTCCGCTGAGCCCTTTAAGTTTCCAGTTTGCGGGGGGATTTGCCGGGCCGGACGGGTCGGGTTTTCCATCTCTCGCCTCTTAAGCGCTCATGCCACACTTACGATAAGCATATCCCCAGAAAGCTCGGGCTGGTATCTTGTAAGTCCCCTCGGCGGCGGGCCGGCCACCACCCGGCCCTCCTCGTCGTACGTGCCGGTATGGCAGGGGCAGACGAACCTCTTTGACTCCTCCTCCCACTTGACCAGGCATCCCAGGTGGGTGCAGGCCGCGTTGAAGGCCCTGAACCCGTCATCGAGGCGAACCACGATCACCGGCGTGGCCCCTACCGCCACGGTCCTCGACCCACCCGGGGGGATGCTCTGGGCGCTGATCTCCATAGAGGTCTCGTCGGCGCCCCCAGCCCCTGAGCCAGCGCCGGACTTGAGGGGGGGGCTGCTCCGGCTCCGCCTCCGCGAAAGCAGTTTATATGACTTTTCATTTGCGGAGAGGAACCTGGAGGCTGAGTACACTGACCCGCCAGCGGCCACAATGCCCGCGAGCTTCAAGCCGCGCAGAAAAAACCTGCGGCGCTTTATAACCACGCTCATTATATAAGCCCCTTTTACCGCTGAACTCGAGTGCACCCTTTCCCCATAATCATGGATATACGCTGAACATGTGCTGGCAAGCCTCGATAATCGCGCTGGGCGTGCCCCCGGGAAGCACTCGCATCCTCCCCTCTTCCTGTCCCGCGGACTCCAGTATGTGGTTGACAGCCATCTTGGCGGCAACGTAGGCCTTCTCCATGTACACGCTCAAGTGCCCGGTCTTTACCCAGTCGCCTATCAGGAAAAGGTTGTCCTTGGGAGAGCGCACCTCCGGTCTCAGTGCCTCGTAGCCAACCCGCTGGGGGGAGTAAGTGTCCCAGCGGTTAACGTAGCAGTCTAGTGGCTGCGGCAGGTCGGGCATGACGGTCTTCAGCTCCTCGTGCACCAGGCTCGCTATCGTGTGGTCGCTCATCCCCTCCACCCGGTGCGTGTTGGCTATCTGCGTCTCGATCACGCACATATCCCTGTTCTGGTACTCGGGCACTAACGGCTGCGCTGCCCTCCTGCCCCGGATCACCCAGTCATAGGATAAGTTGATGGTAATGCCCAGGAACTTGAAGTCCGAGGCAAAGAAATCCGCGTGCCGGGGGAAGCGCTTCTTCCACGGACCCCTGTCCGGGTACCACATATTAACTGTGTACACCCCGGTCCCGTTAAGTTCCATGATATTGTCGAAGTACTCCTCGCCAGAGAGGCCCGAGGCGGAGATCACCTGCACGGCGCCGGGTATGTCCATGGCGAGAACGTAGAAGTCCGCGGAGTAGTCCCGGGCCGGGACCGGCTCGAAGGGCCCTATCTGGGCCCGTCCGGCGCCGCACACCGGGCATTGCTCGGGCATGCCGGGCGCGCTTATCAGAGAGCCGCACACGTCGCACTGGAAGGTGTTGCCTCCGGCGTATTCCTCTTCGTGTCCCGCGGTGACGCTTTTCACCCTCTCCCCTTCCATGTTCACCCGGATCACCGGGGTATTGTATATTATCTTTCCGCCGCGTTCCTTGATGTAGCTCTCGATGGGGGCCACGTAGGTCTCGCCGGGAGGGTGCATGAAAACGTCCGCCCTGGCGTCGTCCGGATGGCCGGACACGGTGGCGGACTGGGTGAGCACGGAGAGCGCGGATGCATTGTCTATGTTGTCCATCATGGACATCTCGGTGTTGGCCCCGAAGAACTTGTATATGGCGGCCTCGGGCATGCCCGCGGAGCGCGCCCACTCGGGGAAGGAGAGCTTGTCCAGGTATCTTTTCTGCTCCTGGTCGTGGAAGTCGAAAGAGGCCATCTTGAAAAGGGCCATCCTCATGCGCTGTATGCCGGGTCCCACGATCTTTTTAAGCTCGCGGTCCGTATTGAGAAGCGCCTGTATCCTGGCAAGGGGCCACGGCCACGAGGGGCTCTCGCCCAGTTGGAAGCTTTTGCCGTCGCGGCACACGTAGTTGTACACGGTGCTCTCCTCAGGGAACATCCACAGCCCGTAGCCCATCCTGCCCATGAACTCCCGCAGGTTGTTATACGAGCCCCATACCGCGTGAATGCCGTGGTCCCGGGGATGTCCCCTCCAGGCGGGGTCGTCGCCGGGCGGCATTCCGAACTCCTTGTCGCGCCAGCTCTTCAGCTTGCCGCCCAGCATGCCGGTCTTCTCTATTACAGTTACGTCGAAGCCGCGGTCCAGGAGCTCGCGGGCCAAGTGCATGCCCCCGAACCCGCCGCCCATGATAATGACGGACTTTCCGTTCCTGGGCAGCCGCACCTTGTTCTCGGGCACCACCGGGTAATCAGCCCGGTATACCCGGTCGCGAGTGCATGAGGACCCGCCCAAAGCAAGGGCCCCTGAAGATGCTGCCAGCCCTGACTTTATGAAGCCGCGTCTTGTAAGTGGTGCGCTTTCCAATCAGACCCTTCCCGCGTCGGAGAACCTCCTGGCCGTGTCCAGGTCGGTTGACTTTTTGAAGAGCACGCCCAGGAAAGGGACCTCTTTTCCACGATCGAGCACAGCGGGCTTGAACTCGGGGTCGGCGGACAGTGCACGGACCCAGTTGATAAGCTCCCTGGTGGCCGGCTTCTTCTCCACCCCCGGCACCTGGCGCAGGCGATAGAAAGCGCGTATGCAGGCCTCGGCCACCTTGTCGTTCAAGTCCGGGAAATGGGCCTTTACTATCCTGCTCATGAAGGAGTGGTCGGGGAACGCGATGTGGTGAAAGTTGCACCTTCCCAGGAAGGGGTCTGAGAGGTCCTTCTTTGCGTTGGAGGTGATGATAACCACCGGCCTGTGCCTGGCGCTTATGGTCTTGTCAATCTCGATGATGTCGAACTCCATCTGGTCGAGCACGTCAAGCAGGTCGTCCTGGAAGTCGGAGTCGGCCTTGTCTATCTCGTCTATAAGCAGCACCACCCTCTTCTCCGAGGTGAAGGCCTTGCCGATCTTGCCCATGCGTATGTACTCTTCTATGTTGGAAACGTCCCTGCTCGAGTCCTGGAAGCGGCTGTCGTTTAGACGGGTGAGGGTGTCGTACTGGTAGAGGGCCTCTACCGCCTTCATGTTGGACTTGACGTTGAGAACTATAAGAGGCATGCTCATGGCCTCGGCCAGGGCGTGGGCCAGAAGGGTCTTGCCGGTGCCGGGCTCGCCCTTCAAAAGGAGCGGCATCTCAAGGGCCATGCTCACTTCCACTATCCTTGACAGCTCCGGGTCAACAACGTAGTCGTCCGTGCCCTCGAACTTCGGGGAACGGTCGGTCTTCATCTTCGCCTCCTCTTATGATAGATAACTACATTTAGGTTACATCCGGGAGGGCTGATACGCAAACCGCGCCGTCCGCAGTGTAGTATTTTTTTCACGCAAAGGCGCCAAGGCGCAAAGGGTAGCGCAATAATAATTTAGAATTCTTTGCGTTCTTTACGCCTCTGCGTTAAATATCATTTTTCCCTTGACAAGCCCCCATTCAATTTGGTATTGTAGTATACAATGGAATTTAAAGTGAGGAGTGCATGCGGAACAGGCGGCGGACGCGGAAAGGAGGAGCGTGATGTTGCAAGCGGAAGCGGAAATTCTTGCGGAGTCTCACAGGTACGCGGAAGTGGAGGACGTGCTGGCCGAGCTGTGGCGTCTTCATAAAAGCCTACCCCTGGAGAACTACCTGAACATGATCGAGGATTTCGTTGACAGTGCCCGGCAGAGCCTTGCCCGGGAACCTGATCCCGATGTTCGCGAGCACATGAGGGAGCATTACCGACGGGTTGTGGAGCTGGCCGTTGAGGTGGCCTGCTCGCAGTCGGCTTAGACTGCATAAACCCTGTCATACTATCTCGACTCGCAGCTTTTTGCAAAGGGCGGAAGCCACGCCTTCCAGGGTGGAAAATCACTCCACCCGGTCGCGGTCCCCGATTCTCCTTATCACCTTTGCCGGCCGGCCGGCGGCGAAGGAGTTGGAGGGGATGTCTTTTGTAACCAGAGCCCCGGTGCCTATGACGCAGTGGTCCCCTATGCTCACCCCTTTCAACACGGTGACGTATGAAGGCATCCACACGTGGCTGCCAATGCGGACGGGCTCGGGCTTGACCGGGGGCGAGTCGTTGTCCATCCTGTGCAGGTCCGAGTCCAGCACCATGCAGCCCCACCCTATGAGGGTGTGGTCTCCCACCGTGATCCTTTTCGATGCCCCCAGCAGCCCTCCCGAGAACCAGCACCTGTCCCCGGCAATGATCTGGGCGCCCGGCTTGGTGGAGAACACGGTATGCCCGTCGAACGTCTGTATCCAGGTCTCGTCCCCCAGCACCAGCCTGCTCCCCCGCCCCAGGTTGAAGCACACCTTGAACAGGCCCCGCTCCACCACCACGCCCCGGCCCATCTCCGCCACACCCAGGCCGCGTATCACCATGGCCCCGGGGTCCAGGTCGCAGCCCGGCCCCACATGCAGCCGATCCCGGTAGCGCCACTTGAGAGAGGCAGTTCCCATACTCTTAAGAATTCGCCGGAGCCTCAGTATGCGCGCCTCCCGGGGAGAGAAGCTGTTGGCCCCGAAGTATTTCGACTCCCTGCCCATGATGCACCCAAGTTAGTGCGGCCCGCCCTGCGAGTCAATCAATGACCCGGTCCAGGAACTCGAGCACCTGGAGCACGCCCCGGGTCTCCCTGGCCGAGGCCTTCAGCACCGCCGCGCGCGCAAGGGCGCCCGCGGCCGCTAGCTTGCGGACCTCCCGGCCGGCCTCTTGGAGCAGGGGCAAGAGTTCGGGCGCTATGTTCCCGGGGGCCAGGGCATAGTCAGCGTTTTCAAGCAGGGCCCGGTCGTTCATGGAGTCGGCCACCCCGATGGTCTCGCGTCCCTCCGAGACGGCTTCCAGTCCCCTGTACTTGTCGTACCCTGCGGGTATGATGTCCACGGCCACGCTGGAGTAGGTTATATGAACCTCTCTGAAGACGGGCGAGCCCGAAAGGTGCTCATACACCTTCTCGCAAAACCCGGGCGGGTCCTTGCAGAACATGGACACGGTGGTCAGCCGGTGCGCGAAGTAGTCCGCCTCGGCAAAGCCCCGGGATTTGAGCCCGGCCTCCAGCTCTTTTATAAGGCCCTGCTCCTCCGGGGTTACGATCACCTCCTCGCTCGAAAGGTCCAGGCTCTTGGAGCAGCCGGTCTCGAGCACGCATCCGTCTATCTCTTCCAGTACCGGCGCCGGGACCTTGTCCAGCACAAAGCTCAAGTCGTTTCCGGTGCATATAAACCTTTTCGCCCTGTGCTCCATCCTTGAGAGCGCCTTTGCAAGCGGCCCCACAAGCTCTTCCCTCATGAGCTCGCCCGGCTCGAGCAGTGTGCCGTGGAGGTCCAGGCCCAGGATGTAGGGGGGAGCTACCACTCTTCCCTCTTGAGCTGCCTTATAACCTTGGTTATTCGCTGTTTTAAGTGGTCGGGTGAGGTGGAGGCGCCCTTGTTGATGTACATGGCGGGCGCACAGCGGATCAGGACCTTGCGGAAAATCTCGTCGCATCGCTTTGAGGTGAAGAAAAGTATTGGTATCTCGCTCAGCCCGAGCGCCTTTTCATGGGCGCGCATGGCCACTGCGGAGCTTATGCCGTTCAGCACCGGCATCTTCACGTCCATGATCACCAGACCCACCCTGGAGGGCGTGAGCCTCTCGCGCACGTACCTGCCCAGGAACTCGTAGCCGTTCTTGCATGGTATGACCCTCCTGGTAAAACCCTGCTCCACTATCATGTCGTTCAGCAGGGTGAGGATCAGGCTCGAGTCCTCCACCGTGAACACCGTTTCCAGGGGAGGCCCGGCCGGCCGACGGCCGGGAGCGGATTCCCCGGTCTCCGATAGAAGCTCGCCTCCGGCTTCCACCGGCGTGTCCATGGCCGGGGGCAGGTCGGGCATGAGTGCGCCTCCGGTGGTGCTCTCGTCGGGCCTGAACTCGCCGGGCGGTTCCGACGCGGGAGCGCTGGGAACCGGTCCGAGACCTGGCGAGGAGAGCGTCTGCGGCTTGTTCTTGGTGCCCAGGAAGGACAGGCAATGCACGCACTGGAGCAGCTCCTCGCCCTGGATGCCGATGCTGGTGACCTTGACCGGGACCTGTTCGCCGCAGCTTATGCAGTAGGCTTTTTCAGGGTGCTCTGACATTGCTTTTTATTATAGCAACCAAAAACCATAAATCCGGGACCCGGAACCCGAAACCCTCAAACCTAGACGGGGATCACCACCGGGATGATGAGCGGGAAGCGCATGAGCTTCTTCTTCACGTGTCTTTTCAAGGCCGTCTTCAAAAGGCCCTGCGCGCTTTCCGGGTCGCAGCGCTTGTGCAGGGAGGCCGCCTTGAACTCCTCCTCCGCGCACCTGCGCGCCGCCTTAAGCTCTTCCTCGGAGTCCTCGGCGTAAAGGAACCCCCTGCTCTCGAGCCTCAAGCATCCCCGCAACTCTCCGCTCTCCAGGTCAACCATTGCCACTGCGATCAGCACCCCGTCTCCGGCCAGCTTGCGTCGGTCCTGGAGCACGGCGTCTCCCAAGTCGGACACGCAGGTGCCGTCCACTATCTGCCTGCCGGCGTCTATCCTCCCCACCCTTTCGCCTCCCACCTGGTCCAGGTTTATGACGTCGCCGTCCTCGGCCACCAGCACCCTATCAGGGGGCACGCCCATGCTCATGGCCAGCCTGGCGTGCTTTATCAGGTGTCTGTACTCGCCGTGCACGGGAATGAAGAATTGGGGCATGGTCAGGGAGATCATGAGCTTCAGCTCCTCGATGCTGGCGTGGCCGGAGGCGTGGATTTCCGAGACCTTTTCGTATATGACCTCGGCCCCCCGGCGGTAGAACTCGTTTATCAAGTAGGCTATGGCTCGCTCGTTTCCGGGTATGAACCTGGAGGAGAGCACCACCGTGTCGCCGGGCTTGATCTTCACCTGCTTGTGCTCGTCCCGGGCCATTCTCGCGAGCCCGGAGAGGGGCTCTCCCTGGCTCCCGGTTGTAAGCAGCACCGCCTTGTCCTCGGGGAGCTTCTTTATGTGCTCGGGCTCGACCATCACCCCGGGCGGGACCTTGAGGTATCCGAGCTCCATGGCTATCTCGGCGTTGCCTTTCATGCTCCTTCCAAAGAGCGCCACCTTGCGGCCGTGCTCCGAGGCCTTGTCCATGACCTGCTGGATGCGGTGTATGTTGGACGCGAACATTGCCACGATCAGTCTGCCGGGGGCCTCTTTAAAGACCTCGCCCATGGCCTTGCCAACCTCGCTCTCGGACAGGGTGTAGCCCTCCTTCTCCACGTTGGTCGAGTCCGACAGGAGAGCGGTCACGCCCTCTTGGCCGTACCTTACAAGCGACTCCATGTCCACCCTGCGGCCGTCAATGGGCGTGGGGTCCAGCTTGAAGTCGCCGGTGTGTATGACGTTGCCCACGCCTGTCTTTATGGCCAGGGCCACACAGTCGGCTATGGAGTGGCTGACTCTTATAAACTCGACGTTGAATGATCCCAGCTCGAAGCTCTGGCCGGCCTCGACCGTGTTCAGGGCCGCGCCTCCGTTGAGCTCGTACTCGATGAGCTTCTCCCTTACCAGCCCCATGGTCAGGGGGGTGCCGTAGAGGGGCGCGTGCAGCCTGGATAAAAGGAAGGGGATGGCGCCGATGTGGTCCTCGTGACCGTGGGTCAGCACGATGCCGCGCAGTTTCTCCTGGTTCTCCCTAAGATAAGAGAAGTCGGGTATGACGTAATCCACCCCGGGGAGATAGTCGCCCGGGAACATGAGGCCGCAGTCAACCACCACCATCTCGTCCCCCTGCTCGAGCACCATCATGTTGAGCCCGATTTCTCCCAGCCCTCCAAGGGGAACGATCTTCAGCTTGTTCATGCTAATATGGTATCAGGGTTCCCGCTCTTCTTCCACGAACCTCTCGTACTCTTTAGCGTCCAGAAGCTCTTCCAGCTCTGCGGGGTCGCTCACCTTGATCCGAACCAGCCAGCCGTCCCCGTACGGGTCCTCGTTTGCAACCTCGGGCGAGTCCACCAGGGGGGCGTTGACCTCCAGCACCTGCCCTGAAAGGGGAGCATACAGGTCCGCGGTGGCCTTGACCGACTCCACCACGCCGAAGGCGGTGTCTTTCTCGACCTCGTCTCCCTCCTCGGGCAGCTCGATGTATACTATGTCCCCCAGCTCTTCGGAGGCATAGGCGCTTATGCCGGTGACAGCCTCGCCGTTCTCCAGCCGCACCCACTCGTGGGTCCTCGAGTACTTCAGGTCTTCTGGAAAATCCATGTCACTTCCCCTTAAATCCGAAAACAAAGTTTAAGTACAAGCCAAAGAATTGTCAAGCCGGGATTCACTCTGGCTCGAAGAAGGAAAGCTCGGGCACGTCCTCGATAAGACCCAGGTCCGCGCACTCCTCGTAAAACTTTGCGAGCCCCTCGAAGTGGTCCTGCCTGAGCTCGTACTCGACCTTGTTCCAGAGCTGCAGCACCATGGGCTTCTTGAGCCACTGGTAGCCCTGGACCAGGGTTGAAAGCCTGCCCCAGTCCGACCTCGCCACCTCCAGGGCCTGCTTGAGAAGCCTCTGGAAGAGCACCACCATGTTTTCTTTGCTGATCAGGGCCCCCCTTCTTACTATCCAAAGGTAGTATATCATGGAGTTGCGGGTGTAATGCCTCCAAAGGTCCCCCACGTCGTACACGTAGGCGTACCTTGCCAGCACACGCTCCCTGAGCGCGGCGTCGCCGTGGAGCACGAATGCCTCGGCGTTCCCCCATCCCTGAATGAAGTTGTTCTGGTAGCCCAGGTACCTCTCCAGCACTATCCTTGTAATGCCGGTGACCACCGGGGACCCCTCCTGCAAGGACACGGTCATCTCGTCCACGTCGTCCAGGAGCATGTCCGAGAACAGGAGCATGTCGCGCACGTGCCTTTTTCCGGCGTATCCCAGCTCCGGCAGGATCAGGAAGTCGCGGGGGGAGTTCACCACCGCCAGTGGGGAGGCCAAAGCCACGTCCACCTTTCCCTGCTCCAGCTTCTTGTCCAGCTCTTCGGCAGTACCCTGCACGAAAGACCAACTGTCCTCCGCGAACACGTGCTTTAGGGGAAAGAAAAAGGGCGCGGTCCCGAGCGAGCAGAGCTCCCCTATTACCAGCTTCCTGTCCATTTCTCTACTTTGTGTGCCCAGCTTTTCAGTATGGGTTTGTCCTGGATTTCATTTGCCCTCTTGGATTTTTGCATACAATCAGGTCGAGGTCACCCGCATGACCTCTTCAAAGGTGGTCACTCCCTCTCCCAGCTTCTTGATGGCGCTCTCGCGGAGCAGCATCATGCCTTCCTCCCGGGCGGTCTTCTGTATGCGCGCGGAGTCCGCGTTCTCCCTTATGAGCTTCATGATCTTCGGTGTGACCGGGAGTATCTCGAACACCCCTGTCCTGCCTATGTAGCCGGTGTTCCTGCAGTCCAGGCACCCGGCGCCGTAGTACACGGCCACCTTCTGGTCGTCATCCTTCATTGGTATCTGCAGGGCCTTGAGCTCGTCCGGTCCCATGAAGGTCTGGGTCTTGCAGTGCGGGCATATCTTCCGGACCAGCCGCTGCGCCACCACCCCCACCACGGTGCTGGCTATGAGGAACGGCTCCACCTTGAGCTCCATGAGCCTGGTTATGGCGGAGGACGACTCGTTGGTGTGCAGTGTGGAGAAGACCAGATGGCCGGTGAGCGCGGCCTGGACCGCGTTGGCCGCGGTGTCCCGGTCGCGTATCTCTCCCACCATGATAACGTCCGGGTCCTGGCGGAGTATGGTCCTGAGCGCCGAGGAGAAGGTAATGTCTATCCTGGGCTGCACCCCGAGCTGGTTGAAGTCCTCGTACACCATCTCGATGGGGTCCTCGATTGTTACTATGTTTATGTCCGGCGAAGATATGGCCTTGAGCGCCGAGTACAAGGTGGTGGTCTTTCCCGAGCCAGTGGGACCTGTGACCAGTATCATGCCGTTGGGTCTTGATATGAACTCATTGAAGAACTCGTACTCCCTTTCGTAGAAGCCCAGCTCCACGAGGTCCTGCATGAGCACCTCGGGGTCGAAGATCCTCACCACCACCTTCTCGCCGAAGGCCACCGGCAGGGTGCTGACCCTGAGCTCGACCTCCCTGTCCCTGTACTCGGTCTTGATGCGACCGTCCTGGGGACGCCTCTTCTCCGCGATGTCCATGCGGGCTAAAGTCTTTATCCTGCTCACCACCGCCTGGTGCACAACCTTGGGTATGCGGTGAACGTCGTGAAGTATGCCGTCAATGCGGAAACGGACCAGGCTCCTGTCCCTCTTGGGCTCGATGTGGATGTCCGATGACCTCTGCTCGTACGCGTACCTGAACAGGTGCTCGACCGCCTGGATGATGGGCGCGTCCTGGGCGTCGAACCCGTCCGCCTTCATGGACACGAACTGCTCCAGGTTCTGGATGTCCACGCCAGGGGCCAGCTCCCTTTCAGCCTGCACAACCGACGACCTGAACCCGTAGAACTCGCTTATAATCTTACGTATGTCAGAGGGGGTGGTGAGCACCAGCTTGAGCGGGCGGTTGGCCGCCCTTTTTATCAGGTCCTGGCCTTCCTGGTCAGCGGGGTCGTCCACGGCCATGACCAGGGACTCGCCCTCCTCGCCTATGGGTATCATGCGGTGCCGGCGGGCGAAGTTCCTGGAGATGGTCTGGGTGACGAGGTTCATGTCCAGCTTTGTAGGGTCAATCTTCACGAACTCCATGCCCAGCTCCTCGGCCAGCACCCGGGCTATGCGGTCCTCCATCAGGACCTTGCCCCCGCCGCCCTGCACCTCGAGTTCGAACGACGCCAGCACCTCCACCGGGGAGAGGCTGGACTGAACCTGCGGCCTGCCCTTGCGCGTGCTCTGCATGTCGCGGAACTGCTTCTGAAGCCGCGCGCGCTGCTGGCGCTCCTTCACTATCACGTCCTTTTTCTGTTCCTCGCTCATGAACCCATGCCTTTTCATGAGGTCGGCCAGGAACTCCATGGTGATAAGCCTGCGTTCGTGAACGAGAACCCGGGAGTCGCCGTCGGCGCCGGCAGGGGCGTCCCTCGATGGGCCAGTCCCGTTTTTTTTACCATCCATGCTTTAATTCACCTCGCTTTTTCATTCGGCTCATATCCCCAGCTCGCTTTTCAGCTCCCTGGTCATAAGGTCTCTCACCGCGGCTTTGGGCGGCTTGTTTTCATATAGGACCCGGTGTATCTGCTCGATTATGGGCATGTCCACGTCCATCTTCTTGGCCAGCTTGTAAACCGTGGCCGCGTTTCTCACCCCCTCGGCCACGCTCTTCATCTCTGCCAGTATCTCGTCCAGGCTCTGCCCTTGGCCTATCTTTACGCCCACTGTGTAGTTGCGTGACAGGTGGCCGGTGCAGGTGAGGACCAGGTCGCCCAGGCCGGCAAGGCCGGCGAACGTCATGGGGTTCGCGCCCATGCGCATCCCAAGCCTGGCCATCTCCGCAAGCCCCCGGGTTATAAGCGCCGACCTGGCGTTAAGCCCCAGTTCCATGCCGTCGCAGATGCCCGCGGCTATGGCGATGGGGTTCTTGACCGTGCCCCCCAGCTCGACCCCGATCACGTCCGTCTGTGAGTATATACGCAGGTAGGCAGCGGCCAGGGAATGCTGCACCTTTTCCGCCACCCTGAGGTCATGGGCCGCGGCCACCACCGCGGTGGGGACCTTTTTCGCCACCTCTTTTGCAAAGCTCGGCCCGGAGATGACCACCAGGTTCCGAGACACCGCAGGTGGAAGGACCTCCGCAAGCACGCCGGACATGGTGAGCAGGGTATCGTCCTCGATTCCTTTGGTGGCCGAGGCCAGATAAGCTCCCTCCGGCACGTGAAGAGCGGCCTCGCTCATCACCTTGCGAACGAAGTGGGAAGGGACCACAACCACCACCAACTCAGCGCCCTGCAAGCTCTCTTCCATGTCCGAGCTGGCACGGATGCCCTCGTCCAGCTTCACCCCGGGCAGGTACACCGGGTTCTCGTGCTGCTCGTTTATGGCCCTTGCAACCTCGGTCTCGTAAACCCAGACCCTCACCTGGTGGCCCTCCTCCGCGGCCACCCTGGAAAGGGCTGTTCCCCATGCGCCCCCGCCTATGATTGTCACCCGCATTTTCACTCTTGTCCCTGGTTTCAAAATACAGTATCGCCCCTGATCCCGCAAGCGTTCCATGCTCCTTGTGTTCCATGCTCTTTAGGTTGTTGCTGCTTGTTTAGATGCACTGATTCGGGGAAATGATTGCAGGCCCTTCTTGGACGCGGTCCTGTTGTGATGCTAGAATAGCCGCGTTTTAAAGTTCGGCGATAGAAGGGAAGAGCCATGGCTACAAGGATCGAGGTCAAGTTCAAGCAGGGCGTGGTTGACGCTCTTGGGGAATCCGTTAAGAACCGGGCCGCAGCCGACTTAGGAGTAGAACTCCAGTCCGTGAGCACGGTGGACGTGTACACCATTGACAAGGACCTCACGGAGAAGGAGATCGAGCGCTGCCGCACGGAGATATTCACCGACCCCATGACACAGGAGTCAGCAGCCGGGGCCCCGCTGGGCAGAGACTTTGACTGGGCCGTGGAGATAGGCTTCCTCCCGGGTGTGACCGACAACGTGGGCCGGACCAGCCAGGAGGCCATCCAGGACCTCTTGAAGACCGGGTTCTCTGATGACGAGGGAGTATACTCCTCCAGGCTCTTCCTTATAAAAGGAGACCTCTCCGAGGCCGAGGCGCAAAAGGTCGAGGGCATGCTCCACAACCCCCTGATAGAAAGGGCGCACCTGAAGAGCAGGGGCAGGTTCCTTGACGACGACGGCATGGACCTGGTGGTGCCCAGGGTGACCCTGCCCCCGCAGGGCGAGCGGGTGCTCGATGTTGACCTTGATGTTTCGGACGACGAGCTTTTGAAGCTGGGCAAGGAGGGTGTGCTGGACCGGGTGGAGGATGGTGGCGCCGCGGTCCGCCGCGGTCCGCTGGCCATGAGCCTTGACTACCTCTATACCATACGCGACCACTTCCGCGGTCTTGGCAGGAAGCCAACCGACGTGGAGATAGAGAGCCTGGCCCAGACCTGGTCCGAGCACTGCAAGCACACCATATTCGCGGCCCGCCTGGACGAGATAGACTCCATATTCAAGACCTACATAAAGGCCGCCACCCGCGAGGTGCGCGAGGCCATGGGCGAGGACGACTTCTGCGTCTCGGTCTTCTCGGACAACTCCGGGATCATCCGCTTCAACGAGGACTATGACGTGTGCTACAAGGTGGAGACCCACAACAGCCCCTCGGCGCTCGACCCCTACGGCGGCGCCATCACCGGCATAGTGGGGGTCAACCGCGACCCCATGGGCACTGGCCAGGGTGCCAGGCTGGTCATCAACATGTACGGGTTCTGCTTTGCAGACCCCTATTACAAGGGGGAGCTCTTGTTCCGGGGCCGGGGCAAAAAGGACCCCGTACTCCATCCCAAGGTCATCTTCGAGGGTGTGCGCAGGGGGGTCGAGCACGGGGGCAACAAGTCGGGCATACCCACGCCCTGGGGCTTCATATTCTTTGACGAGCGCTACATGGGAAAGCCCCTGGTGTTCGTGGGCACGGTGGGTCTGATCCCCCGGAGGCTGCACAACAAGGGCTCGCACGAGAAGAAGGCGGCGTCGGGCGACCTTGTGGTCATGGCCGGTGGCAGGGTGGGCAAAGACGGGATTCACGGGGCCACCTTCTCCTCGGAGGGACTGCACGAGGGCAGCCCTGCTTCCGCGGTCCAGATCGGGGACCCCATCACCCAGAAGAAGATGCACGACGCACAGGTCGAACTCAGGGACCAGGGGCTATACAGCAGCGTGACCGACAACGGGGCAGGCGGGCTGTCCTGCTCGGTGGGAGAGATGGCCATCGAGAGCGGGGGCGCAGAGGTCGAGCTTACAAAGGTGCCGCTCAAGTACCCGGGCCTGCTTCCTTACGAGACCTGGATATCAGAGAGCCAGGAGCGCATGACCTACGCCGTGCCACCGGACAAGATAGACCGCTTCCTCGAAGTCATGGAAAAGCACGACGTGGAGGCCACGGTAATAGGCCGCTTCACTGAAACGGGTAAGTGCTCGGTGAGCTTGAAAGATGAAAAGATCATGGACGTTGACCTGGACTTTTTGCACGAGGGCCTGCCCAGGATGGAGTTGCACTCGAGGTGGACACCGCAGCAGCACCCCGAGCCGGAGGTCCACGAGAAGGAGGACTACTCCGGGGACCTGGTTGACATGTGCGGCCGGCTGAACCTGTGCTCGAAGGAGTACGTGACGAGGCAATACGACCACGAGGTGCAGGGCGGGAGCGTGATCAAGCCTCTGGTGGGCGTTGATGAGGACGTGCACCAGGACGCGGTGGTGACAAGGCCGCTGCCGGACTCGGCCCAGGGCATAGCACTCGCCAGCGGCATACACCCCTGGTACGGGGACATTGACACCTTTTGCATGGCCGCGTGCGCCATAGACACCGCTGTAAAGAACATGGTCGCGGTGGGCGCGGACCCTGGCAGGATGGCCATACTGGACAACTTCTGCTGGTGCTCGTCGGACGAGCCCTTCCGGCTGGGACAACTAAAGCGCGCGGCCAGGGCATGCTACGACCAGGCCATACTATACGGCACGCCCTTCATCTCCGGCAAGGACAGCATGTTCAACGACTTCAAGGGGTTTGATAAAGACGACAATCCGGTCAAGGTCTCTGTGCCCCCGACGCTCTTAATCTCCGGGCTGGGCATAGTGCCTGACGTGGGAAAGTGCCTGACCCTGGAGCCGAAGATTGAAGGGGACCTGGTATACGTTATAGGCATCACCAGGGACGAGATGGGGGGCTCCGAGTACTATGCGTATCTTGGCGAGCGCGAGCAGGGGGAGAGGTGGATCGGCAACCGTGTGCCCGGAGTGGACGCCCGCGGGGCCAGGGACCGATACGAAAAGGTGTCGAGGGCCGTGCAGGAGGGAGTGCTGGCGAGCTGCGCACCGGTGGGACCGGGCGGCCTGGCCTTCACATTGGCCAAGATGACCATGGCGAGCGGGCTGG
The DNA here is from genome assembly GCA_964650485.1 of uncultured bacterium. Classification (GTDB taxonomy): domain Bacteria; phylum RBG-13-61-14; class RBG-13-61-14; order RBG-13-61-14; family DATKZS01; genus CAZYTX01. The sequence goes on along the minus strand of CAZYTX010000025.1, from coordinate 26,692 downwards.
GGCTCAGCCTGGACATCACCCACCTGCCAAGGGAGAGCCACATGCCGCTCTACAAGGTGCTCTTCTCGGAGACGCCGAGCAGGATGGTGGTCACCGTGGACCCGGAAAAGCGCTCCGCGTTCGAGAGCATCATAAAAGGCGGGCCCATGGACCTCCTGGGCAAGATCACACCATCGAAAAGGCTCTCAGTGCGCGGGCCAGGGGGGAAGAAGATTATAGACGTTGAAGCGGACAGGCTGAAGGAGTCGTATAAGAGGACGCTTGGGTGGTAGCCGCCAAGAACGCAGTATGGAAACATTTGGGGGGTCAGGTCGGGCTGCTAGTACTGCACCTCCGGCTCCAGCTCCAGCAAAGACAGCCCGTCCACCCTGGCGCCGTTTACCCTCGCACCCCAGTGCAGGTGCGGCCCGGTGACCCTGCCGGTGCTTCCGGCCAGGCCCACCACCTGGCCCTTTTCCACCAGCTCCCCCTCATCCACGCTGAAATGCGAGAGGTGGCAGTAATAGGTGAAGAGCCCGCCCCCGTGGTCCAGCACCACCGTGCCCCCCTCGATGTAGCAGTCATGCACCAGCGCCACCGCGCCGCCGGCCGCGGCCCTGATGGGCTCGCCGTTCGCCGCGGCCAGGTCCACGCCGGTGTGCACGCTCTGTACCTTGTTGTTGAAGAGCCTCATCTGTCCGAAGGGCGACGTAACCTCGCCTGCAGTCGGGCGAAAGAACGGCCCCTGCCAGTAGATGACCGGGGAAGGGTTTGCCCAAATACTTCGGAACATCCTCCTCTCCTGCTGGACCCGTTTTTGTATGTCTTTCGGTATGACCACCATGCGGGGGTCCACCGTTAGCTTAGTCTCGGAGAACTCGGTCCTTGTGACCGCGAAGAGCTCCCTGACCGTGAGCTCCCCGCCCCCGGGCGTTGCAACCGATACTAAAAGCTCATAAGGGCCCGGCTCGAGGCCCATGCCCACGCCACCGATGCCGCGCCACCCTCCGCTCTCCTCGTCCCGGAAGAGGGAGATCACCTGCCCGTCCCACCTCGCGCTCACCGATTCGATTGCGGCAAAAGGAGCGTCCACCGCCACCATGAAAGCCTGGCCCTGCCGGAAAACCGCCTTGCCCGCTTCGCTCCGGGGCAGGACCCTTACATCCACGTCCTCGGCGTAGAGGACAGCGGGCGCGGGCTTTACTTCCGGCTCGGCCGCCGTCCCCGGCTCGGGCAGCGACTGCTTCTCTTCCATGGCCTCTCCTTCCGGCGAACTGATCTCCGGCGCCGGCTCTTTGCGAAGGGAGCATCCCCCAACCCCCTGCACAACCCAGGCAAGCACGAAAAGACAAAAAAGCCCGCGTGGAAGAAACCCGGCCCTGTCAATGCCTCTCACAACTCCTCCTCCGGATTGGTCTCCTTGACCTCGCATCCCAGCCTTCCCTTATAAAGGATTACCTCGACCTCGTCGCCCCTTTTCACCGAGCCCGCCTCCCTCAAAATGCCGGCCTCCTTGTGCCGGGCTATTGAATACCCGCGCGCCAGTGTGGCCCTGGGCGAGAGCGCGAAGAGGTGCGCCCCGAGGGCTTCCACGCGTTGACTTGACCCTGCCAGCCGTGTCCTGCCGGCCGCGGAGAGCCTCTTTTTCAGGCCATCGAGCGCGGAGCTCTCGTGTAGCAGCACGGCTCTGGGGTCCCTGGCCCGCATGGTCCGCTCCAGGTAGTCCACCCTGCGGCCGCTTGCGAGGAGCAACCCGTGCATGGCCCTGACCACCCGCTCGGTGAGCTCGTCCAGCCTGATGGAGCGCTCCATGATGAGCCTTCCCGGGTCCCGGAGCCCTTTTATCGCGTGCATTAAATTCATGCGTCCGCTCTCGATCCTCTGTTTCATTGCATTTTCCAGGCGCCAGGCCGCGCCTGCAAGCCCCTGCATTCTCTCCGCCCTTCCCGAGGCCACCATCTCTGCCGCGGCAGTGGGAGTGGGGGCACGGAGGTCCGCGGCAAAATCGCAAATAGTATAGTCCACCTCGTGGCCCACCGCGGAGATGACCGCGATTTTGGATGAGTGCACGGCCCTTGCAAGCTCCTCCCGGTTGAAGGCCCACAGGTCCTCGATCGAGCCGCCGCCCCGGCCGATGATGATCGCCTGCAGGGGACGCCTTCCGGGTGCGTTTTTAACCCCCGGCCTGTTTGCCAGCGCAAGCGCGGCTGCAAGCTCCTTTTCAGCGCCCTCGCCCTGCACGCTCGCGGGTATTATAAGCACCTGTATGGCGGGGTCTTGTTCCTGCAGCACCGCCAGCATGTCGTGCAGGGCCGCTCCCGCAAGCGAGGTGATGATGGCTATGCTCCTCACCGGTGACGGCAGTGGCCTCTTGTTTTCCGGGTCGAACAGCCCCTCGCTGGAGAGCTTTGTCTTAAGCCTCTCGAACTCCAGGTATAGTGCCCCGATGCCGGAGGGCTCCATCCACTCCACCACCACCTGGTAAGTGCTCCTGGGTGGATAGGCCGTGACCCGGCCCCGGCAGAGCACACTGTCCCCCTCACCGGGCGTGAATCCGAGATACATGTTCTGAGACTTGAACATGACCGCCCTGATGTAGGCGTCCTTGTCCTTGAGACCGAAGTACCAGTGGCCGGAGGAGTGCGGCTTGAACCCGCTCACCTCTCCCTGCACCCACACCTGGGGCAGGCTCTTCTCCAGAAGCTCAACCACCATGCCGGTGACCTCGGAAACCGTGTAAACGCGTCTGCCGGGTGGAGGTCTCATTTTACGAGCTCGGATGCGTGGACAAAGTGGTATCCCGCGGCCTTCATTTGCGGGAGCTTTTCTTGAAGCACGGCCACGGTCTCGGGATAAGGGTGGCCGATCCCGATGGCTTCGCCTTCAAGCTCCGCGGTGCGCCCGAGAGCCAGCAGGGATGCCATGATGGAAGAGGTGTCCTGGTGGTTGTCCAGAAACACGCTCCTCTCGGCCGCGGGCACGCCCATCCGCAATGCCATAGAGTGGCCTTTGGTTTGCGCGGTGGTTCTGCTGTCCACGAAGAACAGGCCCCTCTCGCGCAAGACGCCGAGCACGGCCCTCATGCAGCGGGCATCGGCTGTAAAGGCGCTCCCCATGTGGTTGTTCACGCCCATTGCTCCGGGCACCTTTGCAAGGGCCTCTTCCACCTTGGTTTTTATCTGCCCCTCGTCCATGGAGAGCAGCAAGGCCCCGTCCCCGGGATACGTTTCCGGGTGAGAAGCGGGCTGCATGGGCAGATGGAGCATAACCTCCGCGCCGGACCTCTCCAGCATGCGCAGTGACTCCGCGGTGCGGGCAGCGTGCGGGAGCACCGAGAAGGTGAGGGGCACGGGGACAGCGAGCAGGGTCTCCAGCGAGCCGAGCTCATTTCCCACGTCGTCAATTATGATGGCTATCTTTGCCTCCGATGCCGAGTCGTAGGCGGGATGCTCTTCAGGTGTTTTTACCGGGTCCGCTGTGCTTGGCTGATATGCTGGACTTTTTACAGGTTCCGTCGGCTCCCCGCGGGTCGCAGGTCCGGTTACAAGCCATGCCACCCCGGTCGCCGCTGCAATGAGTATTGTAAATACAATGATCCCGGCGATTATATGGTAGGCGGACACCCTTCGTGGCGCAGTTTTTCGGGCCATGGGCTGGTTTAACGGTCTTATCAGTCTGCTTTTCTCTTGAGCACTGCCTGGAATATCTCGAAGCTTCTGAGCAGGTCGAGGGCCCTCTGGAGCTGGTAGTCGTCGGTGTCCTCGCCCACCTCCTCGGGCAGGATGTCCTCGCCCTTGGTGGAAGGCTCGACCGTGTCGCCCTCCTGCTCTTCCAAGGTGTCCTCCTGCCGGAAATGCCGCTCCAGGTCCTTCTCCCGCAGGTACATCCTCTTACGTTTGGCCTCGGCCTCTTCGAGCTCGAGCTTCTGCTCCGGGCTTATCTCTTCAACCTCGATATCCGGATGTATGCCCTCCTCCTGGATGGAGCGGCCGCTGGGGGTGTAGTAGTAGGCGGTGGTGAGCTTCAAGCCTGAGCCGTCTTTCAGGGTCCTGAGCTGCTGCACCGAGCCCTTGCCGAATGTAGTCTTTCCCAGGATCACGGCCCGGCCGTGGTCCTGGAGCGCCCCGGCCACGATCTCGGAGGCGCTTGCAGATGCCTGGTTGACCAGCGCCACCATGGGCACGTCCTCGATGGTCCCGTCCTTCTTGGCGTACTCGGGAGGGTGCACCTCGTTGCGGCCCTTGACCGACACGATCATCCCCTCGGCGATGAACATGTCAGCCACGCGCACCGCCTGGGTGAGCGGCCCGCCGGGGTTGTTGCGCAGGTCCAGGATCAACCCCTTCAACCCGGCAGCGGCTTCTTTTCCGTTCAATTCCTGCAGTGCCTCGTTCACTTCCTTTTTAGTGTTCTCGTTGAAGGTGGACAGGTTTATGTAGCCGATGTCGTCCTTCATCCGCTTGGCCTCGCTTACCGAGGGTATCTTTATGACTTCTCTCGTGATGGTGTAATCCTTGGGCTCTTCCAGACCTTCCCTCATCACGGTTATGGTGACCGGCTCGCCCACCGGGCCCCGCATCATCTGCACGGCCTCGTTTATGTCCATCTCCGAGGTGGGCTCGCCTTCCACCTTCATGATCCAGTCCCCGGCCTTGAGCCCGGCTTCCCACGCCGGCGTGTCCCTGATTGGAGAGATAACCGTGAGCTTGCCTTTCCTGATGGATATGTGTATGCCAAGACCGCCGAACTTGCCTGATATGTCCTCCCTCATCTGCTGGTAGTCCTCCGAGGGGATGAAAACGGAGTGGGGGTCAAGCGAGTCCAACATCCCGTCAATAGCGCCGTGTATGAGGTCACGGACGTTGACCTCGGTCACGTAATCCTTCTTTACCACGGTGAGCACCTGGTTGAAAAGCTCAAGGTACTCGTAGGTGTCGTCGGAGACCGCCCTGGCGCGCTGGAACCAGGCCATGCCCAGCACGGAAGCGAAGGCCAGCGCCACCACCAATATGAGGAGGGCCGCGGTCCTTCTCCCGGACATCTTTCTGTGCGAACTCATGCTAAACCTCCTGTCATGAAGGGCTCCAGACAAATGATACCATGAAGTCATGGCATTGCAAGCCTTGTTGAAGGCCTGGACCGGCTGTGCGATAATCGCCCCGGTTTAGAGGACCTACAGTGTTAGCAGGAGGGAGTCTATTGTCCCAGCCAACCAGCATACCGCAAAGCGCGCCTTTCGAGCTCATCCTGCACCAGCGGCTCAGATGGATGGTAAGGATCAGGTGGCTTGCCGGCCTGGGTATCCTGGCAACCATACTCCTGGCCGACCGCGTGACCGGGGTGTCCTACCGAAAGCCCCCGCTCTACCTGATCTCCTTGTTCATATTCGCATACAACATCGGACTCGATCACTGGCTCTCCAGGCTGGGCCACTCACCTGTGCGGTCCAGGCTCCTCACCCACGCCAACCTGCAGATCGGGCTCGACTTCCTGGCGCTGATCCTGCTGGTGGCCTTTGCCGGCGGCGTGCAGAACCTGTTCGTTTTCTATGTCATATTCCACATAGTAATAGGCTCCATACTCCTGCCCCGCGGCAACATGATGCTGGTTACATTCTTTATATGCCTGGCATGCACAGCCCTTTTCTGGATTGACTACGCCGGGCTAATACCTTCCGGTTTCAGGCTTTCGGGCTTTATCCCCTCGCAGGTCCATAAAAGCCTTGCATACGTGTTAGGCTTGACCTATATCCTTTTGACCACGGTCTCGGTGACCGCGTACCTGGCCATTACTATCAGCAAGAGCCTGCGCGACGCCGAGCGTCGCCTTTTGGGGTTTACCCGGGAGATAGACAAGCAGAGGCTTTTCTGCCAGCAGCAGACCGAGGAGATAATGAGGCTGGAGGAGAAAAAGAGCGAGTTCCTGCAAATGGCATCTGGCGAGCTCCGGCCTCCCCTCGAGCAGACAAGGCGTATCATGGACCGGTTCCTGTCTCCGGAGAGCGGCATCCCCGCTTCCGCCCTCGAGCAGGCTGCCGAGGTGAAAGCCAACGTCGAGTTCCTTGCCAAGATGGTGGGTGACATGATGGAGACTGCCAGGTTGAGCGACCTCGCCCAGTCCATGACCATGGAGGAGGTTGACCTGGGCGCCGTGGCCCGGGCCAGCGCCAACCGACTCCTGCCCCAATTCCAGGCAAAGGGCGTGGAGCTTGTGATTGAGATACCAATGGACATTCCTTCCATTCTCGGGGACCCGCAGGGGTGGCCCAGGGTGTTCGAGAACTTGCTCGAGAACGCGCTCAGGTACTCTCCCTCGGGGAGCGAGGTCGAGTTCAGGCTGGAGCGGGACTGGCAAGGCGAGAGGGTGAGCGCCGAGGTTAAAGACAAGGGCATGGGCATACCAGCCAGTGAGGTCCCGCGCATATTCGAAGACTTTTACAGATCCAGCCGGGCCAGGGAAAGCGGCCCGGGCACGGGCATGGGGCTCTCGATCGCCAAGAAGGTCATCGAGCTCCACCGCGGCACAATCGAGGTCTCGAGCCGGGAGGGACAGGGGAGCGTGTTCAGGTTCCACGTACCCGCAGGCGGCTGATCAATATCGCCTTTATCGAGCATGTCTTGCCCGTTTTGTGATCACGTGTTAATTTTACGAACATGGAAGCCAGCGAACAGGTGAATATAGAGGTCCCGGACGAGGGCGATTTCATGGAAGTCCCCTTTGCCAGGACCTTCTTCGGGATGTGCAGGGAGCGGCGCTCGGGCAGGCTGGACATCCGGGACAAGCCGGCAGCGGAAGGCGGCAAGATACTGAAGAGGGTGGTGATGGCCGGGGGCTCGAGCTTCTTTGTCAAAGGCGGCACGGTGCAGGAGACCCTGGGGTCCATACTCCTTGCCAGGTCGAAGATCACACAGGAGCAGCATGATGAGCTTAATAATGAGACTGGAGGAGACCACAACAAGATAGAAGAGAAGATATTGAGCGGGTCGGTGATAAACGCCGGGGAGCTTCCAGAGCTGGTCTCTATCCAGGCCGGCATGAAGATCAAGTCTCTGTTCGCCCTCATCAGGGGCTTTTACGAGTTCAAGGCCGAGTCCGCGGACCAGCTCCGGACCAGGTACGTGCTGGTCCAGCTCTCCCCCGAGAAGGTGCTGGTTGAAGGGGTGCGCGAGCACTACCCTGCCGGGAGGGCGAAAAAGGAGTTCCCGGACATCGAGAAGAAGGGCTTCCACCTGTCCAGGGAAGGCAAGGAGAGTCTCAACCGTTTCGGCCTTCCCCCGGGGGTGCTGCGGTGGCTCAATAACCTGCCGGAAGGCTTCTCCTGGTCGCAGGTGCTTACAAAGGCCCCCCTTGACAAGGACGAGGCTGCAAAGCTTCTGCTGGCGCTTTACTTTGCAGGGGTGATATCCTTGCCGCAAGGGGAGGAGGATTTCCCGGTGGGCAGGGCATATGAAAAGGATAGAAAAGCTCCCAAGCCCGAGCAGAAAAAACCCGCGGAAGCAGAAGCCAAGCAGAAAGAAAAGCCGGCCCCGGCAGAGGATAAAAAGCCCAAAGAAGAGCCCAAGCTCCCGGTTGAAGAGATGCTCGACAAGAACCTGTCAGACGACGAGATGCTGAAAGTGATTGACGAGTACCTCAAGGTGGTGTCCAAGAAGGACAGGGACTACTTCGAGATACTGGGCGTTAACGAGAACACCCCTCCTAACAAGATAAAGAGCATCTACTTCAAGTTCGCGAGGAAGTTCCACCCGGACTCCAGGCCGGACCTGTTCAAGAACGAGGTAAAGGAGAAGGTGGAAGACATCTTTACCGTGGTGACCGAGGCTTATGACACCTTGAGCGACGCGGACGGAAAGGCCGAGTATATAAAGCAGAAGAAGAGCCAGCTTTCCAAGGAGGACATGGACAAGGCCTCCCGTGCACTGGAGGCGGAGATGGAGTTCCAGAAGGCCGAGGTCCTGCTGAAGAGGAGCAAGTGGGAGGAGGCCGCGGGGCTTTTGGAGAGGGCGGTTGAACTGGAGCCGGAGGAGCCCGAGTACAAGATGTACCTTGCATGGGCGAGGTACAAGTCAAGGGGCGTGTCCGAGGCTGCGAAAACAAAGAGCGTCATAAACAGCGTGCTCAAAGAGCGGCCCAAGCTAGCGGACGGCTTTTACTACCTTGCCATGATGGCCAAGGGGGAGGGGGACCTGGCAGAAGCCCAGCAGCACCTCGCAAAAGCCACCAAGATGAAGCCGCACGACGTGGACATAAAGCGGGAGCTGCAGATCATTCAAAGAAGGCTCGCAAAACCAGAGGCAGCTCCTAAAAAAGGCGGGCTCTTCAGCAGGAAGAAATAGGGGGAGCAGCGGGCGGCCCACAAGGATTATGATACGCATTGGCTTGTATTGTATTTAAGCAAGCCCGGATGATTTTATAAAAAGGTCTCCACCGCTTGACGCAAAAAGGTCATATATCAAGACAGGAGGGTTTTTAAAATGACCCCTGCCGAGGCAATGGCCGATGTTTTTCTTACCGCGTTGAAGTAAAGAAATAACACATGCCAGATTGTCTAACACTCCTCTGACTTTAATAAATAGAATGTTATTGTATTATTTGTACCAACCAGGAAAGGGTCTTCAATATTAATTGGACATGATTCTTGCACAATATTCAACCTTTTATTCTGATCACACTTCATTATGTATTTCTTCATCTCCGTTATCCATTTGTCTTTATTTTCTTCTCTGATCTGACCGGGGTAACCACCTTCTTCCGTTATCCATGTTGGATAAGTTTTAAATACTATGGCTACTATTCCAAATCTCCTTCCTCTCTCAAGACTTTTTGTTAACTTTCCCGGCGGAGGATCGCACAGATCTATCCAGATACTTCCAACTTTACCCCTCCAATTTTTATTATTGTGAATGATCTTGAACTCAAAAGCGATTTTCCCGTCATCCCAGAAATATTCATCGCCATTTGCTGAATTCCCCAGACACTGGCCTATAAGAAGATCAACTTTACCATGTTCATTTTCTATCCAGTATCGTGGTATTTTAGATTTACTTTTGGATATAATTTCTTCAGTCATATTTATAACTTCATTGTTTGGCAATTCAACTCTCGAATTTTCAAGTGCAAGTCTTGACTCAAATGACATCCATTGTTCAAAAGAAGCTCCTGCAGCAATTATGCTTAATGCATTTTCATTGTCTTTTCTTTTCTTTAAATGACCTACTATGACACCAAAAGCTTTTCTGGCAAAATCCTCGGCATCAACCTTTTCAGGAAATGGAATCTCCATCGTTTCGCCTCCATCTACTTAATAAATTTGTTGTTGATTGTTAATTCTCACTCTGACATGGCTCTTTGATCATCTCCTGTATCTCTTTGTATCCCTCTGGGTTTTGGTTCTTGATCTTTTCCATTTCCGCGTCGAGGTTTATATTGTCTATGCACTGCTGGCAGGGGATGGTGGTTGTTATAAAGAGCTCGTCATCGTCCGGGGGGTGGTCGAAGTTCCGCTGGAGCGGCTTTTGGCACAGGGAGCAATAGTATGAGAGCAGCCAGCATATCCTGTGGAGGCCGATGTCCGGGTCCAGAACAACTGCCCTCTCCAGCCTCTCTTCGCATTCATACCCCATTTCTCACCCCCCTTTATTTCGCCCTTACAGGGCTTAAAAGATCTGGGAAACGCCTCTTTCCTTTCCCAGGGCTACGGGCTGCGCCCTTGCCCTGAAACTATAGACCTGCCGCTCTTTCAGAGCTTTAACCGGCTGCCAGGCCAATTTTTCTTTTTCGTTGCGCCGCAGCGTCGTTTGAGTTGCGTCGAAAACAGCCTCATTTTCACATCCCTCCCGGCTATTGACGGCATGGATATATTGCTACATAGCATACACCGCATTCGCCTGTCAATACCCGGGCTGGAAAAAATCTATAGTTTTTTTGAAGGCGATATTAGCAAAAGAGAGTATCAGCCGTTGACAAGCACAGGGGGGTCAGGTCTTAAGTGCCTGTTGTCAAAAAGCAATATAAGGCCTGACCTGCCCGTGCGCCGTCGCCATAGCGCTTTGGCGCGCCTGCCCGCCGTACCTGTCCGCCGTACGACTTTGGCCGGCGGGAAGGCCGGCGGGAAGGCAGGCGGGAAGGCCGTCGGCCTTTAGCGCAGGGCGGAGCGTAGCAAAGCCCTGGGTATAAAGGACCTATAAAAATTTTCCAAGGCATGAAGGGCCGTCACAAAATTTCCTCGCGATCATCTCCGTTTTTTTTGCGCCGCCCTTTCAGGGCTTGGATGTTTAGGGGGACCTTCTTCCCCAGGGCTACGGGCTGCGCCCTTGCCCTGGGCTTCAGGCCATCGCCCCTTCGGGGCCATAGAGCTCTTTTTATGCCTGCCTGTACTACGGACGCGGGCAGTGGCTATAGACCTTTAGCGTCTTCAGCGCTTTTAAATAAGTTCTACGCGCCCCGCCTCTGCGGGTGCCCTTCGGGCAGGCAGTCCAGGGCCAGCCGGGGCGGCGAGAAGGCCGGGCCGTGCAGGTGCTCGGTGTAGTACCTGCACCCCAGGCTTTCGACGAGCCTTGGGGAGTGGTCGTTCAGGGGGTGCCTTTTCCTGGAGGCGTAGCAGAATGTCCAGATGTTGCCCAGGTAGCTGGGTATGGACGCCCAGTACATGAACGCGTTTGAAAAGGCCTTGCCAAGGTTAAGATAGATGTCCGTTATGACCGAGCCGTGATACATGGGGGTCTCGGTCTGAGCGGTCAAAACTCCCCCTTCGCCGAGCGCCCTTGCCGCGTCCTTGTAGAACTCCTGGGTGAAAAGGACCCTGCCCGGACCGATGGGGTCGGTGCTGTCCACGATGATGAGGTCCAGGCTGTCGCTGTCCTGCTCCTTTATCCATTTTGCCCCGTCCTGGAAGCGAAGCTCGACCCTGGGGTCGTCAAGCCCGGATGAGACCGAGGGCAAATGCTCCCTGCACACATCCACCACCCTCTGGTCTATCTCGCAGAGCACGATCTTTTCGAGCCCGGGATACTTTACGAGCTCGCGCACCGTGCCCCCGTCGCCCCCGCCTATGACCGCGGCCCTCCCGGCCTTGGCAAGGGTCTGCATGGGCACGTGGGCTATCATCTCGTGGTAGATGAACTCGTCCTTCTCGGTCAGCATCACCAGCCCGTCCAGCACCAGCAGCTTATCGTGCATATAGGTGTCGTATACTGCGATGTTCTGGTACTCGCTCTTTTCCTGGTGCAGGGGCTCCCGCACCCGGAGGCCGTAGGCCGCGGCCCCCTGAAAGTACTCGAAGAACCACAGGTCCGGGGACCAGGCCAGGTCCTCGCCGGCCACCTTGTCGAATACGGTCTCCTTGTGGGCGTCTTTGGTCATGAGGCTTCCGCGCGCGACTCCTGCCCGGTCCCGGCATCGGCCTGGGGTTTGCACTGATGCTGCTTTATGGTCTCCATGTCGCCCCGGTCAAGCACCTGGAGGGTGTGATGGGAGGGTTCTAGTTTTGAAAGAAGATACAGGTGGCCGGCCTCCGGGTCGGTAGTGTCTCCGCAGGTGAATATCTCCACCGAGGCGTAGCAGTGCTCGGGCCAGGTGTGCACCGCAAGGTGTGACTCTGCAAGGACCACCACGCCGCTCACACCCTGGGGTGAGAACCGGTGCAGGCAGGTCTTTAACACGGTGGCGTTGGCCGCGCGCACCGCTTCCTCCAGCAGAGGGGAAAGGTAGTCCGGGTCGTTCAGCTTTGCGGGGTCGCACCCGTAATACTCAGCCAGTACGTGTCTTGCCAGAGCTTGCATTTCTCACCCCCCCTTTTTTTTTAAAAAAAATTTAGCGCCGGCGAGGAAGACCATGCTGCACCAGCGCACTGATAAGTTTAATTATTCGAGCGGGGTCTTGTCAAGCGGAAAATTTCCTGAAAGATTCCAGCTCCTCGATCACTTCCCGGTCATCAAGGTCGTACCATATCTGGTAGGCCTCGGCCACGGCGAACCTGGGACCTCCCCTGATATTGGGGCATACCACGTAATCAGCGTGTCTCGCGACCCTTGCCACCGTGCTCAGGTGCCCGGTGGGAGCGGCCGCTATCACCCGTGCCGCTTTCCGTTCTTTTGCATAGTCCGCCGCGGCAAGCATGGTGTAGCCCGATGCCAGCCCGTCGTCAACCAGGACAACTTCACGCCCCGATAATGCGGGCAGGGGCCCCGACCCTCCCTGCCTGCCAAAGCCTTGGCGCAGGCAGGTGAAGGCCTGCTCGCGCCTTTCAAGCTCTGCCCTGGTCTTTTGCTCGGCCGACTCGATTTCACTCTCCGAGAGCCCCAGCGCGGACACCAGTTCCCGGTTCAGGAACACCGGGCCGTTGGTGGTGCATGCCCCGAACCCGGCCTCGGTGTTGCCGGGTATCTGTAGCTTGCGGGCCAGCATGAGGTCGAGCTTTGCCCCCAGCGCCTTTGCCACCTCTATAGCGACCGGCACCCCGCCGGATGGTATTGCCAGCACAACGGGCGAGGAGAGCTCCAACTCTCGAATGAGGTCGGCCAGCACCCGGCCGGCCTGCTTCCTCTCCCTGAACACCCGGGCCCGGTCGCGCAGGGCCCCGTCCTCGACCACGTTCTCGGAAAGCCTGGTCATCCTTGCCATATTATTAGCTTAGCGCACTGCGGACAGGTTTTCTAAGCCGTCCATGCACTTCATAGATATATTTATGGAGCCCGCCGAGGTTTTTAATAAAGGTTTGCAATGGGGCTGGCTGTTTTCCCTTGCCGGTTATTATCGGTGGTATGGCAGTCCGAGGAGGATGGTGAATGCCCTGTATATCTGTTCGGCAAGTATGGCCCGGGTGAGCTCGTGGGGAAAGGTGAGCCTGGAGAGCGAGAGCAGGGTGTGGGCCTCGGATTCGAGGGAGGGGTCAACTCCCTCCGCGCCGCCGATCACGAAGCACAGGTCCAGGCCCCGGTCGCGGACGTCGCCGATCCAGCGGGCCAGCTCCCGGGAGTCCATCTCCTTGCCGGACTCGGAGAGCACTGCCAGGTGGGCGCGCCCCGGCATCTTTTCCCTTATGCGGGCGGCCTCCCTTGCCATGGCCTCGGCCGGGTCAACCTTGCCGCTCTCCCCGGGCGCCTCGGTCCAGCTTAGCCTCACCCCTTTGGGCAGGCGCTTCGCGTATTCCTCGATAAGCGCGGCAACCTCGGCGCTCTTCAGCTTCCCAACAGCTATCACGTGTATGTCCATATCTTACGGCCTCTTGACGCAACGGCGCTACGACGCAACGATAGCATAGAAACCAATTCGCAGCCGCATAGCAGAACCCACACCCCCAAAATCCGAACTCATCCCTCACTACTTTCTGATCATCAAGAACACCAGAACCAGCATCACCCCCGCGGCCGCGGCCCCGGCGTAGAACACCGCCTGGATCCCCCACACGCCGAACACCGCGCCCATGATTATCGGCCCCAGGGTCTGGCCCAGTCTCAGCACGGTGCCGTTTAGTGACATGAACGCGGCCCGGTACTGCATGGGGGCGAGCCCGGCCAGGGTGGTCTGTATGATGGGCACGTTTGTTCCCATGGCCATGCCGAATATGATAACGGGCAGCACCAGCATCCACAGCTCGGTGACCAAGGTGAAGAGCACCGTGGCCAGCACAAAGAGCGCGTAAGACGCCCGGAGGATCACGCGCTCGGGGAAGCGTCTTGTAATCCTTCCCAGGTTCCACGAGGTTGTTGCGGTGGAGAGCGAGGACAGCGTTATCACCAAGCCGATGACCAGGGGCGAGGCATTGAAGGCTTTCTCCGCGAATATGGGGAAGTAGGTGAGGTAGCAGCCGTACAGTATGATAAAGGTTCCCACTGAAGCAGTAAAAAGGCCGAGCACCTTTTTTGTCTTCATGCTTCCGAAGGCGCCCGCCAGGTAGCTCTTGAGCGTCTGCCTGGACTCGGGCTCGGGGTTGTTGAGCCAGAATAGCACCACCAGTCCCACGACCAGCCCGATGAAGGGAAGTGCAAATGGATAGTTCCACCCCAGCATGGCCAGGGCCCCGCCGATGGCCGGGTAGGCCGCGGTGCCCACCGAGAGCACGCTGGCGTTGTAGCCCATGACGGTGTTCCTGTCCTGGCCCGAGTAGAAGTCCCCGATAAGGGTCACGTTTAGCGAGCCCAGGGCCGCGGCCCCCGCTCCCTGGAAGAAGCGCAGCACCAGCAGGAGCTGGAAGTCTTTTGCGAATGCGCAGGCCCCGCCGGCCAGCCCGAAGATCATGAGCGAGGGCACCATGATCTTCTTCCTGCCCAGCCTGTCTGCCAGCACTCCCAGGAAAGGGGTAAGGATCACGCCCGGCAGGGTGAACATGGTGATGAGCAGTCCGATGGACCCGGAGGAGACCCCGAGGTCCTTGATCACGCCCGGCAGGGCCGGGGAGATGCTGGACACTCCCATGACCGCCATGAGAGTGACCGCGAAGATGATGTGCAGGCTGGGGTCTTTGTATATCTTTCTTGCGGGCCCGGTCCTTTTTTCATCCGTTGGCATGGAAATCAGATGTCTTCCAAGAACACTGCTTCAGTATACGGCTTTCAGATTCTTAAGACCTTCCAGGTAGTCTTGCCCGGATAGGTCGCTCTCTATGCCGTATTCGGACAAGATATCCATCATTTCACTTATTGACACTCCTGCTATCTTGGAGGCCCTGCCAAGAGATGCCCTTCCCTTGCTGTACTCCTCCATGGCAAGGTGTATCCTTCCCTTTGCTATACCTTCCATAGTTTCAAGGCCCGGGCTTTTTCTGGGCGAGCGCCCTTGCGATCTCTTCGGCCTGCTTGTCTCCCAGGTAAAGGGTGGTGTGTGGGAATGGTATCTCGATGTCTTTTTCGTCGAATGCTTTCTTGAGCCTCTTGTTGAACTCGCGGCCCACCGCCCACTGCTTGAGGGGCTTGGTGGTTATCCTGGCCTTTATCACCACCGCGGAGTCTGCGAACTTGTCCAGTCCCAGCACCTCCAGCGGCTCGATTATCATGGGCCCGTACTCGGGATCGCCGGTCATGGACTCGCCCACCTGCTTTGCCACCTCGATCACCCTGTCCACGTCCTCCTTGTAGGCCACCCCGATGTCGAACACGTACCTGGAGTACTCGTACGTCATGTTCATGACCTGTGTGATTTCGCTGTTCGGGATCATGATCTTGTTTCCGGAGAGGTCCCGCATGACGAGAATCCTGAGCCCGACTTTTTCCACTATCCCGATTTTTCCCGCGGCCTCGACCACGTCGCCCACCCTGATCTGGTCCTCGAAGAGGATAAAGAACCCGGAGATCACGTCCTTTACAAGGCTCTGGGCGCCGAAGCCGATTGCCAGGCCGCCGATGCCCAGGGACGCCAGCACCGGCTTTATGTCCACACCGAGCTCGGCTATCACCATCATGGCGCCCGAGGCCACCAGTAATACTCCTCCGGCAACCGAGAGCACCCCGGTGAGGGTATGCAGGCGCTTGTCAATTTCCGAGCCCTCTTCTTCCTTCTTTACGCGGTGCTGGACGAACTTGCGCAGGGCGTATTTCAACAGGTAATAAAGACCCAGGAATATGGCAATTATCAGGATGATCCTGAGCCCGTGGGTCACGGTCCAGGCCACGATCTGGTCCGCGTACTTATCAAGCGCTTGCTGGAGCTTTTGCATGGTGAAACCTCCCCGTGTCCCTGCGCTCAGAACCCCACTGCAAGGGACAGGTAATAAGTAAGGTCGTTATGCTCGAAACCGGTCTCAACCTTTGATTGGTACTCGTCATCCGCGCCCAGCCTCAAGCTCACCTGTACCGGCTCCCCTTTGGCAAGGGCCGCAGTGTAACTCGTGGAAGAGATCACCCTGTACTCTCCCGCATCCTCGAAGTCATGGAAATAAGTGGAAGCCAGGTAGAACTTCTGGCCCTCTTGAATCTGCCATGTCAGCTCCCCGCCGAAAAGGCCCTCCGGCCGGACATCCTCGTCCTCGGACCCGTACTCGCGTATTATGCCGCCGCCTCCGCGGAGTATGACCTCCAGCTCCTCGGTGTCAAAGAGCTTGTAACCCGCGCCGGCGTTGGCCGTGACCCTGGCGTCCCAGTACTCGAACTGGTCCCAGTCGTATCTCGCGCCTATAAAAGATGACCAGCGCGACCCTGAAAAATAGAAGTCAGTGAGAAGACCGGCGCTGTACTCGTGCCTGGTCACGGTGTTTCCGCTTGTCCCGTAGAAGTACACGCCGTCGAGCTTTACCCGCAGCCTGTCGCTCTTGTACACGGAGAGCAGCGCCGTCCTAAGGTCCAGGGTCTCGGCGTTCCCCTGGGTGCCGGTTAGCCCGGCGTCGAGCTGGGAGCTTATCTCCCGGGCGGGCTTGCCTGACTCCTCTGATTGTCCGACGGCCTGGTTGTTGCCGCGCTCTTCGGCAAATGCAGGAATAGAGGGAACAAGAAAAATAATGAAGACCGGGAAAGCGTAAAAGAAAAGAGTAGCCGCCGTTTTCATAATCCAATATTTTATTCATAAGTTGATTGATGTCAATGTCATTTGTTCATTTCTTGAATTCGTATGACTTCGGCACCACGGTTATTCCCGCGGGAGAGGTTGTAAAACCCCGTTTCCTGTCCCGGTCGGGGTCGGCTCCTATCTGTGTTTCCGGGGGTATGTTGACGTACTTGTCCACGATCACTCTGCTCAGCCTGGCCCCGCTGCCCACCTTGACGCCGTTCATGAGAACCGAGGACTCCAGCATCGCCCCCTCCTCCACTCTTACGTCAAAGCCCAGCACCGAGCTTACCAGCCTGGCTTTTGTTGTTATGCACCCTTCCGCCACGATGGAGTTGTACACCTCGCTTGCCAGAGAGAACTTTGCCGGAGGGAACAGGGTGGGCGACGTTCTTACCGGCCATTCCGGGTTGTAGAGGTTGAACACCGGCTCGATCCCGCAGACGTCCATGTTGGCGTCGTAGTACTCCTCGATGTTGCCCACGTCCCTCCAGTAGCCAAGCTCGGCCCCGCTGACCCCCGGCACCGGGTTGTGCATGAAGTCATACACCGATATCTTCTCGCCGCTTTGCAGGAGCGCGGGTATGATGTCAGCGCCTATGTCGTGGGTCGAGTATCTATCCCGTGCTTTCGGGTCCACTGCAACCAGGGATTTCAGCTTCTCCTTGCCCGTGTGCTTTTTCCTGGCGTCCCTTTGAAAAACCTCGGTCAACAGCTCCCGGTTGAACACGTAGTTTCCCATGGACACCAGGCACCTGTCCGGGTCCCCCGGCACGGGCCTGGGCTCGGCCGGCTTCTCCTCGAAACCCACCAGGTCATAGTCCTCGTCCACCTCGATCACTCCGTAGTTGTGGGCGGCCTTGCGCACGGGCACCGGCACTGCGGCTACGGTCATGCCCGCACCCTTCTGCTCGTGGAAGTTTATCATCTGCCGCACGTTCATCTTGTATATGTGGTCGCCCCCGAACACCGCGACCACGTCCGGGTTCTCCTTCTGGATGCGGTTGTAGTTCTGGAACACGGCATTGGCCGTGCCCAGGTACCACTTCTTGTTAACGCGCTGCTGTGCGGGGTTTATGGTGATGTCTCCGGCCAGGTTGCCCATGAACCTCTGCCAGCCGTGCTCGATGTGGTCAATCAGGGACTCGGCCTTGAACTGGGTGAGGACCGCGATCTGGTAGATGCCGGAGTTTACGAAGTTGGACAGTACGAAGTCTATGATCCGGTACTTGCCGCCGAAAGGCACCGCCGGCTTGGCCCGGTCACGGGTGAGCGGCTCCAGGCGCTTTCCCTCGCCCCCGGCCAGTATCATTGCAAGTATTTTTGGCATCAAGGCCGCCTTTTCAGGGCATGTTTAATCCAGGGCGATAACAAGGCTCCAGGCGGGCGCGCTTCTTTGCAGTCACACCTCCATGAGTTCATTTTTCTTGGCTTCTGCTATCTTGTCAATCTCGGAAACGGCCTGGTCCACCTCTTTCTGAATGAGCTCCATACCCTTGTGCATCTCGTCCTCGGTGATCTCCTTGTCTTTCTCCGACTTCTTCAGGGTGTCGTTCGCGTCCCGCCTGTCCTGGCGCAGGGACACCCGGTGCTCCTCCTCTATCCTGTTCACCTGCTTTACCAGGTCCTTCCTGCGCTCCTCGGTCAGCTCGGGTATGATGAGCCTTATGACCTTGCCGTCGTTCTGCGGGTTCAGCCCCAGGTCCGCGGCCACCACCGCCTTCTCGATGTCCTTGAGAAACGACGGGTCATAGGGCTGGATCACTATCAGCCGGGGCTCGGGTATGGCCACGTTGGCCATCTGCCGCACAGGGGTCTGCTGCCCGTAGTAGTCGGCTCGCACGTCATCGAGTATGCTGAGGGACGCCCGGCCTGTCCTCACCTTTGCGAGCTGCCTTTTCAGGTTGTCGAGGTTCTTCTCGATGTTCTCCTGAAGCTCCTCGAACACCAGGTCAACCATCTCCGCCATGGCCTTGCTCCTTTATTGCTCGACCCTCGTGCCAATGGGCTCTCCCATCACCACCCTCTTAACGTTTCCCTGTTTTAGCAGGTTGAAGACCACCACAGGGAGGTTGTTGTCCATACACAAAGATATAGCGGTGGCGTCCATTACACCCAGGTTCTTGTTGATGACCTCCATGTGGGTGAGCTTGTCGTACTTTTTCGCCTCCGGGTTCTCCATGGGATCGCTGTCGAAAACACCGTCCACCTTGGTGGCCTTGAGTATGGCCTCCGCCCCTATCTCCACCGCCCGGAGCGCCGCGGCCATGTCGGTGCTGAAATACGGGTTCCCGGTGCCCGCGGCGAACACCACCACCCTCTGCTTTTCCAGGTGCCGGAGCGCCCTCCTCCTGATGTAGGGCTCGCATATCTGGGGGACCTCGATGGGGGAGAGCACCCTGATGGGTATGTCGGCCTTCTCAAGCACGTCCTGCAAGGCCACCGAGTTGAGAATGGTGGCCAGCATGCCCATGTAGTCGGCCACCACCCTGTCAAGACCCTGCTTGCTTGCCGGCACCCCCCTGAAGAAGTTTCCTGCTCCCACCACCATGGCCACCTGCACCAGCCCGGCCACCGAGGCGATCTCCTTTGCGATGCTTTTTACAGCGTCCAGGTCAATGCCGAACTTCTGCTCGCCCTGGAAAGCCTCCCCGGTGAGCTTCAAGAGCACCCTGCGGTAGACCGGGTCCTTGTTCAACTCTCCAGCTCCTCACCCACCTGGAACCTTACAAAGCGCCTGATCTCGATCTTCTCTCCCAGCTTGCCCACAAGCTCTTCCAGTATCTGTCTCACCGTGCGGTCGGTGTCCTTTATGAACTGCTGCTCCACAAGGCATATGTCAGCGTAGAACTTGTTAAGCTTTCCCTCGACGATCTTGTCGACCACTTTCTCCGGCTTGCCCGCCTCAAGAGCCTGCTGCCTGTAGATGCCCCGCTCGCGCTCGGTCACTTCCTCCGGCACCTCCTCCCTGGACACGTACCCCGGGTTCGAGGCCGCGATGTGCATTGCAATCTCCTTGGCGAAGTTCTCGAACTCCGCGGTCCTGGCCACGAAGTCGGTCTCGCAGTTTATCTCCACCATAACCCCTATCTTGCCCCCCGGCTTGTGCACGTAGCTCCCGATCAGACCCTCGTTGGCGGCCTTGCCCGCACGCTTCTCCGAGGTGGCCTGTCCCTTGGTCCTCAGTATGTCAACTGCCTTTTCCAGGTCTCCATCGGAGTCCGCCAGGGCCTTCTTGCAATCCATCATCCCGGCGCCGGTCTTCTCACGCAGCCTTTTCACCATGTCCGCGGTTATCTCCAATTCCAAATCCTCCTTGTTATGATAAGGGCCATGAGCCCTTGTGGTTTATTTGTGAGCGGCTACTCCTCCTCGGGCTCTTCGCTCTCCTCATCCTCCTCATCCTCCTCGGACGAATACTGGTAAGCCTCATCAATATCCTCTTCGCGCTCCTCTTCTGGCCGCTCCTCTCGCTCTTCCTCCGCTTCCTCGCCCATCTCCTCGCTTATGAGGTCGCTTATTCGCTCCACCACCGGCCCCTTCTCGCCTTCTCCCGCCTGGCTCACCGAAGCCGTTTCCATGGCCTCGGGCTCGGTGCGCAACATCTTCTGGTGCAACTCCCTGCCCTCGATGCACGCGTCCGCCACCTTTCCGGAGAAGAGCCTTATGGCCCTGATAGCGTCGTCGTTTCCGGGTACGATGTAGTCTATGGGGTCAGGATCGCAGTTGGTGTCCACCACCGAAACCACCGGTATCCCCGCCTTGTTGGCCTCGGCCACCGCTATCTTCTCCCTGCGCGAGTCCACCACGAACAGGCACCCGGGCAGCCGGTCCATGTTCTTTATCCCGCCCAGGTTCTTGTCCAGCTTGGTGTAGATGCGCTGCACCTTGAGAACGTCCTTCTTGGAGAGCTTGTCCAGGCTGCCTTCAGCGGCCATCTGCTCGATGCGCCGGAGACGGTCCACGGATGAGCGCACCGTCTTGAAGTTGGTGATGGTCCCGCCAAGCCAGCGGTTGTTCACGAAGTGCATGCCGCAACGCTCGGCCTCCTCCTGGATGGCGTCCGCGGCCTGGCGCTTGGTGCCGACGAACAACACCTCCTCACCACGGCCCACCGCCTCCTGGATGAACTGGTGGGCCACCTTGAAAAGCTTGACCGTCTTTTGCAGGTCAATGATGTAGATACCGTTCCTGGCCCCGTAGATATAGGGCTTCATCTTGGGGTTCCAGCGCTTGGTCTGGTGGCCGAAGTGCACCCCGGCCTCCAGAAGCTGTTTCATGGTTATTACCGCCATTTCCTTCATGTCCTCCTGTTTCGGGTTTTTTCCTCCCCCGGCCGGGAGCGCGGTCCCACACCGGAGCACCGGCACCCGGGGACCCCCGAGCCGGGGTGAGAATTTGTTAAATACTAAAATTTAGCACAGCTTGAAGAGGATAACAAACTCTAGTGCCGCGCGTCCGACATGGCGCTCTTGACCTTGGAGAGAAGCTCCCGGCTCTTTTTGCTCGCGGGGTCTATGGAAAGCGACTTTATAAGCTGGCTCCTGGCCTCTCGCAAGGCGCCCAGCCTGTAGTAGCAGAAAGCGAGGTTGTAGCGCGCCCGGGCCGACCGCGGGTCTCTTTCGATCACCTCGAGGTAGTGAGGTATGGCCTTTCTGCATCCCTCGGTGCCACCCTCCCGCTCACCCAGAGTGACCAGGATATTGGCCAGGTTCATCCTGGAGAGGATGTCCGCGGGGTTCAGCTTGAGGGCCTTTTTATAAGCTTTCAGCGAGCCCTCCAGGTCACCTTCCGCCAGCAGGGCCATGCCCAGGTTGGCATGCACCCTGGACTTGTCGGGGTAAAGATCGGCGGCCTTCCCGAAAGCCCTGGCTGCAAGGTCAAAGCGCCTCCGGTCCATGTAGGCCTTGCCAAGGTTGTTCCAGCCAAGCAAAGACCCGGGGTCTTCCATGACCGCCGACTTCCACAGCCTGAGTTCGGAAGACCAGTCCCCGGCGCGGAACTCCGCTTCCACCATCATGCTAAAAACGACCAGCAGAAGAACCTGGCACGCCACCCCCTTGTTAAACCCTTTTATCCTTCCCCACCTGTAGAGCCTGGACAGGGCGAAGACGAACAGGGATAGAGTGCCAAAGGCGTGAAAAAACAGGTTCCAGGCCTCCACAGCCTGGTCTCCATAAGGGTAAGGCATTGTGCCGGAGCCGCGGGGACCGGGCGCGGCGTGCCTTGAAAGCCAGGACTCGAGCCTGGTGAACTTCATTTGTGCGTCCATGTAGGGGAGGCCCACCTGCCCGGTGAGTATGGCCTCGCCCGCCGCCGCGGTCCCGATGAAGGCCAGGGCCACCACCGCGTACACCACCATGAACTCGAGCCAGGCCCGCCTTTCAAATAACCGGCCGGACACGGCCGACCAGACGCCCGAGATCAGGGCCGCCCCGGGCAGGGACACCATTGCCGAGGCAAAAAGCACCGCGGTTGCCCGGTCATTCAGGTACAGGGCCGCGGGCGGCCAGACCGCGTTTATCCTGTGGGCGAAGAGGTGGTTCAGTACGAGGAACAACAGCATGAGAAGTAATACGAAGCTGATCACCCAGTAGGACCTGCTGGAGAAGAGCTCGCCCCTCTCTGTGTAGAGCTTCTCGCAAAGACAGGCGATCAAAAGGCACGCCCCTGTCGAGGGAATGTAGAGGTACCTCTCAGCGAAGAAGGCGTTGGAGGGCACCCAGTTCATTATGGGCGCCAGGTTTATGAGTATCCAGGCCAGGGACAGGGAGAGCATAAAGTCCCTGCGCGTGCGCACCACGGCGTATGCGGCTAAGAAGAAGACCGCGAGTCCGAGCCAGGCATCGAGTTCGCTCCACTGCGAGATCTCGATCTTGGGCGCCGCGCTCATGTGCACGGGCGTGAAGAGGTATTGCAGGTGCCTGGGGAACACCGCGAAGGAAGTGGCCATAACCCTGGCGTATCCCTGGTCCTGGAGGTCAATGGGGGAGACCAGGCCGAAGGGGTTGAAGTCGCGAACAACCGGCCCGGACACGAGCAGGCTCCCAGCGACAAGCAGGGCCCCGATCGCGGCCGGGGCCAGCACGTGCCAGGCGTCCCTGGTCTTTGCACCGCCCCCTTTCTCCAGCCATGCATGCACGGCGAAAATAAGCGGCAGCACTATCACCACCTGCTTTGAAAGCACTCCCAGAAGGAAGAAGATTACGCAAGAGAAGAGAGGAAGGTAAAAGCCCCTGTTCCGGTACAGGAAAGAGTGGTAGGAGAGGAGCAGGAAACACAGGGCCAGCAGCTCCTTCCGGTGCGAGATAACCATCACCGCTTCCGCGTGCACCGGGTGGACAGCGAAGGTCATGGCGGCCGCGAACGAGATAAACACCCTGCCCGATATCCTGTATACAAGCGCGTACAAGAGGGCCGTGGAAAGGAAATGCCAGAGGAAGTTGTGAAGGTGGTATCCCCTGGGGTCCATCTCAAACAGGGCGTAGTCCAGCATCAGGGTAAGACCGCGGATGGGCCGTCCGGAGGACAGAACAGTGGGCAGGCCCTTGAAATCGCGGATCGAGGGGTTCAGAACCACCACGCTGTAGTCGTCAAAGGTGAAGTGGGCCACGTTGACGATCATGAAGGCGATGGTGGTGCCGGCAATAAAAGCCAGCAGGGCCAAGGTGTGAAGGCGCCAAGGCCTCGCATATAAAAAAGACTTGAACTTCTCCGTCCAGGACACTATGCCACCGCTGTTTCTCCCGGCTGAAGCCGGAAAATCAGAATATGGTATAGATAAAGGGCATCACCGTGGTGGAGCTCTCCGTGAGCAGGATTACAGCAAGAAGCAGCAAAAGCACTAACACTATGGGCGTAATCCACCACACCTTCTCCTCCCTGATGAACTGCAAGAACTCGCGAAGTATGCCAAGCTTGGCCATGTCAAAACCCTCCCTGTAATCTTTAGACGCAACGACTTTCTTTTCTTGTTTTCGTTCACGGCAATGTTGTTATTAAAGCAAAGAATAATCCCATTGCATCAAGAAGAATAACAGTTGCGCCGTCGCGCCGTCTAAGGCCCCGGCTTCCTGGCAACCGCGGCCAGCGTGGTCCCCGCGGGCATGTCCAACCTCTGCAACAGCTTGACCTCGACCCCAACAACCCAAAGCAAGGCCCGGTTGATACACCCGGGCCATTCATAGGACAAGGTCCGGGTCCTGCTCCCGAAGCGCTTCTGCCAGAGCTTTACAACCAGCATTGCCGGGAACAGGAGTCCCATGAAATGGGTGATCCTCTCGATTTCGAGGCCGGCGCCTTCGAGCAGCGCCCGCAACATGTTTTTATCGTACCTTCTAACGTGCCCCATTGCCAGGTCATGCACTCCCCACAGCGCGGGATGGGCCGGGACCGTGGCGATCATGGTCCCTCCCGGCCGTAGCACCCTGCATGTCTCCCTGGCCGCGGCCGCGTCTTCTTCCAGGTGCTCGAAGAGGTCGAGCGCCACCGCGCAGTCGAACGAGCCCTCGGCAAAAGGGAGCTCCTCAGCCCTGCCTGCCACCAGACGGCTGTTTCCCCTGCCGGCGCAGAAGCGCAGGGCCTTTCGGTTCGAGTCCAGCCCGGTCCAGGCGCCGCGTACTTGGAGCCGATCCAGGTTTATGCCGGTGCCGCATCCCACGTCGAGGCCGTGCCCGTCTCCGGAAAACCTCCACGCCCAGTCCCTTACCAAGAAGCCCTTGCCGGCAAACCACCAGAAGCGGCTCTCCGCGGCGTACATCTTTTCGTATTCATCGTCCTTCAAAAGACCCGCCTCAGCTTGCTTCCCAGCCTTTCCGGCCCGTCCTTTTTAAAGAGGTCAGCCGCGAGCCTGAAGAGTCTCCCCGGTCGCAGATAAAAAACTAAGTAGGCCAAAACCTGCATCCTCTTCAACCAGGACCCGGTCTTTCCCTGCTCGGGCATGAAGGCGTATCTCCTGTAGTAGTCCATCTCGTCGGCAGAGATCGACACCTTATCGGCGTGCTCGTTAAAGAGATACGTGCCCGGCAGGGGCGTGGTCAGGTTGTAGGTCGCTTCCTCAAGCGGCAGCCGCCACGAGTAGCGCAGGGTGTTCCATATATCTTTCCTGGTCTCGCCGGGCGCGCCCAGCATAAAGTACCCCTGGGTCCTGATCCCCAGGGAGCGGGCCGCTTCCACCGCCCTCTCCACCTGCTCCCTAGTGAGCTTCTTGTTGAACACCCGGTCGCGGCAGGCGTCGTCGTACACCTCTATGCCAATGTAGACCTTTGCAAGGCCCGCACGCGCCATCGTCTCCAGCAGATCCTCGTCAACCAGGTCCGCCCTAACGTTGCACCCCCAGATGAGATTCAAACCACGGCTTTCGAGTTCCAGGCAGAAGCTTTTCACCCAATTCCTGTCAGCCACAAAGGTGTCGTCCGCGAAAACGAAGCCGCTGATGCCCATCCACCTTTTCCTCTGCTCGAGCTCAAGCACCACGTTTCCCGGCGAGCGCTTGCGAAAACCCCTGCCGAAGAGCTTGTCCAGCACCGGCTGGCAATAGGCGCAGCGGAAAGGGCACCCCCTGGTGGCAAGCACGGAAGTGCCCTTGATGCCGGGTGCGATGGAGTCTAACTGAAACCAGTGCCTCATGTAGTCCTCCATGGGCAGGAGATCGAGCGCGGGGAAGGGCAGCTCGTCAAGGTCATTTATCATCTCGCGCTGCTCGCCTCTTATGACCCCGTTGTCATTGTCACGGAGGAAGAGCCCGGCCACACCGGCCACCTCGCCCCTCTCCACCAGCTCGGCAAAGGTGCGCTCTCCCTCTCCCATGCACACCGCGTCAACTGCAGGCTCCTCCAGCACCTCCCCCGGCAGGGTGGTGGGGTGCGGACCGCCCATCACCACCATGCACGCCGGGTTCATCCTCTTTGCGATCCTGGCCGCTTCCATTGCGTCTTTCGCCATGGTCACCATGGCGGAGATTCCGACCAGGTCGAAGCGCTCCCGGGAGAGTTCCTGCTCGATATACTTGAAAGGGTGTGACTGGAAGGTGGTGTCTATCACCGCGGGCGCCTGCCCGGTCCTCTCTCGCATGGCCGCTGCAAGGTAGGCCACGCCCAGGGGAGGGTCACCGGTTGGATACCTGGTGCGGGGGAAGACCAAGGCCGCCTTCATTTCCGGGCTCCGTGCTGGTGTTCTTGCTGCGAGTTACGCATCTCCTTTCTTATGAGCAGGAGATCGCGGACTATGCCCGGCCAGTCCTTCCATACCTTGACCCTGGAGTCAGGGTGGTTCTTCCATCTCACCGGGACCTCACTTATCTCCATGTCCTTTGCCCGGGCCTTCAAGATTATCTCCACGTCAAAGCAGTAACCCCTGGCCTTAAGCCCGCTAAAGAGATCTTTTGCCGCCTGTGCAGCAAATGCCTTGAACCCGCACTGGCTGTCGGACACGCCTACGGGGAAAAGGGCCCCCACCAGTGTTCCAAAACCCTTGCCAAGCTCCTGCCTCAGCCTTGGCTGCCGAAGCTCGATCTTTGCGCCCGCGGCCTGCCTTGAACCAATAGCCAGCTTGGCCCCCTGCTCGAGCTCGCTCTTCAGCTTTGGCCATTCCGACAGGGGCGTTGACAGGTCGGCGTCGGTCATCAGTATCCACTTCCCGGCCGCGGCCTCCACTCCCGCCTGGACCGCGGCCCCCTTGCCCTGGTGGGGGATGCGGATGGCCCGGATCCCCGCAAGGGATCTCGACCGGGACCACTGCTCGGAGACCTGCAAGGTGGAATCGGTTGACCCGTCGTCAACCACCAGCACCTCGTAGGAGAGCCCCGACCCCTGGAAATACGCATTTATATGCTCCAGCGCCCTTTGTATCCTCCCCTGCTCGTTGAACGCAGGCACTACGACAGTAAGGTCCATACAGAAGGTATTATAACCCCGATGTCCGAAAAATTCCCTCCTGGCGCCTTGACCCGGCAGCTCAAGGATGCCGGCCGCGGAAATTTTTGTTGATTCAAACATCAATATAATCAAATACTTCACCCTCCGGGTGTAAACCACGGCTCGATTTTTCGTATACCCCTGTGTACGGCACTGTTTCCACGGGTAAACGGCGCCGTATACCCGTGTAAACGCAAAAATACGCCCGCGTCTGCCCGTGCATACGGCGCCGGCTCCGCCCTGAAACGACCGGGACGGGTAAGGTCCAAACGGGTAACCCACACAGCTTGCTGTGTGGGCGCCTGCCTGCCGCGCCAAGCCAA
>CAZYTX010000024.1:0-55002 GCA_964650485.1 uncultured bacterium | reverse complement strand
GTCTTTGTGGTCTTAAAAAAACTCCCCTCTCACCCATAGTAAAAGTGTTGCAGTTCCGCCAACCCCGGCTTTACGAAAAACGACCTTAAATTTAAGCCCGGGCTTACAAAAATTTGCAAGCGGCTGTATTCATTTTCTTTAAAATAAAGTCAAGCTTGACAAAAATATGGGAATTTCCGAAAAAGCCCTGGAATCCTGTCCAAATCAAGTTGACAGATTTCTTGTCCACGAAGGGCACGAATTGCACAAAAAGGGACGGGGTATTTCGCGGCGGCCTGCCCGTGCGTACAGGCTACCCCTGTGCGGGCGTTCTGCCGCACGCAGACGGGCAGACATGGGCTTCAGGCCGTAGCTCTAATCAAAGCTTTGACAGGTTTTTAGCACTGAGGATGAAAGCGGCAAAGAACATATCTCTTTTCTTCTTCTTATTCTTTGTGCCCTTCGTGACATCGTGTTTTAAAAAAGCTCAGTCCCCTTTCACCTCGAAGCCCTCGCTCAGGAGTTCCTGGTCCCTGGAGCTGGGCCCGGCGTACACAATGTATTCTGTCTCCTCGACCTGCCATTCTCCCGCGTCCCGGTTGTAATATGCAAGCTCGGATACGGGCAGCTCGATGGTTACGGTCCCGGTCTGGCCCGGCCCCAAGGAGACCCTTGCAAAGCCTTTCAGCACCTTTGGCGCGCGCATGACCTTCGAGTCCTTGCACCCTACGTACAACTGCACGACCTCTTCCCCGGCTCTCTGTCCCTTGTTGAAGACGTCAACGCTCGCCTTCACTTTTCCGCCCCTGCCGACGTCTTTATCCTCGAGGCGCAGGTTGGCGTACCCGTACTCTGTGTAGGAGAGCCCGAACCCGAAGGGGAGCGCCGGCTCCAGCCCGTTTTTCTCCAGGTGCCTGTAGCCGTGCAGGAAGCCGTACTGGACTTCCTTTGACCTGGTGTCGAACTCGACGAGCTGGTCCTCGGACCTGGGGATGGACACGGGGAGCTTTGCGCACGGGTTCACGTCGCCGAAGATAATCTCCGCGATCGCGGCGCCTCCTTCCATTCCCGGGTACCATGCCATCAGTATGGCCGGCACGCCATCTTTCCACGACTCCATGGTGATTGCCGAGCCTCCCTCCAGCACCACTATGCAACGCGGGTTCTCGCCTGCCACCGCGTTTATGAGTTCCTGGTCGTGCCCTCGCAGTCCGAGCTCCTCGCGGTCGCCTCCCATGGGCAGCCTGAACCCCATTATGCTCCCGCCTTCGCCCTCGTCTTTGAAGGTGAGACCTGCGACCACCACCGCAACGTCGGCCCCTTTGGCTGCACTCTTTGCCGCTTCCACGTCCTTGCCGTCTTCATATACGACTTGTGCATCTCGGCTCGCTTTCGATCTTATGCCCTCGAGGGGGGTGACCGCGTACGGCGGCGTCACGTTTGAAGAGCCCTTGTCGCCCAGGTTCCTCATGTCCGCGAGCCTGCCGATGACCGCGAGCTTCTTGACCCGCCCGCGGTCGAGCGGCAGCAGCCGGTCCCTGTTCTTCAGGAGCACGATGCTCTTTCTGGCGGCCTCCAATGCGAGCTCCGTATGCTCCTTGCAGGCCACCTTTGATTCATCGCAGGGCTTTGCCTCCTCGAACAGCCCGAACCTCATCTTCATCCTGAGGACCCTGGTGACCGCCTCGTCAATAACGCTCTCTTGCACTTTCCCTGACCTGACCGCTCTTTTCAGCCTCCTGCCGAAGTGCCTGGTGCACGGCATCTCGATGTCCAGGCCGGCGTTTGCCGCGGCCGCGGCGTTTTTCACCCCAAAGACGAAGTCCGAGACCACTATCCCCTCGAAGCCCCAGTCGCCCTTTAAGATGTCGCGGAGCAGATGCGGGTTCTGGCTGCACAGGTGTCCGTTCACGTCGTTGTACGCGCTCATGATGGCCGCGGCCCCCTGGTCAACGCACCTCTTGAAGTGGGGGAGGTAGACCTCGCGCAGGGTTCGCTCGTCCATCCTCACGTCCACGTAGAACCTGGAGTCCTCGATGCTGTTTGCCGAGAAGTGCTTTGCGCATGCCATCACGTGCTTTTGCGCGCCCCGTACCATGGCCGATCCCATCTCTCCGAGGAGGTGGGGGTCCTCGCCGTAGGTCTCCTGGGCCCGGCCCCATCCCGGGTGACGGAGCAGGTTTATGCACACCCCGCCGAAGAAGTTTGCCCCCTGTGCCCTGGACTCGTACCCGATCACCTCTCCCACTCTCTCTTCGAGCTCGACGTCCCAGGTGGCGCCCCTTGCCGATGGGCAGGGGAAGCAGGTGGACCGGTTGAGCATCACCCCTCGCGGCCCGTCGGTGAACCTGATGGCCGGGATGCCGAGCCTCTGGTTCTCTCCCGAGTTGTAGGTCTGGGCGCTGTAGTCCCGGATCATCTTTATGAGGCTTCCCTGCCCGGACATCTGCTCTATCTTCTCCTCCAGGCTCATCCTGGAGAGCAGCTCCTCCACCCGCTTTTCGATCTCCTCCCGGCCCATGCCGGACATTGCCGCGTAAGTCCGATTTGAAACAGCCAACATAACCACCCCCGTTTCCGCGATCTTTATGAACTGTCTTCTGTCCATCAGGCGAGCCTGCATAAGAATTCTATCTTTAATCCACCCCCCCGGGCGCTTATCTGCTCCAGGTGTAGCCGTTCAAAACGTTCTCCAGCATCTCCTGCCTTCCGCTTTGCACCTCGGGCTCGCGGTGCTCCAGTGCATGGGCCTCGAGCCGCTCGAGGTCCATGTTCCCGCTCTCTATCCGCGCGCCCAGCCCCGTGTCCCATCCTGCATACCGCTCCTGTATAAAGCTCTCCAGCTTCCGGTCGCGGACCATCGCGGCCGCGTTTTTGAGACCGCGTGCAAAGGCGTCCATGGCGCCTATGTGCGCGTGGAAGAGGTCCTCGGGGTCTATTGACTGGCGGCGAACGTGGGCGTCGAAGTTGAGCCCGCCGTTCTCGAACCCTCCCGCTTTCAAGATGGTATACATGGCCAGGGTGGTCTCCCTGACGTCGGTGGGGAACTGGTCAGTGTCCCATCCCAGGAGAAGGTCTCCCCGGTTGGCGTCCACCGATCCCAGTATTCCGCGGGCCGCGCAGAACTCGAGCTCGTGCTGGAAGTCGTGCCCTGCCAGGGTGGCGTGGTTCGCCTCGATATTGAGCTTGAATTCCTTTTCAAAGCCGTGCTCAAGGAGGAACGCGTACACGTTGCCGGCGTCGAAGTCGTACTGGTGCTTTGTGGGCTCCTTTGGCTTGGGCTCGATCATGAGCTGTCCCTTGAACCCGATTCTTTGCTTGTAGTCAGCCGCCATTTTGAGGAATGCGGCCATGTGGTCGAGCTCCCTTTTCATGTCGGTGTTGAGCAGGGTCTCGTACCCTTCCCTGCCTCCCCAGAACACGTAGCCCTCCCCTCCCAGCTCATTTGTTACGTCCATGGCCTTTTTAACCTGGGCCGCGGCATACGCGAAAATTTGCGGGGAGGGGTTTGTGGCCGCCCCTGCCATGTAGCGGCGATGCGAGAACAGGTTGGCCGTGCCCCACAGGAGCTTTACGCCGGTGTCCTTTTGCAGGTCCCCTGCAAGCCGGGTCATCTTGTCCAGGCGCTTGTTGGTCTCGGCCAGGGTGTCGGCCTCGGGCGCGATGTCACGGTCGTGGAAGCACCAGAATGGGACTGACAGCTTATGGAAGAACTCGAACGCGGCCTGCATGCACAGCTCCGCGGCCTCCATGGGATCATCCGGCCCGTCCCACTCGCGTATCATGGTTCCGGGGCCGAACAGGTCAGGTCCCGTGCTTTTGAAGGTGTGCCAGAAGCAGGCGGCAAAGCGCAGGTGCTCGGCCATGGTCTTTCCAAGGACCTCCTCTTCTGGGTTGTAGTGCTTGAAGGCGAAGGGGTTGTCCGATTCCGGCCCTTCGTAGGCCGCCTTTTTAACAAACGGGAAAAACTCTTTCATGGGCAACTCCTCCTTTGCTACAGTTGTGCGAACGGCAATGCCCGGGCGCCTGGTCCGAGCGGGAGGCGCACCTTTCCCGAGTACACAATATAACCCGGCAGGGGCTTTTGTCCAAAGTTCTCGGTTGCTTTGCAGTGCAAGAAAAATTTCCTTACAGTGAAAGCATAGTCATGAAGCTCTTGAAAACGCTCTTTTGGGTGACCCTCCTTTGTATCTTTATCTCGGCCGGGGGTTCAGGCGCGGACATAACCCCCTCCAGCATGGAAAGGGAACACGACCCGGTGCAGGTCCCTGGAGAGCTTCTCAGCCGTCTCCACGGTCTTTCCCTCGCGAGCATGCGGCTGTACGCGCACCGTGAGGGGTCCATGGCTCAGATACCCTTTCAGTTCGACGAGAGGCTCGAAAACGGGGACTTCGTTTTCAACCTGGGCAAGGAGGCGGGAAAGCAGGAAGCCAACGGGACCCTTGACCCCCGCGACTTCCTCGTGTTCCGAATAAGCGACACGGGTGACCGGGCGCCGCGTGATCTCTGGCCAACGGCATCCGGGATCGAGCTCGAGCTCGTTGATCCCAATGACCGCGGCAGGTCCTACTGCTACCTGTTGCATTTCCAGGAGGCCCCGCCCGAGCGCAAAGAAGCGGACACGGTGGTGCTTGAGCACTGGGACCCGTACAAGGAGCCTGACACCCCCTTTATAGTGAAAGGCATGAGCTACCAGGTGGAAGGCATGGTCAACAAAATACGCGGCCGCTATTACAAGACCGCGGTGAACGAGAGCTTCCGCGTGCCCGAGTCCGCGGGCGGCGCCGGCGTCAACATCCTTGACGGCCAGAGGATGCGGGCGTTTGCCGAGGTCTTCTTCGGGATGATCAGGATCGAGGCCGACGAGACCAGCATGACAGGAGGGATCGAGTCGCTCCGCCGCGGCGAGGTGCGCGGCTACGGCAGGCAATGGATGACGGTGGCCCTGCCGCTGGGGCTTTACGGCCCGCGCGTATACTCGGACGTGTTCGCATACGACCGCGTTATAGCCTCCCCCATGCGGATAACCATACCCATAAACCCCAGGCACATCATGACCCGGGCCGGCATCGAGTTCGGCTACGACCTGAACGAGAAGGCGCGGGGCATGCGCTTTTACAGCCCCAACTGCATGCAGGGCGTGACCATTGACGGGAGGATGACCGAAAAGGAGAGGGGCATCCCGGACCATTGGGCGCCGTGGCACTTGATAACCGGGCCGCAGGGGAGCCTCATCATCAGGGTCTCCGTGGACCAGTCGCTGCTCGATCAGACCGAGAACCACCTCACCTACATTGACGACAAAGACGCTTGCTCCCCCCCGGAAGATGAGCCCGGCAGCATAGGGTACGCAAGGACCACGGTGGTGATGAAGTCGGTCAAGCCGGGCAAGTACGACTTCAGGATCGAGTGGTACTTCCCCCCTCACTTCTATAAAAACGGCAGCTTTGACAAAGAGATGCTAAGGGAGTTCCTGGACATAGCGGACAACCCCCTGCTTATAAAAGTGGACGGACGGATGGTTGAAAACCGCGCGGTCTCGCCCCCGCCGCTCATGCCGAGGTAGCCCGGGCACGTAAACAGGAAGGCATCAGTATGGGCAGCCCTGATACGGAATAAAATATTCGCACAGAGGCGCAGAGGACACAGGGGTGGGAGGAGGAATTAAAAAATCTCTTTGTGCTCTGTGTCTCTGTGCGACCTTCTTACTTTAGAGAATTCGTCTCTCCATATTTTGAGAACGTGACTCTCAAAGTTTCTTGCCTCCTGTCTTAAGCTTCAAATAAATCAGGAATTTAAGCATCTTTTGTCTTTCCCTGTCCGCGGGCACGGTATTTGCTTTTAATAAAGCCCGGAGAGTGCCTGGGTGGCACTTAAAAAGGAGAGATAAAGCATGGAAAAGTACGTAGGCATTGATCTCGGGACCTCGACCACCAGCGCCGCGGTGGTCCAAGACGGCCGGCCGGTCATGATTCCCGGACCGCACGGCAGCCCGGTGATACCGAGCTGCGTGCACCTGTTGGAAAGCGGCAGGATGCTGGTGGGGGACCCGGCCCGGTCCGAGCTGGTGACCGACCCATACAACACCATATACGCCACAAAGCGGCTGATAGGCCGGCGGTTCGATGACCCGAACGTTCAGGAGGCCCGCTCCAGGCTTTCGTACCGGGTCGAGCGCTCCGGGGACGGCCGGGTGCTGCTGAGCTCCCGCGGCAGGGAGTTCAGTCCCGGGTGCGTGGCTGCGCTCATCCTCAAGTGCGTGAAAAGGCAGGCCGAGAACACCCTTTCGCAAAAGTTGAAACGCGCGGTCATAAGCGTTCCCGGCACTTTCAACCGGTCCCAGCGCGAGGCCACCAGTAGGGCCGCGGAAAAGGCCGGCCTTGAATTGGTGCGCTTCGTGCATGAGCCCACTGCCGCGGCCGTATCATGGGGGTACCACAAGAACGCTGGGCAGACCATTGCGGTGTTCGACCTGGGCGGGGGCACCTTTGACGTGTCCGTGCTGCGGATTGAGAAGGGGACCTACAAGCTGCTCTCCCGCAAAGGGGCCGCATGGCTGGGCGGCGAGGACTTCGACAACATGCTGGTTGACCGGGTTGAAAAGGAGTTCAAGCGCAGCCACAAGATAAGCGTCTACAACGACAAGATAGCGCACCTCAGGGTGAAGATGGCAGCGGAGCAGGCGAAGATCGAGCTAAGCGAGAAGGACTCGGCAAGGGTCCGGGTGCCCGCGCCCTTCCCTGACGTTGACCAGAACGCCGACGTGGACTCGGTGATAAGCCGTGAGGATTTCGAGTCCATGGCATCCCCCCTGGTGGAGAGGACGGTGGAGAGCTTCAAGCAGGCGGTGTCCGAGTCCGGCGTATGCATGGATGAACTGGATAACGTGTTACTGGTGGGGGGCATGACCCGGGTGCCACTGGTGCGCGAGAGGCTGGAGCAGGCCATTGGACGGCCTCCGGACTGCTCCATAAACCCGGAGGAGGCGGTGGCCAAGGGCGCCGCGGTTCTGGCCGGAGCGGCCGCGGGCGAAAAGGTGCACATGGAGCTGCCAAAGCCGGCCAGGCCCGAGGAGGAGGAAGACCTCTCCGGGGACGTGGACCTGGTGGCCATGTACACAGAGGCCATGATGAACGGGCCGTTTGTGGACGGTGGTGAGAAGCGGCCTGCATGCGAGGCAGTAAGCGGGCAAGGGACCGCGGGCTCGGAGTGGAACCCGGCAGCGGTGGAAGACCGGGAAATGCAGGGCCCGGAGCCGTGCATAAAGATACTTGCGGACTCGGACGCGGTCTCTTCCGAGGACATGGCGCCAAAGGCCAACGGGGGCGCGTACCTAAAGGGGAGGATCGCAATTGGAGGTAACGGTGACAGGATCAAGGTGAAGATATTCCAGCAGGGGTGTGAGGACATGCCCGCGGCCGAGCTGACAATAAAAGCGGTGCCCGGCCCGCAGGGAGCGGATAAAAGGGTGGGCATTGCCTACCGGGTCTCGAAAGGCGCGTCCTTCAAGGTGAAAAAGGTCTCCAAGGGCTCGAAGCCGGAGAGCGGGCAGACTGTGCAGACGGAGGACGCAGGGGCCGGGGTGTGAATTCATCAATTAGTATCACGCAAAGACGCAAAGGCGCTAAAATTTTAATTCTTTGCGTTCTCTGCGCCTCTGCGTGATACAGTTCTTTTCGAAGCGGGCTACTCCATCACCGCGAAGTGGGCCCTCCTGTTCTTCGCCCATGCCGTCTCGTTGTGCGCGGGGTCCAGGGGCACGGACTCGCCGTAGCTTATGGTGCGCATTCTGGAGGCGCTGACCCCGAGAGATAACATGTAGTCGTATACCTTCTTGGCCCGGCGGGCCCCCAGGGCCAGGTTGTACTCCTCTGTTCCGCGCTCGTCGCAGTGTCCCTCGATCTCGACCTTTATTGACGGATGCTCCTTCATCCACTCGGCGTTGAGCGCCAGCACGCCCCTGGCCGCCTTGGAGACCTCCGAGGAGTCGAAGGAAAAATGCACGTCGTGCAGGGCCACCCTTGCCTGCTCCTCTTCCGAGGGCTCGCGTATCTGGGTCTCGCCGAAGAGGCTGGACACGTTGTATGCAAGCTCTTCTTTCACCTCTTCCTTTTCCTCTTCTATCTCCGCTTTCGCCTTCTGGGCCATGGCCTTTTCCCTGGCCTCCACTGCCCTGGTCTCGGCTATGCCCGCGGAGACCTCGGCCTCTTCAAAGCTCCTGTCATCGTATTGCTTCTGGGCCAGGAGCAGGCTCTCCTCCGCGGAGCGGAACTCGTCGGAGGCGTACTCGGGGGCCTCGGCTTTTCGCGCCTGTTCCACCGCCTGCTTGGCATCCTCGATGCGCTCCTTGGCCTCCCTGCCGCATCCGGCCAGGAGTCCCAGCACAAGTATTCCTGTAACCACCGGCCAGCAGACTTGACACTTTTTCATTTTATCTGTCCTCCTTTTTCAGGCTCCACCCTCTTTGACCAGGTGGGCATGCGCTCCTTGGCACTGGTGCGGGTTATCCTTTTGGGCTTTCCGCCGTAAACGCTCATAAGATATATATCATAGGTGCCGTGCTTATTGGAAGAGTAGGTGAGAAAAAGGGAGTCCGGTGACCAGGCCGGGGTCTCCTCGTTGGCCGGTGTTGCGGTGAGCCTCTTTATGGGCTTTTCCGATCCTCCCATGTCAATGAGGAACAGGTCGAACTGTCCGCCCACCCTTCCGGTGTATGCTATCCACCTTCCGTCCGGGGACCACGACGGGGAGGCGTTGTAATCTCCTTCGTATGTGAGCCTGGCTGCACGGTTCTTCCGGCTCTCGGCCCCCCTGGAGACGTCCAGGAGGTAAATCTGCGGGGTCCCGGTGCGGTTGGACACGAAGGCCAGCATCTTCGAGTCCGGCGACCATGTGGGTGAGAGCTCTTCGGATGAAGCGTAGGTGACCCTGGTGGTTTTCCTGGTCCTGGCGTTCAACACGTATATGTCCAGGTTGAAGCCGCCCCTCTGGCTGGCGAATGCTATCATGCTCCCGTCGGGGCTGAACTCGGGGGATATGTTCAGCCCCTCGCCGCTCATGAACTTCCACACCTTGTTCTCCTTGATGTCGGCGATGTAAAGGTCCGGGTTCCGTGCGCGGTACCCGGTGTAGACCAGGTAGCGGCCGTTGGGCGAGAAGCATGGTGAGAGGTTGAGGGTGCGGTTGCCGGTCATGGCGTAGTCGTGCATGCCGTCGGTGTCCATGACGTGTATCTCGTTCCTGCCGGAGATGTCGCTCACGTAGGCTATCCTGGCGTCAAGGGTCCCTTTCCTTGCGGTGAGCCACCCTATGAGCTCGTCCACGAAGCGGAGCACCATCCGGTTCATGAGGTCTCCTTTGCCGGTGTACCTCTTGCCCAGCACCATCTCCCTTTGTCGCACGTCAAAGCAGCGGAGCTCCAACTGGTAGCGGTCTTCCTCCAGAAGGGCCGCCTCGCCCCGGATCAACAGGCCCGCGTTTATGAGCCTCCATGCCCCGAAGTTCTCGCCCTCGCTCTCCACCACCGGCCGGGGATAAGCCTCATCCTGGATGAGAGTGAAAAGGCCAACAAGCTCCACCGTGTCGCGCATCTTTCTGGTGGTCCTCTCAAGCACATCAGCCTCAGGGGGATAATCGGCCACCTCACGGAAACCGGGAACAGCCACACGCACCCGCTGGCGGGCCTTCTTTATCACTATGAACTCGTACTCCTCCGCTTCCGCGGCCCCGGCCGGACAAATAAAACCAAGCATCAGCGCCAGGATGCTGAGCCATAAACAACAAAGAGCTTTCCTCTTTCCGCCTCGAATCTCAATCATCGCCATTTAGTCCGGCACGGTCTCCCGCCAGTATCAGACACCCGGCCAGGCGCTCCCGTTCCGGTGACCTCCATTACGTGGACACTTCCGGTGCAAAGGACTCGTCGTACCGCCCCTGGTAGGGCTCGAACCTGGTGTACTCCTTTAAGAATGTGAGGTCCACCCGGCCGGTGGGCCCGTTCCTCTGCTTTTCGATCTTCAGTATGGTATGGGTGTCCTCGGCCTGCTTGCCCTCATCCTTCTTCTTTTTCAGGCCCGGCCTGTGAAGCAGCATGACCACGTCCGCGTCCTGCTCCAGCGCGCCCGACTCTCTCAGGTCGGACAGCCTCGGGTCTCCGCCCTCCCTGGTCTCCGGGGCCCGGTTCAACTGGCTGAGAGCCAGCACCGGTATGTCCAGCTCCTTTGCCATGGCCTTCAGGCCCCTGGAAATCTCCGAGATCTCCTGCTCGCGCGAGTCGCGGCTGCGCTTGCTGCCGGTGCCGCCCAGGAGCTGGAGGTAGTCCACTATCACCATGTCAAGGCCGCTCTCCGACATGATCCTCCTGGCCTTGGCTTTCAGCTCCAGCACGGAAAGGCTTGCGCTGTCCTCGATAAAGATGTCGGCCTGGGAGATGGTGTTGGCCGCGTTGGTGAGCTTGCGGTACTGGTCCTTCTTGAAGTTGCCGAGCTTGAGCCTGTCAGTGCTGATGTCCGACTCCGAGCATATCATCCGTATGACTAGCTGGTTCGCGGCCATCTCCAGGGAGAAGAAGGCCACGTTCTTGTCCGCGTTCACCGCGGCGTGGCGCATGAAGTTGAGGGCCAGCGCGGTCTTGCCGGTGGAGGGCCTTCCCGCGAGAAGTATGAGCTCGCTCTTCTGGAACCCGGAGGTCAGCTCGTCCAGGTCGGAAAAGCCCGAGGGCACGCCGGTGAGACTGCCCCTGCGCTTGTCCAGCTCGTCAATGATCTTGAAGCTTTCATAGACCACCTGCTTTATGGGCTGGTAGGTGGTGGTGGTCTGCCGGGTGGCTATCTCCAGGACCTTGTTCTCCGCCCTGTCAAGGAAAGACTCCACGTCCTCGGGCTCGCCATAGGCCTCGGTGACCAGGGCCGTGGACTCGGTTATGATCCTCCTAAGCAGCGACTTGTCCTTTACTATGCCGGCCCAGTAGCCCACGTTGGCAGCGGTGGACACCCTTCCGGCGAGCACCGACACCGCGGCCGGGCCTCCCACCGGCTCCAGCCGGGCCGTGGCCTGGAGGTGGTCAATCAGGGTGACCAGGTCAACCGGGGTCCCCCTCTCGAACATCTCCTGCATGGCCGTGAAGAGCACCCGGTGCGAGTCCAGGTAAAAGTCGTCGGGCTCCAGTATCTCCATGGCCGTCACCAGGGCGTCGTTCTCAAGGAGCACCGCGGAGAGCACCGCCTGCTCGGCCTCGATCTGGTGCGGGGGTACGCGATCCATTTTATCCTCCCTGCCCGGCCCGCGATCAATCGCTGCGGGCAGTCAGTCATAGTCTAAAGCTATCATAGAGCCTTTCTCCGGGCAAGCGTTTTCTATCGCAAAATAATCCCGGGTGAAAAAACCTCGTTGACACCCGGGCATTGCCTGTATACAATAGCCAAAGTATGAGATATGCACCACATGGAGGCGCCCCGGCGGGCGGGAGTTTCCGCCCGCACACCATTCGAACAGGACCGTGAAGCAACGCGGGTCGAAGGCCGCATCCTCGCCTTCCAGTCTTTATAACCCTTTTCGCGACATAGAAACAGAGGAAAAAAATGAGCAAGATGGATTACAAGGACACTTTGAACCTTCCCAAGACCGATTTCCCCATGAAGGCAAAGCTCCACGAGAACGAGCCCGGGATGGTGGAGAGATGGCAGCGGGAGAATGTGTACCAGGCGGTGCTCCAGGCACACGAGCGCGACCCCAAGTGGGTGCTGCACGACGGGCCCCCTTACGCCAACGGCAGCATACACCTGGGCACGGCCATGAACAAAATACTTAAAGATATGATAGTGAAGAGCAGGGCCATGTCCGGGCACAAGGCCCCCTACGTGCCCGGGTGGGACTGCCACGGCCTGCCCATCGAGCACCAGGTGGACGTTATGCTGGGAGAGAAAAAAGAGACCACGCCCCCCGAGGAGAAGAGGAGGCTGTGCCGCGAGTACGCGGACAGGTTCATAAGGGTGCAGAGGGAGGAGTTCAAGCGCATGCTGGTCCTGGGCGAGTGGGACAACCCTTACGTGACCATGGACTTCGCATACGAGGCCAACATAGCCCGGGAGTTCGCAAAGTTCGTAGCGGCCGGCTCGGTCTACCGCGCTGACCGGCCGGTGTGGTGGTGCCCCTTCCACAAGACCGCGCTGGCCGAGGCAGAGCTCGAGTACCAGAGCGAGACCTCGCCCAGCATCTACGTGCGTTTCCCCTGGCTGGCGGACAAGAGCGGGGAGGGGGAGTCAAGGGGCAGGCTTCAAAAGATAGCATCCGAGCACGGCCCTGTATACTTCGTCATCTGGACCACCACGCCCTGGACCATTCCCGGAAACCTTGCCATAGCCGTGCACCCGGAGTTCGACTACGTGGCCGCGGCCTGGCAGGGATCGGTGTACGTAATGGCCGAGGGACTTGCAAACCACACCTTTGCCGCGACTGGCATGGAAGGGGCGAAGGTGGTTGAGAGGTTTACCGGAGCGGAGCTCGAGGGACAGGTCACCGGGCATCCGTTATACGGCCGCGACTCGGTGGTGGTGCTTGCGGACTACGTGACTTTGGAGGCCGGCACCGGGTGCGTGCACACCGCTCCGGGCCACGGCAGGGAGGACTACGAGACCGGGCTGAAGTACGGCATGCCTATCTACTCGCCGGTGGACGAGGCCGGCAGGTTCAGCGAGGAGGTCGAGTTCTTCGCAGGCGAGTTCGTGTTCGACGCAAACGAAAAGGTGGTGGAAAAGCTCCGCGAGCTCGGCCGCCTCATGCACGCCGGCGAGCTCGAGCACGACTACCCCTATTGCTGGAGGCCCCACGAGAAGCCGGACGGCTCAACCCGCAAGGAGCCGGTCATAAGCAGGGCCACGCCCCAGTGGTTCCTCAGCATGGAAATGAACGGGCTGCGTGAAAAGGCGCTCCAGGAGATCAGGAAAACGAAGTGGGACCCGGCATGGGGTGAGGAGCGCATCTTCGGCATGGTGGAGAACCGGCCGGACTGGTGCCTTTCAAGGCAGAGGGTGTGGGGCGTGCCCATCATCGCCTTCCTGTGCAAAGACTGCGGAGAGGCGCTCCTGGACCACGAGGTGGTCCTGCACGTGGCGGACATCTTCGAGGAGCAGGGCGCAAGCGCATGGTACACCATGTCATCGGATGAGCTCCTGCCCGAGGGCAAGACCTGCCCGGGCTGCGGAGGCCGCGACTTTGACAAGGACCCCAATATCCTCGACGTGTGGTTCGACTCGGGCGTGAGCTTCGCATGCGTGTGCGAGGCCCGGGACTACCTGGGCTCGCCCTGCGACATGTACCTGGAGGGCTCGGACCAGCACCGGGGCTGGTTCCACTCCAGCCTCTTGTGCGCGGTGGGCACCAGGGGACAGGCCCCTTACCGCCAGGTGCTCACCCACGGCTACACCGTGGACGCCGAGGGCAAGAAGTACTCGAAATCTTCGGGAAACTACATACCCATGGAAAAGCTGTTAGAGGAGTTCGGGGCGGAGGTTCTCAGGATGTGGACCGCGTCCGAGAACTTCAGGAACGACATCAGGGTCTCCCGCCAGATACTCTCGGGCATCAGCCAGACCTACCGCAAGGTGAGGAACACACTGCGCTACATGCTCGGGAACCTCTCGGGCTTCGACCATGAAAAGCACGCCCTGCCGGTGGGCGAGCTCCTGCCATTGGACCAATGGATGCTCTCCAGGGTCGAGGGCTTCAAGCGCAGGGCGCTGGATGCTTACGAGCGCAACGAGTTCCACCTGATCTACCACGGGCTGAACCAGCTCTGCGCGGTGGACCTGTCCGCGCTCTACT
The DNA here is from genome assembly GCA_964650485.1 of uncultured bacterium. Lineage (GTDB taxonomy): Bacteria > RBG-13-61-14 > RBG-13-61-14 > RBG-13-61-14 > DATKZS01 > CAZYTX01. The sequence continues at coordinate 41,202 of CAZYTX010000024.1, read as the reverse complement.
TCGACCTGGCCCGGGACAGGCTCTACTGCGAGCCCGAGGGGTCCGGGCAGAGGAGGAGCGCCCAGACCGCTATCTGGCTGGCCCTGGACGCAGTGCTGCGGCTCATGGCCCCGGTGCTGGCCTACACCGCGGAGGAGGTCTACGACCACCTGCCCGGGGATGACAAGGCAAAGTCCGTGCATTGCCTAAACTTCCCGGAGCCGGACGATAGTTTGCTCGACGAAGAGCTGGAGGAGAAATTCAGGGTTTTATTTAACATACAATATGTAGTGAACCAATACCTTGACATGGCCCAGAAAGATAAAATGATAGGACATCCCAACGATGCTGATTTGGTTATTAAAAAAGCTGAGGACGATGAAGAGTTTAAATTCTTGAAAAAGATGGAGGATTACCTGAAGGCTTCTGGAGGAGAAGAATTAAAGCATATGTTCCGCGTTTCAAACATTGAGCTAAAAACGGTCCCCCAACAAGATCTAAAGCATAAGAATATAGTAGGAAGTAAAACTGAGGAGCCGATAACAGCATCCGGTTATTCCCCTGAAGGGGAACTTATCGAAATAAAAAGAGCGAAAGGCGAGAAGTGCGAGCGCTGCTGGGTTTACTCGCAGGAGACCGGCATAGACCCCGAGCACCCGGCAATATGCCCGAGGTGCACCAGGGTGATGAAGGGGCTGTAAAAAAAGTCGGTGTCAGCAACGGCGCACCCAGACCGGGCGCCATGCATTTCGGGTCGAGCATTTGAACGATTTTGCAAAAGGTGCTATAGGAATGGAGCGATTATACAAAAACAAGGCATCTACTCGAAAGCGCAGAGAAATGGACAGGCCTGGACATAAAGGCAAGGGAGGAAGAGCGGTGTATGTAGTAATTAACCATCGCGGAGTGATTTAAAGTCTACAAAGAACAGAGAATAAAGGAGGAAGAAGAAATGAAATTAAAGAAAATGATTGCAATGCTTGTTGTGCTGCTTTTCGCCGCGGGGGTTATCTTCATGGCATGCGGAGACAGCGACGACGATGACGGAGACCAATACACCTGTGAAAACGCGTGCGCCAAGCTGGAGGAATGCGGGTTGCTGGAGATAACTGGCACTGCGGACTATAACTCTTGCGTGCAGGGATGCAAAGAGGCCGGTGTAGAGGATTCTGATACTTTAAAATGCATAATAGACAGTTCATGCGAGGAAATCCCGGTGGTATGCCTTGGGGCCCCCTGTTATGATGCCGACGCCGACGGCTACTATGACAAAGCAGGCTGCGGCACTGAAGTGGACTGCGACGACTTCGATGCAAGCGTAAACCCCGGCGCCTCGGAGGTCTGCGACGACGGCATTGACAACGACTGCGACGGGTATACGGACGGAGAGGACAGCGATTGCGGCGGCGGCGGCAGCGGCAGCAACACCCCTTCCATGAGTGAGCTCACGAGCGGCACTCCCACTGCACAGGTGAACCAGTCCAACGTGAGCGGCCTTGTGGCGGATCTTGATGCGGGCGCCATGATCACCTCGGCCCAGGCGGGCGTATGCACCGAAATAGAGGCCGGGGTTGACAGCAGCGCCATATGCCCCGACGGCGGAAGCGTGAGCGTGCAGGACTGCACCGCGTCCTCGGAAACCGACTTCTCCTACGACATGGTCTTCACCGACTGCACCACCACCGAGGGCGGCTATGAAGTCACTATGAACGGGACCATCTCCGTGGACGCTGACGCCCCCTTCTACGACGTCACCTATGACAACTTTGAAAGCGAGGTGTCAGGGTATCCATCTTCTACTTTGAACATGACCATCCACATGTACGTCACCGGCAGCGGAGACGCGGTCACCTATACGATCAGCGGCAGCGACGTCACGGTGAACGGGATGGACGCTTCCAGCATGCCGTGCTCCGCCGTTGTCACGGTTGACACCTCGGCGCAGGAGTGGACCAGCGACGGCGGGTGCGGGCTGCCGACCGGTCCAATAAGCTACTAAGCCGCTTTTTTCCCCGTCTTCAAGCAAGAAGGAGGGAATAAAGGGCCGCAAGGTCACTTATAATTCGAGAAGGGGCGGGAGCAATCCCGCCCTTTTTCGCATGGGGCTGACTTATTGTGCATTAACCACAAAGCCAAGGGCACCAAGTTTTAAAAAAATCTCCTTCTTTGTAGTGTCTTTGTGGTGGAAAAATCTGGAAGCTACTGCCCTATGCCGTACTGGGTATGCCCGGGCGGGTGGTTCAAGAAGTGCGCCTGGGTCTCGATCCTGTGCACCTGTTCGATGGCAAGGTAGGTGCCCGGGTTGTCCAGCACGTCGGCCACTATGCTCACCAGGAAGGTGGGGTCAGTGGAGGTGGTATAGATGATCCCGTGGATGCCACTTTTCTGCGGGTCCTGCCCGTGCTCGACCAGGATGGAGATGTAGCGCTCCTCCACCTTGGGGTCAAGCCCCCTGACCTCGGCCAGGAGCGCGTTGAACGACACCACGAACACCGTGTCCAGGCCGAGCCTGTTCCTCAGCTCGTATGCCGCGGTGATGATGTTGTTCCTCCTCGGGTCGGAGTGGTCCTTCATCCTCGAACATATAACCACGTCATAGGCAAACCCTTTTTCGGAAAGGTAGAGGAGCCTCTCAAAAGAGATGTTGTAAAACCGCGTGCGGGGGATGATCCTTGCGCTCGATGTGACCGCGCCCTGGAAATCCTCGATGAACCTCCTGTGCTTTGTCTGGTGCGGAGGCATCACCCCGATGTGCTTTCTGACTTGAACGCTCATCTATCCACCCGTCTTTCCTGCTCATGCTTTTACCACAGCCGGGAGCAGATTTCCAGGGGCCGCCGATCGGTCGGCTCAACGTCGTTGCCAGCCTCGGCCCGATGTTCTAGAATCTTTTTATATGTCCGTATCCAACAAGAAGAGGAAGGCCATCCTCCGCGGGTATCCGGGCAGGGGGATAAAACAGCTTTCCGCGGAGCTGGGGCTCAGCCCGGCCGAGGTGCGCGCGGTCCTGGTGGAGGAGGGCAAGCTTGCGCCGCGCTCGTGGAAGAAGCCCGCTCTCGCAGCCCTTTCGGTCCTTGCCCTGGCACTGGCAGGCTGGGGGGCCTACTCTTTTCTTACCCGGGCCCAAAGCGCGGACCTCCTGCGGGTGCGGGACAAACTGAACATCCTCCTGGTCACGGTGGACACGTGCCGCGCCGACCGCCTGGGCTGCTACGGGTACGGGCCGGCGCAAACCCCGGTGATGGACTCGATCGCGGACCAGGGCGTCTTGTTCAGCTCCGCTTTTGCGCTCCAGCCCATCACCCTGCCCTCTCACGCCACCATCATGACCGGGACCCATCCCGCGCACCACAACGTCATGGACAACGGACTTTATGCGCTCCCGGGGGAGGCCCTCACCCTTGCCGAGGCCCTGCAAGGCCAGGGCTTTTCAACCGCCGCGGTGGTGTCCGCCTTTGTGGTGCAGCGCCAGTTCGGGCTCGACCAGGGGTTCGACCATTTTGACGACATGCTCTCCACGGGAGGGGATGAAGGCGTGGGATACAGGGAGATGCCGGCCACCGAGACCTCGGACCGGGCGGTCGAGTGGATCGAGGAAAACAAGGACAAGCGGTGGATGCTGTGGGTGCATTACTTCGACCCGCATGCCGAGTACGAGGCCCCCGAGCGGTTCAGGCAGGCCGCAGGGCACCCCTACGACGCCGAGATCGCATACGTGGACCACGAGCTTTCGAGGGTGATGGCCGCCCTCGATAATAACGGCCTGCGAGAAAAAACACTGCTCATACTTACGTCAGACCACGGGGAAGGGCTGATGGAGCACGCCGAGCCCACCCACGCGGTGTTCCTCTATGACTCCACCATGCACGTGCCTCTGGTGGTGTCACTGCCCGGGGCGGTGCCAGAGGGGCGCAGGGTGGAGCGCACGGTGAGCCTCATGGACGTGGCGCCCACTGTACTTGCTGCCCTCGGCATCGAGGTCCCAGAAAAGATGCAGGGCAGGTCCCTGCTGCCGCTGATCTACAATGAGACCGAAGGGTGGGAGCAGGCGCCAGTGGTCATGGAGACCGAGGCCCCGTGGAACAACTTCGGCTGGAGCCCGCTCCGGGCCGTGCGGCATCAGGGGTTCAAGTACGTGGAGGCCCCCAGGCCCGAGCTGTACGACCTCGCAGCCGACCCCGGCGAGACGGAGAACGTCTACGAGCAAAACCGGGGCCGGGCCGAGGCCATGAAGAAGACCCTGGAGAGGCAGAGGAAGCTCCTTGCCGAGAACGCTTTAAAGGGAGGCGCCCGGCCAATGGACCGCGAGACAAGGGAGAGCCTGGCCAGCCTGGGGTATCTATTCACCGGGGGACAGGGCGAGCGGCCTTCCAACGCCATGCCGGACCCCAAGGACAAGACCGAGGTGCTCTCACGCATGAGGGAAGCGGTGGCGATGAAAAGCAGGGGCCGGCCGGAAAAGGCCGTGGCCATAATGGAGGAGCTGCTGGAAGGAGAACCCCGGAACCGGAGGGTGATGAACATCCTGGCGACCTGGCACTTCAGCATGAACGACTACAAGAAGACCGAGAGGATACTGAAGAGGATCATCAGGGTGCACCCGGGGTTCGACGAGGCATACTACAACCTGGGGGCGGTCTACGTGGCCACCGGGAGGTATGAAGAGGCCATGCAAACCGCAAAGACCATGATGGAGAAAAACCCCCGCAGCGCAAAGGCCTACAACATATACGGCTCCGCACTCTTCCGAAGGGAGAAGTACGCCCGGGCAAGCGAATACTTCAAAAAGGCGACCAAGCTGTATCCCGGCTTCGCAGAGTACCACTTCAACCTGGGAATGTGCTACAAGAGGCTGGGGAAGCAGGCAAAGGCCCTGCAAGCCATTGCAAGGGCCCTGCGCATAAACCCCGCAAACGAAAAGTACAGGGAGTACTATCAAAAAGCATCGGAGCTGGTCCAGGGAGATTGACAAGCTCTCCCATGAGCCGGGCAAATTCACAAGGTCCATGCCGGGCGGCCCACACCGATTCTTAGCCGTATGGGAGACTGAAGCTCACAGGCGCATGCTGCACAACGTGGTGGCCCTTTACGCCTTTATCTCTCACCCGCTCCCTTCGGTCGCACACGTAGCTATGTGCCTGTTGCCCGCCTTTGCGAGAGACACAAGCATATTCGGGACAAAGGCGCCTTTTTCCTGTTCTCGCATGCCTGGCCGCCAAAGCTGTGTTAAAGTTTAAGAAGACATGAAGCTTAAAAAAGAGCTTTCCCTGCTCGACGTGTTCTGCATCACCACCGGGGCCATGATGAGCTCGGGGATTTTCATACTGCCCGGCCTGGCCTTCGCCCGGGCCGGCCCCGCGGTGCTGGTGTCATATCTGTTGGCCGCCCTGCTGGCCGGGGCCGGTGTGCTCAGCCAGGCGGAGCTGGCCTCCTCCATGCCCAAGGCCGGGGGCGCCTACTTCTACGTGACCCGGAGCATGGGGGCCGCGGTGGGCACGGTGTACGGGCTGATAACCTTCCTGGCGCTCGCCTTTAAAAGCGCGTTCGAGCTCATGGGCATGGCCATCTTCGCGCGGCTGCTCTTCAGCGTGGACATGCACCTCATTGCCGCGCTGCTGTGCGCGTTTTTCATACTTGTTAATATCGTGGGCGTCAAGGAGGCCGGCAGGGTGCAGGTGGTGCTGGTGCTGGTCATAATCTCCGCCCTGGTGCTCTACGCGGTCCGGGGCCTTCCCGCTAGCAGCATACCGCATTTCGACCCGTTCGCTCCCGGGGGGGTCGCGGCAATAGTCTCGACCGCGGGTTTCGTATTCGTATCCTACGGCGGGCTCTTGAAGATAGCCAGCCTTGCCGAGGAGGTCAAGGACCCTGGCCGGGTGCTGCCGCGGGGAATGATTCTCTCCCTGCTGGTCGTGGTCGCCGTGTACACGCTCGTCATCTTCGTGACCATCGGGGTGTCGGGTCCATCCGAGCTGGCAGAGAGCTTAAGACCCGTGTCCGACGGGGCCGAGGCCATAATGGGGCCGCGCGGCAAGGCGCTCCTGAGCGTGGTCGCCGTCCTCGGTTTCATCTCCGCGACCAACGCCGGGGTCATGGGGGCCTCGCGGTATCCTTTGGCTCTCAGCCGCGACCAGATGCTGCCGGGTTTCCTCAGCCGCCTGAACCAGAGGTTCCAGACCCCGCATTACTCCCTCCTGGTGACCGGGCTTTTCATAACCGGGGCCCTGTTCCTCGACCTGGAGCTGATAGTAAAGGCCGCGTCCAGCGTGCTCATCCTCACATACGCATTCTCATGTCTGGCAAACGTGATCATGCGCGAGAGCAGGCTGATGAACTACCAGCCGAGCTTCCGCGCGCCCCTCTACCCCTGGGTGCAGATCATCGGGGTCATCGGTTACGGGTTCCTGCTGTTCGAGATCGGCCTGGAGACGGTTGCCATATGCTCGTCCGCAATCGCCGCCGGCCTGTTCCTCTACTGGTTCTACGGCAGGATCAGGGCAAGCAGGGAGTACGCGCTACTGCACGTTGTCGAGAGGGTCACGGCCAGGGAGCTGACCACACACTCACTGGAGCAGGAACTAAAAGAGATCATCCACGAGCGGGACGACATCCAGAAGGACAAGTTCGACCGGCTGATCGAGCGCTGCATCGTGCTGGACCTGGATGAGGCCCTGTCCGCGGAGGAGTTCTTGGAGCTGGCGGCAAAAGAGCTCGCGGACAAGCTGGGAGCGGACAAGGGGGTGTTGCTGGAGCTTTTGCTCGAGCGGGAGAGGGACTCTTGCACGGTCATCAGCCCCGGGCTCGCCATACCCCATATCATCGTGCCGGGCGAGCGAACCTTCGAGCTGCTGCTGGCCCGCTCGCGGCAGGGCATCGAGTTCTCGTGCGTGGAGGAGCCGGTGCACGCCCTGTTCGTGCTGGTTGGCTCCAGGGACGAGCGCAACTTCCACCTCCGGGCACTGGCGGCCATCGCGCAGATCGCCATGGCCCCGGACTTCGAGAAAAGGTGGATGGCGGCAAGGAGCGAGGAGGCGCTACGGGACGTGGTAATCATGGGCAAGAGGAGGCGGTGACAACCTGCCCCTGGCGGGCCTTGGCACGATCTGGTCAATCTTTTCGCTGTTTGTGGAGATTTACTTCTTTTCACCTGCCTGGAACAGCCGGGGGTATATCATCACGAACAGGACCAGGTCGGAGAGGAGCAGCGCCCCGAACCCGGCGGCCACGGGTATGAAAAGGCCCTCGGTTACCAGGGCCGCGGCGAAGAAAACGGCGACGCCGGCGCCGGCGCCGAAGAGGCCCATCACTATCGAGGTCAGGAGCCACCCCTTTCTCATTGTTCTACACCACCCCGGCCCTTAAAAGGTCGTGCAGGTGTTAGTCTCTTGTCAGTTTATACGGGAGAAAAGACCTGACTGCCTTCCTCACCTCTTGAGCAATACTCACCGCTTCTTCGGCTTCTTCCCTGGTGATAGTCTCAAAAGAGTCAGGATAGCGAGTTTCTATGGCATAACGGTTCAGGCTGAATACGCGTCTCAATTCCAGATTAAGCTTGATATCCGAGGGAACCAGTTGTATCAATACTCGAAGATCGTGTGTTTTAGGAAATTCTATTTGCCGCGATACAAGGAGGGCCTTCAAATATTTTTCAGAGCATTGCTGGGCGTGGAAACATACGATCTCGAAGGGGCAGTGTTCCTTCAATGTAAGTGTATGCTTTGCAGTGCGGATATCATTCTCCGCTTTTTGTATCCATTGTTGTACGATTTCAATTAAATCATGCTGCTCGTCGTTCATATAAGACCTTTCCTTCCCGGACCGCCGAGTATATGAGTGTACCTATAATATCTTTATATCTCTCCACTTCTTCGGTCGTGGTCACGATCACATCCACGGGAACGTCAACTCCCAAAAGAGAGAAATCAATCTCTGTCGCTATCTTGCGTTTTGAGCCCGATACATCCATGATCACAAGAAGGTCCACATCGCTGTCCTTTTGTTCCCGCCCTTTGGCATGAGAACCGAAAAGGATGATTTTCTCCGCGTCGAAATTGTTTAAGATCCGCCGTAAGATCTGGTCAATCTTTTCATTGTTTGTGTCCATCTACTTTTTTACACCCTCCTGGAACAGCCCGGGGTATATCATCACGAACAGGACCAGGTCGGAGAGGAGCAGCGCCCCGAACCCGGCGGCCACGGGTATGAAAAGGCCCTCGGTTACCAGGGCCGCGGCGAAGAAAACGGCGACGCCGGCGCCGGCGCCGAAGAGGCCCATCACTATCGAGGTCAGGAGCCACCCCTTTCTCATTGTTCTACACCACCCCGGCCCTTAAAAGGTCGTGCAGGTGAATGAACCCGGTCATGTTCTTTCCATCATGGTCGTCGCACACCAGCAGTCCTGTAATGGAGTGTCGCTCCATCATCTTCAGGGCTGCTGCGGCCAGCTCCTCCGGCCGGGTCCACCTGGGATTTTTGCTCATGATATGGCGCGCGGTCATCTTCAGAAGGTCGGCTTCCTTTTCCATGGCCCTTCTAAGGTCCCCGTCCGTGATCACGCCTATGACCTTGCCGTTTTCGATGACCGCGGCGTGGCCCAGCATCTTTGAGCTCATCTCGAAGATCACCTCCTTGAAGGCGGCATCGGGCGATACCACCGGCAGCTCGTCGCCAGTGTGCATGATGTCTTCGACCAGCAGGAGCATCTTCTTTCCGAGCGTGCCCGCGGGATGGAGCATGGCGAAGTCGTCCTCGCTGAACCCGCGCTTCTCGAACAGGGCGATTGCCAGGGCGTCGCCCATTGCCATGGCCGCGGCGGTGCTTGCAGTGGGTGTGAGCTGGTGCGGGCAGGCCTCCTCGGACACCCCCACGTCCAGGACCACGTCCATGGACTTTGCAAGGCTTGACTTCGTGTTGCCCAGCAGCCCGATGACGGGCACACCCAGCCGCTTGAACACGGGCATGAGCGCGGAAAGCTCCTCGGTCTCGCCGCTGTTGGAGACCAGTATAACCGCGTCCTGGCGCGAGACCATGCCCACGTCGCCGTGGACGCCCTCCGCGGGATGCACGAAGAAAGCGGGTGTGCCCGTGCTTGCGAGGGTGGCGGCGATCTTCCTTGCTATGATCCCGGACTTTCCCATCCCGGCCACGATAACCTTGCCCCGGCAGGCGAGGATGAGGTCCAGGGCCCGCACGAACTCGGGGCCGATGCGGCCGGCAAGCCCGGCCACGGCCTTGGCCTCGACCGTGAGGACCTTCTTTGCACTATCCAGGGACATTGAAAAGCTCTGCCATGTCATTCGATGCCTTAAAAAACGAAAAAGAGCTGGCTGATAAAAAGCCTCTCAGTATTTCCATTCTTTTTCTGGAATTTCGGCATTCAACATAATATTCCTGATGGTCCCCACCGGTAGCTGCTTTCCACTGTGCCAAGGAACGATCACCTGGAGACCGGAACCAGGGTGGCGCCATTTTCTATGGCTGCCTTTTTGTGAGATCATCTCGAAGCCGTAGCGCCGCAGAAGGCTTTCGACCTCCCTCGCGGTCACTCGGCTGATGCGAGGCGTCATCCAACAACGACCTCGGCCGTGACCGCTCCTTCCTCGAGGTTTATCGGCGAAGGCTCGAGGTATAGCTGAATGGCTTCCTTGATGTTTTCCATTGCTTCCTGCTTGGAAGCTCCCGCAGACGTGCACCCGGGCAGTTCCGGGCACCACGCCGCCCATTCACCTGTTTCAGGGTCTCTTTCCAGCACCACGCGCCATTTCATCTCAATACCTCCCATCGGCCGAATGTATCAGCTTTATATAAATTCTAATTCAAAACTGCATTATTTCAATTGACAACTGACAACTTAATCTTGTCCGCCCTTGACCGCTTTGTCAATCTGCATCACCACCTTTAAAACCTCCTCCAGGCCCGAGAGGGGCAGCGAGTTTGGCCCGTCGCAGAGCGCATCATCCGGGGAGGGATGGACCTCCATGAAGAGCGCGTCCACGCCCGCGGCGGCCGCGGCCCTGGCAAGGACCGGCGCGAGCCCTCGCCTGCCGCCCGATGCCTTGCCCATTGCCGCGGGTAGCTGGATCGAGTGTGTGGCGTCGAACACCACCGGGTACCCCGCCTCCCTGATGATGGCTAAAGACCTCATGTCCGCGACCAGGTTGCGGTAGCCGAAGCTTGTGCCCCGCTCGGTTATGAGCACGTCTTGGTTGCCTGTGCTCGTAACCTTTTGCGCCGCCAGGGCCATGTCCTCGGGCGCCATGAACTGTCCCTTCTTTATGTTCACCGGCTTGCCGGCCTTGCCCGCGGCCAGCAAAAGGTCCGTCTGCCTGCACAGGAGCGCGGGTAACTGCACCAGGTCGGCCACTTCGGCCACAGGTTCCACCTGCTCGACCGAGTGCACGTCGGTGGTCACCGGCACATCAAGCTCCTTGCGGGCGTGCGAGAGAATTGCAAGGCCCTCTTCCAGTCCGGGGCCGCGGAAGGACTCGATGCTGGAGCGGTTGGCCTTGTCAAAGCTGGACTTCAGTATCCAGGGGATGCCGAGCCTGTCGGTGATCTCCTTTATCTTCTCGCCGGTGCGCATGACAAGGTCCGGGGACTCGATCACGCAGGGGCCGGCTATGAGCACGGACCTTGCCGAGCCTCCTATTACGACCGGTCCCGCGTTGACCTCTCTGGTGCGGGGGATTGACATCAGCGTTTTTTCTTGGCGGCGCTTTTGGTTTTTTGCTTTTTCGCCGGCGCGGACCTTGATTTTCCGTGCTTGTAATTCTTCGCCGCCCGTATGAACTCGCGGAACAGGGGGTGGGGGTCCCATGGCCTGGACTTGAACTCGGGGTGGAACTGGCATCCCAAAAACCATGGGTGCTTCCTCTTGTCCAGCTCCACTATCTCGACCAGGAGCCCGTCGGGCGTGAACCCGGTGAGCTTGAGCCCCTTCTTGGTGAGTTTGTCCTTGTAGTCATTGTTGAACTCGTATCGGTGGCGGTGCCGCTCTGATATGTCTGTCCGCCCGTAGGCCTTTACCGCGTGTGATGCTTTCTCCAGTGTGCAGTCCCATGCTCCCAGCCTCATGGTTCCCCCGAGCTGCTCGATGTACTCCTGCTCCTCCATGAGGTGTATGACCGGGTGGGGGGTGTGGGGGTCGAACTCGGTGGAGTTGGCCCCTCCGAGCCCGGCCGCGTTCCTGGCGAACTCGATGGTGGCAAGCTGCATTCCCAGGCAGATGCCGAAGTATGGTATCTTGTGCTCGCGCGCGTACTGCACCGCGGCTATCTTGCCCTCGGTGCCGCGCTGTCCGAACCCTCCCGGCACCAGCACCCCGTTGCATTTTGCCAGGAGCTCCTTTGCACCCTTGCCCTGCTCCAGCTTCTCCGAGTCCACGAAGTCGAGGTTCACACGGCAGTTGTTCGCTATGCCGCCGTGTATAAGCGCCTCGTTCAGGCTCTTGTAGGACTCGGTAAGCTCGGTGTACTTGCCCACTATGGCTATCTTTATGGAGTCGCGCGGCTGTTTGGCCAGCCTTGCAATCCTCTCCCACTCGGCCAGCCTGGGCTCGCCGGTCCATATCCCCAGCACGTCCACGATCCGCGAGTCCAGGCCCTCCTCGTGCAGCAGGATGGGGAGCTCGTATATGGAGTCCGCGTCCCGGGCCGCGATCACGTGCGAGGCCCTCACGTTGCAGAAGAGCGATATCTTCTCCTTGAGCTCGGGGCACAGGGGGTGCTCGGTGCGGCAGATGAGAACGTCCGGCCTGATGCCGATCTCCTGGAGCTTGTTGACGCTGTGCTGGGTGGGCTTGGTCTTGAGCTCGCCCGCGGCGTTTATGAACGGCACCAGGGTCACGTGCACGTAGCAGCAGTGCTCGGGCCCCACGTCGAACTTGAACTGGCGGATGGCCTCCAAAAACGGAAGGCTCTCGATGTCGCCCACCGTGCCCCCGATCTCCACTATGGCTATGTCAGCCTCGCCGGCCCCCTCCTTGATGCGTCTTTTTATCTCCTCGGTTATGTGGGGTATGACCTGTATGGTCTGCCCCAGGTACCCGCCCTTCCTCTCCCTTGCAATGACGGATTCGTATATCTGCCCGGTGGTGCAGTTGTTCTTCTGGGTGAGCCGGGCCCGGGTGAACCTCTCGTAGTGGCCCAGGTCCAGGTCGGTCTCGGCGCCGTCGTCGGTTACGAAGACCTCCCCGTGCTGGAACGGGTTCATGGTCCCGGGGTCAACGTTTATGTAGGGGTCCAGCTTGGACAGGGTGACCTTGAGGTTTCGGGACTCCAAGAGTGCTCCTATGCACGCGGAGGAGAGCCCCTTTCCCAGGCTGGACACCACGCCCCCGGTCACGAAAATGAACTTGGTCCGTCTCTTCTTTTCAGGCATTCCTCGTCACCCGCTCCTGTTTCGCTATGATGGCCTCGACCTTTTCCACGTCCCCTGGCACGTCAATGCTGATGGAGTCGTGGGGGGTGCTCACCACCCTTAGCTTGAACCCCCAGGCCAGCACCCGAAGCTGCTCCAGCCTCTCCGCCTTCTCTATGTCCGCGGTCGGCATGCGGGCTATGGCCTGGAGAAAGTCCCTCCTGTAGGCGTACACCCCGATGTGCTTCATGGGCACGGGATCGAGCCCGGCCGGCCTCTTTCCCTCCTTTTGCCAGCGCTCCATCAGCTCTTCATTGTCGCGGAAGAAGGGCAGCGGGGCCCTGGAGAAGTATATAGCGTTATCCTGCTCGTCGCACACCACCTTGACCACGTTTTGGTTCATGAATGAATGGTAAGAGTCCAGGGGGTGCTTGAGGGTGGCCATTGCAAGCGACTGGTCTTCGTTCAAGGGCCTTACCACCAGGTCCAGGCTCTCGGGGTTTATGAGCGGCTCGTCTCCCTGCACGTTGACCACGACCTCGGCCTCCAGCAGCTCCGAGGCCGCGGCCGAGCGCTCGGTCCCGCTCCTGTGCTCGGGCGAGGTGATGATGGCCTTGCCACCGAAGCCGGCCACCGTGTCCTGCACCCGCTCGTCGTCGGTGGCCACCACCACCTCGTCTATCAAAGTCGCCTGGCCGGTCCTCTCCCACACCCTCTGTATCATGGGCTTTCCTGCTACGGGGACAACTACTTTGCCGGGAAATCTTTTCGAGGAGTAACGGGCTGGAATTATAGCCACCACTCTCATAAATCAGCGCCTCTGGTTTTAGGAAAAGTATATCAAAGCGGCCTTGCGAGTCAAATTGATCAAATCGAAGCCTCGTGCCGGCATCGGCGGGAACGCAAACACCCGGATGCCGCCGTCACGGCGCCAGCAACAGCTCTCCCATCATGCCTTGCCTGTAATCTTGTTCGTCCATGCTCATAACCCTGTACTCTCCGTTTATCCACGCCGGCATGAGGTTGTCGTACCTGCCGCCGCGCTCGTTCTCGGACATGCCCGCGGTGGTGTTGAACAGGGCCCGCCCCGGGTCTTCAAAGTCCACAATGACGTGGGTGCTCGGCCCCACCATGCCGTAGAACCCGAGCGGCCCCAGGAATATTTGTCCCGCGGCCCGCACGGTCTTGCCAGTGCCAGGCAGCGGCCACGGACCCCTGGAGGCCTCCCTGGTAAACCCGGGTATGGGGAAGAAAGACGGGGAGATCCATATCCTGGAGAGTTTCCCCCACTCCCACTTCCTGGGCCAGGGCCCCAGGTTCCTGTAAAGGTAGCGCATGGCCTTTTTCATGGCCCGCCTGGTGATGTCCTCCCTCGTCTCCACCCGTTTTGTGGACTTGTCGTCGAACCAGGGGCTTTCTGGATTGTCAATGACATTTGCAAGCCCGTGCCCGAGGAGTCCGGCCTGGCCGGCCCCGGTCATCAGCCCATCGCCAAGCTCGTCCTCGAACACCTCGCCCGGCAGCTTGTTCATGAACACCTCGAAAACGCATGTCCCGCGCGAGTCCGCGTCCGCCACGTAACCTTGTCCCCGCCACTCCTCGATAATCTCCGCGGCCTTTTTAAGACACCGGCCCTTTACGCCTTTCAGGTCCGAGAGTATGAGCGGCGCCAGACGCCTCGCTTTGTAGACCGACACGTTGTACTGGATGCGCTGCATGTCCGAGGCGTCGTGCTTTTGCTTTGCCTCGATCAGCTCGGAGATGGTCGCGGCCCTGCTGGGGTCAGAGTAGCTCGATGCTATGTAGTATGGATACCCCGGCTCCTCGACCCTGTTGTTGGCCGTGACCAGGTACCCCTTGTCCGGGTTCACCAGGTGGGGGTTGTCCTCGAAGGGCACCCAGCCCCGCCACTGCTGATCTTTTTCCCATCCCTTCCTGGGGAAGCGGCCCTGGTTGTCCGGCCGGACGGGTATGTGGCCTGTGGTCCAGTAAGCGATGTTGCCATCCGCGTCCGCGTAGACGTGGTTCCAGGCGAACGGCCCCCAGGCCATGTCCTTTGCCCCTTTAAGCCACTGCTCGAAGTCCTGTGCACGGGCCATGTCCTGGTACCCCTTGAAGAACCTTGCCATGTCCATGTCAACGTAGCGCATGGCCAGCACCTCGCCCTCGGCGCTGTGCACCTTCCAGCCCAGCAGCTCCTGGTCAATGACCACCCCGTGCCTGGACAGCCGCATGGTGTACTCGACCGGGGCCTTGCCCTTTACCTGCACCTTGCCCGGGACCTTATCGAATTCCTTCCACTCGCCGTCAGCCAGGTACTGGTCCGGGTCCTCCGGGTTCAGCCTCTCCCGCCACAGGTCAATGTAGTCCGCGCCCACGTTGGTCAGGGCCCAGCCCAGCCCTCCGTTGAAAGCGGCCCCGAAGCAGGGGAGACCGGCGAACATCATGCCCTGGACCTCGAAGCCCGGGCTGGACAGGTGGCAGTGCCACCAGAAGGTGGGTATGGTCGAGTGAGGCACGTGCGGGTCGTTGCAAAGGAGCGGCATGCCGGACTCGGACCGCTCGCCCGAGAGCGCCCAGTTGTTCGAGCCCATGGACCGTAAGGGGGAAGGCGCGAGCGAGGAGTGCAGCCGGTCGCTGGTGATTACGGGGGCGTCTTCAGGGTAGCGCTGCACGAACAGGTCCCGGGCATCCTCGCCAAGCTCGATGCGTATGCGTTCCAGGTAGTACTCCTCGAACATGGAGCCGAAGGTCATTGAAAGGCCCATGATCCCGCTGGTCACAAAGCAGTCCTCCATTGTCCAGGGCTCGGGCTCGGTGTCCAGGGCCTTGTATATGGCCAGGGTGTGGCCGCCGTGTTCGAGGTATAAGTTTATGCCGTCTACAAATGCCTGCAAAAGCTTCCTGCTCTCCGGGTCGAGCGAGGCCACCCCCTCCTCGGCCTCCTCCCCGAACCCGAAGGTGCGCAAAGCTATGTCGAGATGGGGCAGGTCAATGCCCTTGTACTTCAGGGGAGAGCCGAACAGCGCCGAGAGCTCGCCCGCGCCGGCCCTGCGGTACTCGTCCATCTGGACGAACCTGTCCTGGGCCATGGAAAAGCCAATGGCCAGGAACAGGTCCCGGTCGTTCTCGGCGCTTATGTGCACGATCCCGTTTTTATCGCGCACCACGCTTACCCGCTCCTGCACCCCAATGCCCGTGAGCTCGCCCGAGACCGGGTCAAAGCGCTCGATGTCGGGCACGTGACACTGGCAAATAAAAGCAAGCACAAGCATTGACGTGAAGGTTACCAGGGAATTTTTTCCGGGTCCCATCATCCCCCTCCTTGCTTTGGTTGTATCCGGGCATGAAATCGGGCTTGTTCCACGGGCTGATAATATTCCGCGGCTTATGTGTTTGTCAAAAAG
Source organism: uncultured bacterium (assembly GCA_964650485.1). Lineage (GTDB taxonomy): Bacteria > RBG-13-61-14 > RBG-13-61-14 > RBG-13-61-14 > DATKZS01 > CAZYTX01. Next base: position 25,459 of record CAZYTX010000024.1, on the reverse strand, counting down.
GGCGGCGCATACCAAGGAGTGAGGGCCACATGCGGTCGTGCTCTTGTGATACGGACGCTGTCTTTGTATTATTATGGCAAGGGGAGGGCTTTTAAGATGAGCATAGACTGCCACTGTCATTTCGACGAGAGCATAGTGTCCGTGCCCGGTCTCATAGCCAGCATGGACGGGTTCGGCATCCAGAGGACGGCCTTGATCCCGGCCCTGAACGAGGACCTTGAGATGACTTTCTTCGCCCGCTTCGGCACCCCGCTCTTCAGGAAGGCTCTCGTAAGCAGGAGCGGAATCCTCAGTAACGGCGCCCGGGCCATGTACGCGAGCTGGGTCAAGGACGACGGCACGGTTGACCTGGGCGGCAAGCGCTACGAGGTGAAAGAGCAGCCTGACAACGACCCGGTGGCAAAAGCGGTCAGGAACAACCCGGACAGGTTCTGCGGCTGGATATTCGTAAACCCGGCCGGGCCGGCTGACCCGGTGGCCGAGGTCGAGCGACTTGCCGGCATCCCGGGCATGATCGGGGTCAAGACCCATCCCTTCTGGCACAACTACGAGGTGTCAAGACTGGTTGACGCAGCGGCCCTGGCAAAAGAGAAAGGGCTTGCCATGCTCTTGCACCTGGGCACGGGCGAGAAGGGCGAATTCAAGCTCCTGCCAGAGGAGTTCCCCGAGCTCAAGGTCGTATACGCGCACGCCGGCGTGCCGTACCAGGAAGCGGTGTGCGAGTATGCCCGCGGGAAGAAGAACGTGTACGTGGACCTGTCAAGCACCGCGTACGTGGACCCCGTGATCGCAAGCATGGCCGTCGAGAAGGCCGGCGCGGAAAAGTGCGTGTTCGGCTCGGACGGCCCCTACTTCCATCACAAGGACGACAGGCTGGACCTCGCCCCCCACCTGGACATGATCTCCAGGCTATCTTTGCCAAAAGACAAAGAGGACGGGATCATGTCCGGGAACTTCAGGGAGATCACAGGCGCCTGAGCAGTATTGTATCAAGCGGGCTGTTATGGAGCATGGCAGTAAAGAGGAAGTGATTAGGATAGACTCGCACGTGCACGCGCTCCCGGAGAGAAGGCTCCGCGGGCTCATGCGCTGGATCAAAAGGGGGTACCCGGACCATCCGGTGGACCCTGACATTACAGCGGATGGGGTGGTTGAAGACCTGCGCCGATGCGGGGCCTCCCATTTCTTCAACCTGGTCTACCCATTGAAGGATGAGGAGACCGGGCCGCTGAACCTCTGGAACATCGAGTTCTGCCGGAAGACGCCAGGCGCCATACCCTTTGCCAGCCTGCACCAGGACACTTCCGACAAGGCCCGCCTGGCTGAGAGAGCGATTGAAGACGGATTTGCTGGCTTCAAGTTCCACCCCTTTGTGCAGGGGTTCGACCCGTGGGACACTCGCATGGACCCGCTCTACGGCGCCATGCAGGAGGCCGGCCGGCCGGTGATGCTGCACACCGGGTTCGAGGAATTCTATCAACTGAAGATGCCGGTGTCAGAGCTGGAGGGCCTGCTCGCCCGGTTCCCGCGCTTGTGCTTCGTTTTCGTGCACATGGCCTTCCCCGAGCTGGAGTGGGCCTTCCAGATGCAGGATGAGTATCCGGACCTCTACCTTGACGCCACCAACGTGCTCTCATGCTTCCGGCCCGAGTTCGAGCCCTTTGCAGTCGCCATGGCCGGCAGGAAGGACATAAAGGACGTCTTGGTCCGGGAAATTGAGGAGCATTGCCGCCGGGTCATGTACGGCTCCGACCACCCCGCGGGCATGGGGGCGTTGAAGGACATATACGCCGACCTGGACAATATGCCGGTGAGTGAACAAGTGAAGCAAACCATCGCAAAGACCACGCCCAGGGCATTTATAGAGCGCTTCCTGCAGGAACTCGACTGGGCGGAGAGCCTGCAGCAGCCTTCGTGAACTGAATCTTGATTTTTGCCTCAGAACAGGTCCATCTGCTCGGCGTCAGGCTTCCTCTTTTTTCCCCTTGCTTTTGACTTGCCGCGCTCGATCAGCTTCTCCTCGATGTCCCGCAGAAAGGGCGAGGGCTGCATGGGCCTCACTTTGCCGCGCCACAGCCGCTTTGCCGCGTGCGAGAGTATCAGCCTCTCCCTGGCCCTGGTCATGCCCACGTAAAAGACCCTGCGCTCCTCGGGCAGATCGTCGCTCCCGGCGCTCCAGCGCAGGGGCAGCACCCCGTCCTCGCATCCCACAATGAACACCACCCTGAACTCGAGACCCTTGGCCGCGTGCAGGCTGAGAAGGGACACCCGCTCGGCCCTGGGGTCCCACTGGTCAACCTCGACGCTGAGGGCGACCTCGGCAAAGAAGCGCTCAAGGTCCGCGCCGCACCTCCCGGCCAGGGGACATAAGAGATCGAATGCCTGGTTTAGCGCAACATACTCCCCGCGCTCTTCTTCCTCGGACTTTTCCGGGCGAGGCATTGCAAGCCTCTCCACCGCGTCCCTGATCTTTTCCGCCGGGCCCGCTTTCGAGGCGGCTTTCTGCATGCTATCCAGTATTTCCCTCACCATGGGCCGCCCGGCAAGGGGCTGGTGGTTTCTCATCTGGAATGGTATGCCCGAGCGTTGTAGGGCCTCCGTAAGCGGCCCGGCCAGGGACTCGGCGCGGTAGAGCACGGCAAAATCGGAGAAAGAGAAACCCTCACCCTCACCCTCCGTCCTCCCGCTGTCCATGGAGAAGAAGGTGTGGCCGCCCAGCATCCGCTCGATTGAGTGCACCACGAACTCGGCCTCGGCCTTGTCCGTTGTGGCCTCGTGTATCGTTATTTTTTGCGGGTCATCTAAAAGCGCGGCAAGCCCGCTCTCCCCGGCCAGGCTGTGCGAGGACATCACCTGGGAGGAGCCGTCCACAATGGAGCTTGCGCTCCTGTAGTTGGTCTTGAGAATCACCACCCTTGCCGAGGGGTAGTCCTCCTGGAAGCGGAGGAAGAAGCCGGGGTCCGCTCCCCTGAAGCCGTAGATGGCCTGGTCAGGGTCGCCTATTGCGCATATGTTCGCATGGCCGGGCGCGAGCAGTCTCAGCAGCCTGTACTGCTGCTCGTCCACGTCCTGGTATTCGTCCACGGATACGTATGGCCACCTGGAGCGGTAACGCTCCACCATGCCGGGGTGGCCAGAGAGGAGCTCGACCGGGAGACCCACCAGGTCGTCGAAATCCACCAGGCCCCTCTTTGAAAGCTCCTGCTGATATGCGTTGAACCCGGCCTCGGTCCCGGCGCCCGGCTCCGGCGCCCGGCCTCTCCTCTTAAGCAAAGAGATTTCCGAGAGCATCTGCTTTGCCTTGCGCGGACTCGCATCTACAGCCTCGCCAAGGAGTCGCTCGGCCTCTTCACGGCCCATCACCCGGAAGCGCTTTGCAAGACCGGTGTCGCGATAGTTCTCCTGGAGTATTTGGAGACCCAGTGCGTGGAAGGTCATGACCGGGACCCTGTCACCGGAATCGGGCAGCAATGCCTCCAGCCGCTCCTTCATCTGTGCCGCGGCCCTGCGGGTAAAGGTTATTGCCAGGCACTGCTCCGGGGGCACGCCGTGGTTTTTCACCAGGTTGGCTATCCTGTGGGTGAGCGTCCTGGTCTTGCCGGTTCCCGGGCCGGCCTTTATGAGGAGCGGGCCTTGCACGTTATCAACCGCGGTGCGCTGGTCAGGGTCGAGCTCCTGTTTTATGCTTGTCGAGGGCTTTGGCCTCTCCCTTATTACTGCCCCCTTCTTTTCTGCAGCCAGAAGCTCTTCCACGGACGGCCCTTCCCCGTCTTCCACTCCTATCTCTATCTCCACCTTTTCCTCATCGGGCAGCTCGAACAGGAGCCCGGCCGAGGAGCCGCCTTTTTCAAGCTCGCCCTCCTCGAACAGCTTTATCACCCCGTACTCGCCGTCGTACCCGGCCCGCCTTGTCACCTTGCCCGCCCGCATCCTTTTTATGGCCTCGGCAAGCTCGATGGAGCCGGCCTTGCGCAGCTCTTCCACCGGGGCGAGCTCGAGCACGAACAGCTCCGGGCCCACGCCTTTAATGATGCTCTCGTATGAGCGCGCCACCCCCTTGGTGCCCGGCCCGGCGCCCAGTATCTCCGAGATCACCTCGGTGAGTGGTATGAGGCTGCGGAATGGGTCCGCGGTTTCAGGCCGCGCTCCTTCCCCCCTGTCCGCTAGCTCGACCACCCGGTGCATCACCCCCACGGTCACCGGCTTTTTGCACACCGGGCACAGGCCGCCCCGCTCGCGGGTGTCTTTGGGCTCCAGCCGCGCACGGCACTTCCTGTGCCCGTCCATGTGGTACTTGCCCTCCTCGGGGAAGAACTCGATCGTGCCCAGGAACCCGCCCTTGCCGCGAAGCGCGTCCCGCATGCAAAAGTAGTCCAGCCCGGTCTCGAACACGTTTGCCTCCCTGCCCAGCTTGGCCGGCGAGTGGGCGTCCGAGTTCGATACCAGCCGGTACGAGTCCAGGGACGACAGGCGCCAGTTCATGGGCGGGTCCGAGGATAGCCCGGTCTCCACCGCGAATATGTGCTCAGAAAGGTCCCCGTAGCACTCCTCGATGGAGTCGAACCCCGACTTGGAGCCCAGCACCGAGAACCACGGGGTCCACACGTGCGCCGGCACCAGGTATGCCCCCTCGCCGGCCTCCAGGGCGGTCTCCAGGAGGTCGCGCGAGTCGAGGCCGAGGATGGGCCTTCCGTCCGAGTCAATGTTGCCTGTCTTTGCAAGGCTCTTCCTGAACCTCTCCGCACTCCCAAGGTCCGGCGCGAAGATCACGTGGTGCACCTTGCGGGTGCGGCCTCCCTTCTTGTAGATGGTGGACACCTCCACGGTGAGCATGAAGCGGACGCGGTTCCTGAGCGCGGGCTCGAGCCTTTTGTCAGCTTCCCTCTCGAGGTCCGGCCGGAGCGAGAAAAGACCCGGCTCCGCGGGCTCAAGCTTATCTTTTATCTCCGAGAGCCAGGCGTGATGGGTGAAGTCGCCGGTGCCTACAACGGTGATGCCCTTCTTCTTGGCCCAGAGCGCCAGGTGTTCGAGGTCGCAGTTTTTGCTGGTGGCCCTCGAGTACTTGGAGTGGATGTGCAGGTCCGCGTAAAAGCGCATTACATGGATTCCCTGAGCGCATTCTAATCCCGCCCCGGAATCGTGTCAACGAGGCGTCAACCCTCAGTAATCTCCCGACACTCCCACCCTTGAGAGTATGACCTCGGTGTTCATGGGAGGGGCCACGTCCACCCAGGCCATGACATAACCCTGGCCGTCCACGGCCATGTCCAGGCGGTTGCTCATCACCCGCACCGGCCTGGGCTTGGAAAGCCTCAAGGGCTTCGAGTAGGCCGGCTTGCCTTTCCCGTCGAGCTTCAAAAAATACAGTGTCCTTCCTTTCTCGCCGACCTCGATCCAGGCCGCGCCAAAGCCGCTCCCCGCTGAAGCCACTGCCACCGACGGTCTTTTGGGGCCGGGCTCGGTCACGGGGAAGGGGTCTGACTTTGGCTGGTCCCCGGCCGTAAAGGGCGCCACAATCACCTGGTGGCCGCTTCCCGCTTTCTGTGGCCATGCCACGATGTAACCCTCCGGTCCCGAGGTTGCGTCCGGGAAAGCGCAGGGGCTTCCGGGCAGGTTCAACCTTTCGGGCTCGCCCCTGATCCTTCCAAAGGGGTCGATCTTGAGCCTGTATATTGAGTCGTCGCAAGAGTTATGGAAGATGAGAGCGAAGTTGGGGCCTGAGCGGAGCATTGCCGCGGGCACCTTTGCTCCCGGCCCCGAGGTGAGGGTGTTGGCATCTCCCTGCACCTTGCCCTTCTCGTCCACGAACCTGAATTCCAGGTCGCCCAGGTTCTCGCCCTTGAACCTGGTGGTCACTATGCCGTAGCCGTTTCCCGTCCAGCATATGGCCGTGTCTTTGCCGATGGGCGCGTTGCTCACCAGCCTCTCGGCCCCGCCCTTGGAACTGCCTGATTGGTCAATCCTCATGAACATGAGGTCGAACTTTGACCTCCTCTCGTGCACCCAGGCAAGGCCGTACTCGGAGCCGGTCCAGCAGAGCTTGGGGTGGTCGTCCCAGTCAGCCGAACTGGTCAGTCTTCTCTCGGGGCCTTTCTTGCCCGTATTCATATTAGCGGTGTTGAAGTAAATCTCCTGGTTGCCGTCGCGGCCGTCCATCCAGGCCAGCCCCAGCTTGGAGCCGTTCCAGGTAATGCATGGGAACTCGCTCTCCCGCTCGGCCTTGGTAAGCTGCATGTGCCTGACCGCGGGCGCCGCGGCGATTAGCGCCACCCCGAGAGCGAACAAGGTTATTCTCTTCAATGTCATCTCCTCCCACTTTATAAGCGGATTTTATTGTGCCTGACTTTCCTAATTTATCAAAATGCTGGAGAATAGTAAAGGGGCGTTCATAAATCATCATGGACAAGGAAGAAAAAAAGGCGCGCGCACCTGTGCTGGCCATAGTGGGCCGGCCCAACGTTGGCAAGTCCACGCTCTTCAACCGGCTGGTGGGGGGCCGCGCAGCCATTGTGGACCACACCCCCGGCGTGACCCGGGACCGGCTTTACGGGCTCATGCACTGGCGGGGCCGGGCCTGGTCCCTGGTGGACACCGGCGGTTTCGAGCCCTCCGGCAGCGACATCCCGGGGAGGATGCGGGCCCAGACCGAGATAGCCCTGCATGAGGCGGACGCCATCATATTCCTGCTGGATGCAAAGCACGGCCTGACCCCTTCGGACCGGGAGGTGGCAGACACCCTCCGCAGGTCGGGTAAACCGGTCTTGTTCGCGGTGAACAAGGTGGACGGTCCCTCGCAACAGGACAAGACAGCAGAGTTCTACGAGCTGGGCGCGGACAGGCTCTTTCCCGTCTCTGCCGAGCACGGCTTTTTAGTGGACGAGCTCCTGGACGCCGTGTATGAAACGGCGCCGGGCGTATCCGAGTCCGACCTTGCCGAGGACTCCGGGACCGTGACCAGGGTGGCGGTGGTGGGCCGGCCCAACGTGGGCAAGTCCACCCTGGTGAACGCGCTGCTTGGCGAGGAGCGGCACCTGGTTCATCCCGAACCCGGCACAACGAGGGACGCGGTGGACAGCGAGGTTGAAATATCGGGCAAGAGCTACCTGTTCGTTGACACCGCGGGCATGAGGCGAAAAAAAAGGATCGAGTCAAGGCTTGAGAGGTACTCGGTGCTCCGGGCAATAAAGGGCATCGAGAGGTGTCACCTGGCCCTGCTGATGGTAGACGCGGGGACTGGCATCGTGGACCAGGACGCGAAGATCGCCGGCCTGGCCGTGGACCGGGGCCGGGCCCTTATACTGCTTTTCAACAAGTGGGACCTGGTGAGCGACAAGAAGGAGCGGAAAAGGGAGCTCGAGTACCAGGCCGGGCAGAGGCTGCCCCATGCCAGGTTCGCGCCTTTGCTCACCGTTTCGGCGAAACATGGCGCCGGGCTGAAAAGCATACCCGGGATGATCGAGCGGGTGGCGGCCGAGTACAACAGGCGTATCAGCACGGCCGAGCTGAACCGCGAGCTCAAGGTCTGGCTCGATGACACCCCTCCCCCATCTGGAAAGACGCCCCTCAGTATCTACTACGCCACCCAGACGTCGGTCAGGCCCCCCACGGTGGTGTTCTTCGTGAACAGGGCCGAGCGCGTTCCCGCCCATTACCAAAGGTACCTGGAGAACAGGGTGAGGAAGAGCTTCGGGTTCCAGGGCTGTCCCGTAAAGACATATTTCCGTACACGGGGGAAGGCCCGTAAAAGTAGAAGGAACAAGGATGGATAAAGACAAGGAGGCGCCGGAGATAAAAAAGGCTCCTTGTAATGGGCCGCGGAATCTAATATAATCTTAAACTCGCATAAATGATTTGGGGGCGCGTGAGACGAACTCCCGGCCATGGGGCGTATTATAAGCATAGCCAACCAGAAGGGGGGAGTGGGCAAGACTACCACTGCGGTGAACCTGGCGGCTTGCCTGGCCGACCTGGGCCGCAAGGTGCTGCTGGTTGACATTGACCCGCAGATGAACTGCACCAGCGGGCTGGCAGCGTCCATGGAGGACCTGGAGAGCGGTCCCTCCTCTTACGACGCCCTGATGGGTGAGTCGGACATGGGGGGGGTCACAAGGAAGGTCGCGCCAGAGGGTCTTTGTCTCGTGCCTTCCTCGTCCGACCTTGCGGGGGCGGAGATAGAGCTTCTTGACATGCCGGGAAGGGAGTTCCGGCTGAAAAGGGCGCTGGATGAGGCTGCCGCGGGCTACGATTACATAATCATTGACTGCCCGCCGGCGCTCTCCATTCTTACATTGAACGCGCTGGTGGCCTGCGAGAGCGTGCTCATACCGCTCCAGTGCGAGTACTTTGCGCTAGAGGGCCTGGGAAGGCTGCTTGGCACATTGACGCTGGTAAGGGACCGCCTTAACAGAGGGCTCAGGATGGAAGGCATACTGCTCACCATGTACGATTCCAGGAACAACCTCTCCCGCCAGGTGCACGAGGAGGTGAGGGGCCACTTCAGCGACAAGCTGTTCAAGACGGTGATACCCAGGAACGTGAGGCTTTCCGAGGCCCCCAGCCACGGGCTGCCCATAATACTCTACGACATGCGATGCGCGGGCGCCGTGGCTTACGCGGCCTTTGCAGACGAGATACTGGTAAGGCACGGCCTGGCTGCGGCCCCCAAGATGGAGGCCTCGAATGCCCCGTAAAGCCCTGGGCAGGGGCCTGGACGCGTTGATACCCTCGGGGGAAGGCGGCGAGGGAGGGGGCATCACCCTGTGCGAGGTTGAGAAGATACGGCCCAGCCCGCTCCAGCCCCGGGTCGAGTTCGAGACCGGGTCCCTGGAAGGTCTTGCCGAGTCCATTAAAAGCAACGGGGTGTTGCAGCCTCTCATTGTAAGGACAGCGAAAGAGGGGTATGAGCTGATAGCCGGGGAGAGGAGGCTCCGGGCCGCCAGGATGGCGGGGCTTGCCCAGGTGCCGGTGCTGATAAAGGAGACCGACGACAAGGGCGCGCTGGAGTTGTCTCTAGTCGAGAACATCCAGCGGGAGAACCTTGGCCCCCTGGAGGAGGCCGAGGCCTATCGGAGGCTGGTGGCGGAGTTCGGCTACACCCAGGACCAGCTCGCACAGCGGGTGGGAAAAGATCGGGCCACGGTAGCCAACCAGATGAGGCTCCTCAGCCTCCCGGATGAAGTGAAAAAAGACCTGGCAGAACACAGGATCACGCCGGGGCACGCAAGGGCCATCATGATGGCGGGGACCAAGATGGCCATGCTGGCGATCAGGAAAGCGGTGCTGGAACAGGGCATAAGCGTAAGGGAGGCCGAGAGAAGGGCCAGGGGGGAGAAAAAGAAGGGCCCGGCCCCCTCAGCAAAGAACAAGAAGGATCGGGAAGCTCTTTACGTAAAGGACCTGGAGGAGGGGCTTACAAAGGAGCTGTCCACCAAGGTGAGAATAAAAAGGGCTGCCAAAGGAGGTCGAATTGAAATCCATTTTTACTCGGAGGAAGAGCTCGACCGCATATGCAGGAGGATCAAGGGGGGAAGATAAGGGCCGCTCGGAAGAAAAAGCAGAGCGCGGAGGTGAAAGCATAATGGGCAAGAAGGTTAATAACTCTGGGGGTAACAGCGTTCCCGGCGAGGTCAAGGCCATACTTGGCAAGGGCAGCGAGTTCGAGGGCAAGCTCAAGTTCGAGGGCACGGTGAGAATTGACGGCAGGTTCCAGGGCGAGATCAACTCCACCGGCACGATCATACTGGGAGAGAACGCGGTGATCGAGGGAGAGATACACGTTGACAGCGCCATCATAGGAGGGGAGCTGCAGGGGGACGTGTACGCCAACTCCAGGGTGGAGCTGCACGCGCCCGCCAAAGTGGACGGCAACGTACAGTCACCCGTGCTGGTGGTCCAGGAAGGGGTCACCTTCAACGGCAACTGCCAGATGTCAAATCAGGAAAAGGAAATGGGAGAAAAGTACCCGGTGGGAGGAGAGAAGGCCGTGTGGGGAGCGGAAAGGGCGGTCCCTCACAGGGATGAGCCGGCATCGGAAGAAGCCGGGCAGGAGACCCAGAAACAGGAGTAAGAGCTCTGGTTCATAAGTAGGCGAAGAAAATGGGTGGCGCACATAGCTCCTGCTATGGGCGCGAGCGAAGCGAGCAGGATGGATAGCAAACCAAGGTAAAGCAGTTGTCCTGAGACTTACCTTACCTTCATCCTGCGGCTTACGCCGCCCACATGGAAAATCTATGCGGGCTACCCCTGCAACCGGTTTGGTAGTATTAGCAAGGAGGAAGCGGTTCATGAAGTGCGGCAGTATCTATCCTGGTAAGCGCCTGGTGCTGTTTCTATCGGCGCTTTTTTGTTTTCTCTTCCTTTTAAACGCGAATCAAGCCGTTTGCGAGGAGCACCCCGCAGGCCATCAAGACAAACCGGCGCAGTCCAGGGGCCATGCGGAAGAAGCCGGACTCCCCGAGCACTCGGAACACCCCGGTCACGGCGGACACGCCGCGCACAAGTGGGAGCCGCCCTTGTGGAGCATCGCCGGCTTCGTGCTCATGCTGTTGTCAATAGCCATCATCCCCCTGGTCAGGCCCCACTGGTGGGAGCACAACAAGAACCGCGCCCTGGTCGCCGTTGTCCTGGGCGTGCCAATAGCCGTGTACGTTGTGGTAAACGACTGGCACGCTCTGCTCCACAGCTTCCACGAGTACGAGCAGTTCATAATACTGCTCCTCTCCCTGTTCGTGATCTCGGGCGGGATATGGCTCTCCGGCGACGTGAAGGCCTCGCCGCTGAACAACACCATATTCATAGCAATAGGCGCGGGCCTTGCAAGCTTCATCGGCACCACCGGCTCGGCAATGCTCCTCATCCGGCCGCTGATCGCAACCAACAGCCAGCGCAAGTACGTGATGCACACGGTCATCTTTTTCATCTTCCTGGCGGCCAACATCGGGGGCTCGCTCACCCCGGTGGGGGACCCGCCCCTGTTCCTGGGCTACTTAAAAGGCGTGCCCTTCACCTGGACCTTCAAGCTGTGGAAGTTCTGGCTGCCCACTGTGGTCTGGCTGCTGGCACTGTACTTCGTAGTTGACACCTTCCTCTACCGCAGGGAGAGCGAGGACGCGGTGCAAAAGGGCGACGCGGAGAAGCAGCCCTTGAGGCTTCGGGGGGCCCACAACTTCATATTCCTCCTGGGCGTGGTGCTCTCGATTTACTTCTACCCTGACATGCTCCGCTTCATGGTCGAGGACCTGGGAGTGAAAAAGCACGTGGCCGAGTACATACCGATAAGGGAGTTCTTCATGCTGGCGTTCGCCCTGCTCTCGTGGATGACCACCAACATGGAGTACAGAAAGCAGCAGAACTTCACCTGGGAGCCCATAATCGAGGTGGCCATACTCTTCGCCGGCATCTTCGCCACCATGATCCCGGCGCTGGTGATCCTCCGGAACTGGGGGCCGACCTCCCCAATCAAGGATCCATGGCACTTCTTCTGGATCACGGGCTCATTGTCAAGCTTCCTGGACAACGCTCCCACCTACCTTACCTTCCTGGCGCTCGGAGAAGGGCAGGGGGTGCCCGCGGGCATGGAAGGGGTGGTGCTAAACTCCGGCAACGCGGTCAAGGACGTCACGCTCCAGGCAATAGCGGTGGGCGCGGTGTTCATGGGCGCGAACACCTATATAGGCAACGCTCCCAACTTCATGGTCAAATCCATTGCCGAGGAGAACAAGGTCAAGATGCCAAGCTTCTTCGGCTACATGTTATGGTCCCTGGGCATACTGGGGCCCACCTTCGTGGTTATCACCTTGATAGCGTTCGTCAACTGGTAGTAAAATATCTAACCCGTCATTGTGCACGACACAGCATCATGCACAGAGGCGGGGCGATATGGTTCCAGGTACTACCCGGGCTTTTGGGCTTGCAAAATTAAAAAGCTTACGGTAAAATATAGCCCGTTTGTTCAGAAAGTCCGACCGGGTAGTAAAACTAGAGCTCCTTTTGTTATAACCAGACGCGTTGCAGACGGGCGGTCATCATGGCCGCACCCCGGACTTTATGGAACCGGACCGAGGAGGACTGTCAGTTGATCAATATCGAGCCGATAACGCTTATCATCCACATGGTGTTCTTCCTGATCGTGGTTTTCGCCATTTTGAACCCGCTGCTTTTCAAGCCCCTGCTGCGGGTCATGGACGAGAGGACCAACCGGGTGGACGATAATCTGAAAGCCGCGGACGAGGCCGGCAATAAATACGAGAGCCTGAGACAAGACTACGAGCACAAGCTCGAGCAGGCGAGCAGTGACGCGGCCTCGGAAAGGGAAAAAATAAAGAAGTCCGCGGAAGAGGAAGAGGACAGGATGATAAAGGAGGCCCGGGAGAAGGCGGGCGACATGGTGGCGGACGTGCGCGAGAAGATATCCAAGCAGTACGGCGAGGCCAGGGAAAAGCTCATGGCCGACTCCGAGGCCGCGGGCAACGACATAGCGGAAAGAATCCTGGGCAGGAGTCTGTAAGGCCTGACGGTAGTATAGAGGGGGGGCGTTAATGGCCGGGCAGGAAAAAACGAGCTTTTTAAAAAGCAGGGCCTTTATTCTTATCCTTATATGGCTGGCCCTGGGGGGCGTGCTGACGGCGGCCATATACGCTGCAAGGCCCTCCATGGAGCACGCCTGCGAGGTGTGGGCCGAGGACATCGAGGTCTCGGACGAGCATCACGGCGCAGATCATGATCCGTGCCACACCGTGGCTGCGCAAGGCCAGGGTCTTACGAGGAACCTGGCAGCGGCGATGGGCGGGATAGTCAATATGCCGCTCGCCACCGCGTGGAACGTGCCCAACTTCCTCATACTGATAACCCTCCTGTGGCACTTTGCCAAGGACCCGGTAAACGAGAACCTGAAGAAGAGGAAAAAAGAGCTCGATGACTCCATTGCCGAGGCCCGGCAGAAGAGGGAGGAGGCGGAAAAGGCCAAAGCCGAGTACGAACGCAGGCTGCAAGAGATAGACAAGGAGATCGAAAAGGTGCGCCAGGAGATGAGGGACCAGGGCGAGTTCGAGCGCAACAAGATACTGGAGGCCGCGAGCGAGCAGACAAAGAGGATCCAAAGAGACGCCGATTTTACGGCCAACCAGGAGCTTTCCATGGCCCAGTACAAGCTGCGCGAGGAGGCCGCCAGGCTGTCGGTGCAGGTGGCGGAGAAGGTCATCCGCGAGACCATAAACAAGGATGACCGCGAGCGGCTGGTGGACGAGTATCTTGAAAAAGTGATGGAGAGGGGCAAGTGATAAAAGGATCCCTGGCCAAAAGGTATGCCCGGGCCCTCATGGAGATCGGGCGCGAAAAGGGCATTTACGAAAGGCTCGGCAAGGAGGTGTCCGAGCTGGTTGCGGCCGCGGAGCATGACCAGTGGACGCAGGCCGCTTTCAGGCCCGCGGTGCTCTCCAAGGACATGCGGGCAAAGCTCATAGAAGAGCTCTCCGCTGGCCTCGGGTTCCACGACATCACCCGCCGCTTCCTCGCCCTTCTGAATCAGAAGGGCAGGCTGCACAGGCTTCCGGAGATTGCCCTGGCCTACCAGGAGCTGGCCGACGAGCTCGAGGGCAGGGTGCGGGCCGAGGTGACCGCCGCGGCCGAGCTGTCGGAAGAGGGCCGTGACAAGGTGCAAAAGGCCCTCTCCGCCATCACGGGCAAGCAGGTGATAATGGAGATCACGGTGGACGAGAGCCTGATCGGCGGCGTGGTGGCAAGGGTGGCTGGAAACCTTTTGGACGGGTCCGTGAAGACGCAGCTAATGGCGGTCGAGGAGAGCCTTAAGGCCTGAAAAGCACGCGGGAGCGTGGACTCGTGCGGGCGATGACACCGCACGGTATCCAATTTAACCGGGAGGAGAGAGATGTCTGAGATCAGGGCGGAAGAGATTTCCAAGATAATAAAGCAGCAGATCGAGCAGTACGAGAAGAAGGTCGAGGTCTCGGAGACCGGGACCGTGCTCTCGGTCGGCGACGGCATCGCCAAGATCTACGGCCTGGAAAAGTGCATGGCCATGGAGCTGCTCGAGTTCCCGGGCGGGCTTTACGGCCTGGCCCTGAACCTGGAGGAGGACAACGTGGGCGCGGCCATATTCGGCGAGGACACCCACATCAAGGAAGGCGACACCATAAAGAGGACGGGGAGGATCGCACAGGTGCCGGTGGGAGACGCGGTGGTGGGCAGGGTCATAAACCCCCTCGGACAGCCCGTTGACGGCAAGGGGCCGATCGAGACCACCGAGCACAGGTTCATCGAGATGAAGGCCCCCGGAATAATCGTGCGCGAGCCCGTCAAAGAGCCGCTCCAGACCGGGATCAAGGCCATTGACTCCATGATCCCCATCGGAAGGGGGCAGCGCGAGCTCATCATAGGCGACCGGCAGACCGGCAAGACCGCCCTGGCAGTGGACACCATCATCAACCAGAAGGGGCTTGACGTGTACTGCTTTTACATAGCCGTGGGGCAAAAGCGGTCCACAGTGGCCCGGGTGGTGGCAAAGCTCGAGGAAGAGGGGGCCATGGACTACACCACCGTCATCTCCGCCACAGCCTCCGAGCCGGCCCCCCTGCTCTTTATCGCTCCATACGCAGGCTGCACAATGGGCGAGTACTTCCGCGACTCGGGCAAGCACGCCCTTTGCATCTACGACGACCTCTCAAAGCACGCCGTGGCATACAGGCAGATATCACTGCTGCTCAGGAGGCCGCCCGGAAGGGAGGCTTACCCCGGAGACGTGTTCTACCTCCACTCCAGGCTGCTGGAGCGAGCGGCCAAGATGAACGAGAAGCACGGGGGCGGCTCACTCACCGCGCTGCCCATTATCGAGACACAGGCCGGCGACGTGTCCGCGTACATACCCACGAACGTCATCTCCATCACCGACGGGCAGATCTACCTGGAGAGCGACCTGTTCAACTCCGGGGTCAGGCCCGCGGTCAACGTGGGGCTCTCGGTCTCCAGGGTGGGCGGCAACGCCCAGATAAAGGCCATGAAGCAGGTGGCCGGCTCGCTCCGGCTGGACCTGGCCCAGTACCGCGAGATGCAGGCCTTCGCCCAGTTCGGCTCCGACCTGGACAAGGCCACGCAGAACATGCTCTCAAGGGGCGAGCGCATGGTGGAGATACTAAAGCAGGGACAGTACATGCCCTATCCGGTGGAGAAGCAGATACTGATCATCTTCGCCGGCACCAACGGCTACGTGGACGGATATGAGGTCGAGGACGTAAAGAGGTTCGAGTCGGAGATGCTCACATACATGGAAAGCAAGCACCAGGACCTCATGAAAGAGATAAAAGACAAGAAGAAAATAGAAGAGGACCTGGAGTCAAAGGTCAAGAGCGCGCTCGATGAGTTTAAAGAGCAGTTCAAGACCGAGCAGTAGCGGCCCCGGAATCAACCCTTCACTGAAGCAAAGGTAGTAACCAATGGCAGGAAAAGGCGCACTCAGGGCCATAAAAAGAAGGATCGGCAGTGTAGAGAACACCAAGCAGATAACCCGGGCCATGTACATGGTGTCCTCGGCAAAGCTGAGAAGGGCCCAGTCCGCAGCGGAGAGCTCCAGGCCCTACTCCGAGTCGCTTTCAAAGACCATCGCAGACCTGGTGACGAAACTCGAGCACGGACAGGCACACCCGCTTTTAAAACCACGGGAACAGAAAAACAATGCAGAACTCCTGCTGTTCACGTCGGACCGGGGACTGTGCGGCGGGTATAACTCGAGCCTGATCAGCCAGGCCGAGGAGTTCATGGCCCTTAACAAGGAGAAATACCAGAAGATCGAGTTCACCATGGTGGGAAAGAAGGGCTCGGATTACTTTAAAAGAAGGAAATACGAGATCAGGAAGACCACCACCAACCTGGTCCGGAACATAAGCTTCGAGATGGCAAGGGAGCTGGCTGACGAGGTGACGGAGCGCTTCACCGCGGGAGAGGTGGACGAGGTGTATATCATCTACTCGGTGTTCCGCTCGGCACTCCGGCAGGTGCCCGCCACGGTCAAGATACTGCCCTTCGAGTTCGAGCAGACCGGGGAAGAGGAGGCGGGGGCAGGAGTGGACTACATATACGAGCCGTCAATAACAGAGCTTTTGGACGCGCTTTTGCCCAGGCAGGTGAGAACACAGGTGTACAGGGCAATGCTGGAGTCGGTGGCAAGCGAACACGGCGCCAGGATGACGGCCATGGACAACGCCACCACCAATGCCGAGGAGATGATCGAGGGACTGACCCGCACCTACAACCGCGCGCGCCAGGAGGCCATCACCATGGAGCTCATGGACATCGTGGGCGGGAAAGAAGCCCTGGAAAAAGGATAAAATATTATGCGGGGAAGGAGATAATGAGATGAAGGTAGGCAGCGTCAATCAGGTCATCGGACCGGTGGTGGACGTCGAGTTCAAGGCGGGCGAGCTTCCCGAGATTTACAACGCCCTGCTAGTGTCCAACCCGGCCATCAACGACGAGGCGGACAACCTGGTGCTCGAGGTGGCCCAGCACCTGGGCGAGAACACCGTGCGCACCATTGCCATGGACGCCACCGACGGCCTGGTCAGGGGCATGGAGGTGAAAGACTCGGGCGGACCAATCAAGATGCCGGTGGGAGAGCCCACCCTGGGAAGGATCATAAACGTGGTGGGGAGGCCGGTGGACGGGGGGCCTCCGGTCAAGACCGACAAGTACTACCCCATTCACCGGCCCGCGCCCGAGCTGGTGGACCAGGAGGTCGAGGTGCAGATGTTCGAGACCGGCGTCAAGGTCATAGACCTCCTGGAGCCATATTCAAGGGGCGGCAAGATCGGGCTCTTCGGCGGCGCCGGCGTGGGAAAGACCGTCATCATCATGGAGATGATCCATAACGTGGCCATGCAGCACGGAGGATACTCGGTGTTCGCCGGGGTGGGTGAGCGCACCAGAGAGGGAAACGACCTCTACATCGAGATGAAGGAGTCGGGCGTGCTCGAAAAGGCGGCACTCATTTACGGCCAGATGACAGAGCCGCCGGGAGCGCGTGCCAGGGTGGGACTGTCAGCGCTCACCGCGGCCGAGTACTTCCGGGACGAGGAAGGCCAGGACGTGCTGCTCTTCATTGACAACATCTTCCGCTTTGCACAGGCCGGCACAGAGGTGTCGGCTCTCCTGGGCCGCATCCCCAGCGCGGTCGGCTACCAGCCCACCCTGCAGACCGACATAGGAGAGCTGGAGGAGAGGATCACGTCCACAAAGAAGGGGTCCATCACATCGGTGCAGGCCATATACGTGCCCGCGGACGACCTTACAGACCCGGCGCCAGCAACCACATTCGCCCATCTGGACGCCACCACCGTGCTCTCCCGCCAGATCGTGGAGCTGGGAATATACCCCGCGGTTGACCCCTTGGACTCCACCAGCACCATCCTCGACCCCGCGGTGGTGGGTGATGAGCATTACAATGTGGCAAGGAATGTTCAAGAGGTCCTTCAGAGATACAAGGACCTCCAGGATATCATCGCCATCCTGGGCATGGAGGAACTCTCCGAGGAGGACAAGCTCATCGTGGCCAGGGCCAGGAAGCTGCAGAGGTTCCTCTCACAGCCATTCCACGTGGCCGAGGAGTTCACCGGCAGGAAAGGAAAGTACGTCAAGCTCGAGGACACCATAAAGGGGTTCAAGGAGATAGTCGAGGGCAAGCACGACGACATGCCCGAGCAGGCCTTCTACATGGTGGGGCCCATAGAGGAGGCCGTGGAGAAGGCGGAGAAGCTGACCGAGGCGGAGTAAAAGGATAGCCATGCCTGATTCAATTCATTTGGACGTGGTAACGCCCGACCGCATGGTGGTGTCAACCGACGTCACCGAGGTTGTGGCCAAGGGCGCCCAGGGAGAGTTCGGGCCCCTGCCCGGCCATGCAAACTACCTTACCCTGCTGGACACCGGGGAGATGAACTACACCCGGGATGGAGAGGAAAAGAAGCTGGCCGTGACCGGCGGGTTCGCCGAGGTTACCCCGGAACACGGCATAAGGGTCATGGCCGAGGCCGCGGAGTTCGCCGAGGAGATTGACGAGGACCGGGCAGAGGCGGCAAAGGGGCGGGCCCAGAGGAGAATAAAGGACTATGACCCGGAGAGGCAGGACATTGACGTGGAGCGCGCCGAGGCCGCACTCAGGAGGGCCCTGGTAAGACTGCAGGTGGCGGGAAAAGCTGGAAGATGAGCTTTCATTCCACCTAATCCGGGGGGCAAACCCCTTACATATTTTCATGTGCCTGACTTGGCTTCTGAATGCTCCCGGGCGGCGGCAAATAGATGTTACTTTTCTCCATTGATAAACCAGCTTGAAACACTGGAGGAAGACGATGAAGAGAACCATTTTCAACGAGGACCACGAGCTTTTCCGGGACATGTACAGGAAGTTCCTGGAGCGCGAGGTCGAGCCTTATTACGAGCAGTGGGAGAAGGACGGGATGGTGTCCCGTGACCTTTGGAAGAAGGCGGGCGAGAACGGTTTCCTCTGCCCCTGGTTGCCCGAGGAGTACGGCGGCTCGGGCGTGGACTTCATCTACTCGGTGGTGATGATCGAGGAGCAGGCGGCAAAGGGCTTTTGCGGCTTCGGTGTGAACCTGCACAACGACATCGTGGTGCCCTACATCTGGAACTTCGGCAACGAGGAGCAGAAGAAGCGGTGGCTGCCGGGCTGCTGCACGGGCGAGTACATAACCGCGGTGGCCATGACCGAGCCCGACGCCGGCTCGGACCTCCAGGCCATCCGCACCACCGCCATAAAGGACGGCGGCCACTACGTGCTCAACGGTCAGAAGACCTTCATAACAAACGGCATACTGAACAACCTGTGCGTGGTCGCGGCCAAGACCGACCCCAAGGCCGAGCCGGCTTACCGGGGCGTGAGCCTCATACTGGTCGAGGACGGCACACCCGGATACGAGAAAGGAAGGAACCTGGAGAAGATAGGCATGCACTCGCAGGACACCTCGGAGTTCGTGTTGGAAGACTGCAGGGTGCCCGCGGAGAACCTTCTGGGCGAGGAGGGCGAGGGCTTCATCATGCTCATGAAGGAGTTGCAGCAGGAGCGGCTGGTATGCGCCCTTGGAAGCACCGCGGCCATGTGGAGGACGCTCTCCCTTACCAAGGAGTACATAAACGAGCGCAAGGCCTTCGGCAGGCCCATATCAAGGTTCCAGAACACCCGCTTCAAGATGGCGGAGATGTACTCGGTGGCCGAGATCACCCAGGCCTTCATTGACCGGCTGGTCGAGGAGCACGTAAAAGGCGGGAACGTTGACGTGGAGACGGCCATGGCAAAGTACTGGACCACCGAAAGCCTGAAAAGAATAGTGGACGAGTGCCTGCAGTTCTTCGGAGGCTACGGCTACATGGAGGAGTACCCCATTGCAAGGGCATACCGCGATGCCAGGATCCAGACCATTTACGCCGGGACCACCGAGATCATGAAGGAGATCATCTCAAGGAGCGTATTGAAATAAAACACGGCCCCATGGTTGTAAGTTATCTGCTTTTCCTGCGATAATAATTGCAGGAGGAAGCGAGTGCATAATCTTACCAAGATATCGATCGAGGGCTTTAAATCCATTCGAGAGGAGGAGCTCGAGCTTGGTCCCATAAACGTCCTCATCGGGGCCAACGCCGCGGGCAAATCCAACTTCATCTCGGCCTTCAAGATGTTGAACTTCATCTCCACCGATAATTTGCAGCTTTGGGTGGCCCGGAACGGTTTCGCCAACTCAATTCTTTACTACGGCTCCAAGCGTATGCAACATATTAAGATGTGCTTCACCTTCACTTCCGACGGGACCGGGGACGATTACGAGTTTCATCTTTCGCAAGCCGAGCCAGACACATTGGTGTTCGTGAAAGAGAACCTCGAATATTGGGATGGAAAATCCAAAAAGCCTAAAGTGGTGAGGCTTGAAGTTCCCGGCAAGGAAACGAAGCTAAATGATGCCGCTGATAAAAGAAAACAAAAAGAGGCGCGCATATTCAGGAACATACTGCGTGGCTTGCAGGTTTTCCAGTTCCACGACACTTCGGAAGAGGCCCGTATTCGAAATACGGGCGATATAAACGATAACCGCTTCTTATACAAAGACGCAGGAAACCTCGCAGCCTACCTGTATCTCCTGAAAGAAAAGCAGGCCAAAGCATACGAGAGAATCGTCTCCACCATAAGACTGGCCGCGCCGGAGTTCGATGATTTCGACCTGCAGCCGCTGGAGCTCAACCCTGACCGTATCATGCTCCAGTGGCGGGAGAAGGGAGGAGAATATTTGTTCGGCCCGCACCAGCTTGCCGACGGATTGCTCCGTTTCATGGCGCTTACCACTCTGCTGCTACAGCCGCGAAAGAAGCAGCCGGCAATCATCGTAATTGACGAGCCCGAGCTGGGACTGCATCCGGTCGCTATTGATCTCCTGGCTGGAATGATACGGGAGGTCTCACAGGAGCGACAGGTGATTCTTGCCACACAGTCTCTAACCTTTGTTGAAAAATTCAAGCCCGAGGAAATACTGGTTGTAGAGCGTAAGCCGGAAAATAACGGCAGGGAATACGCCACCAGAATCAAACGGTTCGGCAGGGAAGAGTTACGGTCCTGGCTGGACGACTACACCATCGGCGAGCTTTGGGAGAAAAACGTACTGGGCGGAAGACCTTGAAAACGAAGAGGGTGTACGTTGTTTGTGAAGGACAGACGGAAGAGGCTTTTATAAAAACCGTACTTGGTCCGCATTTCGCCGGTAAAAACGTTTTCCTTCATGCCTGCCTGATCGGAAAGCCCGGACATAAGGGCGGCAATGTAAACTACCAGAGAGTAAAAACCGACGCCTGCCTTCTTCTTAAACAGGAAGATGCGATTCTATGTACGACCATGCTGGACTTTTTCGGGCTCGATTCCGAGTTTCCAGGAATGGGTGAATATCAAAAGAAGAAAAGCAGCGGCGCACAGGTTTCAACCAAGGAGAAGGCCAGGATCATCGAGGATGCACTAAAGGAAAAGATATGCAGCGAGAAAGGTATTGATCGCTATTAAGAGGGTCCTCAAGCTGTTCCCCGGATACGACAAACCTTTTCACGGGCGTCTCGCAGCGGGGAAGATCGAGATTGAGTCCCTGCTCGATTCTTGTCCTCATTTTAAAGCGTGGGTTGATTCTTTACTTGCGCTTTCATGAAAATAGAGTTAACAATGTTACGTAGTTGAAAGTCAAGAAAGAGAGGTAAAAGAAATGCCGGGAATCGTGTCTTTCGGAGCGTACGTGCCGAGGTACAGGATGCCCAAGATGACCGTGTTCATGAACATGGGGTGGTTCAATCCCGTGACCATGAGCGTGGCCAAGGGTGACAAGGCCGTGGCCAACATTGACCAGGACTCCATCACCATGGCGGTGGACGCGGCCATGTCATGCCTGGGTGAGGACGAGGGCAAAGACATTGACGTGCTCTACTTCGCGTCCACCACCCTGCCTTTTGCCGAGAGGCTGAACGCCGGGATCATCGCGGGCGCCTTGAGCCTGCGGCCGGATGTTCGCGCAGCAGACTTCACCTCTGGGGTCAAGGCGGGGACGACATCGCTCATCTCCGGGATGGAGGCCGCGGCCGCGGGCAGGAAGGTGCTGGTGACTGCCGCGGACACCAGGCTGGGCAAGCCGGGCAGCATGCAGGAGATGTTCTTCGGGGACGGGGCTGCTGCCATGCTTCTGGGCAGCGAGGGTGTGATCGCGGAGTTCATTGACTCCCACTCGCTAACCTACGACTTCGTGGACCACGTCCGCAGGGAGGACTTCCGCTACGACCGCACCTGGGAGGAGCGCTGGATCCGGGACCTGGGCTACTCCCGCTTCATACCCGAGGTCATCCAGGGCCTTCTCGAGAAGACCGGCACAAAGCTGGATGAGCTGGCAAAGGTGATCTACCCCTGCCACTTTGACAGGGTGCACTCGGGGCTTGCAAAGAAGTTCGGCATTCCCCCGGAAAAGTTGGCTGACAACCTGGGCGCCAGCGTGGGTGACTCGGGCGCGGCCCACCCGCTGCTCATGCTGGCATCGGCCCTGGAGCAGGCCGGGCCCGGCGACAAGATACTGGTGGCCGGCTACGGGAGCGGCGCGGACGCCGTGCTTCTCCAGGCCACCGACGCGATCAAAGAGGCGAAAAAGCCCTTCACCGCCACCATGGAGCTCAAGGAGGAGCAGCAGGCCTATACCAAGTACCTGGTGTTCAAGCGGATGCTGCCGGTCGAGGTCGGCATCAGGGGAGAGCTGCAGGCCCCCACAGCGTTCTCGACATTATGGCGCGACAAGGGCTCGATCACCGGGCTTACGGGCAGCAAGTGCAAGAAATGCGGCAACGTGGTCTACCCCGAAGACAGGGTATGCCCCATGCCCGAGTGCGGGGCCATTGACCAGATGGAGCCTTACCTTTTGCGAAACAAGCAGGGCAAGGTATTCACCTTTACCGGCGACAGCCTGGCCTTCTCCTTCGACCCGCCCCAGGTCTACGGCATAGTGGACTTCAAGGAGGGCGCGCGCATGCAGCTCGACTTCACCGACTGCAAGCTCGAGGACCTCAAGGTGGGTATGCCGGTGGACCTGTCCTTTAGAAGGAAGTACGCGGACGACCTGCGCGGGATATACGGCTATAACTGGAAGGCCGTGCCCAGGATGGATGCAAAGTAAGGGCGGCCGGAAATATTCTGGTATTGTATTAACCGGAGATAATACGAGGATAAAAGAAAGGAGCTGACACGATGGCTGAAGGTATAAAAGACAAGGTGGCGATCATTGGGATGGGGTGCAGCAAGTTCGGCGAGAGGTGGGAGCAGGGGCCCGAGGACCTCATGATCGAGGCCTTTCAGGAGGCCATGGAGGACGCCGGCATTGAAAAAGGACAGATTGACATGGCCTGGCTGGGCACATGCTTTGACGAGGTCAACGTGGGAAAGAGCGCCATACCCCTATCCATGGCGCTCAAGCTGCCATACACCCCGGTGACCAGGGTGGAGAACTTCTGCGCCACCGGCACCGAGGCCTTCCGGGGGGCTGCATACGCGGTGGCGTCAGGGGCATGCGACGTGGCCATGGCACTGGGGGTGGAGAAGCTGAAAGACACCGGCTACGGCGGCCTGCCCGACTTCGGACAGGCCATGGGCACCTCCAGGAGGCTGATCGCGCCTAACCTGACCGCGCCCGGCGGCTTCGCCATGATGGCCACCCGGTACTTCGACACCCACGAGCTGTCCCCTGACGAGGGAAAAAAGGTCCTGGCCATGATCTCGGCAAAGAGCCACAAGAACGGGGCCAAGAACCCCAAAGCCCACCTGAAGAAAGAGGTCACAGTGGACCAGGTCATGAACGCGCCCATCATCGCATGGCCCCTGGGGCTGTTCGACTGCTGCGGGGTCTCGGACGGCGCGGCCTGCGCCATCGTCACCCGGCCGGAGATAGCAAAAGAGATGGGCAAGGACCCGGTGCTGGTCAAGTCCCTGCAGATATCCGTGACCTCCAGCGAGGAGTCAACCACGCAGAACTGGGACGGAACACATCTCGAGACCACAACCAGGTGCGCGCAGAAAGCGTACGAGGAGGCCGGGGTCAAGAAACCCCGCGACGAGGTCAGCATGATGGAGCTGCACGACTGCTTCTCAATAACCGAGCTGGTCACTTACGAGGACTTAGGGATTTCTCCGCGCGGGGGGGCGCCCAAGGACGTGCAGGACGGGTTCTTCGAGATTGACGGCAAGATCCCCTCCCAGCCCGACGGCGGGCTCAAGTGCTTCGGCCACCCCATCGGGGCCTCCGGCATAAGGATGCTATACGAGATGTACCTGCAGCTTCTTGAAAGGGCGGGCGACAGGCAGATTAAAGACCCGCGCCTGGGTCTCACCCACAACCTGGGCGGGTTCCCGGCAATGAGCGTGTGCTCCATCGCCATCGTGGGGAAATGAATTTCGGGGACATCTATTTGAATGCTCAATGGTCCATTTGAGCTCCGGATGCTTGATTACAATTAATGATTATTGTTGACTGCTTTAATCCATTGAGTTAATATTAAATTAATATCATGATGGAAAACAGCGAGGTTAGCACTGCCTTTTCCTTGAACCACCGGATCGTCATTCATCCCGGTGATTGCCTGGCCCTGCTTAAATCAATCCCTGATGATTCCATCCAGCTCGTTGTGACCTCGCCTCCATACAACCTGGGCAAGAAGTATGAAAAGAAGATCAAGCTGGATAAATACCTGGAACAGCAGGAAACGGTGATCCGGGAATGCGTCAGAGTGCTGTCCCCGAGAGGGAGCATTTGCTGGCAGGTCGGCAACTACGTGGAAAACGGCTCGATCATTCCGCTTGACTCGGTGCTGTACCCCATATTCCGCGACCAGGGCCTCAAGATGCGCAACCGTATTATATGGCGGTTCGAACATGGTCTCCACTGCAGCAGGCGCTTCTCCGGCAGGTATGAAACCATAATATGGTTTACGAAATCGGATGATTACGTCTTCAACCTCGATCCCGTGAGGGTACCCCAGAAGTATCCCGGTAAAAAGCATTTCAAAGGACCCAACGCGGGCAGGTACTCCTGCAATCCCCTGGGCAAGAATCCCGGAGACACCTGGTCCATTCCCAACGTGAAAAACAACCACGTCGAGAAAACCGAGCATCCCTGCCAGTTTCCGGTTGAGCTGATCGAAAGACTGGTGTTATGCATGACCAATGAAGAGGACTGGGTGCTTGACCCGTTCCTGGGAGTCGGCACTACGGTCATTGCGGCTATCCGGCATGGGCGCAGAGGCGCGGGCGCGGAGACTTTCCCGGGATACGTGGACATCGCCCTGGACAGGATAGAAAAGGAGATAAAGGGGACGCTTAGGACCAGGCCCATGCACAAGCCGGTCTATGATCCTGAAGAAGCCGGGAACAGCCTGACAACCGCTCCCTGGAACGGGAAAGAAATCGAGCCTCCGTTAATCTCCTACCTTGAAAGAGAAAGCAAGAAATAGTGAAAGCTTGTAATGAAGATCGCAGAGACTTACTCGCACCTGAACGGCCTTGAATTCCTGCTCGTGCACAAGCCTGAACTGTGGGAGGAAATCCGGTCGGTTATAAAGGCCGTGGATGCGGAAAAGTGCAAGACAAAGGTTTCAAAAGAGAAGACCATGAAGGGCAAGATGCTCTACAGTCCGGTAAAAATGAACAAGCTCTTCAAGGAGCTTTTGAAACGGAGAGGATGGAAAGAAAGCAGGGTGAGCTACTGGGTCACCAGAAGCGAGAAGCTCATCAGGAAAACTCTCACCATGGACCCTGAAGAGCAAAAGCAAGAGATAGAACAAGCCGGGGAGACCCCCATCTTGAGCTATAACCAGACGGATTATGTAAAGGACCGTGTTGCCCTGGAGGTGCAGTTCGGAAAATATGCATTCGTTGCATACGACC
>CAZYTX010000023.1:0-58820 GCA_964650485.1 uncultured bacterium | reverse complement strand
AGTATACCAACAAAACTTGCAACCGTCAATATCATTTGTGAAGGACTACTAGACTGTTACCCATGAACAAGGATGCCGCGATGATAGTGAGAAGGCTCAGGGACCACGGTCACGAGGCCTATCTGGTGGGCGGGTGCGTGCGCGACATGCTCATGGGGGAGGAGCCCAAGGACTGGGACGTGGCAACCAGCGCCCGGCCTGATGAGGTGCAGGGGCTTTTCAAGAAGACCATGGCCGTGGGCGCGCAGTTCGGGGTTATGATCGTAAGGGTGCGCAACAAGAACTACGAGGTGGCCACCTTCCGGGAGGAGTGGGGTTACGAGGACGGCAGACACCCTTCCGGGGTCAGGTTCTCGTCTGCAAAGGCCGACGCCATGCGGCGCGACTTCACCATAAACGGGCTTTTTTACGACCCTGTTAATGATAAGGTGATTGATTTCGTAGGTGGCAGGAAGGACCTGGAAAGGGGCCTTGTCCGGGCCATCGGCGACCCTGAGGAGCGCTTTTTCGAGGACAAGCTCCGGATGCTGCGGGCCGTGCGCTTTGCGGCCCGGTTCAACTATAGTTTGGACAAAGACACCGGCCGGGCCATAAAGGAGCATGCCCCCGAGATATGTGATGTGAGCGCGGAGCGGCTGCGTGACGAGGTGCTGTGCATTTTGCAGGGAGAGCGTCCTGCACTTGGTGTGCGCATGATGGACCAGTACGGTCTCCTGGATGCTCTGCTACCCGAGGTTGCGGCCATGAAGGGGGTGCAGCAGCCGCCTGAGTTCCACCCTGAGGGGGACGTGTTCACCCACACCATGATAATGCTCGAAAGCATGAGAAAGAAGTACAAGCAAAGGCCCGAGTTCGTAATGGCGGTGCTTCTTCACGACGTGGGCAAGCCGGCTACGTTCAAGGTGGCCGAGAGGATCCGCTTTGACAACCACACCGAGGTGGGAGCAAGGATATCGCGGCAGGTGATGAGGAGGCTCAGGTTCGGAAGCCATGTGACAAGCACGGTGGAAAAGCTTGTACAGGACCACCTCAAGTTCATGAACGTGCCTGAGATGAGGCAGTCCACGCTCAAGCGTTTGCTCAGGATGGATGACTTTGAGCTTCATCTTGAGCTGCACAGGCTGGACTGCAAGGCAAGCCACGGGAACATGTCAACGTACAGGCTGTGCAGGCGGAAGCTCAGGGAGCTTTCGGATGAGCAGGAGCTTCGTCCTGAAAGGCTTATCACCGGCAATGACCTCATAGAGCTGGGGCTTTCTCCGGGACCGGAGTTCAGGCGCATTTTATCAGCGGTGGAGGACGCACAGCTCGAGGGGGGCCTAAATACAAAGGAAGAGGCCATTGCGTGGGTCAAGAGGAACGTGACAGACAAGGAATGACATTGACAGGAATGACTTGACGGGGGCGCTATCTCGTGTATTCAATATAAAAGGCGAGGGATCAGGGTGGCAGGCATCGGAATAATACATAACCCCTTTGCTAAGGGCAACCTGAAGAGGCCCGGGGTCGGCCCCAAGGTGAAAAAGCTGGTGGAGGAAGTGGGTGTGTTCCGGGAGACCAGGAACATAAACGAGCTTCCCCGGGTGGCTGAGGAGTTCCTCGAACAGGGGATAGACACCCTCGCTGTAAACGGGGGTGACGGGACCCTCCACATAGCGCTCACCGCGTTTGTCAAGGTTTACGGGGACCGGCCGCTTCCCAGGATCATGTCCCTTCGCGGGGGTACCATGAACACCATGTCCAACTCTTTGAAGATCAAGGGAAGGACCCTGTCCATAATGGAGAAGGCGGTGAAGAAGTACGCTGCTGGTGAGTCTTTTAATGAAAGAGAGCAGCATCTCATCAAGGTGAACGACATGTACGGGTTCATGACCGGCGGATGTATTATCGCCAAGTTCCTGGACCTTTACTACTCGGGCGCCAGCACCGGTCCCTGGCACGCAGCCAAGCTCATTAACAGGGCGCTGGCGAGCGCCGCGCTCCGCACCCGCTTTACAAAGGACCTGTTTCGTCCCACACCTTCCAGGGTCAAGGTTAACGGCAGGGAGCTTGATCCCGAGGAGTACACGGTCATACTCGGGTGCACCATCCGCGAGCTGGGTCTCGGTTTCACGCCCACCCCCAGGGCATACGACAAGCCGGGTCATTTCCACATGCTTGCGGCTGACATCAATCCATATGCTGTTATACCCAGGCTGCCTTCCATATGGCTTGGCAGGGACCTGGAACATAAGAACATCCAGCACACCGGCCCTGCCAAAGAGGCTGTGGTTGAGCCCAGGGGCATGATCAGGTGGATGATTGACGGCGAGGTGTACGACGCGGACAAGCCCCTGCACCTGTCAGTGGGTCCCACGGTCACCGTTGCGGAGCCTTGAGCCGGGAGCAGCTAAAATAAAAAGGAGCGGTCATGGAACCAGTCAAGATCGGTGTCATAGGCGGGAGCGGTCTTTACGATATGGAAGAGCTGACAGTGGAGGAGGAGACCGCGATGGATACGCCTTTTGGGGAGCCGTCGGACAAGTTCATCATAGGCTCTTTGTCAGGCACAATGGTGGCGTTCCTGCCCAGGCACGGCAAGGGGCATCGCATCCCTCCGAGCAACATCAACTACCGGGCCAATATCTGGGCCATGAAGAAGCTGGGAGTTGAGAGGATCATGGCATCAGGGGCCTGCGGCAGTTTCAAGGAGGAACTGGCGCCCGGCCATATCGTGATAGTGGACCAGTTCATTGACCGCACCAGGAACCGCATTGGGACCTTTACAGGACCGGGCCTGGTGGCGCACACCCTGTTCGCAGACCCGGTGTGCCCTGACCTGGCCCAGGTGCTCTATGATTCCGCGGAGGCGGTGGGAACGCCTGTTCACAAAGGCGGGACCTACGTGTGCATGGAAGGACCACAGTTCAGCACCAGGGCCGAGTCCTGGCTGTACAAGTCCTGGGGAGCGGACGTGATCGGTATGACCAACCTTACCGAGGCCAAGCTGGCCAGAGAGGCTGAGATCTGCTACGGGTCCATCGCCCTGGTAACGGACTTTGACTGCTGGCGGGAGTCGGATGATGACGTGACCATCGAGGCTGTGCTCCAGGTCATGAACAAGAACGTGGACACCTTCAGGAACATCATAAAGCAGGCCGTGCCCGGGCTGTCCGCGGAGCGCACCTGCGCATGCAAGAACGCCATGGAGTACGCGGTCATCACCAGCCAGGACGCCATCCCGGATAAAATGAAAAAAGACCTCGACCTGGTGCTGGGAAAGTACCTGAAGTAAGAAAGGTCCCTGTCTACTCTATCCACTCAACCTCGTACTGGAGAGTGCCCAGTCCCATCTCAAGCGCGTACTTTATGTAGGGGATGTCTTCAGGCGCTTTGCCATGGAGTTCGGGCTCGATCTTTTGCAGGAGGGACAGGCCGAAGGCGTCCAGGGCCACCGGGTCGGCCCCGGCCATGAGGTGTCCAAGCTCCACGGGTATGCCGCCGTGTCTTGCCTCGTTGGTCCTGTTCATGCTTACAACCGCGTCCATTATCACCAGGCCGGGTGGCGCCATCTGCACCAGGGAAGCGATGGCCTTATGGATGTCGCCTCTTCCAAAATGCAACTTGCCCCTCTGGGCCCTGCCAAGGAGGCCGAAGTGGTTCTTTAGGGCCCCGGTCATCATGCACTGCGAGTGCGACTTGAGGACCGGGAGGGAGATGATGGAGGTGTTGAAGGCAAGGTCGCTCATCACCAGCTCCATGCCCGAGTCTGCCAGTTTTTTATGCATGGGGTGGTCGTACAGGTCCGTTAGCTCGAGTCCGCGGTCCTTGCACCCCCTGGCAAGCGGGTTCTCGCGCAGTGACTTGCCCGGTCTCAACAGGTCCGCGGCAGCGCCGTCAGCCACGAGTATCTCTCGGCCTTCCAGCCAGGCCAGTACCTGGTCAAGCATGTCCGGGTGGGTGGTGGTAGGGTAGGGCTCGTGCGAGACGACGTTGGGTTTTACAAGCACCGGCCCGGTCCCAAGGCAGTCCGGGAACCTCGCAAGGGCCGCGCTTGCGAACCCTCGCCTGTCATCCGTCCTTGCAGCCAGCACCAGGCTCATGAGAGCATACTCCTGTAATGATTCTAGACCAGCACCGCGGATTTATCACCTGGCATTGCCATTATCATTTTGAATGGTAAAATTTTAATTTAGACACTTTAAGCAAGACAGTGTAAGGAGGATTTTGATGAATGTGTTTGTGACCGGGGGCAACGGCTTTGTGGGGGTCGAGATTTTGAAGCAGCTCAAGGAGGCCGGCCACCAGGCAAGGGCGCTGGTCCGGCCGAACAGCCCCCACGGCACTGAAGCTGTGCCCGATGGTGTAGAGGTTGTGCAAGGCGACGTCCTTGACGAGGACCTGGAAAAGCACCTTGATGGCATGGAGGCGGTCATCCACCTGGTGGGCATAATCCGCTCTTATCCTTCAAAGGGCATATTGTTTCAGAAGGCGCACGTGGACGCGGCCCTTAACGTGATCCGTGCCATGAAGTCGAAAGGGGTAAAGCGGCTGGTGCACATGTCAGCGCTGGGGGCCAATCCTGGCTGGGTCACCGAGTACTTTCGCACCAAGTGGGAGGCGGCCAACGCGGTGGCAGACTCCGGGCTGTCATGGACCATCATCAAGCCCTCGATCGTGTACGGCCCCATGGACGAGTTCGTGAACATGCTTGCCGGGCAGGTTAGGACATACCCAATGGTGCCGGTGATAGGGGACGGCAAGTACATGCTCCAGCCTATTCATGTAAGGGACGTGGCAAAGGGCTTTGTAAAGGCCCTTGCCATGGACCAGACCGTCGGACAGACTTTTGAAGCCGGCGGGCCGGAGGAGATCACCTATAACCAGGTGCTGGACGAGATAGCAAGGGCCATGGGAGAGGAAAAGGCCAAGAAGGTTCACCTGCCGCTGCCTTTGATGCAGGCGGGGATAAGGATCATGGAGAGCTTCGAGTTCTTCCCCGTTACCATGGACCAGCTAAAGATGCTGCTCATGAACAACGTGTGCGACCCGGAGCCTTTCTTCAAGACCTTCGACATCCAGCCAATAAAGTTCTCGGAGGGGATCAGGGAGTACATGAAAGGCTGAGTGTAAGTATGGATTATTATAGTTGGTTAACTATCGTTTATTATGCGCTCGAGCTCGGTCAGAAGTAGCGGCAGGTCATGCTTAATGGTGTCCCGTAAAATATCGCGGTCTACCTTGTCATACTCATGGATCAGCCGGTGTCGCATTCCGATAATCTTGGGCCAGGGTATCTCTGGATATTGCTTTCGGGTTTCCTCTGAAATCTGACTCGCAGCCTCTCCGATAAGCTCCACAAGATGAGTTAAAGCGAGCAAGAGCATATCGTTCTCCTCAAGATCGGAGCGGGCGCGTCCCTCTGCCATCTCCACGGCCTTCCTGGCATGGTCGCGCATGTGGAGCAGACGTAAGCCCGGCTCACGGCTTGACATACAAATCCACCGCGTCCTCGAGAACCCGGTCGCGGATATAATCTGAAAGACCCCTGGGGGTGTGGATGTCCACCTTGCGACCTTCGAGGATCTCCGAGAGCTCCTGCTCGATGTCGTAAAGCTCGAAAAAGCCAACCACCGCGTCCGGCTCGAACTCGACCAAAACGTCCACGTCACTGTCCGGGCCGAAATCATCACGCAACACCGACCCGAAAAACGCTATCTTGCGGATTTTATTCTTCCGGCAGAAAGCCTTGATCCTTTCCGGATCAATTTTTATATTTGGCTCCATCTCCTGAAACCACCAAGAATTATTTCCCGCTTCTCCAAGTTCATCAGTTATTATATCATGTTTTGACTTAGAGCTAAGGCCATGGCTACCGGCGTCTTGGTGGCCGTGCCGGGCAGGTCCACCACGTACTCGGGAGCGATTGCTTGGCCGAGCTTTTTCCTTGCCCGGTTGAATATTTCCCATCCCTTTTCCAGGGGCATGAAGAAGTGCATGGTCCCTTTTGCCCGGTCAGGATGGTGGAGGTAGCGGTTCCTGACACCAATGGAGCAAAGCCCGGAAAATAGCCCTGCCAAAGTTTCCGGGTCATCGTTTACTCCCCTCAATAGCACGGCCTGGTTCTCCACCCTTATGCCCTCGGACTTGAGCGCACGCACAGCCCTCCTGGACTCGGGCGTTATCTCCACCGGGTGGTTGAACTGGGTCACGAGCCTGTGAACGCGCTTGCTTGCGAGCATCGCAGCCAACCGAGGGGTCACCCTGCCAGGCGCCACCACCACGGCCCGGGTATGCACCCGCAAGGTCCTTAGATGCGAAATCACGCGTAGCTCGTCAAGGAGCGCGGCAAGGTCCTTGTCGCAAAGGGTGAGAGGGTCTCCCCCGGACAGGATGACCTCTTCTATCTCGGCATGAGAGCGGAGGTAGGAGAGCCACCCCCTGAGCGCGCTTTCACTCAGGCAGCCCCCTCCCTTGTTCCACAGGCTCATGACAGGTCCATCGCTCTTCCACAGCCGCTTTCTCATGCAGTGCCTGCACCTTACAAAACAGTGCCTGCTCGCAATGATGAGCGCCCGGTCAAGGTAGCGGTGCAGCAGTCCGGGCACAGGCTCGAGCCTGGACTCTCCTACTGCGTCCTCGCTGCCCGCTTCCATAAGCTCGTCCGCATCCGGTGCAACCTGCCTGAACACCGGGTCGTGCTTTTGCGGGCTCTTTATCAGTCCCAGGTAAAAGTCCGTGCACAGCGAGGGATAGCGTGCCTCGACCTCGGGTATGCCTGGAAGGACCTCGGCCGGAGCCGGCTCAATCGCTCTCATCATCCTGGAAAGGGTAGCTGAGCAGGGGGTGTCTTGCAGCCGCGACCTCGTCCAGCCTTGCCATTGGGGTGGTGTGGGGCGCGGCCTTTACAAGGTCCGGGGCTTCGGAAGCCTCCCTGGCGATGGCCTTCATGGCGGCGATGTATTCGTCCAGGGTCTCCTTGTTCTCGGTCTCTGTGGGCTCGGTCATGAGAGCGCCTTTTATTACCAGAGGGAAGTAGATGGTGGGCGGGTGGAACCCGTAGTCCATGAGCCTCTTTGCCACGTGCAGGGTGGTGACCTCGTTCGGGAGGTCCCTGTCCGAGAACACCACCTCGTGCATGCACTGACCGGGATGCTCCAGGTGATAGTGTTCCCTGAGGCACGCCCGCAGATAGTTAGCGTTCAGCACCGCGTACTGCGATGCCCTGAGCACACCCTCCGGCCCCAGCATTCTGAGGTAGGCGTACGCCTTGACCATGACCAGGAAGTGGCCGTAGTACGCCGTGACCTTGCCGATTGACTGCGGCCTGTCCCAATCAAGCACGGGCCTGCCGTTTTCATCCTCCGCGAGCACGGGCAGTGGAAGGAAAGGAGCAAGCTCCCGGGTGACCCCCACCGGGCCGGAGCCTGGCCCGCCCCCGCCGTGGGGGGTGGCGAACGTCTTGTGCAGGTTGAACTGGATCACGTCCACGCCCATGTCGCCCGGCCTTGAGATGCCCATGATGGCGTTCAGGTTTGCCCCGTCGCAGTAAAGGAGCGCTCCGTGCTCGTGGAGGACGTCTGCAATCTCTGCCACGTGTGTCTCGAAGAGCCCCAGGGTGTTGGGGTTTGTCATCATTAGCGCAGCCGCGTCCTTGTCCATGCAGTCCCGCACCGTATCAGGGTCGAGCACTCCCTGCTTGCCCGTGGGCACCTCCCTGGCCTGGTAGCCTGCCAGCACCGAGCTTGCCGGGTTGGTGCCGTGGGCCGTATCCGGGACCAGCACAACCTTGCGCGGGTCGCCCCTGCTTTGGTGGTAAGCCCGGACCATGAGCATGCCGGTGAGCTCGCCCTGCGCTCCCGCGGCCGGCTGCAGGCACACGTGGTCCATGCCCGAGACCTCCTCCAGTATGGCGGAGAGATCGCGCATGAGCTCGAGCGCGCCTTGCACCGTGTCCGTGGACTGGGCCGGGTGCAGGTCCCTGAAACCGGAGAGGGACGCCAGGTCCTCGTTTGCCTTCGGGTTATACTTCATGGTGCACGAGCCCAAAGGATAAAACCCGTGGTCCACCCCGAAGTTCCATGAGGACAGCCTGGAGAAGTGCTGCACCACCTCGCGCTCGGTGAGCTCGGGCAGGCGAAGAGTGGCCTTGCGACGGAGCCCGTCCGGGAGGTCTTTGTGAGCGAGCTCCGGGTCCACGTCCTGCGCAGCCACCCGCGCCCCCCTCCTGCCTTTGCGGCTCCTCTTGAATATGGAGGGCTCCTGCCATCGCATGGATGATCTCTTGGGGGGATCAGGCATCCGGGGCCTCCTTGAGTGTTTCAGCGAGCTCATCTGCAAAACGGTCAAGCTCGTTCTTTGTATTCATCTCTGTCACGGTCACCAGTATGGCGTTTTCGATCTTTGGAAAGTGCTTGCCCAGGGGTATGCCTGCGAGGAATCCTTTTTGCTTCATGGATTCTAGCACCGGTCCGGGCGGTCTTTCCAGGTCGAGCACGAACTCGTTAAAGGTGGGCGCTGCAAAGCACAGCTTGCCCGCTTTCTCTTTTTCGAGCCTGTACTTCAGGTACTCGCACCTGCTCCTGTTAATGGCTGCGAGCTCTTTCAGTCCCTCGGGTCCCAGCAACGACATGTACACCGCGGATGCCAGCGCCAGGAGCCCCTGGTTGGTGCATATATTGGAGGTTGCCTTTCCCCTGCGGATGTGCTGCTCGCGTGTGGCTATGGTGAGCACGTACCCGTCTCTCCCGTCCGTGTCATTTGTCCGTCCGGCCAGCCTGCCCGGCATCTTGCGCATGTGCTTTTGCCTGGATGCGAAAAGCCCCAGGTGCGGCCCGCCGAACCCCATTGGTATGCCAAGGCTCTGGCCCTCGGCTGCCACTATGTCCGCGCCCATTGCGCCGGGCGGCTCCAGCATTGCCATGGACAGGGCCTCGGTCACGGCCACCACCATGACCGCGCCTTCTTTCTGGCACATATCAGCTATTTCCTGCAGGTTCTCCATGCAGCCGAAATAATTGGGGTGCTGCACCACCACTGCTAAAGACCCGGACGCAGCCTTTTTGAGCGCGTCCAGGTCAGTTGCGCCTTGCCCGGTCCATTGAATCTCTTTGATTTCACGGCTTGAATGGGCAAGGTAGGTCTTTATGGTGGAGGAATAGAGGGGATTCATGGACCCGGCCAGTACAATGTCCCCCTGGCTGTTCTTGGTCCTTATGCGCTCGGCCATTAGCACCGCCTCTGCCGCGGCCTCTGCCCCGTCGTACATGCTGGCGTTTGCCACCTCCATTCCCAGGAGCTCGCACACCATGGTCTGGTACTCAAAAATGGCCTGGAGCGTGCCCTGGCTGACCTCGGCCTGGTAAGGGGTGTATGAGGTGTAGAACTCTGAGCGCGAGATCACCTGGTCCACCGCGGGTGGTACATGGTGGAAGTAGGCGCCTCCGCCGAGCAGAGACACCAGGTCCCGGGCAGAGCGGTTCTGGCCGGCGAGCACTTGCACATGGCGGACCAGCTCGGACTCTGAAAGGGGGTCAGGAAGCTCGAGACGCCTTTTAAGACGTATGGCCTCGGGCACGTCTTTGTACAGCTCCTCCATGCTGGATGCTCCCATGGCTTCCAGCATCATCTTCACTTCCTTGTCAGTGTGGGGAATGTAGGGCATTTTTAATTCTCGCAAGAGGGGTCTCTCTTCCCGCCGCCCCTGTAAAAGGGCCACCTCTGAATGAGGGCTTTCTTATTCTTACCTCTTATCTCTACTTCCACTTCTGTTCCCTGTTCTGAGTCCTTGAGGGGCACGTAGCCCATTGCCACGGGGGATTCCAGGGAGGGGGTCTTGGTTCCGCTCGTGACCCTTCCTTCCCCGTGTGAGGTGAGAATCCTGCATCCTTCCCTGGGCACTCCCGGCTCCTGCATGACAAGTCCCGCCCGTTTGCTTGATATACCTGTCTGAATCTGTCGCTCGATGGCTTTTTTGCCGGGGAACTCCTTCTTGTACATGGCCACTATCCACTGGAGGTCGGCCTCCACCGGCGTGGTCTGGGTGGTGATGTCGTGCCCGTGCAAGGGATAGCCCATCTCCAGGCGCAAGGTGTCCCTTGCGCCCAGCCCGCAGGGCTGAAGACCGCACTCCTCTTCGAACTCCATGAGCCCGTCCCATACCTTGACCGCGTGCTCGCAAGGAACAAAGACCTCGAACCCGTCCTCGCCTGTGTAGCCTGTCCTCGAAGTCATGGTGTTTATGGAGGCCGCCTGCAAAGGGGCGATGTTGTTGCGCCTTATTATGGATACGTCACTTCCGGATGCCCGGCTCATTATCTCTTCGGCGCGTGGACCTTGGACCGCGATCAACGCCCATTCTTCGCTCTCGTCATCCACCCGGCAGTCCTTTTTTCCGAGCGCCTTTAACCACTGGTAATCCGTCTCCCTGTTTGCCGCGTTCACGCACAGGAGGTAATCATCCTGGTCAATCCTGTATATGAACACGTCGTCAATTATGCCTCCCTGTTCGTTCAATATTGCCGAGTACTGGGCCGCTCCCTTTGCAAGGCGCGCTGCGTCGTTGCAAGCAGCCTTCTGGAGCAGGCCGAGCGCAGCAGGACCATTTAAGCGTAGCTGTCCCATGTGGGACACGTCGAATATGCCCGCGGCCCGTCTTACAGCCAGGTGCTCCTTGTTAATGCCGGCAAAGCTCACGGGCATGTCCCACCCTCCGAACCCGGTCATCCTGGCCCCGAGGTTTTTATGCACCTGGTACAGCGGCGTTCGCTTCAGATCCATTTGCAGAGCCCGGCTTAAAATCTAACACCCGATCAAAGGTCTTTCAAACCGCGCTCCACCGGCCCTTCAAAAGCGCGTGCCCCCTTGTAAAAGGAGACCGACTCTCCATTCAACACCACCGCGGTGAAGTCGTCCTGATCCGTCCGCAGCATTTTGATCCCTTGTGCTTCGTACCTCTCCATAACCTCCGTGGCAGGGAGCCATATGTATTCCGGACCGGCAGCGGAAACCAGCGCGAACCTTGGCGCCACCGCGGAGATGAAGCTCTTCATAGAGCTGGTCTTGCTGCCGTGGTGGGGCACGCTCATGACACGCGCTCTCAATGCGTTCTTTTCCACGCTCCCCTCTGTAGAGTACTTCTCGATCAGCATGCTCTCCGCTTCCTCTTCTATGTCTCCTGTAAGCAGGACCGACTTGCCTTTTGATGTAAGCTTCAGCACCATGCTCCTGTTGTTGAGGTTCCCGGAGAGGATGTCCAGGTCTTCGGGAGGGTGGAGCACCTGGACCAGTGTGGCGCCAAAGTAAAAGGGTTTAGTGGACTCTGAAAGCTTTCTGATCTTTATGCCCCTGTCTTTTGCGATGCTTTCCAGCCGGGCTGAAAGCTCGTTCCGGTCGGGCGGAAGCCAGAACTCGTCCACTGAAAACCGGGAGAGGACATAGGAAAGACCCCTGCCGTGGTCCGGGTGTCCATGGCTCAAAACCACCGCGTCAAGATGACTGATACCCATGGCCAAGAGGCATGGGGCCACCACTCCCTTGCCTACGTCAAAGCTGCTTAGATAAAACCCTCCTCCGTCAACCAGCATGTTTTTCCCGTCCGTCGCGGTCACGAGTATTGACTGTCCCTGGCCCACGTTAATGGCTGAGACTGCCATGCTCCCTGCGGGATAAGGGACCTTTGAGCGAGCCAGATCAAAAACGGACACGGCCATCAAGAGCGCAGCTACTGAGATGGCTGCCAGGGGATATGCAAGGCCGGGACTTTTACTCACGGGTTTTCTTCCGGATTTAAGCTTATCCCACCTGTAATGTTCCGGTGTCTCAAGGTCCCATGACCATCTATTGCATCGGAGCGCCACCACTCCTTCCAGCAGAGCAAGTCCTGACAGGTACCATGCCGCGGTCCCCCACCATGAAAGCGAGGGGAGAAGGATAAGAGTGCGCACGCGCTCCGAGGCCAGGCCGGCCAGCCACACCACTATTCCGGCCATGAAGTTGGCGGGTTGAATCAGCACGTGGCCGGCGTCAGGCCATGCCAGCGCCACGATTGAGGAGGCCATTCCAATAGGGAGAAGTACAAAGCCGGTGATAGGCACCAGGACGAGGTTATACAACACACCCATGGGGTTTGCAGCATGGAAGTAATGGACCAGCAATGGAAACACTGCCCAGTGAACGGTTATGGTGATCGCCAGCAGGCCGAGCAAGTATACCCCTGCTTTCTTGAGCCACGGGGTCCTGGTCCGGCCTAATGCCCTTTCCAGCCTGTCGAGCTCCTCCTCCGCAGGCTTCCTGGCGCCCCTTGCAGCGGCATCGATCCTTGAGAAACCGTAAAGTATTCCTGACACCGCGGTGAAGCTTAACTGGAAAGAAGCCTCCCATATTGCCTGGGGCCAGATGAAGAGAATAACGCATGCGGCAAGCGCGAGCGTGTTCCAGAGTTCATGCTCTCTGTCCACTATCATCGCCGTAAGGTAAGCAAGCACCATGACCAGGGCCCTCTGGGTGGGCACGCGCATCCCGGTGATAGCTGCGTAGAAAATAACCGCAAGGATGGTGATGAGGGCCGCGGGCTTGCTGGCGGTGAGCCTTATAAGCAGCCGGGGAAAGAGCTTTGAGAGCCACCTGATCGAGAAATATACGACCCCAGCCACCATGCCCAGATGAAGGCCGGATATGGCCAGGATGTGGGAAAGACCGGCCGCGGAGAACCAGTCCCGCACCTCCCAGGAAAGACCGGCCCTGTCCCCGGCCAGGAGAGCGCTCATAAAGGGGCCGCCCGGCTCCGGAAGCTTGTCCAGCCATGCCAGGTACTTCTGCCTCAGCCTGTCCAGGAGCCCGAGAGGAGTGGGCCAATGGTCCGGGTCCACCAGGGCGAGGTCGTTGCTTGATTTGACCCACATTCTTGCCGCCACACCCCTCCTTGCGAGGTATCCCATGTAGTCGAACCCTCCGGGGTTGTCGAAGTTCCTGGGGGTTTGTATCGATGCCAGCGCCAGCAGCTTGTCTCCCCTGAATATTCCCGGCAGGTCGTCGCCCACGGCCATCCTGGTGCGGGCGCTCATGGGGACCCACTCGCCGTCCTGCCTGATGCTCTCGACCTTTCCCCATAAGACCGTGTAACCTTTGCGCCGCTCGATCAGCCTGTCGGGCTTGAATAACACCCGGACCCTTTCCCCGGCAAAGGCGGTGAGCTCATTCGATCTCTCTATCAATTCGAGCCGGTGCACCTGCCGCGAGACCCCCATGAAAAAGCCTGCGATCAAGAGGGCGGCGAACAATGCCCTTGGCATGGAAAGATAAGCAAGGCCGAGCGTGGCCGCGGCCGCAATCGGAAGCGCCCACAAGCAGGTCCCCTGGTCCATGTGACCTTGGCGGCATAAGAGCACCCCAAAGACAAAAGCGAAAAGCCAGAAAAAGAGCAAGCGGGATTGCGCGAGCCTCGAGAGTATTTTAAATGCCCTCTTCACTTTGAAGCCCGCCGCTCGCTTTCCTCCTTTATGCACTTGGAGATGAGCATGGCGGTGGTGGTGTTGATCCCGGTCATGAACTCGGGCTCTGCTTCGAATAAGTTTCCGAGCCCCCATCCCAGGGAGGTGAGGTTAGAAAAGAGTGTGTAGAAGACCATGGTGCGGTCACCCGCCTGGACCAGGTCCCAGCCGCCGTAGGTTCCTTTCAGCCCGGCGACGTGCCAGAAGCGGACCTTGTCCGGGGGATAGAGCTTCTGCACCAGGGTGTTCCTGCTCTTTATTGTGGGCAGCCTCCATATCTTCACGCCCACGGTCTGTTCGACCACCAGCAGGTTCTCGCTTTTTTTATCTATGATTCTCTGCTCTTTGGTCCTGGTCATGAACTGGGGGTAGCTCTCGTAGTCGGTGATGGCGTCCCACACCACCTGCATTGGGGCCTCGACCATCCTCCCCACTGTCACGTTTCTGAGGGAGAGGTCTTTTTTCTGCCTCACGATCACCACCGCGCCCTGTTGCATGAGCCTGGCTAATGTCTCCCGGTCGAGCTCTTCAAGACCGTAATCGGAGAGTGCGCCCTCCGGCGGCTCCTCCATGGTCTGGGCAGCGGCCTGCATGCCTATGAAAAACACCAGCGCGGCGACGATTATCCTTTTCATGGCTCTCTCCTGGTTTCCAGATACTAAAAAAGTCTGAAAAGAATGTCAACAAAGGGGATAAGTCTACTCGAAGTAGCCGAGTGTTTTCAGGTTCTTTATGGTTTTTCGGTCGAGGTCAGGGGGAAGTCCCCTTTTTGCCTGCCGTATGTTTTTTTGGGCCCCGGACATGAAGCCTTGAAGCCTGGACCTCATGGCCGGGATCATGTCGGCGAGGTCGCCTGGCCCCTGCCCGGACCCGGGGATGACGTTGAAGGTGAGGCTCCCGTAAGCGGGTATTGAGACCAATTGATAGAGCATGGGCGGCTCTCTTCCCTGCACTATCAGGGACACCTGCTCCGGTCCCTTGAATACGCCCATTGTAAATGCCGGCTGGTCGCTTTGCCCGGCTTCATTCTTTGCCTCGTTTACAAGGGACCTGCCTTTTATGCCGTCCGGGGCCGGGATGCCAAGCAGGTCGAGCAGTGTGGGCATTATGTCCAGGTTCCTGCAAAGCGCCTTGACCTCGTGCCCCTTTGGACCGCGGGGCCAGCGTATCACCAGTGGCACGTGGACTATCTCGGGCAGCACTCCCCCGCCGTGTCCCACGAAGTCAGAGTCGTCTTCGAACACCCCCTCGCCGTGGTCGGAGGAAAGCACCACTACGGTGCGCTTTTTCAGTCCCAGCTTGTGGAGAGTGCGGACCAGGCTTCCAAGCGCCTTGTCCGCGGACCTTATCTCGGCGTCGTAGAGGTCAATGTATCGCTTTCCAAGGCTGTTTTGTCCGTGGTCCCTGTAAGGCTTGTGCGGGTCCATGAACTGTACGAACGCGAACCAGCGCTCGTTCTTGTGCTCTTGGATCCACTTTATTGCTTTACAAGCCAGCTCATCTGCCGGGGTGTAGGGAGATTGGTTGCCCACTCCGTCAAAGTAATGCGAGAAGCCGCGCTCGAGCCCGTACTTTCCGGGCGAGAGCCATGCGTTGTTCACCCATGCCGCGGTTATAAAGCCGCGGTCTTCCAGCAGCTCTGCCATTAGCGGAGTGTCATGGGGCACTGGCACGTACCAGTGGGTGTTGAACTCGGGCATTCGGGCGGGGTCTCTTGACCTTGCAACGTCGGTCTGGCCGCGGACGTGCTTTAAGTACGCGTCCCCCAGCACCAGCTCGCAGGGGTACCTGGAGGAGAGCATGGACGCGTAGCTTGGCAGGCTCCATGGGGCCTGGGTTATGCAGGTTTGGAAGTATACCCCTGACCGGGCCAGGTCGTCGGTCTCGGGTGTTACGTCCCTTTGATAGCCGGCGTATCCCAGGTGGCCGGCTTTAAGGTCGTCAATCACCACCCAGAGCAGGTTCCACTCCGAGGGGGGAGGGCGCTTTTCGCATCCGCAAGACAACAGAAAAACCCCCGTCGCCATGAGGGCGAGGGCTGTATGTTTCATTGAGGGCATGGCTCAGGTGATTGTGAATATTGGCAGTTCCAGGTTCTCGAGCACGTAGCGGCCGGTGTTGCCCAGGAGCACGCTCCATACCTTTGAGACGTTGTGCACGCCCATCACGATCATGTCTATGTCGCTCGATTCAGCGTAGGTGACGATTGCCTGGCCCACGTGCTCGCCGAAGAGGACCTTGGGCTTTACCTCCAGGTCATGCACCTTGAAGTAGTCAATGAGCTCCTGGGGGAACTCCTTTTCACGGGAAGCGGTGGCGTGCACCAGGTGTATCTCGGCGCCGGGCACGGGGTTCATGTGCACGTAAGTGAACAGGAGCCTGTCGGAGAGCCTGTGGAAGTCCACGGAGATCATGACCTTTTTGATCTTCCTGTGCTCCGGGGGCACCAGCAGGAATGGCCTGGCAGCGTGCCCCAGCACCCGCATGGTGGCGTCGCAGAACTCGTCCTCCGAGAGACCGCAGGTGAACCGGGTGCGCTTGCTCATGACCAGCATGTCGTTCAGGCTTGCGGCTTTGAGTATTTCATCCGCGGGGTCCCCCTCCACTTTCACGCCTTTGTGCTCGACCTTTTTCTGCTTGCATATTTTCTCGAAGGTTTTGAGCGCGGAGTCAGCGTACTCGCGCGCCTCGTCCAGGCTCTTGTGGTAGTGCTCCGCGTCCGCGGAGCCCGCGCCCAGAGGCCGGGGAGTATGATAGGCCCGGTCTATGTCTCCCTTGTCAACCGGGGCCAGGCCGATAAGCCTTGCGCCGTGGACCCTTGCCAGGTCGCACCCGTAGCTTACCACGGTCTCGGTCTGGTCACTTCCGTCCAGTGCGACCATCAACTGCTTTATCATCTCTTTGATTCCTCCTTGAAAGCCGGGTTTTATGCAAATTATATTTGAACCGTGACATTCAAGCAAATCGTCGGGCACGCGGGCACGCGGTTCACATGCATATACCGTGGCGGATAAGGTTGACAATGCAAATAATTTGAATTATTTTAATTCTCGTTCTGAAGCATACGGGAAGCCGTTTTCCGGCGCGCGCCCCGGCTAAGAAGGAGAATCGGTATGGACTTTTCAAAGTTCGGGAGTTCCAGGATAAAATTCTTACTTGCCTCTGCCCTGGCCTTTATTTTGCTCATCTGCCCCGGTTGCCATAAAAAGGTCAAAAGACCCGAAGAGAAGCCGAATATTTTCATACTGATTATAGATGCCTTGCGGCCGGACTCTCTTGCTGACTACGGGTATTCGAGGAATACCAACCCTTTCCTTTCCGGGTTCGGGGAAAAAGGGACGAGGTTCAAAAGAGCATATGCTCATTCCAGTCATACCAGGCTCTCGGTGGCGTCCTTGTTCACCAGCCTGCTCCCGCCTATGCACCAGGTGAGGAAAGCAGCCAAGCCCGGAATGGAGGACGAGAACAATATATTGTCTGACGTGTTGTCCCCGGAGCTTGTGACCATTGCCGAGGTTTTAAAGGAGGAGGGGTACACCACCGCGGCTTTCCACACCAACCCCAACATCCGCGATTTTATGGGGTTTGACCAAGGATTCGACCTTTACCAGGAGTATCCTGGGAAGACCCCGGCGGACACGTTGAACAAGAAGGTTATCAAATGGCTTAACACCTCTCCCAAAAAGCCGGTGTTCTTGTACCTCCACTACATGGACGTGCACAGCCCTTACAAGCCGCCCAGGGATTACAAATATCTCTACACCAACAGGAGGGACATGGTGCCTGTGGGGAAGTACGGTCCCTGGGATGGGCCGATGTCAAAGGAGCTGGTGGATTACACCAGGGCTGTTTACGACGCCCAGATCAACTACTGGGACGATGCATTTAAGAGGTTCATAAAAGCGCTCGATTCCGGTGGATGGCTCGATCACACCCTGGTGGTGATCATCTCCGACCACGGCGAGCAGTGTTATGAGCACGGCGGTTTCCTGCACTCCTACACCGTGTACAGGGAGGAGATCCAGGTTCCCATGTACATGGTGCTGGATGGATACATCCCTAAAGACCATGTTTACGAAAAGCCGGCGCAGCTTATAGACATTTTCCCCACCCTCTGCTATTTTGCAGGCGCGGATGTTGAAAAGCTGTTTTTGCAGGGAAGGAACGTCTTTTCCGGGCATGAAGATGATCCGCTGATCTACGCCGAGACCTACAGGGGCAGGGCCCCACGCTGCGTGCAGAACAGCGAATTCAAGCTGATAAAGACCCATCCCATGGAGATGGCCACGTTCACTTCAACCAATAAGAACCCGGACGAGTATGAATTTTATGACAGGGTAAGAGACCCTCGGGAGATGCGAGACATATACAGGGGAAACAGGCGCGAGGTAAAAGAGCTTAAGAAGGCTCTCGAAGCCATTGAGAAACTGAGGCTGGAGGGCGTTAAGGGCAAGAGCATAGTTCTGGACCCCGAAACAGTCGAGCAGTTGAAGAGCCTGGGTTATATCGAATAGGTGCAAGCGGGCTTCACCTTGACTCTCTAAGATACCTCTCTCATACTTTCTCAAAATGTCTTTTCATGTGTGCTCGTCGTGAACTCTGAAAACGAAAAACCAGCCCGGCGCAACCTTTTGCGCTGGGTTATGCGCATGGTCACGGTAATAATCTCCGCGGCCATCCTCTACTACTTCCTCAGGGGCGAGGACTGGGAG
The DNA here is from genome assembly GCA_964650485.1 of uncultured bacterium. Taxonomy (GTDB): domain Bacteria; phylum RBG-13-61-14; class RBG-13-61-14; order RBG-13-61-14; family DATKZS01; genus CAZYTX01. The sequence goes on along the minus strand of CAZYTX010000023.1, from coordinate 40,639 downwards.
AGCCTCCGCGAGGCCGCTTCCATGGCGGAGGTGTTTCCGGCGACCATGGGCGTGATCCTGCCTCTTCTGGTCTTCTGGTTCACTGACACCGCGTTTACGGTCAAGTCCTTCCAGTGGTTCCACCGGCCGGTCCGTTTCAGGGACTACATGGTGATAAAGGCTGCCATGTATCTTCTGACCATGGTGAACATCACCCTTGCCACGGGAGGGGTGTTCCTGTATTTCGCGCGAAAGGTGCACATATCTTTCAGCAAGCAGGCGGGTCTCCTCATGTGGAGGGTGAACGTGGCGGTTTTCGGGTACGTGCTTTTATTCACGTTGTTCGTTTTTGCGCTTTGGAGTCTTAGTCCTGGGGTGATATCTGCGGTACGTATGAGGGACTGGGCCCCCGTGCTGGCATTTTTGCTCTTGCTCATGGTGGACTGGTGGATTTTCTGGACTTATGGAAAGGGTGTCATCAGCAGGCGGCTGGCCTCTTCTTTTAAGTCCGAGTGGTGGTCTGCCTTCAGGCAGTCGGGCATGGGGCACTGGCTTGCAGGGTGGGGATACACGGTGCCGGCGATCGTGGTTGATGTATTGGGCATGTACATAGTGGCGCTCTCTTTTAACGTGGAAGTCCCCTTTTTCTACTTTCTGTTCTGGATGCCAGTGGTACTGGTGCTCTCGGCGCTTCCAATAGCTTTCGGAGGCTTCGGGACCACCACCGCGGCATGGATGGTGTTCTTCTCTAATTACGCTGACCCCGCGGACATAGCCGCGGCAACCATCTTTATCCCCGGGGTGAGGCTGATATTGAGGTCCATGCTGGGGCTGGCATTCCTGGCCCCGGCAATGAAGGAGCTTGAAGGCCTGAGTGGAAGATCATAATCCGACAAGGTTTCTTATTGTTTTGGAGGGACTATCTCCCACCACCGCTCAGTATACTCGACCCTTCCTTCCTTAAGACTGTCCAGCCATGTCTGCACAACTTCGTTCTGCTTCTTCGCCAGCAACTGTGTCTTGTATTCCTCTTTCTCCTCTTCGAATTCTTCCATGTCCGGCGGTTTCAGGTCGAGGAGGTGTATTATAACCACTTTTTCTCCCAGTATGACAGGCTTTTGCGGCCACGTATTCTCCGGGTTCATGTAGTCCACTTCCTTTTCAAGTGTGTCCGAGTACCCCACACCTTGTATAAGCACCTCCGCCCTTTCCATGTAATCTGTCTCTCCGCTCTCGATGCCCTCTTTATCGGCCAGCTCTTGTGTGCTTATCTCGTCCTGCTTCAACTGCGAAAGGTAATCTTGCGCGGTGTCGAGCGTGCTTTTCATCTCTTCTGCGGGCTTCAGCTTCGCTATGATCCTGTCCTTTACCTCTTCGAGCGTGCCCTGCCTCTCGGGCTTCTTTTCCACCACCTTTATGAGGTAGACGTGCTCGTCTCCGAGCAGCGGCTCGCTCAGCTCGTTCATGTCGAGCTCGAATGCCTTTTCTATGATGACACTGCTGTCGGGCATCCTGAAAATGTGGTCATCTGACAACTGGAACCATTCGGAGGTCTTTACTTCCCTGCCTGCCTCTCTAGCGGCATTTGTGAGGGAGTCGCCCTTCTCGACCCGGCTTTTGATTTGATTGGCCTTTTCCTTGCCCGCCTCCAGGGCCTTTATCGTCAGGATGGTCTCTTCCACCTTTTCCTCGACTTCCTCGAACGGGCTGTACTCGGCCTCCTTTTTCTCCTCCACCATGAGAAGGTGGAAGCCGAAGTCCGTCCTCACCGGCTCCGAGACCTCGCCCTCCTCGATAGCGAAGGCCGCCTCTTCAAGATCGGGAAGAAGGGCCTGCATGTCGAGCTCGGAAGCATATTCCTTTTTGGTGAACCATCCCAGGTCTCCTCCGTCATCCCTGGTGGGCCCCTCCGAGTATTTGCTCGCCAGCTCGGCAAAGTCAGCATCGGGCTTTTGGGCTTCTCTCCTTATCTCTTCGATCTTTGTCTGGGCCTCTATAACGTCAATTTCCGGAGCTTCCTTGCTCACCCTTAAAATAATATGCCTTACCTTCACCTGGGGCGGGGCCTCCAGGTACCTGTCTTTGGCTTCCTGGTAATACTCCTTGATCTCTTCTTCACTTGCAGAGGCTAGTGGCAGGAGTTCGGAGAGGTCCCACTTCAGGTAATCCACCCTGCGGGTCTCGCCCAGGTAAAAGTCCACTTTATGCTCCTCGTAATACTCTTGCACCTCTGATTCATCCGGCAAAGCCTGTTTTGCCACCACTGAGGGATCAAGGGCCAAGTACTCGAGCTTCACCGACTCGTGTTTGAAAGCGTAGCGCTCCTTCACTTCCTCCGGGAGCAGATCGGCCCCGCCAGCCATGGCGTCCAGGAGCTTTCTGTACCTCACGTCCTCGCGCACCTTTGACTCGAAGTAGGTCTCTGATATCCCCTGGCTGGCCAATACCCTCCGGTAGTTTTTCGGGTTAAACCCCTGCCTGGTCCCGGCCGAAAAGATGCGCACTATCTCCCGCTGCACCTCGCTGTCGCTCACATCTATGCCCAGGCGGTCAGCCTCCTTGAGCACCAGCTTCTCCTGGATGAGCCCCTCCATGACCTCCCGGCGCAACTTGTCACGGTCTATCTCTTTTTCCGGCAGGGACTGGTCAGGGGACTGCGAGCGCAGGCTGGAGAGCAGGTTCTGGTACTGCCGGTTGTATGCGAGCCTGAACTCCCTCTCCTTTATCTCCTGGCCGTCCACCTTTGCCAGGACCTGTCCCTTGCCAGCCTCCTCATCTATTCCCAGGCATGACTGCACCTTGGTCGAGGAGAGCAGCCCGAACCCGCCGAAGAAGGTTACGGCCACCACTATCATGAGGGCTTTCACCCACGGGGAACCAGCCTGTTTTCTGATCCAGGAAAGCATGTATTAACATTCCTCCAATGTACAAAGTTTCTGTCAGTTCAAACGACAGCAAAGAACAGGCGTGTACTGACCGCATCTACTGAAAAGTCTGCAACAAGCATGCATTATAATTAGCAAAACTTGAAAAAGCAAGAAGTTTTTGCATCGGGTGCTTTTATTTGCGAGCAGCCGCGGCGAAGTTTTTCAAAAAGATTATAGCTTGCTTGACTCCCCGGCTCATTGCGATAGAATTCAGGCACTATTAGTTTTTTTCTTTATGGGCTTGACAAGAGGCTCATTTTTTCCTAAAAGACTAATGCATGATCTGATATTATGGAGGTATCCATGGGCAGAAAGGCAGCAGTGGCTGTGGCCGTGGTTTTATTGTCATGGTCTGGCCAGTTGAGAGCGGGTTCGCTTAATATGTTCGGTGCATCCTCGCGGGGCACCGCCATGGGAGGCGCCATGGTCAGCATTGCCCAAGGGTGGGAGGCGGTTCATTACAATCCTTCCGCTCTTGCTCTTTCCCGCGAGTCCACCTCCTTCGAGTACATCTCCACATCGGGGGAGATGTTGATCAATGAGGAAAACAGCCTGGGAAGCTCCGCCATGAAGTTCGGCTTGAACCGTCGGCTGTTGAGGGACAGGATAGGGCTGGGACTGCTGGTTGGCACAAGCCCTGTGGGTGGCGGCGGAGGTCTGTCACTTGACCTTGGCGCTCTTACCGGCGGAGGCGGCGGCTTTTCCTGGCAGATGTACCAGGACTCCATGCCCCTGCTTCTGAACTTCGGGATTTCTTTCCGTCTTACGAACTGGCTTTCCGTGGGCGCGAGCTTCGAGCACGAGAGCAGCCTGGTCTCGGTGAGCTATTTCCCCGTGCCTATTGACGCTCTCATGGACCAGATAGGCATTATCACGGGTTTTGTCCCTTCAAATGTTGAAGCCACTTCCTTTTCAGCGGGAGCCGACCCTGACAGCGAGTTCAACACCGGGTTCAACATCTCTTTCCGGCCTATAAAGTACATAAGCCTGGGCTATCTTTACAAGCCGGTGACATGGGCCCGTTACAAGATCAGGGTCGAGCTGATGGGAGGGCCGGGCGCAACTTTCACCGAGAGCCAGTACATAATGATTGACATGAAGGTCCCGGGCCAGGTGGAGACCACGGTGTACGGTGGAGCAGGCCATATACCCCTGCCCTGGAACGACGGGACCTTGACCGTGGCCTACGCCCGTGAGATGCAGGCATGGGACGACTTTTACCCCAGGTCCGCGATGTATCAATGGAGCGCTCCTGACGTTTACACTGATGAGTTCTTCACGGGTCCGCAGCCCAGGGACCCGGGCCTCGAGGACATTGAGATTGACAGGTACGGCCTCGAGTACGAAGGCGACGCCTCCCCCATGCTCTTCTGGAAGTTCAAGGACCTGAAGAACGCGCGTTTTGCAGTACGGGGCGGATACTACCAATGGGAATCTCCTCAACCGCAGGCGAAGTTCGCCTGGCAGGTGGCAATGGTTGACTCCGACTCAGATGTTTTCTCGTTCGGCCTGGGCTTCGGATGGGACAGGAAAAAGGGCAAGCTGGCCGCGGAGAACCCGGACTTTCCGCCGAGGCTTGAGATAAACATCCACGCCCAGCACATGGACATTGAAGAGCGTAACTACTACCTGGAGCCGGACGAATATCAGAGAATTCCTCTTGAAAATTACCAGGTTCGCACCGAGGCATCCGTCACCCAGGTCGGTTTCCAGCTCACGTGGCTAAGATGATCGCCGAGGATGAAGTGGGGGAGCAGAGATGACGGAGGAAAAGCCATGGTCATAAAGATGAACGAGAAGGAGTCAGGGGTCATGATTATTAGAAGAGTGGTGAGCATTCTTGTGTTTGTCCTTTTACCCCTCATTGTTGGAGCATGCTACGTCCCGGGGCTGGGCGCCCTGGGCGAGGCTGAAGACCCGCCTGAGGGCGAGCCCCAGGGCGTGGAAGACACCTATTACGGAAAGTTCGTTATTTATACGGTGGGAGCGGGAAAAATCAAGACACTGGGAAAGGGACTTGGGTCCTCGGCTTTAAAGGCGAGATACTTTGTGGGCGACGAGACCTATTTCCCCTCGAACGACGTGGATGATAGTTGGGATTATAATATCGACCACAACGGAGACGAAGACTTCCTTGATTTTAAGTATGATGACGAGCCGGGGGGACTTCATAAGCCTGCCTCTGCAAGGCCGGAGGCAATTGTCTCAAATGAAGAGCTCGCTCTTTATTACACAAACCACAGAGACATGTACTCCCTCGAGAAGCTCACCACCAGCGACTGCGATATTGATATGGTGGGCGATTCCCTGGGAAACGCATACCGGATTGATCCAGCCGACATAAACGACAGAATCTTCATGGGAATGATCAACTCCGGAGCCACCGCGGGCGACGTGGACACGTATTCCATAAGCATGGATGAGTCAGCGCTGGTAGTGGCCCGCGTGCGGATGAGTTCAAATACACACTCTGGCATTATCGGTCTTGGCACTTACTTTAAACTGGCAAAGAAGAGCGAGCCCTATACCGTAAGGCACAACCTCAAGCTGAGCGTACTCTCAGCCTCGGGGGGCACCGTTGCCGAGTCCACGCACGGCCCGGACTTCTTCAAGTGGATTGACCCCGAGGTTACATTCCACGCATTGGCTGGCGCCACCTACTACATACAGGTGCGGGACCTGTCAGGCGAGATGTGTCGCGGGAGGAAGGGAAATGAAGCAATCAAATTAAACGCCTACTGGCTGTGGCTGGACACCATATACCAGCCGGATGACAATTATATCTATAAGGGGGAGATTCAGCCCGCGCGGAGCGGGAACACCCGTCTTGACGGAGGGCCGACTTTCGAGCCTGACGACCTTGCAACCGTGATCGAAGACACCTGGCCGGACTGTGACGGGGTGCCGGGCTCGGGTGATGAAGGAGACGCCGGCGTGTTCGAGCAGTGCGGGAGCGATGATTACGGGGCCGGTGACGGGGCCATGCAGTACCAGGAGGTGGACGACAAGTCCGCGGTTGACGACGGGGAGTTCTTTATCGGCAAACAGACCAATATCCCCGCGGTCTTCGACTCCGAGGCCAGCATTATACATTCTCCGGACTCGAACAGCCTGCTCATGTTCATTAACTACGGCTCCCGCATATACATGCTGGAGAGCCTGGACGGGGAGGCAGGCCTCGAGTGGGACCTTTCAAACCTGGTTACTGATAATCCCTCCGTGGTGCCGCTGAACAAAGGATACGACTATGTTCCGGGCGAGGAGAGGCTGGACAGCAAAGCGCCCGTAGTATCTTCCGGTCCACTCGGGTTTTGCGACACCGTCCCCGCTTCAGGAGACGAGTATGCTGCGTCCGAGATAGCAAACTACGCTACAGCTTTCGGTACAACCCTGAACTACATGTTGCCGGAAGGAACAACCAACGAATGGGTCCCTGCCGGATACGCTTTAAACGCCCCTGTGGGGTTTCCGCACACCTATGCAGTTACTTTCGGCGATAACGAACACTTGGACTCCGATCCGCTGGTTGACCGACTGCGCGGAAACGCCATTTATTCCGGTCCCGACGGGATCATAAACACCATGTTCGCGCCGCAGTACGAGGCCAGTGCCAACCCTGCCCTCGGGATTGATAAGTTGGAAAAAGAATATTCAAATTTGGGAGCTTACGGTCTGAACCCCGTAATCAAGCCTGAAGACCTTCCCGGGGAGAGGCGATTAATGGGTCCTGGAAGACCGGATGATCCTGTGATCTACTGCGAGCAAAAATCAAAGTACTTAAAGCCGCTCAGTGGAGAAACGTGCGACTCAAGGGTCCCCTTGAACGGTCAAGTCACCCATGGCTCCAACAGGGGCGCTTATCTTCTTGGCGACGACCAGTGGAACCGGGAAATCTTCAGGGGATGGGACCCATGGATTTATCCCACACCATTCGACGATGGAAATACATTGGACCCGCTGCTCGGAGACACCATGACTCCCGCGGCCTACTGGCAGAAACAGCACTGCAATTTTTATGACTTCGGGTTCCAGTTCGACAAGTGCGCGCTGGCATCGCCCGTAGACCCGGATGCGCCCGGATACAGGGCAACGAAACAGCCGGTTGCTATTTACGCGGGGTCGGATAATGTCCTTGACACCGCACAGTCCGGACTGAGAGGCGACGACGTGATATGCCGCCAGGGCGCCACGGTGGGCATCTGCCCGGGGCCCAACGGCAAGTTCGACTGGCACGGGCTCTACGATGGCCTTTCAGCAGACGACAGGCTGGAGATAGTAATGGATACGGGGAATACGCTAAATCCAGGTATGATAGTTGGAATCGGTCCGGGCCAGAACGGCGTCCTGGAGTCCCCCATTAAAAGTTCTTATAGTCTTTCAGACCTCATAGACTCAAGAGATTATATCGGAGGGGATTACTACTGCCAGACCATAGACGGCTACCCGGCCATATGTCCCGGGCTGGTGGAGAAGTATGAGGATCAGTACTCCGGGACCATAAGGACCACCGGGTCGAGGAAGCTCATGACCCTGTGGCCCATGTATACTAATTCTCCGGACCAATCCCCTAACACCGGCGGGATGGCCCCCAAAAGGGACTTATATGCCATGTACGACGATGAGCTGTGCATTATTAACGGTCAGATAGCCATATGTCCGGGGGTGAACGGATATTTCCAGAGCTATCCATTGAGCCGGCGCGAGGAAATAGACAGCGACGAAGACCTGTTTAACCTCTACGACAGGGTCTCCCAGTACGTTGGCAGAGATTGCTACTCCCTGGCCTCGGAAATCGTGCGGGATCAGGTCTCGGAAACGGACAGCGTCAGGTACGTGCTCTACCGCTACCGGGGAGTGCGCCACGACGACATGGTAAAATGGAACCCGGTTGACGGCTATCATGTAACCACGGGTTATAACGGCATAAACCAGAGCTGTGTCGCCGCGGGAGACGTACAGGAGATGGGGTTCAACAAGGGTCTGCCTGACGTCTCCATCATAAGCCCCGGCCCTGACGGCAGATTCCAGACCTATCCCTTGGCTGATGAAGTAGTGTACTGGGGAGACGGAATTTACAAGATAAGCACGGGCAAGGACGGCGTCGCAAACAGCTACATAATGGGGGACGACAGACTGGAGATACTTTTCGGGACCGGCAAGGCCGACCATCCATGCGTGGACTCCGGCAGTGACGGCAGGGCCGATACCACCGCACAAAGGAATGACACCCAGCTTTACTATCCGGGCGAGTACACCGGGTTTGACGCATACTCGGTGTGGGGCCCGGAAGCCACGGTCAAGGACGGGAAGATATTCCTTTATTACTCCGCTCTCGGGTGGAGCAGGCTCCCGGAGCAGTTTCCTAAGGGCAGGGGCTCTCTTTCCTCTTCAGGGGAGTGCAAGAGGATAGGACTGGACCTGCAAAAAGGCAGGAACGAGACTGATTCCAGCTTCGATGACACCAGGTTCGAGAGGGTCCTTACTTATCCTAACTTTAGAAGGTACCTGGACAACAACCAGGGGGTCATGATAGCGCCCAGGATCGGGGTGGCGACCGCATCCATGTCGTGCCTGAGGGACCCCGCCAGGAGCCATATCGAGTGCTGGTCCTTCAGGAACACCCCCGCCCTGGGAGTGGGGGAGCAATGCATGGCAACAGGGGGTGCTCTACTTTCTCTGGGTGGTATAATGGAAGCCCTGCCGGGAGCATGGCCGGACATAAACTGGTTCGGGGCCTTCAGTCCGGACGTGCAAAAAACACAAAGGGAAGACGGACAGGGAGAGCTGTTCCTCATGTTCTACACCGGCCTTACCTACTGGCTGGGTGGTGACAGGCCGGAAGGGTGGAACTCAAGAGAAGAAAAATTCGTCCAATATCACAGGCAGGTCGGTCTTGCCCGTTCCAGCGATGGAATGGAGTTCCAGCAGGTAAGAGATGTTAACCCGCTAATAGCTCAGCCAGACGACTTCTTGTCATTCGCACTCTGGGTGAGTATAGGAAAAGGAGACTATCCTTCTTACGCAGCCCCCACTGTTATAAGCGCAGGATACGACCAGTACGGAGAGCCTGCTTACGGCATGTTCTTCAACAGCTTCTTTTCGACGTACGATGTAGATCCTCATAACGTGGAAATATTGAATAGAAGAAAGGAGGACCACATAGGCTATGCCATAAGAAGCGGGAAATCCTACTTCGCCTGCTCGCTTTCCTCCGACCACTGGATGGACAATAAGCAGGAGATGCGCTCGATCCTGCAGATATCCATGCTGGCGGTGCCTGTGGTCATTATACTTGCCTTCAGGCTGGTCCGCAGACGAAGGGATTGATCTAAAAGGCCGGGCCCACCGTGTGGATAGAAAAGCAGTCCTGGCGGTTCGCTTCAGCCTTGGTCTCCTGGCCGTGAGCCGCCTTCTTAATAAGCTCGATCAGCTCCCGGCCGGCCTGGTCCATGCTCACTCCCTCCAGCAGCCGGCCGGCGTTTAAGTCCATGTCTTCCTCCATGTTTTTGTAAAGTTCGGTATTGGAGGCGACCTTTATCACCGGGGCGATCGGGAACCCCGCGGGGGTCCCCCTGCCGGTGGTGAAGATCATGAGTTGCGATCCTCCCGCTGCCATTCCGGTGAGCGAGAATATGTCAGAGCCCGGGGTGTCCATGATCACGACCCCCTTCTCGGTCGAGGTCTCTCCGTACTCCACCACTTGCCTGGGCGGGGAGTCGCCGGCCTTGACTATGCACCCCATTGATTTCTCCACTATGTTTGATAGACCCCCCTCGATGTTGCCGGGAGACATGACAATGCCTGCAAGAGGTCCAAGTATGTCCTCGGTCTGCTTTCGTTGCCTTGTTATGAGCTCAACTATCTTTCCCCCCAGCTCGGGGTCTTGCGCCCTCCTGGACAGGACCTTTTCAGTGCCTATCATCTCCGTAGTCTCGGAGAGGATCACTCTGGCCCCCTTGTCCACCAGCCAGTCCGCGGCCTTGCCCGCCAGGGGGTTCGCGGTCACGCCCGAGAGAGCGTCCGAGCCCCCGCACTCGAGCCCCAGCACCAGGTTCTCCCAGCCGCACTCCTCCCGCTCCTGGGCCTCGGCCTTCTCTATCATTTCCGACACCATCTCCGCGCCTTTTCGCGCCGTCTTCTGCGAGCCTCCCTGCTCCTGTATGACCAGGGCCTCGGCATCCCTGCCCGCGGCTTTCAGCTCCCCGGCCAGGTCAGGGGCCTTTATGAACTCGCACCCCAGACCGATCACCAGTATCCCGGCCACGTTCGGGTTCTTGCCAATCCCGGCCAGGGTCCGTCTGGATATGCCTATATCCTCGATTCCCCGGCCGCAACCCTCGGTGTGGGTGATGGGCTTCACCCCGGGAACCTCGCGGGATATCTGGTTCGCCACACCGTTGGCGCAGGCCACCGAGCTCATCACCACCACGTGGTTACGCACGCCGTAGGAGCCGTCCGCACGCCTGTATCCCATGAACCCCATCACTTTTCACCCTCCGGCTCCATGTTATGGGTGTGGACCCACTCGCCCGGCTTAATGTCTTCGTTGGCAATGCCAATGGTCTCGCCGTACTTTACCACCGCGGAGCCCTTTGGAATTTCAGCGATGGCCACCTTGTGGTTCCTGGGTATGTCAGTCCTGGCATCGAGATCGAGATCAAGGGCCAGCACTCGGCCCCGGGATTTGATCTCTTCAGTAACCACGGCCACGTTGTCCTTTTCGTGGATAACTACACAGTTAGGCTTCATCCAGCTACTCCATGCTAAAAGCCTGAACCGCCCGCTCTATTCAAATTCGGAGGGCGGGTGCCTCTTTAGCAGGGCGTTCATATAGTCCACAACCGACCCGTCGGCCCAGTTGGCCGGACCTATCACCCGGTTGTCAATGGTTCCGTCCGGCGCCACGATGATGGTGGTGGGGGTGGCGTACACACCGAACTTGAGGGCCGCCTTCTGCTCGGGATCAAGCAGAACCGGCAGTGTGAGGTCGAGGCTCTCAGCGGTCTTTATGGCGGTGAACTTGTGGTCCGACGTTATTGTGAGCACCTCGAACCTCTTGCCTTTCAACATGGCTTTTAGCTTTTCAAAGCTTGGCATCTCGATGAGACATGGGGCGCAGCTCGCGGACCAGAAGTTTATCACCACCACCTCTCCCCTGTAATCGGAGAGCTTGACCTGGTTGCCGTCCAGGTCCGGGAGGGTTAAATCAGGGGCTTTGATCGGTCCCTGTCCAGGGTTTGATCCCGGATGACCTCGGGGAACGTCTCCTACACCGGGGGTTGTTGGAAGAGGCGGCGGGCCCATCTGGCCGGGAGTAAGGGTTATGTATACAAGCGCGGAAAGGCACAGGATTATAATTATGATAAGCACCACTTTCTTGGGCATGGGGAAAAACCTCTTTTATCGAAGCATTACTCGTCATAGTGAATGATAGAGAACACCGGCACCTGTTTCAACTTCTCGCGTCCCTCCAGGAAATCGAGCTCGATAACGAAGGCGCACTCCAGTATTTCTCCGCCGCATTGCCTGACAAGGTCCGCGGTGGCTGCCGCGGTGCCGCCGGTGGCCATGAGGTCGTCAACTATAAGCACCTTTTCCCCGGCCTTCACCCCGTCGCTGTGCATGTGAACCTCGTCAGTGCCGTACTCGAGCTCGTAGGTGGCTTTCACGGTTTGGTATGGGAGCTTTCCTTTCTTTCGCACCGGGACAAAGCCCCTTTCCAGCCTGCAGGCCAGCGCCCCCCCGAATATGAAACCCCGCGCTTCAATAGCCATGATCTTGTCGGGTTTGTCATCCTTGTAACGGTCGGCGAGTATGTCCATCACTTTCAGCAGGGCGGACGGGTCCGCGGTCAATGTGGTTATGTCGTAGAACAGTATCCCCGGCTTGGGGAAGTCCGGGACCTCGCGGATGTATTTTTTCAACTCCTCCATCTTTTTCTCTCCTTCAGGAATCCTCGATCCTCGCTACCCGATCCTGTATATCAGGGCAGGTAGAACTCGGGGTCCACCGGCTTCTCCCCGATCCTCACCTCGAAATGCAGATGCGGGCCGCTGGCCCTGCCGGTCGCACCCACCTCGGCTATCTTCTGGCCCTTCTTCACGAAGTCACCCGTATCCACCAGGTTCACCCGGTTATGAGCGTACACCGTGGTGAGCTTGCCCGCGTGCTTTATTATGATCATGTTGCCGTACCCGCGGATGCTGTTGTCCGAGTAGACCACCTTGCCGTCGTCCGCGGCAAGCACGCCCGTGCCCTTGGGCGCGGAGATGTCCACGCCCTCGTGCATTATCCCTTTCCTCGGGCCGAAGCCCGATGTTATGACGCCCCCGGAAACAGGGTTTGTAAGTGAGCCTTTTGCCGAAGGCGGTGGACGCAAACGTGCCTGTCCGCTTCCGGATGATTGATAGGAGGAGTATGGCGCCGGTGTTATATCGAGTTTGTTGTCTGCTCCCGGTATCCATATCCTCTGGCCCACGCTGATCTCGGTGGTGTCGGATATCCCGTTTAACTTTGCCACCCTTTCAATGTCCGCGCCATAGGTGTGGCAGATCCTCCACAAGGTCTCGCCCTTTTTAACGGTATGGAATACACCTTTATCTTTATGACCTCTTTTACCTGGATGCCAGTGTAAACCAGGTCCCTGTGCTCCATTGTCCTTTCTTGAACTTTCCGCTTTGGAAGCCTCTCTGATCTTACATGTGAGCCCACACTTCTTTCTCTCTTGCACCCGTGGCTCAGTGGGCGTATCCTGGCTATCGGTCCTGGGCTTTCGCTTTACGCATCCGCCAAGGGCGAGTGCAAGGACCAATGCCAGGGCGATATTTCTAAAGGACCTGTGCATTCCGCTTCCGCTCTTTTCCGCTTCCTTGTTCGAGCCTGTCTTCCTGTAAAACAACCGTCCGCGTGATCTTCAACTATCAACTTGAATTCAGCAGCGCCAACCTGACAGCCTCTTCAGGGGCTCGCGCCACTATTATGTCATCGCTCACCTCCCAGCTCTTAAGAGAAACAACCTTCTTCCCCATTTTAAGGGCAAGAGCTATTTCTGACAAGGTGCCGTATGCCCCGCCCACCGCGATCACGCTTTTGGCGCTCCTCACGATGATCGCGTTCCTTGCCTCGCCCATGCCCGTGGCCACCGGGGCCTGTATCCAGGAGTTTGCATCCTTGGTATCCGTCCCGGGCAGCACGCCAATGGTGAGCCCGCCGGCCCTGCTAGCTCCTCTTGCCGCGGCCTCCATCACTCCTCCAAGTCCTCCGCACACAAGCACGGCCCCGGCTTCGGCAATCTCTTTTCCCACCTGCTCCGCAAGGGAGGACATGTCAGCATCGCACTCCCCGGCCCCGCACACGGCTATAACAGACTTTCTGCCGCCCCGGCCGGACATTTGGCTATTCCTTCCCGCCCTCTTTGGGCAAGGATAGCTTGTGCGGCTTCTCGTGCTCGACAAGGACAAGCTCATCCCCTGAAAGCCGATAGCGATAGACCTCCTCCTCCAGGTAGCGCATACCGGTCCTGCCGGCCGGATGATGAGACGTGCTGATACGGGCGATGACCTCTCCCTGCCTCTCACTCGCCTCTATTGAAATGCTTCCTTCCAGCCAGGCCCCGCTCTGCACAAGCTTGTACCTCGTGAACTGGAGTCTCTCAAGCAGGACCAGTCCCTCTTGATCGGCCAGGAAAAAGAACACCTCTCCCCTGGTGCCGTGCGCAGGAGAAGGCATGTCAGAGTAGATCAGGGGAGCTATCAAGGTATTTTCCGCCAAGGGCAGATACAGTACGTCCGCACTTCCCCTCGATGGCTCGAGGAAAGGCCTGCCTGGCAGGGAGGCACTTATACTGGAGCCGTCCGCGGCAAGGGAAAGCTCGTATGAGAGGCGGTGCTTGTCTTCTGTCAACGATTCCGAGATCAAAGACACCCGGGCCGCGGTTCCGCTGGCCATGGTCACGGTCTTTTCAACGCTCACCCCGCCGCCGGGCAGGGCCACCTTGACCACTATGAACCCGGCCACCCCCAGCACGGCCATGGCCACCATGAACCACTCGATGTAGCGGTCGAGGAACTCCCTTATGGAGAGCTTGAAAAAGCGCCTGGTAAAGTCATCACCGTAACGGCACACCACAGCCTCGGCCATGAACCTGACCCCTCGACTCATCACCGACCCCAGAACGAACACAGGGAAGTTAACCTTGGCCACGCCCGCGGTAATGGTGAACACCTTGTAGGGCAGGGGGGTGAGGCCGGCCACCATGATTATGGCGAAGTTGTACTCCTCGAACCACTCCCTGAAAAGGAAATACTTGTCCATGACACCGTAGAACTCGATGATCCTTATACCCAGGGTGTCGAAGAAGAGCATGCCGATCATGTACCCGGCCATTCCCCCGAGCACGGACGTTATCCAGGTAATCGCCCCGAACCTGAAGGCCCTGTCAGGCCTGGATATGGCCATGGGTATGAGGAGCACGTCCGGGGGTATGGGGAAGAATGAAGACTCGGTAAAAGAAAGCACACCAAGCATGGGAGTGGCATACCTGGTGTCGGCCCAGTGCATGACCCACTGGTAAAGCACCCTGAACCAGCGGACAAAGAATATGCCTTTGCTCTTGTTTTCAGTGCTTCCAGCCATACTCTCCCACAAGCTCCACGAACCTGAACGCGCCCAGGTCCTCGGTATCCAGCTTCCCCTTGCTCTTTACACCGCGCACCATGTTCTGCGTGTAAGAGTCGCCCACCGGGATGATAATCCTCCCTCCCTCGTCGAGCTGCTCCACCAGGGGACGGGGTATCTCGGGCGCCCCCGCTGTCACGATGACAGCGTTGAAAGGCGCGTGCTCTCTCCATCCCAGGGTGCCGTCGCCCACCTTAACGGCCACGTTGTGATAGCCAAGCCTGTCCAGGTTCTCCCTGGCCATTTTAGCCAGGTCCCTGAGCCTTTCCACCGAGTACACCCACTCGGCCAGTTGCGATAGTATGGCCGCCTGGTACCCGCATCCCGCCCCGATCTCGAGTACTATCTCGTCACCTTTAAGCTCCAGGGCCTCTGTCATGCGGGCCACAGTATAGGGCTGGCTGATGGTCTGTCCTTGCCCTATTGGAAGGGGCGAGTCCTCGTATGCCCGGTGGCGCATGCCCTCGGGCACGAAAAAATGGCGGGGCACGGTGTTAAATGCCTCCAGCACCCGGGGGTCTTTTATGCCTCGTGACTGGAGCTGGGTGCGCACCATCTTTCGGCGCTGGCCCGTGTAATTCTCGGCTTCCATTTGCATGCGTCCCTTCTCAAGGGATGCGCTCTTTCAGCCACTCGATAACGCAGTCGTTGGTAAGGTCAAGGCGCAGCGGAGTGATTGATATATAGCCCTGCTCCACGGCCACGATGTCGGACTCGGGTATGGGCTCTCCACCAATCACGCCCCCGGAGAGCATATAACACGTGTCTCCGTTTTTGTCCTCGTTCTCCTGGATCATGCTGTCGTATTTCCTCACTCCCTGTCTGGTCACCTTTATGCCCTTGATCTTCTCTGGAGACAGGTCCGGCAGGTTCATGTTCAATATGGTCCGGGGGGGAAGCCCGTTCTCGAACACCAGCTTTGCCATGTCCACGGCCATGTTCGCGGCATAGCCGAAGTCTGGGTGTGGGTTAACAGTGTCGAGAGATACTGCCAGGGAGCGCAGCCCCAGGATGGAGGCCTCCCGGGCCGCGCCCACCGTGCCCGAGTAATGGATGTCGCAACCCAGGTTGGCCCCCCTGTTAATCCCGGAGACCACCAGGTCGGGCATGCGGTTCTTCAAGAGGTGGTTGATGGCTATATGCACCGTGTCAACCGGGGTGCCGCAGATGGCGAAACGGTTGCGGGTCCGCTCCTTCAGACGGATGGGCTTTCTCAGGCTCACAGAGTGGCTGCTGGCGCTACGCTCCTCGTCCGGTGCAACCACAATGACCTCCGTTCCCGCACCCGCAAGGGCTTTCTCCAGGGCAATTAGACCTTCCGCCTCTATCCCGTCGTCGTTTGTAACTAGAACGCGCAACTCGACAGCTTCCCGCTCCTCTTTGATCGCCTGCCTGTAATTTTATCTTTCAGATACTGATCCAGTCAAGCAAAGCTTTTCAATTGATTGTACAACATAAAATGGCCGGCCAAAAAAGCTCTTCAAAATATCCTTGTGTATTACCGGATTCGACTTTTGCCAGCCGGACACTTCTGTGTTAAATTTTCATCTATGACGCAAATCTTAAATAATCTGCGCTTGCCCAACGCCAAGACCGCAGTCTCGGCTCTATTCCTTGTGTTGCTTTTCCTTTGCTCTCCCATATGCTGCGCATCCAAGCAGAGCTCCTTGAAAGAATTATTAAAGGGAAGGAAAGACGCCCCCCGGCTCAAGGAGCGCTTCCAGGAGGAGCTCGCTGTGGAAGCCCTAACCCACTTCAGCATGGCCTGGCAACTGGCCAGCTCCGGCAACAACCAGGAAGCAATAAAAGAGCTGCGACTGGCAATTCTTGCCGACCCTGGGTCAGCCTACCTTCACGAGGTCATGGCCCACATCCTTCTTCAAGAGGATGAGCATGACAAGGCCATGAGACAGGTGGAAAAGGCCATTAGACTGAACCCGCAAAGGCATAAAAGCTACAACATTAAGGGCATGATTTACGTGGACGAGGATGAGCTCAAGAAAGCCGTCTCCTCTTTCGAGAAGGCGCACGAGCTGGCCCCCCATGAATCCGAGTACGTGATCAACCTGGCCGACGCGCTCACCAGGCTGGGCAGGAACGAACAAGCCCGGCAGGTGCTGGTGGACTACGTGGAAAGCCACCCCTACGATATCAAGGTCAGGTACTACGTTGCGGTGGTTTTGAAGAAGTCGGGCAGGGTCTCCGAGGCCAGGGACGTTTACAGGCAGGTGCTTATCCTCGCTCCGCGCTATTATCCTGCCCTGTATGACCTGTTCCATCTGGAAATCGCCGGCGGTCGTTTCGAGGAGGCTGCAAGGGTGGGCAACAAGCTGGTCTCCTTCTTTCCCGCGGACGCCGAGTCCCGCATGCTGCTCTCCAGCATCCTGGTGGAGATGGGTGAGCTGGACGGGGCCCTGGCCGTTCTTCAGAACGGCAAGAGGTCCGGCATCGTGGTGCCAGACTGGTGGACCCAGCGGGGCTTCATTCTGCTCGACAAGGACCAGGCTAAGCTTGCAAAGGATGAGTTCGAGGCCGCTCTTTCAATAGACCCCAAGAACGCGGAGGCCGTGTTTGGACTGGGGGCCTCCGAGCTGGCCCTGGGCAACGAGGTGGAAGGCGTATCACTGCTCGAGTCTGTGCCTCGCGACTCGAACCTCTACAACGAGGCGAGGAAGAAACTGGCCTTTCGGGCGCTCAAGCAGGGCAATACAGGCAGGGCGGTGGGCATAATGGAAGACCTGCTTCATGGGAACCCCGGGAACATGAACGTGCTTTTGATGTACGTAGGGGTGGCAAGGCAGGCGGGAGAGTACGACAAGGCTCTGGAGGCGCTGCACCGGGCATTGAAAGAGACGCCCAATGACGTGAACCTGCTCTATGAGCTTGGCATGGTGCATTACATGGCGGACAACAGGGATGAGGCCATAAAGGCGATGGAAGAGATATTGGAGATCAAGCCGGACAGCGCCCGGGCCCTCAACTTCATCGCCTACAACTGGGCGGAACAAGGAATGAGGCTGGACGATGCCGAGACGAACATCAGAAAGGCCCTGAAGATCGAACCAGGGGCCGGATACATCATGGACAGTATGGGGTGGGTGTACTTCCAGAGGGGCGAGTTCGAAAAAGCCATGGAGTGGCTTAAGAAGGCCCTGGAAAAGGCGGGCTCGGACCCCGAGATACTGGAGCATATAGCGGACTGCTACCTGGCAATGGGACAGGCGGAAAAAGCTAAAGAAAATTATCAAAAAGCGCTGGAAGTCGCAGTGATAGAGAAGCTGAAAAAAAGGGTCGAGTCCAAGCTAGAGAAGCTGGAGTAACGGGGATGGCATGAGCAGAAGTATATTATTGCCCGCGATTATAGCATTTGTCCTGCTTTCGGGGACGGGGTGCGAGAGGTCTCCTCAAAAGGAGGCGCAGGAGAAAGAGCGGGAGAAGCCCGAAATCGTTGCCGGGAAAAAAGCCCAG
The DNA here is from genome assembly GCA_964650485.1 of uncultured bacterium. Taxonomy (GTDB): domain Bacteria; phylum RBG-13-61-14; class RBG-13-61-14; order RBG-13-61-14; family DATKZS01; genus CAZYTX01. Next base: position 22,589 of record CAZYTX010000023.1, on the reverse strand, counting down.
ACAGAGGAAAAGGCCCGCCCGGGTATGGGGGACGTAGAAGCCTGCGGCGACGGAGAGGTGGTCGGAGGAGTGACCAGCGTCCGGCCGCCGCCCGGAGAGGAGCCTGATGACGGGGACATGCTGGTGCGCCGGCTGGGAGCGGAGCCGGCCACCCTGAACCCCATAATAGCAACGGACGCGGCTGAGAAATCCGTAAACTACCACCTGGTTATTGATACCCTGCTCTCGCAGGACCTGGATACGGGCGGGCTGAAACCGAGGCTGGCCAAATCATGGAATACAGCAGATGACAACGTGACCTTCACCTTCCATTTAAGGGAAGACGTGACTTTCCATGACGGCCATCCAATGACAGCGGAGGACGTTCTTTACTCGATCGAACGGGTGCTCGACCCCGATGTTGACGCTGCCAGTTTGAGGACCTACTTCATTGATTGCGAATCTTATAAAAAACTTGACGACTATACGGTACGGATCAAATGGAAAGAGCCTTACTTCAAGGCAGTGGAGACCATTGGCATAGACCTGCCCATAGTGCCCAGGCACGTCCTCGACAACGGCGCCGATTTCAACAAGCATCCCTATGCCAGGAAGCCGGTGGGCACAGGCCCCTACAAGTTCGTGGAATGGGAGACCGGAAGGAGGATACTTCTCGAGAGATACGAGGGTTACTGGGGCAAGAGGCCGCATTTCGAGAGGATGCTCTACAAGATCATAACCAACGACGACGTGGCCTTGAGTCTTCTAAAGAAAGGCGAGCTCGACATGGTGGGGCTTAGAAGGGTGCAATGGCTCAGACAGACAAACTCGAGCGAGTTCCGCTCCCGCTTCAACAAGCTGCACTTCCACTATCCGTCCTACTCCTACATCGGCTGGAACATGAGGAAGCCCCTTTTCCAGGACAAGCGGATCAGGCTGGCCATGACCATGCTGCTTAACCGGCCGGCTATGCTAAAGGAGATTTACTACTGTCTCGGATCCATTGCCACCGGGCCGTATGACTATAAGGGTCCGTTTTCCGACCCGGACGTCGCTCCCTGGCCCTATGATCCCGAAAGAGCCAGGGAACTCCTTTCCGAGGCGGGATGGAAGGACACCGACGGCGACGGTGTAATTGACAAGGACGGCAAGCCCTTCCACTTCGAGCTGTCTTTTACAGCCGCGGTGCCCGAGTGGGAGCAGATGGCGGTGATGTACAAGGAGGACCTGAAGAAGGCCGGAATCGAGATGACCATAAGGAAGCTGGAATGGGCCGTGTTCCTCGCCAACGTGCAGCAGTGGAAGTTCGATGCCTGCGCCATGGCGTGGGCACTGGACGCGAACCCTGACTCTTACCAGTTGTGGCATTCAAGCCAGGCCGACATAAAAGCAAGCTCCAACCACGTGGGCTTCAAGAGCGACGAGGTGGACCGGCTCATAGAGCTTAACCGCCGGGAGTTCAGTAAGCAAAAGAGAATTCAACACTGTCGAAAGATTCACAGGATATTGCACCGGGAGCAGCCTTACACCTTCTTCATCACCGGAGAGAGCCTGGCGGCGTTCGACAAAAGAATCCACAACGTAATACCACACCCGATCAGGCCCATATTCCACTACACCAAGTGGTACGTGCCCAGTTCCCAGCAGAAGTACAGGAGCCCGCCCAGCCCCTGAGATGCGCGCATACATTCTAAAACGGCTGCTTGCAATGATCCCCACAATACTGGGGATCACCGTCATCACCTTCCTCATCATACAGCTCGCACCCGGCAACCCCGCGGAGTTCAAGATCAGGGCGGCCGCGGCCGGGGAGGTTGACGCCCAGTACACCGCGGAGATCATCGAGCAGACCAAGAAGCTCTACGGCCTGGACAAGCCACTGCCGGTGAGGTACTGGATCTGGCTCAAGCAGGTGGTGACCTTCGACTTCGGGAACTCCTACAAGGACCACCGGCCGGTGCGGGAAAAGATACTGGAGCGGGTGCCCATAAGCCTTCAGCTAAGCTTCATAAGCGTGTTCATGGTGTATCTTTTCGCGGTGCCCATAGGCGTGTTCTCCGCCATAAAGCAGAAGTCCGTCTCCGACCAGGCGCTGACCGTGGTGCTGTTCCTCCTCTACTCTTTGCCCAACTTCTGGACCGCGATGATGCTCATCACCTTCCTGGGCGGGGGCGAGTTCCTGGACCTGTTTCCCATATTCGGACTCTCATCCATGGGAGCGGAGCGCATGGGCACCCTGGAGTGGCTCCTGGACAGGGTACACCATTTAGTGCTGCCGGTGACTTGTCTCACCTATGCCGGCCTTGCCTACATCTCCAGGCAGATGCGGGGGGGCATGCTCGAGGTGATCCGGCAGGACTACATCAGGACCGCCCGGGCCAAGGGCCTGTCCGAAAAGACGGTGATAGCAAAGCACGCCTTCCGCAATTCGCTGATACCCATCATCACCCTGCTGGCCGTGCTGTTCCCAGCTCTGATAGGCGGCTCGGTGATCATCGAGAGCATCTTCTCCATACCCGGCATGGGCCAGCTCTCTTTCGAGGCCATCCTCTCCAGGGACTACCCCGTGGTCATGGGAGTGACCACGGTCGCGGCATTGCTCACACTCCTCGGTATCCTGTTCACCGACATCACTTACACCCTCATAGACCCCAGGATAACCTTCGAGACCGCGCCGCTCACATGGAGCCCGAGGAGGTTCCTCGCCATCTTCGCGGTCATAGCCCTTTTGATCGCGGGCCTGCTGGCATGGCCGAAGTCATTGCCCGGGCCGGGCACACTGCTTATCGTGTACGGTCCCAGGGCGGCCATATTCATACTGGCTTCCTCGGTGGCATACGGGATATATTTAATCGGCGGCGAGCGTGCATACTGGTCCGGGGTGCTGCGTCAGTTCGCAAGGGGCAGGCTGGCCATGGCGGCCCTGGCAGGTGTCGCCGCACTCCTCCTGGTGGCGGTTTCCGCTCCCCTCATAGCCAACAACAAGCCCCTGGTGATGAGATACAAAGGCGAGCTGTATTTCCCCGCCTTCCGCGACTACCTGCCCGGGAAGATGAGACACTACCAGGAGTTAGGGGACAAAGACGCGGCCGATATAGCGGGGGCCCTTTCAAAGCCGGACTACGCCGTCATGCCCCCGGTCCCGTGGGACCCGTACCAGTACGACCTGGGCCACTTCCTGGAAGGACCGACCAGGAGGCACCTCCTGGGCACCGACGACGTGGGCAGGGACATCTTCGCCAGGGTGGTTCACGGGGCCAGAATAGCGCTTTCAGTGGGTTTCGTGGCCGTGGGCATCTACGTGTGGATCGGCGTTATCCTGGGCAGCCTGGCGGGGTATTACGGTGGCTGGGTGGACATGCTCATATCGCGTCTCATAGAGGTCATGCTTTCCATTCCCACCTTTTTTCTTATCATCGCGGTCGTTGCCTTCCTCGAGCCCAGCATCTATAATGTGATGGCGGCCATCGGGCTCATCGGGTGGACGGGCACGGCCAGGCTGGTGAGGGGGGAGTTCTTGAAGCTTCGGAACACCGAGTTTGTGGAGGCCACCAGGTCCATGGGGGCCCGGGACCCGCGGGTGATATTCAGACACGTATTACCGAACGCGCTCACCCCCGTGCTGGTGGTGGCCACCTTCGGTGTGGCGGAGGCCATCCTGATCGAGTCGTCCTTGAGCTTCCTCGGCTTCGGGGTCATGCCGCCAACGCCTAGCTGGGGAGACATCCTGAGCAAGTCCAGGTCCTACTACGAGTTCGCATGGTGGCTCACGGTGTTCCCGGGGCTTGCCATATTCTTCACGGTCACCGCACTGAACCTGGTAGGGGAGGGCATGAGGGACGCTATTGACCCGAGGCTAAAAGATAAGAGATAATTGCATAATGGAACGTCGCCGGGAATAAAAAATATAGCCGCCTGGTAAAAGGAGAGGCGCCATGGACCAGGATGAAAACCAAAAACCGGACCTCGAACACAAAGAGCCCTCAACAGAAGAGAGCTCCGCTGAGATAGACATCATCAAGCAGGCATTCGAGTCGGACCAGGAGACAGCTCCAGCAAAAGAGGACGTTTTCTCGGTTGACCTCTTCGGCGAGGGAGCACAGAAACAGGAAGAGCCTGCATCCGGGCAGGTGCAACAACCTGAGGCGGGTTCCGAGGCCGCGGGCGCAGCCCGGACAGCCGGGGAGCCTGCCGCATCTGCTCAGCAGCCGGGTCCAGTAGAACAGCAGCCTGAACCCGCGGCCGGAGAGGTGCATGAAGAACATGAGCCACCCCAGGAGCCACAAAGCTCGGTCAGGGTGGTGACCGACGATGACATAAGAAAGCTCTTCGATGCAAGCTCCCCGGGGATGCCCCCGCCCGGAGGCTCAGAAGGCAAGGCCAAGGAAGCCGCAGAGGAAGAGGGTTTTGCAACCCGGCCGGTGGCGCCGCCAGCAGAGCCGGTCGAGCCGGCCGAGAGCGCGCCAGAAGAGCCCGAGCAAGCCCAACCCACCGAAAGCACTCTCGAAAAAGGCGCGGAGCAGCCCTCTCAAAGAAGTGAAGCTGAACAGCCCCTGGACGAGGAGCTCCAGGAAATATCGCCGGACGAGATAGTTGAGCAGATCGAGACAAGGGCCGAGGTTGGAGACATGACCGCGGTTGCATGCGGGAAAAAGGGAGAGCTTTTGCAAAAGACCGCGGAGCTCATGGACCAGCTCGAGCCGGCATCCGAGGACGTGATGAATGTGGCCGAGCTTAAAAAGCTCTTCCGCAACGTGGACGTCTTAAGCAGGTGGGCGAAGGAGATAACCGAGCGGCTGTGCGAGATCGAGGAGATGCTGGCCGAGCTTAAAGGAGAGTCCAAGTGAGCTCAACCAGCGCCGCCCCCCGGATGGATAATGCATCCGCCCTGCTCGAGGTCCGGGACCTGGTGACCGAGTTCATGACCGAGGATGGCCTGCTGCGGGCGGTGGACGGCGTATCCATAAAAGTGCCCCGCGGAGGCAAGGTGGGACTGATCGGCGAGTCGGGCTGCGGAAAGAGCGTGACCGCGCTCTCCATATTGCGGCTTATCCAGGAGCCGCCGGGAAAGATCAGAAGCGGAAGTATCGTGTTCGACGGCGTTGACCTGTTGAGCCTGCCGGTTACGGAGATGCGAAAGATACGGGGAATGCGCATCTCCATAATCTTCCAGGAGCCCATGAGCTCTTTGAACCCGGTGTTCACCGTGGGCAACCAGATATCCGAGGTCATCCGCCTTCATCTTGGCAAGAAGAGGAAGCAGGCCTGGAACATGTCAGTGGACCTTCTGAAAAGGGTGGGGATCCCGGACCCTGCGAAGAACGCGCACAACTATCCCGGCCAGCTCTCGGGCGGTATGTGCCAGCGGGTGATGATTGCCATGGCGCTGTCCTGCAACCCTGACCTCTTGATCGCGGACGAGCCCACCACCGCCCTGGACGTGACCATACAGGCCCAGATACTGGAGCTAATGCAGGAGCTGGTTAATGAGATGGGCATGAGCCTTCTGCTCATCACCCATGACCTCGGGGTGGTGGCGGAGACCGTGGACTATGTTTACGTGATGTACACCGGCAAGGTGGTTGAGGAGGCTGACATTCGGACTATCTTTCACAACCCCATGCATCCCTATACCAGGGGCCTTCTGGCCAGCCTGCCTGGTGTCGAAGGCTCCGGCTATGGAGGAGGGGGGCCGGGAGAGAGTACGAGGCTCACCGCTATTCCCGGCCTGGTGCCCAGCCCGCTGGACCTGCCCCAGGGGTGCCCGTTCCAGGAGAGGTGCTATCTGATGAATCCGCACTGCAGGGAGGCCATGCCCCCCCTGGAGGAGAAGGGGCCCGGCCACTTCGCCCGCTGCTTCGAGGTATAGCAGATCAATAATTCATTTCTTCATCCACCTCCGTGCTCTCCTCGATACGTATCCGTTTCGGAGTAAGCATAGCCGGCGCCTGGTGTCTGGTCACACCGGCCATGAAATGCGCGGCGCGCCTGGCCTTTCCAAAGGAGGAAATCGTCTCTTCGCCAATGGCGAGCTTTAAAAGCTCAATTATGTGGTAGACCGGCATCCGGTTGAGAGGATTGGTAAGCTTGCCAGTGGAAAGCATCTGCAGGCACCCCGCGCAGTAGGAGACCACAGCGTCCGCACCGGTTTGCCTGGCCCCGGCCAGGTTGCGCCAGGTGGAACGGGTCAGCCGCAAGGGATGGTATGACGAGGCATGACTGAACCCGCCGCCTATGCCGCAGCACAGCATGGAGACCTTGTTATACCTCTGCTCGACCACCTTGCACCCCAGTTTCCCGAGCAACTCCCGCGGCAGTTCCATGAACTCCGGCCCGAAAGACTTTGCATGACAGGAATCCTGCACCGTCACCGTCCACCCCAGCTTTCGCCTGATCTTGATCTCGCCTTTATCAATCCGCCGTAAAAGAAGTGGGAGTAAATGCTCGATCTCAAGTTTTCGATCGAACCCGAACTCGGGCAGGATGTTGGTGAAAAGGTTATAACCCGCGGTGCAGGGTATCACCATCCGCTTCGTGCCCATGCGGTCAAGCCAGGCCGTGAGCCTGCTGGCTAGCTTTTTAAGCTGCTCTTCGAGCCCCATGCGGAAATACATCTCACCGCAGCACATTGCCAGCGAGCCACGTATGTCATAAGCGTCAAGCAGCATGGTTCTGGCAAGGTAAGGCGCGGTGATCAAGTTGCAGCCGGGATAAAAGATCTCTTCCGCGGGAGACTCGGACAGCCAGTCCCGCAACATTGACTTCTCATCTTCTGGCAGGCGATCTATCACAAAGGTGCGAAAGTTGGGCGCATGGGTGGGCATGAAATAAGAGGCCCGGGCAGGCAGTCCCCGCTTCTCGTATTCCTCGCGCCACCTGGAAAGAATGAGTTCCGCCGGGTGTGCGTTCTCCGGGCATATGTAATTGCAGGTGAAGCAACTCTCGCATTGGGCCAGCACCTTCTTGGTATCCTGGCCGGCCAACAGACGCGCAACCTCCTCCCTGGCCTCATGCAAAGGCAATTGCATGACCGGGCATTCGTGAAAGCAAAGCCCGCAACCGTTGCACTTCTCCCTGGCGAATGCCGCGTAAAAGCTCATCATTCCCCTTGTCCGCCATAGCTTACCACTTTGCACTCCGATTGCACAGGCGGCTGCTTGCTCGAAATACAAATACTGATCTTAGTCGCTTTATTTTTTCAGTTTTTTTGCAAGCTGCTTTGGCGTGCTGGTGTTTAGCACGTCCTTTTTCCTGGCCCATCCCCTCCTTGCCACGCCTACGCCGTAGTCCATGAAGTCCATGTCCGAGGGCTTGTGGGCGTCGGTGGCGATGACAAGCCCTATGCCCTGCTTGACCGCCTGCCGGCAGAAGGTGTCAGGGAGGTCGAGCCTGTCTGGCTGTGCGTTAATCTCCAGGTACACGTTGTTCTCCTTGCATGCATCCATAACCTTGTCCATGTCATATGCCAGGGACTCCCTGCTCCCTATCATCCTGTCCAAAGGGTGCCCCAGGCAGTGGACCACCCCGCTCTTCACCGCGGCGATGATACGGTCGGTCATCTTCCTGCTGTCGAGCTTCAGGTCGTAGTGCACGCTGGCCACCACCCAGTCCAGGGTCGAGAGCAGGTCCTCGTCTATGTCGAGCTTACCGCTTTTCAAGATGTCCACCTCCACCCCGGCCATTAGCCACAAGTCGTCCAGCTCTTCGTTCACTTCCCGGATATTGTCCGCATGTCTTTTCAGGCCCTCATCATCAAGACCCCCGGCCACGCTCACCCTCTTTGTATGGTCGGTTATGGCAAGGTAGCTGTAACCCCGGTCCCGGGCGGCCTGCGCCATCTCCTCGATGGTGTTCTGGCCGTCGGTGGCCTTTGTGTGAGCGTGCATATCGCCTTTTATTTCCGAGAAATCCAGGATCCTGGGCAACTTGTCCTTTTCCGCGGCCTCCACCTCTCCCCGGTCCTCCCTGAGCTCGGGAGGAATCCACGGCAGTGAAAGCTTTTTGTAAATATCCTCCTCGGTCCTGCCGGCCAGCAGCCTGTGGTCCTCGAAAAGACCGTACTCGTTCAACTTCCATCCGCTGTTCTGGGCCCGCTTCCTGAGCACTATGTTATGGGCCTTGGAGCCGGTGAAATATAGCAGGGCCGCCCCGAAGGACTTGGGGTCAAAGAATCGGAAGTCTATCTGCAAGCCGCTGTCCAGTCGCACCGAGGTCTTTTCCCTGCCTTTGCCTATGACCTCGGCTATGGGCTTGTATTTCAGCAGCTTGTTTATGGCCTTGTCCCTGTTGGAAGCGTGGATAAGCACGTCCAGGTCACCCACCGTCTCCATTCTTCTCCTGAAGCTGCCGGCTGTCTCCATGCGCTTTATCTCGCTTATGTCCTTCAAGAGACGCACAAGAGATCCCACGTACTCCGAGGCCTCGTGATAGAGCATCCTGCCGGACTGGGACTTGAGCATCTGGATCCCTTTCAGGATGTTCTCTTCGGTCTTTTTGCCCATGCCCGAAAGCTCCCGCACCCTGTTCTCCTCGCACGCCTTCTTGAGCTCTTCGAGGTTGCCTATGCCAAGCTCCTTGTGTAGCTGCATGGCCTTGCGGGCCCCGAGCTGTGGAATCTGCATGAGCAGCGTTATCTCCTCCGGGAACCCGCTTTCAAGCTCCTCCAGGCGCTTGATGGTCCCGGAATGCACGGCCTCCTTGATCTTCGCCTCGATGCTTTTTCCAATGTTGGGGAACTTGGTAAGCCCCTGTCCCTGCTCTACGAGGTCCTCCATCCTGTGGGAGAGGTTCTTTACTGTTCGGGCCGCGTTCCTGTAAGAGCGAACGCGGAACTCGTTTTCCCCGGAGAGCTCGTAAAGGTCAGCAATCTTGTCGAACATGGCCGCGATCCGTGCGTTTTCCATCTACTTTTCTCCCCTGAAAACAGCAACATAAAGCTGATTTTTAAACAACAACTTAAAGCTGGAAGCCTTCTGATAAAAAGCTAAAGCCAGAGATTGCATTGTCAAGTCTCCACTGAATTTTAACCCCTTTTCAAGGCCGCCAACTCCTTTACACCCGAGCATAGCAATGATATACTTCAATCACGTGATAAAAGGCAAATATAGCCTGGTAATTCAAGGTAAGGCGCCCTTGGAATGAAGTGCAAAAGAGCGGCGCAACCTGCCGGAGTCCTGGGCGGGGTGGTGTTGATTGTCCTGATGCTCTCGGCATGCACTGGCCCTGAAGGAAAAGGCGCTCGCCAAGGACCGATGTTGCCCGAGGGAGTAAGGCTCAAGCTGGAAGGTCAGACCAGGATCACGTCCAGCCAATCCGGGGACCTGGCATGGACAATGACCTGCAGAGGACTTAAGTATTATGATAAGGGCCAGATCGTTGCCGTGGATGACCCCGTGGCCTGGATCCCTACCCTGAACGGGGGCACGGTAGAGGTGCAAGGCAGGGAAGGCAGGTACTTCCAGGATGACGAGGACATCGAGCTCGAGCGCGAGGTGGAGGTGGTAAGCAGGGTCCTCGGGAGAACAAAGTGGCGGGTTTACGGAAGCTCCGCGGCTTACAGGCGCAAAGAAGAGGCTGTGCATATGGCTGACTTGAATGGCTTTGTCTACACGGAGTCCGGTGACACCCTTAAGGTGAGGTCCGGACAGGGGACATATTTTCTGGAGCAAAACTCCATGCGGATGCAGAGCAGCGTGGAGTGCGAGCTGGGCCAAGGCATACGCTTTTTCACGGACAGCATTGATTACAACCTGGATAATGAGACGGCAGAGACTGACTCCGAGGTATTTATAAAGGGCGGGACATGGGAGCTCGATGGCAAGGGCGTTGTCGCGGACATGAACAGGCAAAGCTTTTATATCCCCGCATCGGTGGACCTCAGCCTTGCAGGCGGTTTCGGGGGCGGCATTGAGAAGTAAGTACAGGTTGCTTGCACTTGTCTTGATTATGGCTGCTTCCGCGGCGGGTACGCAGGTGGTGGCCCCTCCCGGTCCGTTTGAAGGGTTCAAGTCCGCGGGCAAGGAGCCGGTGGAGATACATTCCGACAGCATGCGGGCGGAGCTGGCCTCCGGTCGCCTCCAGTTCGAGGGTCACGTGAAGGCCAAGCAGGGCGACAGGGTCATTTACGCGGACCGCATGGAGGTAAGGTATACTGAAGACGGCAAGGTGGTATCCCTCACCGCGGCCGGGAACGTGAAGGTGACCATGGAAGGTGCTTTCGCCGCTGCGGGCGTGCTTCACCTGGACAACGTGGCACGGGTGATCGTGCTCACCGAGGCCCCGAGGCTGGTTCAGAACAAGCAGAAAATAGTGGGCGAGAAAATGACGTACATGATCGCCGAGGAAAAGCTGGTCGTGGATAAGCCGATGATCGAGTGGGTGCCGACTGCCTCCGAGGGGGACAAGCAAAAGCAGACCGGCGGAGGCCGGGAGCAGAAAGCGGAAGAGCGGCAATGAGCGCTTCAGGGGAGAACAGCAAGGGTCTTCAGGCACGCGCTCTTGTAAAGTCCTACCACGGAAAAAGGGTGGTTGACGGGGTCAGCTTCTCGGTCAGCCCAGGCGAGGTGGCCGGGCTTCTCGGCCCTAACGGCGCGGGCAAGACCACCTCTTTTTACATGGTGGTGGGGGTGATCCAGCCTGAAGGAGGCAGTGTGCTCATGGATGGCGAGGACCTCTCAAACCTGCCCATGTACATGCGAGCAAAACGGGGGATAAAGTATCTGCCGCAGGAGGCATCCATATTCAGGGGACTAACGGTTTACAAGAACCTCATGGCCGTGGCCGAGGCCATGCCCATCTCCATGGAGGAGAGGAAAGAGCGTGTGGAAAAGTTCCTGCACGAGCTGGGAATAGAGCACCTCAGCGACCACAAGGCAATAACTCTTTCGGGCGGGGAGCGCAGGCGCGTGGAGATAGCCAGGAGCCTTGTCACCAGCCCCGGGTTCATTCTCATGGACGAGCCCTTTGCCGGAATAGACCCCATAGCAGTCTCCGATATACAGAAGATAATAAGACAGCTATGCTCCAGGGGAATAGGGGTGTTGATCACGGACCATAACGTCAGAGAGACGCTTGGGATATGTGAACGTGCTACAATAATACATGAAGGCAAGGTAATAATCTCGGGCACTCCCGCACAGATAGTGGCCGACCCTCTTGCCAGGCGCCATTACCTTGGCGAGGATTTCGAGATGGGCCCGGGAGACGATAAAACTTCTTCAAAGAAGAAAGACCTGAAAAGAGTTTGATCATGGCTATCGAACTGAAACAGAGCGTTAAGCTGACCCAGCAACTGGTCATGACCCCACAGCTTCAGCAGGCCATCAAGCTGTTGCAGCTTGGCCGGCTGGAGCTGACCGAGGCCATAAACCACGAGATGCTGGAGAACCCGGTGCTGGAGGAGCTGTCCGAGGAGGAGCTGGAACCGGAAGCCCTGGCCAGGCACTCGGACGAAGAAGAAGGCGTGGCTCCCCAGAAGAACGAGGACAGCTACGACGACCTGGACTGGGAGAAGTTCCTGGACGAGTTCGAGGACATGCGCTACGCCGGGTTCAAGAGCGGTGAGAAGCCCGACGAGCTCCCCTCCGTGGATGCCACCCTGAGCCAGCCGGTGACCCTTGCCGACCACCTGCTGTGGCAGCTAAAGATGAGCAACTCCACCCTGGAAGAGGAACAGATAGGCCAGTTCATAATAGGAAACATTAACGAAGACGGCTACCTGGTGGCTGACATCGAACACTTGGCCCAGGAGATAGGCGTTGAGCCGGACAAGGCCCTGGCAGTGCTCAAGAAGATTCAGAAGTTCGATCCGGTGGGGGTCGGGGCCAGGGACCTGAAGGAATGCCTGCTGCTGCATGTGGAGCAGTTCAATGAGGTGCCTTCCACGGCAAGGAGCATAATCGAGGAGCACCTGGGCAAGCTGGAGAAGAGGGACTACCAGGGAATAGCCAGCGCCCTCAAGGTCCCCATAGACCGGGTCAAGGAATCGGTCAGGTTCATTCAGGACCTGGAGCCGAAGCCGGGAAGGCCTTTTATCCAGGAGAGGCCGGAATACATCACGCCCGATATGTACGTGTACCGGGTTACCGAAGGCTACGTCATAGTGCTCAACGAGGACGGGCTGCCAAAGCTAAAGGTCAGCCCCTATTACAGGAGGCTTCTAAAGGAGGCCCGCAAGGACTCGCAGGTGACCAGGGAGTACATCCAGGAGAAGCTAAAAAGCGCGGTGTGGCTGATAAGGAGCCTGCACCAGAGGCAGAGGACAATATACAGGGTGATGGAGTCCATATTAAAGCACCAGCGCGAGTTTTTTGACAAGGGTATCTCCTTCTTGAAGCCCATGGTCCTGCGCGACGTGGCCCAGGACATCGAGATGCACGAGTCCACCATATCCAGGGTGACGGCGAACAAGTACGTATACACGCCCCAGGGCATCTTCCCCCTGAAGTTCTTTTTCAACTCCAAGATCCCCACCGCGGGCGGGGGCGAGGTGGCCGCAGAAACGGTGAAGGACAGGATAAAGCAGATCATCGAGTCCGAGAACCCTAAAAAGCCCTACTCCGACCAGCAGATGGTGGAGAAGCTCGGCGAATACGGGATCAACATAGCAAGGAGGACGGTGACCAAGTACCGCGAGTCAATGGGTATACTCTCGTCCACCAAGAGAAGGGAGCTGTTATAAATTTTCGATCATAAAAGGAGGGTATCTGTTAGATGAAAGTGATGTTGACCTTCAGGCACATGGAAGCGGACGAGGACATGAAATCTTACGTGGAGGAGAAGCTGAACAAGCTGGCGGACAAGTACTTCCACCGTCCCACCGAGGCCGAGGTGATAATAGACGTGGAGAAGTTCCGTCACATAGCGGAGATTACGGTGAAGGCCGACCATACCAGGCTGGTGGCAAAAGAACAGACCGAGGACACCAGGAGCGCGGTGGACCTGGCCCTGGACAAGATCGAGGTCCAGGCCCAGAGGCACAGGGAGAAGATAAAGACAAGAAAAAAAACAGCGGGCGGGGCCGGGCTCGTCGAGGGTGTGGAATCAGGCACCGCCGCTGGCGAGAGTCCGGCCGTGGTGAAAGTGGACAAGTTCGTGCCCAAGCCCTATTCGGTGGAGGACGCCATGCTTCTACTGGAGGAGCAGGAGCAGGAATTCATAGTCTTCAGAAACGCGGACAGCCTGGAGATATGCGTGCTCTACAGGAGGCCGGACAACAATTACGGGCTGATAGAAACAGGGGAGTGACGTTTTCGAAAAGAGCTCCCGGTTCAAATTTACGGACTGATAAAATATAATATCTCTTGACGTACAGCCGGCGGAGAGGCGGTTTATAAAAGCTGCTTCCCGCCGATTATACATGATATGACAAGGGCACGTGCGCACAGGCGACAGCGGTCCGGGGAGCGGAGTTAAAAGTGAAGCTTAAATCCATACTGTGGCCGGAGAAGGTTATCCCGGAGCTTGAGGCAAGCACCAGGGACAAGGTCCTATCCGAGCTCGTGGACGCCATTGAATCGGAGGTCCCCCTTCCCAAGGAGGACGTAATGAAGGTGCTGGTCGAGAGGGAGGAGCAGTCCCCCACAGCCATGAGCGGAGGGGTGGCCGTGCCCCACGGACGCCTGCAGGAGCTGGACAGGTTCCTGCTGGCGGTGGGCAGGAGCAGGAAGGGCGTGAACTTCGGGGCGGAGGACGGCCCTACCAGGATATTCTTCCTGCTCATGGCGCCCACAGACAACACCGTAGCCCACCTCAAAATACTTGCGCGTATCGCGAGAATATGCAGGAACAACAACTTGCGCGAGAACATCATGATAGCATCGAGTGCGGAGGAGATATATCAGACGCTGATCAGGGAGGACGACGCCATCTGATTCTGGCGCTTGTGCTCCCGTGAGCAGGGGAGGGTCTGAATATGAACAGGGTGATGGTAAAGGATCTTCTGGACGACGAAGAGTACCGGCTTGAGCTCGTCTTGATCTCCGGGGAACGGGCTATCTCCAAGTCCATCACCAGCTCCGACATACACAAGCTCGGACTGGCGCTTACCGGGATAGATTTCACCCTCGACCCCGGGCAGATACAGCTCATGGGAGGAGCGGAGATAGCTTACCTGCAGATGCTGGAGCCGGAGGAGAGGCTCTCGGTTACAGGAAAGCTCTCCGGGTTCGACTTCCCCTGCCTCATAATTACCCGCGGGCTCTCCCCCTCCGATGAGCTCGTATCCGGCATGGACAAAAAGAACATCCCCTGCCTGGGCACCAGGCTGGAGACGGGGGAGTTCATACAGCGCCTCTCCACGTTCCTGGACGACCGACTGGCGCCCAGGATCAGCTTCCACGGCGTGCTTATTGACGTCATAGGCATTGGGGTGCTCATACTGGGGCAGAGCGGCATCGGGAAGAGCGAGACCGCGCTCGACCTGGTGCTGAAAGGGCACAGGCTGGTCGCGGACGACATTGTCGAGACCTTCAGGAGGGGGAACGCCACCCTGATCGGGAAGTCGTCGGGAATGATACGGTTCCATATGGAGATAAGGGGACTGGGAATAATAAACATACAGGACCTGTTCGGTATATCGGCCACCAGGGACAGGAAAAGGATTGACATGGTGATCGAGCTTGTCGAGTGGGAAGAGAAGAAGGACTACGACAGGCTGGGGATCGAGGAGGAAACCTACCCCATACTTGGCATCGAGGTGCCCCACCTGACCGTGCCGGTAAGGCCGGGCAGGAACGTGAGCTCCATAATCGAGGTGGCTGCCAGGAACCAGCTTTTAAAGCAGAGGGGACACTACTCGGCAAGGGATTTTCAGCAACAGCTATTGCAAGACCTCACAGGCACAGAATCTTCAATGGTGAGCGCGCGGGAGGTGGAGTAGTCATAATGGTAGGCGTGGTCATCGTTACGCATGGAAACCTGGCAAGAGACCTGGTGGACGTGGCAGAACTCATAGTGGGCTCCTGTCCCAACGTGCTGCCCATAACCATACAGCCCGAAGAGGGAATCGCGGAGATAGCAAAGAAGGTTGACTCGGCCATCAGGTCGGCGAGCAAGGGAAAGGGCGTGCTCATACTCACCGACCTTTTCGGAGGCACGCCCTCCAACGTGAGCCTCTCCTTCCTGCAGGAGGACAACATAGAAGTATTGTCAGGTGTGAACCTGCCAATGATAATAAAGATTATAACCCATTGCGATAACGCCGACCTCAAAGAGCTGGCCAGGCTCGGAAAGATCGCCGGCAAGAAGAACATATCCCTGGCCTCGGAGATCATGAAGAAAAAGGTGTGATTTCAAGCAAGTTTTTAAAGACCCCTGAGACTCCTGCGAGGTTTTAAATGAAATCGGTTAAAAAGGATTTGAAGATAATAAACAAGCTGGGACTCCATGCCAGGGCCGCGGGCCAGTTCAGGCACACGGCTGCAAAGTACGACTCGGACATAGAGGTGACCAGGAACAACATGAGCGTAAACGCAAAGAGCCTGCTCGGGCTAATGGCCCTGGAGGCTTACGAGGGGGTGAGTATACAAGTCATTGCAAGGGGTGAAGACGCCGAGGAAGCGGTGGCGGAACTCGATAAACTGGTGAAAGAGCGCTTCGGCGAGAAAGAATAACCGCGGAGCCCCCTGAGGTCGGCTCCTGATTACCTGAAAACCGGATCGCGATTTTGACCTGAAGAGTACTTCAAGTTATTATTGAAAGCCCTGAAGAAACATGCAAGCCCCCAATCAAAATGATTCCCCCAAAAGGATGCGCGGCATCGGAGTGTCCGAAGGCATCGCCTATGCCAAGGTGTTCCTGCTGGAGCGGGAGAGGACGGTCATCCCCCACCGGGTGATACCCGGCTCACAGGTGGAGCCGGAGATAGAGCGATTCCAGGAGGCTCAACAAAGGGCCAAGCAGGTGCTCACGGATATAAAGAAGGCCATTCTGGAGGCGGAGTCTCCCGAGCCCTCGTTCATTATTGACGCTCACATAATGATGCTCGAGGACGACCTTTTAATCGAGGGGACAAAAGAGCTAATAAGGAGCGAAAAGATCAACGCGGAATGGGCCCTGCGTAAAAAGGTGTCAGAGTTGATGTCAGTCTTTGCCAGGATGAAGGACTCCTACATCAGGGAAAGGGCGCGCGACGTGGAGGAGGTGGTGGAGAGGATCATCAGGGAGCTGGTGGGACAGGCCGCGGACCCCCTGGCCAAACTGGACCAGAACACGATTGTGGTGGCACACGAGCTCACACCCGCGGAGACCGCACACATGGCCATTGACAAGATAATGGCCTTTGCAACCGACATAGGGTCGCCCACCTCCCATGCCGCCATCGTGGCAAAGTCCCTCCGCATACCCGCGGTAGTGGGACTCAAGAACATAACCCAGAAGGTCTCGCACGAGGACGAGCTGCTAATAGACGGGCACTCGGGCGTGGTCATAATAAACCCCTCAAGCGAGGTCATCGAGGAGTACGAGAGCAGGAAGAAGTGGCTGCAGGAACTCAACATACTACTCGACAAGTACAAAAGCCTCCCCTCGGTTACCAAGGACGGGGAAAGGGTCCAGCTCGCGGCAAACCTGGAGATACTACAGGAGATAGGGTTTCTTGAGGAGAGCGGGGCACAGGGGGTGGGACTGTATCGCACCGAGTACCTCTACCTGGAGCGCGACGACCTGCCAACCGAAGAAGAGCATTACCAGAGCTACAAGCAGGTGGTGGAAGCCGCACACCCCCACGGGGCCATCATAAGGACACTCGACCTGGGAGGAGACAAGTTTAAAAGCAGGTTCACCCTGAGCGAGGAGATAAACCCGGCAATGGGGCTCAGAGCTATAAGGCTTTGCCTCAACCAGCCGGCGCTTTTCAAGACCCAGTTGCGTGCCATATTGAAGGCCAGTGTCCACGGGAAAACAGGTGTCATGTTCCCCATGATCTCGGGGTTCCAGGAGTTCAGGGAGGCAAATAGACTCTTGCACGAGGCCCAAGAGGAGCTGGAAGCCGAGGGCGTGCCTTTTGACCATGATATTAAAGTGGGCATCATGATCGAGGTCCCATCGGCCGCGCTCATCGCCGAGAGACTGGCCGAGTCATCCGACTTCTTCTCTCTCGGCACCAACGACCTCATACAGTACACCCTGGCAATTGACAGGGTGAACGAGTACGTGAACTACCTCTACCAGCCCCTGCACCCCGCGGTGCTAAAGATCATAAAGCAGGTGGTGGACGCCGGACACAACGCCGGAATACCCGTGCATATGTGCGGGGCAATGGCAGCGGACCCGGCGTATCTTCCCGTGCTGGTAGGGCTGGGCCTGCAGCAGCTCAGCATGCCCATGGGCTCCATATTGAGGATAAAGAGGATTCTGAGGGAGATGAAAAAGTCGGACGCCGAGGAGCTCGTGCAGGAGCTCATGCATTTCAACACGGCCGAGGAAATAAGCGAAAGGGTGAAAAAGGAGATAAACACGAGGTGGGCGGACGTGTACGCGCTGGAGATGGAGGCGTTCGAGGAGGATGACGCGGCCGCGTTATAAAAAAGGAGGGTTCATATGTCGAGGGATGATTTTTTATTCACTTCCGAATCGGTGACAGAGGGTCACCCGGACAAGATAGCGGACCAGGTGTCTGATTCCATCCTGGACGCTCTCATAGCCGGGGACAAGATGAGCAGGGTGGCTTGCGAGACCATGGTGACCACCGGCATGGCGGTCATTGCCGGCGAGATCACCTCCGCGGCCATGAGCGAGATAGACGTTCCCATGATCGTAAGAGACACAATGCGAGGCATCGGCTACACGGACAGCAAGATGGGGTGCGACTGCGACTCCTGCGCGGTGCTGGTCTCCCTTGACAAGCAGTCCCCTGACATAGCAAGGGGGGTGGAGCAGACGCCCACAAAGGACCAGGGAGCCGGCGACCAGGGCATGATGTTCGGATACGCCTGCGACGAGACCACGGAGCTCATGCCCATGCCCATACAGATGGCCCACAGGCTCACCGAGAAGCTGGCGAAGACAAGGAGATCGAAGAAGCTAGGCTTCCTCAGGCCCGACGGAAAGAGCCAGGTCACGGTGCTATACGAGAACAAAAAGCCAAAAACCATCACCTCGGTGGTTATAGCGGCCCAGCACCATCCCCAGGTGAAGAACAAGGAGCTTAAAGAGGCAATTGTGGAGGAGGTCATAAAGAAGGTTGTTCCCGCAAAGATGATGAACAAGAAGACAAAGCTCCATATCAATCCCACCGGGAGGTTCGAGATAGGGGGGCCCCACGGAGACTGCGGACTCACCGGCAGGAAGATCATCGTGGACACCTACGGAGGCATGGGAAGGCACGGGGGCGGCGCCTTCTCGGGCAAAGACCCGTCCAAGGTGGACAGGAGCGCCGCCTACATGGCCAGGTACGTGGCAAAGAACATTGTGGCCGCAAAGCTGGCAAAAAGGTGCGAGGTCAGGATAGCATACGCCATCGGAGTGGCACAGCCCGTGTCCGTGGACGTGGAGGCCTTCGGGACTTCGGACCTGCCTGAAGACAAGCTGGCAAAGCTGGTGAGGGACCACTTCGATCTCCGCCCCAGGGCCATCATCGAGTACCTGGACCTGTTAAGACCGATTTACAAGAAGACCGCGGCCTACGGCCACTTCGGCAGGAAGGAGAAAGAGTTCACCTGGGAGCGTACGGACAAGGCGAAAGCCCTGGCCGATCATGCGCGCACGTCCCGCAAGGCCGCAAAAAAATAAGCAAAACAAGGAGGAAGTAAGAAAAACATGAAGTATGACGTTGCTGACGTATCCCTTGCAAGACAGGGGGAGCTCCGGATCGAGTGGTCCGCCAGGAACATGCCCGTGCTCGACCTTATCAAGAAGCGGTTTGCAAAGGAAAAGCCGCTAAAAAGCGTGACCGTGGGTGCATGCCTGCACGTGACCACTGAGACCGCGAACCTGATGGAGGTTTTGAAAGCCGGGGGGGCGAAGATCGGCCTTTGCGCTTCAAACCCGCTGTCCACGCAGGACGACGTGGCGGCCAGCCTGGTAAAGAACACCAGGATAGCCGTGTTCTCCATCAAGGGCGAGAACAGGAAGGTCTACTACCAGCACCTGAACCAGGTCCTGGACATGAGGCCCCATATCACCATGGACGACGGGGCCGACCTGGTGGGCACCCTGCACTCGGCCCGAAAGAAGCAGGCCGAGGAGCTGATAGGCGGCACCGAGGAGACCACCACCGGCGTGATACGTCTCCGCAGTCTGGCCGAGCAGGGAAAGCTGCTCTTCCCGGTGATCGCGGTGAACGACGCTGACACCAAGCACCTGTTCGACAACCGCTACGGCACCGGCCAGTCAACCGTGGACGGCATCATAAGGGCCACCAACATACTCATGGCCGGCAGCACCGTGGTGGTGAGCGGTTACGGCCAGTGCGGCAGGGGCGTGGCATCCAAGGCCAGGGGGCTGGGCGCCCAGGTGATAGTGACCGAGGTGGACCCCTTGAAGGCACTGGAGGCGGTCATGGACGGCTTCAGGGTGATGACCATAAGCCAGGCCGCTCCTCTGGGAGACGTGTTCGTGACATTGACCGGCGACATAGCAGTGCTTGACCAGGCATCCTTCAAGAGGATGAAGGACGGGGCCATCGTGTGCAACTCCGGACACTTCGACGTGGAGATCAACCTGAAGGCCCTCAAGAAAATGAGCAGGTCCGTGCGTAAGGTGAGGGAGTACGTTGACGAGTACACCCTTAATAAGAGCGGGAAGAAGATATTCGTGCTGGGGGAGGGCAGGCTCATAAACCTGGCAGCGGCAGAGGGACACCCCTCAATGGTCATGGACATGAGCTTTGCGAACCAGGCCCTGTCCGCGGAGTACATGGTCAAGGAGGGAAAGAAACTGGAGCTTCACGTGCACTCCGTGCCCAGGAAGATTGACCGCGAGATAGCCAGGCTCAAGCTTAAAAGCCTGGGAGTGAAGATAGACACCCTCACCCAGCAGCAGAAAAAGTACCTGGCAAGCTGGGAGATCGGCACCTGAACCGGACAGTGAACTCGCATGGACGAACGGACGGACATAATCAAGAAGGCAGCGGACACCATTCGTTTCTTGTCCGCTGACGCCGTTGAGAAGGCCGCCTCCGGGCACCCGGGCATGCCCATGGGCGCAGCGGACTACTCCATAGTGCTGTGGGCCGCTCACATGGTGTTCAACCCTGAAGACCCGGCATGGACAAACCGGGACAGGTTCATACTATCCGCGGGCCACGGGTCCATGCTCCTTTACTCGCTCCTGCACATGTTCGGCTTTGACCTTTCAATGGAGGACATAAAGAGCTTCAGGCAGTGGAAATCCAACACCCCCGGCCACCCCGAAAGGGGGGTCACTCCCGGAGTGGAGACCACCACCGGTCCCCTTGGCCAGGGGTTCGCAAACGGGGTGGGCATGGCCCTGGCATCGAAGATACTGGCCTCCCGGGTGAACACCCCGAGCTTCCCAATTATAAGTCACAGGGTCTTCGGAGTGGTATCGGACGGCGACATAATGGAGGGCGTGGCCGCGGAGGCCGCCTCCATTGCGGGTCACCTGGGTCTCGGGAACATCGTATACATCTATGACGACAACGACATAACAATCGAGGGGCCAAGGGGACTCGCCTTCTCAGAGGAGACTGCCAGGCGCTTCGAGGCATGCGGCTGGCACGTGCTCGAAGTATTCGGTCACGACCACCAGGCAGTGAACGCGGCCATTACGCTGGCATGCGCCGAGACCAGAAGGCCCAGCCTTGTCATGGCAAAAACAAAGATAGCATACGGCTGCCCCAACAAGGTGGGCCTGGCCGAGACCCACGGCGCGCCCGTGGGCCCGGACGAGGTCAAGGAAGCAAAGAAGTGCTCGGGGTGGCAGGAGCCTGAATTCACTGTTCCCCAAGACGTGTACGATCTTTGCAGGAAATCAGTGGAGCAGAAGCTTGAGGCATACAGGTACTGGCACAACATGCTCTCCGAGTTCCGGGAGAAGGAGCCCGAGCGTGCTGGGATGTTCGATGCCTTCAAGAAGGGCGAGGTCCCCGGTGACATCCAGGAAAAAGCTCTTGAGGCCATCGAGTCGAAGCCCGGCGCGACCCGCAAGTCATTCGGAACCATCCTGCAGGTGCTCTCCAGGGAGGTCCCGTTCCTCTACGGCGGGTCCGCTGACCTGGGCGATTCCAACAAGACGGTCATAAAGGACCAGCCATCCATAGCAAAGGGTGAGTTCAAGGGAAGGAACCTGCATTTCGGCATACGGGAGCATGCCATGGCCGCAATAAGCAACGGCATGGCAATATACGGGTTCATACCCTATGCCGGTACCTTCCTGGTATTCTCAGACTACATGCGGCCGGCAATAAGAATGGCAGCGCTCATGGGGCTCAGGGTCTTGTTCGTGTTCACCCATGACAGCATCTACGTGGGAGAAGACGGGCCAACACACCAGCCGATCGAGCAGATCGCGGCGCTGAGGGCCATGCCCGGCCTGGATGTTATAAGGCCGGCTGACTCCGCGGAGACCGCGGTGGCATGCTGCGCGGCACTGAAAAGGGACGGTCCCACAGCGCTCTTGCTCTCCAGGCAGACTGTTCCACTAATAGACAGGGAAAAGTACGCACCCGAGTCGGGAGCAAAAAAAGGGGCTTACGTGCTCGCGGGATCGGATCATGGCAAAGCCCCGGACATAATTATAATGGCCACAGGCTCCGAGGTGGGACTGGGGCTGGAGGTGCACGAGGACCTATCATCAAGGGGGGTGGACGCGCGCCTTTTGAGCATGCCCTGCCTGGAGCAGTTCGAACGAGAGGACGAAGAGTACCGGCAAAAAGTGTTGCCCGAAGACTGCACCAGGCGGGTGGTGCTGGAGGCGGGATCTTCTTTTGGATGGCACAAGTACTGCGGAGATGAAGGGCTCCTGGTGTGCATGGACAGCTTCGGGAGCTCGGCCCCCTACAAGGTGCTGGCCGAGAAGTTCGGGTTCACAAAGCAGGGAGTGATTGAAAGGATCGAGCAGGCATTCCCCGAACTCGAAAAAGGATAAAAACCGTGACCGCGGACATCATCCAAAAGGCTTTCCGTGTCTCCACTTTCCTGCTCGACGCTGACGGCGTGCTCACGGACGGCTCCCTTTATTACAGCACAGATGGCGAGTCATTGAAGATGTTCAACGTGCGCGACGGCAGCGCCATCAAGTGGCTGCAGAGGGCAGGGGTGGAGGTCGCCATCATCACCGGCAGGAACTCGGAGCCGCTGCTTTCGCGGACCGGTGAGCTGGGCATAGAGACGGTCATACAGGGCGCGATCTTGAAACTGCCGGTATTCGAGGACTACCTGAAAAGGACAGGATCGAGCCCCGAGTCAATTGCATACATGGGAGACGACCTGCATGACCTGCCCGTGCTTGCAAGGGTGGGGCTCAGCATGGCGCCTGCCGACGCGGTGGAGGAGGTCAGGCAGGCGGTTGACTGGGTCTCGGCTTTCCCCGGCGGCCACGGCGCGGTCAGGGAGGCCGCGGAGCTGATACTGAAAGCCAGGGGCGAGTGGGAGGAACTCATCGCGCGCTACAGAGAATAATCAAACCCTTTAAAGCTCTGAGCCTGTCCG
>CAZYTX010000022.1:0-59710 GCA_964650485.1 uncultured bacterium | reverse complement strand
CCCATTGAGAAAGGAGGCAAACAAGCATGTCAACCTATGGGATGGGGTCATCAGAGCTAAACAATAAACATTATGTTTCATTTCCCTTACGACGCCAAGGCGCCGAGGAATCCAAGCCCGCCGGGAATATGTGTTGCTTTCCTTCGTTTTTTTCGTGGCGTCGTAGCGCCGTTGCGTCGGAAGTTACCCCTTTACCTGCTCGCTTTGCTCCCGCCTGCGCCGTGCCTTCGCTTTGCGCTCCTGCCTGTGCGGCCACGCAGACAGGGCATGCAGGCGCACACACCCGCCTGCCAAAGTCTTGTACTGCGGGCAGGTAGAAATCTATGTGTGTTACCCTTTTTGTGCCCTTTTGATGTGTCCCCCTCTTGAATTGGACAGGTAATAAGGGAGAATGGAGGGGCTTTGGGAACGGAGCGGAGGCGTAGCCGAAGCGGAGACTCTTTTTATGCCGCCCTTTCAGGGCTCAGGAGGTCAGGGGGGCCTCATCTTTCCCCAGGGCGGCGGGCCACGCCCTTGCCCTGGGCTGTCCGAATTTCGCTCTTTCAGAGCTTCAATAGGTTATGTCGGCTCTTTACCGGTTCCCTAAATTTATAAACTCAAGCATTGCAACGCAGGTTGTAAATATCTTAGCCGCGGCTATGGAGCATCACATACCCGGCCTGATAGCTTGTCAAGTCAGCAGGGATGATTTTTAAATGATTGTCGAGACAGGGAGGTCTCTCCCACTTTTTTTAAGCATGTGCGGGCAGTCGCCTCCCTTCGGAAAATCCTGCATTGGCACCTGTCCCCTTTCGGGACACACACGGTTGCAAGCAACCGTATGGGCCACCATGCAGGGTTCACTCCCGCGCTGGTCTTGCAAGCCTTTGCCTTACGAGTATTGAGGCCAGCACGATCAGGGCGAGGAGCGCGATCAGGATGGCGACGTTTTGGGGCTGGGGGTCTTGTATTGTCTTCTCCAGCCTGTCGCCGAACACTGTCATGGCCACTATCCCCGGGGCCATGCCCATGAGGGTTGCGAGCAGGTAGTCCCTGAACCTTATGCGTGACACCCCTGCCACCAGGTTGATCACGGTGAAGGGGGCCACGGGCACCACCCTGAGCACCACCACCGCGGTGAATCCGCGCTTTGCAATGCGGTTTCTTATCCTTTCGAGCCCCCGTCCGGCGATCCTGTGCACCACCTCTTTTCCCAGGACCCGGCCGGCCCAGTATATTATGGATGCGCTGATCAGCGAGCCCAGGAATGCGTACACGAGCGCTTTCAGAGGGCTGAACACCATGCCGGTGGCCAGGATGAGCACGGTTACCGGGAAGACCATGACCCCGCCGGCTACGTACACGAGGATGGTGTAGAGGGGCGCCCAGGGCGAAGACAGTGCCGGTCCGGCCCACGCAGCCAGCATTTCCGGGTCAGCCCATTGGCCCAGCGGTGTCCACCGCCACAGAATTGCCAGGCCGGCGAGCACCACCAGGAAGATCGCTCCCCAGGCGACCTTCTTGAGCCTGCCGGGCGCCTGGAAATCCGAGAGCATCAGAGTGTCTGCCAGCTCGTCCAGGTCCACCGGCTCCTCGGGGTCGAAGAATATGGTATCAGGGACCATCTCAGCCACCCACTCGGGCACTTCCTCCCTGATGGGTTCGACACCCCCGGTCTGCTCGCGTATCAGGTCCATTGCCTTGACCAGGGACCCCTTCTCCTGGATATCTTCTCTAAGCCGTGCGGGGGACACCTTCAGGTGCTCGGCCAGGAGCCGGTCCCGGAAGGATGCTATGCCGGCCCGCACTTTATCATCGCCCCTGGCCTCGACCATGAGGTCGCACTCGGTGTCAAGCCCCATTGAGCGGTTGCTGAGGTTTGCCGAGCCCACCCGGGCGATCTCGTCGTCTGCCACAAAGACCTTTGCGTGCACGAACACCGGCACGCTGTTGTCATCCGGGGCCACCGGGTAAAAAGCCCTGAGCCTGCCGAACCTGTCCGCCCTTTCGAGTTTCTCCAAAAAGTGGGCCCTCATTAGCCCCATGCTGGACTGCTCGAGCCAGCCCGATTCCTCGCGCGGCCCGATTATTATAATTTCAGGGCCGTCGTCTTCTTGCAGGCGACTTGCGATGGCGTCCCCGATGGTGGCCGAGGTCAGGTACTGGTTCTCGATGTAAATGTATTCCCCGGCGTTTGCGATGGCGTCGAGGTGGAGCCGCTCGATCTCGCGGATCATTCCTGCCGGGTTTTCCGGGTCAGTGCGTGCGATGGCCACCTGCAGGTTTTCCAGGTCAGGCTCGAGGAATGAAGGCCAGGGGTCGTCTGCACTCTCGGGAGGCGGCTGTATGCTTTTCCCTGTTGCCCGGCTCCACCTTTCACGCACCAGGTCTCCCATGGCCCTGGCGGCGGGGCCTGACACCGCCATCTGCACGTCGTGGTAGGGTGTATAGTGCTCATTGCTCGGGTCCACCCTTTGGGGGTTTTTGGCTTTATGGTCCGAGGTGTCCCATCTCCTGGCGGTAAGGTCTATTCCTCCGACAAAGGCAATCCTATCGTCTATCACCACTATTTTCTGGTGATGGGATGCCCCCACCGGGTGTCTTGAGTCCAGGCGGAAGTCGATCCTACGGTGTGTGCTCCAGTCCAGCTTCACCACGGGCAGGGGCTCGCGCTCGAGAGCGTAGATTATGGCGTAGTCCCAGATGAGTATATGGGCCCTGAGCGAGCTCCTGCTTGCGACAACGGCGTTCAGGAAATCCGCCAGCCGGTCGGGAAAATCGTCGCCCTCCCTCACCAGCTTGAGCCTGCTGTCAATGTCCCAGCCGACAATGAGTATCGAGTGACGGGCGCGTTTTACAGCCTCGGAAAATGCCTTGAAGTAGGACGCGGCGTCAACCAGGAATGCGGCCCTGTCCGCCCGGGCCTTTGTCCAGCAGTTCCAGCCGGGCGCCGCGATCTCGGGCATGTTGTCTTTCCGGCCTTTTGATCTGACTGCGTCATCCATGGTCTGCATAGATTATAAGAGGCGCGGTCATAAGTCGCAAGGACCGTAAGTATGGAGATGCAAAAGTGTTAATGGATGATCCTGGATTTCACCTGCAAGGGATTGTCCAGGATTGCCAGCATGTGCGGCACTGAGCCTGGCGGGGCCTTGTCAGGCACCATGTAGTACAGGTAATAGGTGTACTTGCCCGCGGGTATGTCAATCATGGCGTCGAGCATGAACCCGGCGCACCTCTGACCGGGTTCGGACTCGGGCGGATCGGCGGCCTCGATGTCGTCCACATAGTAGAGCTTGAGGGGCACAATGCCGTGCCACTTTTCAGGGAGGATCATCCGCACCACCATGTTCCCGTGCGGTCCAGCCAGTGCGTACCAGTCATGGCCGGTCTGGTAGTCCATGTCCTTCTCGGCCTGGCTCATCTCGCCGTCAATGACAACACCCTCGGTGTTCACCGGGTCAAAGTAGCGGGTACCCTCGAACTCCTGTCTCCAGTCAATAGCGTAGCGCATCGCGAATGTCGAAAGAACGGAGCCGGGGTTTATGGGCATGTCCGCGGTGATGGGAGTGACAAAATAGTTGGGATAGAACAGGTTCTGCGAGTGTCCTCCCACGTCCAGCTTGATTATGGAGAACTGCAGATACCCCTTCATGAGGTGTATGACCCTTACGGGCCCGTCAATCCATGCTTTTAACCCGGCTTTTGCCTTTGACTCGGGAACGTCGAGCTTGACCAGGTTACCCAGTGCTGACAAGTAACCCCTCCCCTTGATGCGGTCGCAGAGGTCGTCATGGACCTCTCCGTCCTTCGCCTGCAACGCCAGCCGGTCGAAGAACCCCTCGCCGCGCTGCTCGGCAAAGTGGTAGCGGCCGCTCTTCACCCAGTCGCGCTCGCCGTCGTACTCGTGGCGGATGTAGTCCTTTTCCGAGCGGCCCGGCTCGCCTTTGCACGCGGCCAGGTAGGCGTAGGCCGCGCCCTTGCTTTCAGGGTCTTCAACAACAAGCTCCAGGGTCTTTTCGGGGTCGCAGGGGACCTGCTCGCCGTCAGGGGCCTTGCTCCCGGTGTCCCAGGCCATGAAGACCAGCTCGTCTTTTCCGTTGTATTTGCCGTCACCGTCTTCAGGATTGGCCTCCGGCCCCTGGTCGTACACGTAGTAGCCGTCATCCTTTCTCTCATCCACCTGGAAAGGTACGGGCTTGTATGCATCCCGGTCCCAGATGAAGAGCGAGAGCTTTTTAATCTCGGCGCCGGTGATCCCGGATAGCTCGGAGGCCGGCGCCACCACCGGGTCCTCGTACCGGGCAAGGCTCTTCTCGCCTTCCTCCCGGGAGAGGACGGCTGCGGGGGAGAGAAACAGGAGAACCGCAAGGCAAATAATTACAGTCTTGTATTGCTTCATGGCAACCCTTCCTTTTTTTGGCCGGTTTTATGAAGGAGGGCGGAAGTCCACTCCCTCTCACATCTCCTTGAGATTGTCCACCGTGAAATGGTCCTCGGGGAACTTGACGTCGAGCCGTGCATTTTTGAGCTCCAGTATTGTCTTGTGCCCCGTCTGCACGTCCTCCATGCCCACCTTTGATATGACCTTTCTGTCGCCCAGGTCCCTCAGGTTGTAGACCTTCATGTCTTTTTTTACATTTCCCTTTTTATTGAAGAACTTTATCCTGATAGGTATCCAGCAGTCTTTTCTTATCCATGATATGGTTTTGCTGTACTTGTAGTCCGGGCCCTTGGTCTCGCTTTTAACCACGTAGCACAGCTCCCCGCCCTTGACGTCTATCCTCTGGAGCTTGTTCACGGTCTTGCCCGGGTCCTTGACCTGGAAGTCGGTGATGTCGAAGTCGGAGCCGAGGAAGCTCATGTCGTCCCCGTCGCCGCCGGGATCAATCTCCCTGTAGTCGTCCGTGGGCGGTGGAAAGTACACGTATATTTGCTGCTTTTCCTCGTCGTCTTTAATCAGGAGGTACCTGGTGTTTTTTATGTAGTCCGGGACCATGAACTCGATAAGCACGTTGTTTTTATAACGCTGTACCTTGTACTCCCTCTCCTGCTTTTTACCGGCCTTGTCAACCAGTGTCATTTTGAACTGGGCCTCCATGCTCTCCGGGTACTGGCGGTCCTTGAGCATGGCCAGGATTTCGTCCCCGGTCATGGTGGTCTTCAGCTTGTCTGCCGGTCCTTTTTCCGAGGGGTCTTGTGCAAGCAAAGGCAAGGCCATGAGCAGCAAGAGGCAGGCCCCGAAAAAGCCTGGTCCCTTTGGTTTCAACACCGCTTTGGTTGTCATTTTATCCTCCCTCTACCTTACGGTTATGCAAAGACGTGACATACATTACCATAAAAATGCAGCGGGTAGCAACAATCAAGCGGGGCTTGGACACAAATCGAGCATAGCAGGTTTTTGCTTGTAAAACCGGGCCGGGTTAGAGTAAAATGTCATGGCTTGATTTTAGGCCGTCCCGATGAGACAGAGATACCAAAACCTTATAGTCAACCACCCCCTGCTGGTGCTTCTTTTAAGCATTGTCATCACCGTGTTCCTCGGCAGGGAGATGCTCCGGGTCAACTTTTCCAGCTCTTCCGAGGACTTCTTCATAAAAGGCGACCCTGAAAAGGAATACTTTAACAAGGCCAAAAAACTCTTCGGCAACGACCAGGTCGTCTCCATAGCCCTGATAGTGCCGGAGGGGGAGGACATCTATAACAGCCGCACCCTGGAGAAGCTTGACCGGCTCACAGATGAGATCGAGGACGTAGAGGGTGTGGAGGCCACGGTAAGCCTCGCGAACATCCCCAGCATCGAGGCCCCCTGGGACCCTGAAGCGGGCGAGTATAAGAAAACCATAAAAGTGAGACCGCTCATAGACGAGGTCCCCCGGACTGATGAGGAGTGGAATGAGCTCAAGCAAAAGATAGACAACAACCCTCTTTACAAGGACAACCTGGTCTCCGAGGACGGCCGCGCCGTCTCTGTGATAGCCTTCATCCGCGACCTGGAGAAGAACCCCGCTCTCGACTACAAGATGGTCATGTCGGACATAAAGACCCACACCGAAAAGGAAGAGGGCCCGGAGAATGTCTACGTGGTGGGTGTGCCCGAGACCCGGGTGGAGATAGTAAAGAGGATGGTCAAAGACCTGCGTATGCTGCTGCCGCTTACCATTGCCCTGATCTTCATCACCCTGGTTTTGAGCTTCAGGAACGTACGGGGGGTGCTGCTGCCGCTCGTCACCGTGCTCATGATCACGGTGTGGGCCGTGGGTTTCATGGAGGTGGTCGAGATCCCTGTTTCTCTTGTCACCCTGATACTGCCGCCTCTTATGCTGGCACTTGGCAGCTCCTACTCAATCCACATGATGAGCGAGTACCTGGCAGAGGCGAGAGCGGACCTCGAGGTCAAAGAGGTGGTCAGGGAGTGCCTTTACAAGGTGTCCCTGCCGGTGGCGGTGTGCGGCTTCACCACCATGATAGGGTTCGGCTCCCTCATCCTTAACAGGATCCCGGCCATACAGGACCTGGGCAGGGCCGCGGTGGCCGGCATCTTCTTCGCCGTGGTGGTGGCGCTTTTTGCGGCCCCCTCAATGCTCATGCTCATGAAAAAGCCCGGGCGAGCACAGGAGAGCAAGGATTCTCGAAACGCGGTGGACCGCTTCCTGGAACGGCTCGGGAGCTTCAACACCCGGCATCCCCGGGGCATCTTCGCTGCGGCCGTGATTATAGTGCTGGTGTCCATAACAGGGATATCCAGGGTAAAGATTGACACGGACTTCCTGCACTTCTTTTCAAAGGACGACCCGGTGATGAAGGCCGTGGACGCCCAGGTGAAGCACCTGGCAGGTGCGGCGCCTTTCAACATCGTGCTCGAGTCCGAGCGCTCCGAGGTGTTCAACCACCCCTCCATGTTGAAAAGGATCGAGGACCTGCAAAAGTGGGCCACAAAGGAAGTGAAAGGCATTGACACCACCCTGAGCATGGCGGATTACGTAAAGCTCTTGAACCAGGCCATGCACAAGAACGACCCGGCTTATTACACCATACCCGACACCAAGGTGGGAGTGAACCAGCTCCTGTTCCTCTACGCCACCTCGGGCTCACCGGAGGACTTCGCGCCATACGTCACTCCCGACTACTCCGCGGCCAACATCCTGATAAGGTCGAGGCTGGTGGGCAGCACGGAGACCAACCGCGCCATTGCAAGGATCGAGGAAAAGGCTGTCGAGCTCTTCAAGGCGCCTGCCAGGATGCCTGCCGCGGCCGCGGCCGGGCCGGGCGTTCAGGCCCCGGTGCCCATCCGCAAGGAGGGCACGAAGGATGAAGAGGTCTCCTGGGAAGAAGATGAGCCAGCAGATCATAAGATGGCTGACGAGGAGATTTCATGGGACGAGGAGCCCTCGGACCAGGGTGCCGCGGACGAGGAAATCTCTTGGGAAGAGGAAGATACCGGTGAGCAGGCCCCGGCGGAGGAAGAGATCACCCGGGAAGATGATGAGCCTGGAAGCGGGCAAGAGGAGGGTCAGCCGGAGCAGGACACATCCGGTGATGAAGAGATACTGTGGGAAGACGACGAGGAAGAAGAGCCGGAAGACCCTGGACAAGACGCGGCAGCGGAAAACCCCGGCGGGAAAAACACGGAGCAGGCGAATCCGGAAGATGGGGAGAAAAAAGCGGATAGGGTGCCCCTGGCAGCGGTCGGGCAGGCGGAAGATTACCTCCCCTGCGACTCGGACTTTGCAAAATGGCCCAAGATAGACGTGCACGTCACCGGCACCATATACCTCATGAACAGGAGCGCGGACGCGGTGAGCAAGGGCCAGATCACCGGCCTGGTGACCGCTCTTCTGGCCATCATCCTGGTGATGTCGCTTCTGTTCCTGTCACTGAAGATAGGGCTCCTGGCAATGCTGCCCAACTTGTTCCCCATATTCCTGTTGTTCGGCATCATGGGTTTCTCCGGGATAACCCTTAACTTCTCCACCAGCCTGATAGCCGCCATCGCGCTTGGAATAGGGGTTGACGACACCATACATTACATAAACCGCTACAACTGGGAGGTGCACAGGAGCGGTGACCAGACCGACGCCATGAAGAAGGCGCTTGTAAGCATGGGCAAACCCATGGTCTACACCTCGGTGGCCCTGTTCTTCGGCTTCATCATCTTCCTGCTCTCCGACTTCGTGCCGGTGCGCCAGTTCGGCATCCTCACCGCGGTCACCATCATGATCGCCCTCTGCGCCAACCTGGTGATACTGCCCACACTCATGTTCACCGTGCGCATCATCACACTGTGGGACCTGGTGGGCCTGGAGATCGGGACCAGGCCCTCGGAGTACATAAAGATATTCCACGGCCTCACAAACCACCAGGCCAGGGTGGCCGTGCTCATGGGAAAGGTGGCCGAGTACCAGGACGGGCAGCAGATTATCCAGGAGGAAGAAGTGGGGAGCGAGATGTACGTGGTGCTAAAGGGCAGGGTGAACATCTTCAAGAGCCAGGAGGGCAAGGAGGTGAGCATCACCGACATCGAGCCCGGCGACGCCTTCGGTGAGATGGCCCTCCTGCGCGACACCATCCGCTCGGCATCGGCCCGGGCAAAAGGGCCGGTAAAGCTGCTGGTGCTCGACAAGCACCTGCTCGAGCGCCTGGAAAAGAGATACCCCAAGATAAGCTCAAAGATATTCTTCAACATCACACAGATGCTCTCCGACAGGCTCCAGGCCACCACCGACCAGCTCCTTAGCTGATTGCCTCACGCCCTCGGAGCCGCTTAATAAAAATCTCACGGATGGTATGATACCTTGAAAGAGGCTGCCGGCCCTGCTACGCCTTTTTTGTTGACTGATCTTATTTTTATGCTGTTCACACCCGGTTGAAGGGCCCAGTGATAAGTGACAACCAGGCCGGTAGTAGGAAAGAGTGCGAGTGAAAGGGGCGAGGATTTGTCTCTGGATTTATTTAAGGGACTTGGGTGCCTCTTCCACTGTCCTTGGCCCTCTTTTATTTCAAAGGTGAAAAGGCCGGGAGCATTGGACCTTAACACGTACACCACCTCGCTGTCTTTGTTGCCGGAAACAAGTGTGGCCTCGGTCTGGTTGAGGGGAAAGTTGAACTCCAGGGGGTTACTGCTGATGCGGCGGAAGATTTCCGGCCTTGCGTCCGTGAGTGCGTCCTTCCACGAGATATAGCCGTCACGCCGGTCCCAGGAGTTGAAGGGCCGGGAGAGATGGTCGGTGCGAATGTCAAAAGATATATGATAATATTGTTCTATTATTGTCTCTTCCGAGGCGCTAGAGTTCTTGTGGGCGTTTTCGCCTTGGCCACGCACTACATCTATTGAATCCTCCTCGCCTCTTGCCAGGGCCCGGTGGATCTCAAGGGCAGAGAGGGGCATGCCCTCTTTTTCAAACCTGCAATCATAAAAGGGGTCCAGCACGAACCATTTGTCAAGCTGGTTGGACCAAGCCTCCACCGTGAAGTGCCCGCTCCCGGTCCTTTTGCCCTCCGGCGCTATATCAATGTACCTGGCCTGCCATCCGAGTGCAAGAAACGACTGCACCAGCACCACACTGTACTGGGCGCAGAACCCGCCGGTCTCCCCAGACCGGATCATCTCGAGAACCCTGTTGGCGTCCCACGGGGGGTAAGGCACGGGGCTGGACTGCTCCCACTGGCTGTTCACCCAGTCGCATAAGGCTTGCATCCTGGCAAGCTCGTCTCTTCCCTCTTCGATAACCTTGTCGAGCCCCTCTCTATTACGTAGTAGTATAAGAGCGGGATGGTCGGGCCCCTCGCTCCTGAACTGCCGGGACACGGGAAGTACTACTCCATTGGTCTCCTGCAACAAGGTGACGCTCGGGGCTAGTTCGTGATCCGCTTCATAGGAAGAGCGCCTGTCTTTTTTTTCAGTGCAGCATGCAAGGAGGAGGGCGCCTGCGAGCAATATGTATTTAAAAGTTCTTGCGGCCTTTGTTTTATCCATGCTTGCCCGACCATAATAGTAATATTAAATGAGGCTTGCAAACAGGACAGCTTTAGTTTTTATTTAGACCGGGTTATGTGAAAATAACAAAGCCGCGAATTGAAATCCAAGGAAGATAAAAAAATGAAGAAAAAAACCATGCAGGCCGCGGTCTTCGCCGGCAAGGGAAGGCTGGAGCTAAAAGACGTTCCCGTGCCCGGGATCAAGGGCCCTGACCAGGTGCTGCTCCAGGTGGAAGCCGCATCCATATGCGGCACCGACGTGCACATCCTTAACGTGCCGCCGGGCCACCCTGCAACACCCGGCTCCATCCTCGGCCACGAGTACGTGGGCAGGGTCATCCAGGCAGGCGACGAGGCGGGCTCGCTTAAGGAGGGCGACACGGTGGCAATTGACCCCAATATAGTGTGCGGCCATTGCCAGGCCTGTCTTTGCGGCCGTCACAACATGTGCGCGGAGATGACTACCCTGGGCATCTTCACCCACGGAGGGTTCGCGCCCTACAACGTTGCTCCAGCGCACCAGTGTTATCCATACGACCCCGGCCTGCTGGCAAAGATAGCAGTGTTCGCCGAGCCGCTGGCATGCGTTGCCAACGCCTTGCGCAGGCTGGGTTTTTATCCTGGCGAGTCGTGCCTGGTGCTGGGCGGCGGACCCATAGGCCAGTACTTTGCGGGTCTTGCCGGGGCCTCGGGTTGCAGGCCGGTGATCCTTTCCGAGCCGGTGGCCTTCAGGAGAAAGTTCGGAAAAAGAAGCGGGGCCACCAGGGTGGTGGACCCCGGCAAGGACGACCTGGAGTCGGTGGTGTCCGAGGAGACCGGGTGCGGCGCGGACGTGGTGGTGGACGCGGTGGGCTCGCTTTTCGCGGATGCGGTTAAACTTGCGGCCCGGGGCGGCAGGATCATGCTGTTCGGCCAGAACCAGGAGGCTCGACCGAAGATAGCCCAGAACGACATCACCAGGGGAGAGCTCACGGTGATGGGCTCATACATTGCACGACACACATTCCCGGACGCTTTGAGGATACTGGAGACAGGCGTGCTAAAGGTGGACCACCTGATAACACACGAGGTCCCGCTCTCGCGGGTCCATCAGGGGATGGAAGCCATGCGGTCCGGCAAGGCCATGAAGGTCATTGTGAGGCCCGATGATGCTTATTCCGGGTAGCTCTGCGCCTCTTTTCCCTTGTTTATGTCCGGGGGAGGGGGTGCGCTCCTGTCCATGGGGTTCAAGGCCGAGTACATGAGGTGGTCCCAGTGGCCTTGCGCGCGCACGTACAAGGTGGTGATGGCCCTTCCCGCGGGCCCGGTGACCACGCCCACCAGGGGCAGCGCCTCCATGAACCCCGTGAACGGTCTTGCAAAGCGCAGGATTATCTTGATGTCGCAGTGCTGTCCGGCAAAGTCTATCCATCCCCTGGCGTCGGCGTCCAGAGCCAGGCTCTCCACGTGCAGATCGTCAAAGTACGCAACCCCCTGTTCCATGCGGATGTTTGTCGTCATCTTCCTGAACCGCTGGCCCCTCAGCTCCTTGGGGAGGACGAGACCGAACACTCCCATCAGGTTGCCTAGAAGGTTGAACCCCTCGAAGTAGCCGTCCTCAACCGTTACGCGCATGTCCCCCTCAAGGGAGCGGGGAACGAACTCGCCATCCACGTACGTGCCTTGCACGTACCCCTCGGTGCTCGCGTCCCCGTGCAGGAACACGGTGGTGTCGAATAGCTGGTCCACGAACGTGGTCACGTCCATGTCCTCGACCTTGCCGTCGAACCTGAAGTCCACATCGGTGGGATGGTTGAAGTCCACCCAGGAGCGGCCGGACTCGGTGTAGAAGCCGTTACAGGCCCTGAATCTTAACTCGGGGAAGGTGAGGAATCGCTTGTTGGTCACGTCCCACTCTCCCTCGGCGTCGTAAATCCTTATCTTGCCGTACTTGCCTTGTTTTAAAACGGCATGCCCCGCCCACCGGGTGCGCATGGGGAGCATGGGCTTGCCCGGCTCGAACCTGGTGCGTCTTTCCCTGAAGAACTTCTCGAAGTCAAGAAAATCGCTTTTACTGTCTATTATGAAGCGCGGGTACTCCGCCTCGACCAATTTGCCCGAGCCGATCACGGTGGAGCCTGCGATGCGGACTGTTGTCTCGGGCATGCGACTTACCCCGTCCTCAAGGTACATGAAGGTGCTCACGTTTTCCAGGGGGGCCACCACCCTGCCAGGGTCCCATGTCATGTCCATTATGCGCACCTTGCCCTGGTAGTGCATCTTGAAAGGCCTGTCAAGCTCAGGTCCCCACACGTGCAACCACACCCTTGCCCGGCCTCGCCCGCGCATGTCGGGGATGGTCTTTGAGTAGGCTATGGGCGGCCACATGGCGCCCCGCCGAAATGCGCTAAAACATGCCTCACCCTCCAGCCGGGCGTCGAAGCTGAGCTCGGGCTTAAATCTCACCTCTCCCGCCAGCTTGAAAACCTCCACGCACGACCAGTTGCCGGTTATCCGCTGTACGTGAAGGGTATTGTCAGGCCCCGCCTGAATGTCGCCCGAAAGAACCAGCTCCGGGCCGCGGTCCCCTGAACCGTCCTGGGCAAAGGGAAACGACAACCTGAACCCGGCCGTGCCCCCGTTCTTTTCCCCGGAAAAAGTGAGGTCCACATCCGCAAGGTACAAGTCCTTGCGAGGTATCTTCTTTACGGGCGAGCGGTCGCTTGCCTCTATGGTCGCGCCCCTGATCTTCACGTCGCCCATGGCAAGGAGCTCCTTTACGCTCGTGCCCGGCTTGGGGATGAATCCTTTCAGGCTGTCCTTTATAAGCCAGGCCAGCAGCCCTTCATCTTGCGGACCCTTTCCCTCCGGGCCTGGAAGCTTTTCTACAAACTTCGATGCATTCCATTGGCCGCCCTTGTCCCGCACCAGCACCACCCTGGGCCTTTCCAGGATTATCTCCTGCCACACGATCCTGCGGTTATGCATAAGCTCGCCGGCGTCCGCCAGTACCTTTATGGTATCCGCCTGGAAGAAGTCTCCGGCCCTTTGTTCTTTTCCCTTAAGCTTTACATCCAGGTCCCTTATCTGCACCCCTATGCCGGGATAGATGAGCGGCGCTATCCAGCCGGTCCTGAGCTCGGCTCCCGTGTTCTGCTCCACCCATGTCTCGAGCATGTCATGGCCCCACTGGAATGACGCTATCCTGGGGATACTGCCGAAAAGTGTCAACCCGGCGAGCACCACAAAAAGGGCGGCAGCCAGGGCTGTGAGGACCAGGCAACCCCTTCTCATCAGGGCTAGAGCTCCTCTGTCACCACGTACTGCTCGCCCGGCCGGTGGGTGATGTTGGCGATCAGCTCTCCAATCAGCCCCAGGGAAAAAAGCTGGGCCCCCAAAAGGAGCAGGAGGATGCCCCCCATGAAAAGGGGCCTGGTGCCGATGGGCCTTATGCCCATGAACCATATCGCGGTGAGGTAGAGCAGCGCGGCAAACCCCAAAAGGCCCAGCAAGGCCCCGGCGCCCCCGAAAAGGTGCAGGGGCCTCCTGGCGTACTGGGTGAGGAAGAGCACGGTAAGGAGGTCAAAGAACCCGCGCGGCATCCGCTCCAGGCCGTAGCGCGACCTCCCGTATTTGCGCGGATGGTGCTTGACTTCGATCTCCGAGACGCTGAACCCCCTTGCCGATGCCAGGGCGGGTATGAAGCGGTGCAGTTCGCCGTAAAGCACGAGCGAGCTTACCACCTCCTTGCGGTACCCCTTGAACCCGCAGTTTATATCGTGGACCTTGACGCCCGACATCAGCCTGGTGACAGCGTTGAACACCCTCGAGGCCAGCCTCCTTGTAAAGGGGTCTCTCCTGCCCTTTTTCCAGCCCGAGACCAGGTGGGCGCCGGCTTCCAGGGCCTCGATAAAGCGTGGTATCTCCGAGGGGTCGTCCTGGAGGTCGGAGTCCAGGGTGATCACGTACTCTCCCCTTGAACGCTCGAACCCCGCGGCCAGGGCCGCGGACTTGCCGAAGTTCTTCAGGAAACGCACGGCATGCACCCGGCTGTCCTCTCCGGCAAGGTCCTTCATCTCCTGGAAGGTGTGGTCTTTGCTGCCGTCGTCCACAAATATGAGCTCGAAGCTCTTGCCCGACCCTTCCAGGGCCTGCCTGACACCCTCGTACACGCCCCGGATGGTGTTCTCCTCCTCCTTGGCAGGGGCCACCACAGACACTTGTACGTTTTCATTCACGTTCATCCCGGCCCCCGTCCGCGCTCGATCCTTTGAAAGATAAAGTAATGCTCGATCTTGGTCTCCAAAACGTAGTCCCTCTCGATCAGGTCTTTTAAACCGCTGAAAGACTGCATCTGGGTGTAGGAGTCCTTTGGCTCGATGCCGGTGGCGTCATTCTCTATAACCACTATGTAATGCGGGAGATTATTTTTAATATCCGCCAGAAACTCCTGCCGCAGCTCCTCCCTGTACTCCTCAAACCCGGCCTCTCCCCGCGGGTCGGTCACCAGGGGCTGGTCGTAAGCGAACCTGGTGGGAGGGAAAAGCCCGGTCATGAGGTAGAGCCCGAGCTCGTGGCCCACCACCAGCAAAGGCTCGTCCGGCCTGGTGTTCCGGCGTATGTAAGTCGCGGTGGCCCGCTGTGCAAGGGGGCAGATGTCGCCGCTGCCCCAGCGGCCGTAGGACTTCAGGAACTGTTCCTGGCTGATCTTGCCCAGGTGGCGGAAGACCTCCCTCTTATACCTCGTGGCATAAGGGCCCAGGTTGCCGGCGAACAGGGCCGCCAGCACAAGCAAGACGGCGTAGCGGGGCGCCCTCCTCCCGGACACCAAGGCATGGGGAGAAAAGGGTGCGGTGTTTGTAAGCCTCTCCGCGAGGGAGGCGCGCTCTTTTCCGCTGATAATTACCGACCCCCCGGCAGCCGCCAGCATGGACGCGGGCAGGAGAAGCGGGACCCAGTGGTATGTGAAGAACTTCATCTGGATGATCACCTGCAATAGCAGCAGGCCGGCGAAGAGGGCCACCAGCCTGGTCTCCCTTTGCCGCCGGAAAGATAAAGCGCCCACTATAGCCAGGACGGACAAAAAGCGCCATCTGTAAAGCCACCTTATTACCTCGCCCGCGGCCTTCCAGGAGGAACCTATAAGCCCTTCATAATACTGGCCGGCGTAAAAGCCGCCGAACCGGAAAACCGACTCTAGCATCTCGGGGAGCAGGCCCTTGGCGACCAGGTATATGAAAAGCGGCAGGAAGGACAGCAGGAAGCCGCCTGCGGCCCAGGCGAGCATCAGTCCCGCCTTCTTCATGTCCTTCCTCGAAAGCCAGGCAGGGTAGAGGATCGAGAGCAACACTATACCCAGGGTGGGCTTGTAATGCGCGGCCAGCCCGGAGAAGGCCCCTGCCAGGGCCGCTGCCGCTAGGGTGCGCCTCCTGGTGGCATTTAAATGGCCGCCGATCGCGTAGTCCAATACCTGGAAATTACACAGCATGGCAATGGAGAGCGGCAGGCAGGCCAGGCTCTCCTTCTGGGCAATGTCCCAGTAGTCCGTGTACATGACTATTGCGAAGGCCCCGTAAAACAGGGCTGCAAAGGCCGAGGAAAGAGGCGACATGATCCTTCTGGCCCCGGCGTAAACAAAGATATAGGTAAGTGCGGTGAACACCACGTGAAGCACGTTCACCCCTTGGGGCTGGGTAAAACCGGCCACCAGCCGGTAGGTGAAGAAGATGCCCGGGAGGTTGAAGTGGTACACGTCCTTGTAAACGTCTCCGCCCCGGGCCATGACCTTGGCCACGAACGCGGCCACGCCCTGGTCGCGTCCGAAAGGCACGTGCACGGAGACAAGACCCAGCATCACCACCAGTACCAGGCCGGCCAGTGCGACAATAAATCCTGCTTTCTCTTTTCTTTGCATTCTACAGTGTCGGACAATAGACCTCGAAAACTAGTGCCTTGAGACTATTTTACTTTTAAAAATGAGGGGCTTGCAAAAAAGCTTAGATGCGGGAGTGCTGAGTCGCCTCGAAAGTTTTTCAGTAACCCGCGCACAGGCCCTTCCTGACCATGGTGTACTTTCCGTTCCCCGAGGGCGTGAGAAACACGTAGCATACCTCCATGCCGTTGCCTGTCATGGCGAATATCTCGGCCTCGCCGTCCCCGTTCAGGTCGTACACCTGGATCAGTCTTAAAGGAATGGGCATCTTGGAGCGGGTCCAGGAACCGTCAGCCTGGCTGAACATGCAGGCGTCGAGCTTTATGTCCTCGATCTCGAAGTCGTGCTCGGGCCGGGTCCAGAAGGAGACGAAGTAGCCGGGCTTTGCTCCCGGCTCCAGCACCGCGGGCATCACCCTCGCGTCTCGCACGATGTGGCCCTCTGGCAGGTCCTTGGCGCACAGCTCCTTTAGCTCGGCAGCCAGAGGGTGTTCATTCTTAAGCGGCTTTGCAGCTCGGATGGAGCCGCCTGCCTGGACCCTGACACCGCCCCTTACAGCTATGCCGTGGCTGTTTAAAAGCGAGGGGTCCGGTTTGCCGGAGTGTATTTTCAGGTCCGCGGCCACGATTATGGTTGAAGGCGAGTTGCCAACGTAGGAGAAGCTTTTCACCTCGGCCTTGTGGACAAGGCCTCCAGCGGACACCACGACCACGGTGTCGCCCCTCCTTATGCTGGTCTTTTCTCTCAGCCTCCCCGTCTGCTCCGGGTCCTGGATGACCACCCGTCTCTTGAACTCGATCAGGGGCTCGCTTGTGTCCAGGGTGTTCACGAACCCGAATTCATACTTGATCTCGGCATAGTCCAGGTCCAGGCTCATGCCTATGAGCTCCTCTTCGGGCGGCTCGAGATGCGTATAAGGCTCGGTGAAAAAGAGTATGTCTTCGGTTATGTCAAAAGGGGGCGCCGCTTTTTCTTCGGCAAAGCTTCCCGGCTCCTTGGGGTCAGCCTGTTCCTTGGCTGCACCAGCCCGACCATTTAAAAGGCCGGCCAACAGGATCAAAATTATGATGGTCTTTCTCATCCAGGACTTCGGCATTTTGATTCTAGCCGGAAGCGAAGTTCTTTTCAATACAGGATTGCTCTTTGCAGGCGGCGCGCTTTGCTTCCCCCTGGAAATACGTCTACAATTCAGTTTGCATTATTATTTGAGAGGCTTTAATGGTTGAGAGGAGGCGGTTTGCCAGAATCCCGGTCGAGCTAAAGCTCCGGTTCAGGAGCATTGAGCAGTTGGAGAAATACGCGCAGGGCTCGGCGGGAGACCTGAGCATGGGAGGGATATACATCGCCACCACTCATGTAAAACCCACTGGAACGCAGGTGAAGATCGAGCTGCCCGGGGGTGAAGATGAGTTCGTGGGCATAAAGGGCGTGGTGCGGTCCATCCGCTACCATGAGGGCGAGGCCGCGGGCATGGGTATCGAGTTCGAGGACATGGACGAACAAGCCCGGCGGCTCATACAATATCTTCTTGAAAAGCACCAGGGTTGATTCAAGAGCGCGGCTCGGCCCGAAGCTGCGCCACCTTGCCCGACCTCACAAGCTCCCTTATTCCCAGGGGCCTCAGTATCCTCAGCACCGCTTGTATCTTCTCATCGTTTCCGGTGACCTCGAGCGTCATGGTCTTCTGTGCCACGTCCACCACCCGGGCCTTGAAGATGGAAGCTATCCTAAGGACCTCGTCCCGCTTGTCCTTCTCCGCGGAGACCCGCACCAGCATCATCTCGCGGTCAATGTAGTCGCGGCCGGTCATGTCAATGACCTTTATCACGTTGACCAGCTTGTTTAGCTGCTTGGTCACCTGCTCGATGACCTTGTCGTCCCCTATGGTCACCAGGGTTATCTGTGAGATGTCCGGGTCCATGGTGGGGGCCACTGACAGGCTCTCGATGTTGTAGCCGCGTCCGGAGAACAGCCCCGCCACCCTGGCAAGGACCCCGAACTTGTTCTCAACCATGACCGATATGGTGTGCTTGGTCATTGTGGGCCTCCCTTAAGTCCTTTGTTCGACCACTCTAAAAAAGCCGCTTACACGGCCCGCGCCCACTACTTCAGCGCCTTCAGCTTCCTTTTCTTCTTGCCCGCGGGCTTGTCAGCCAGGATCATGTTCCTTATGCTCTCGCCGGCCGGCACCATGGGATACACGTTCTCCTCCCGGTCCACGTGGAAGTCCATCACGCAAGGCTCCGGGATCGAGAGCGCCTCGGACAGCACCGGCTCGACATCCGAAGGATCAGTGACCGTAAATCCCCTGGCCCCGTAGGCCTCGGCCAGGGCCTTGAAATTCGGCTCCACCGCCAGGCAGGTGTGGGAGTAGCGCCTATTAAAGAACATCTCCTGCCACTGCCTCACCATGCCCAGAAACTGGTTGTTCAATATGGCCACCTTGACCGGCAGGCAGTTCTGCACCGCGGTGGCCAGCTCCTGGATGTTCATCTGGAAGCTGCCGTCGCCCGCTATGTCAACCACGGTCGAGTCCGGGTTGCCTATCTGGGCCCCGATGGCCGCGGGGAACCCGTAACCCATGGTGCCGAGCCCACCTGAGCTTAAGAACCTGCGCGGCCGGTTGAAGCGGTAGAACTGCGCGGCCCACATCTGGTTCTGGCCCACCTCCGTGCATATTATGGCCTCGCCCCTGGTGAGCTGGTGAATCTTCTCCACCACGTACTGCGGCTTTATGTTCTTGTCCGAGCTCTCGTAGAACAGGGGGTGCTCCTCCTTCCATGACTTTACCCGTTCCACCCATTTTTTCCGCGCGGCCTTGCTCACGTCGTCGGGCGGCTTGATGCGCTTTGTCACCTCCTTCATAACCGGGAGCACGTCACCCACTATGGGCAGGTCCACCACCACGTTCTTGGATATGGCAGAAGGGTCAATGTCAATGTGGATGATTGTAGCATTGGGAGCGAACTCCTCGATCTTTCCGGTGACCCTGTCGTCGAACCTTGCGCCTATTGCTATCAGCAGGTCGCAGTCGCTTACGGCCATGTTGGCTGCATAAGTGCCGTGCATGCCCAGCATGCCCAGGGATAGCTCGTGGTCTCCCGGGAACCCGCCCAGGCCGAGCAGGGTCATGGTCACCGGGATGTTCTGGGAGAGGGCGAAGCTATGAAGCTCCTCCGAAGCCCCCGATATGATAACCCCCCCGCCCGCGTAGATCACCGGCCTGGATGCCTTTTCCATGGCCCGCACCGCCCGGTCTATCTGCTTCGGGTTCCCCGTGTACACCGGCTTGTAGCCCGGGATTACGACCGAGTCCGGATGATTGTACCCGGTCTTTTCCGCCATCACGTCCTTGGGCAGGTCTATGAGCACCGGGCCCGGCCTTCCCGAAGACGCGATGTGGAGGGCCTCCTTTACGATGCCGGAAAGCTCCCTTACGTCCTGCACCAGGTAGCTGTGCTTGGTTATGGGCCTGGTGATCCCCACTATGTCCGCCTCCTGGAAGGCGTCGCCCCCGATGATGGCCCTGGGCACCTGGCCGGTCAGGGCCACCATGGGCACCGAGTCCATGGAAGCGGTGGCAATGCCGGTAACAAGGTTGGTGGCTCCCGGTCCCGAGGTGGCCATGCACACCCCCACCTTGCCCGTGCTCCTGGCATAGCCGTCCGCGGCGTGGGCCGCTCCCTGCTCGTGCCTTGTGAGCACGAACTCCAGGTCAGAGTCGAAAAGCACGTCAAAGATGTTAAGGAGCACCCCCCCGGGGTACCCGAACACCACCTCGACGTTTTCTTTCCTAAGAGACTCGACTAGTATCTGCGCGCCAGTCATCTCATCCATGATGCTTCACCTCTCACTGTCCTTTCTATTTGTCCTTGACTCGCTTTCGAATACCGCCCCTCCGGCCGCGCTCCCCACCATGTCCGCGTACCTCGAGAGGTATCCTCTGTTTACCTTCTTCGGCCTCGGCTTCATCTGCTTAAGCCTTTTATTGATCTCGCTTTTACTAAGCTTCAGGGCGAGCCTGCGCTTCGGTATGTCCAGCATTATCTTGTCCCCGTTCTTTATGACGGCTATGGGGCCCCCGGCAGCGGCCTCGGGCGAGACGTGGCCTATGCACGGCCCCCTGGTGCCCCCGGAGAACCTCCCGTCCGTGAGCAGGGCCGCCTTTTCGCCCAGGCCCATACCCATGAGCGCGGAGGTGGGCGAGAGCATCTCCCTCATGCCCGGGCCTCCCGCGGGCCCCTCGTAGCGGATGACCACGAAGTCGCCCGGCTTCACCTTCTCCGATAGTATAGCCTCCATTCCCTCCTCCTCGGAATCATAGCACCCGGCCCTTCCCTCATACTTCATCATATCCTGGTTGACCGCGGACTGCTTTATCACCGCGCCCTCCGGGGCAAGGTTCCCGTAAAGCACGGCTATGCCCCCTTCACTCATGTAAGGGTCCCGGGGGGAGCGGATGACCCCGGGGTCGTGCCAGGGCTTTTTTGCAAGGACCCCCTTTAGGGATTTTCCCTCTACCGTGGGATTGTCCAGGAGCTTGTCTTTCAACTGGTACATGACTGCGGTGATGCCCCCGGCCCTGTCCAGGTCCTCCATGGCGTGCTCCCCTGCTGGCCGCAGCCTGGTAAGGGTCGGAGTGTCAAGAGATAATTCGTCAAAACGCTGGAGGCGCAGGTCTACTCCGGCCTCCCTGGCAATGGCGGTAAGATGGAGCACAGAGTTGGTCGAGCCTCCCAGCGCCATGTCCATCCTGATGGCGTTCTCCATGCTCCTCTTGTTGATTATGGTCCTTGCGCCCGTCTCTTTTTTCACCAGGGCGACCATTTGCTGTCCGCTTTCATAGGCGATCCTGTTCTTTTTTGCAGACCCTGCCACTGCGGTCGCGCACCCCTGCATGCTCATTCCCATGGCCTCGGTGAGACACGCCATGGTGTTGGCCGTGTAGAGCCCCTGGCAGGACCCCGGGCCCGGGCATGCCTCGGCCTCCAATGCATCGAGCTCGGAGCGCTTTA
The DNA here is from genome assembly GCA_964650485.1 of uncultured bacterium. Classification (GTDB taxonomy): domain Bacteria; phylum RBG-13-61-14; class RBG-13-61-14; order RBG-13-61-14; family DATKZS01; genus CAZYTX01. The sequence goes on along the minus strand of CAZYTX010000022.1, from coordinate 38,827 downwards.
TCTTTCCGGCCCGGTACAGCCCCACCGCCTCGAAGGTGTCCCGCACCAGGGTGAGCCGCTTTCCCTGATAAAAGCCGCACAGCATGGGGCCCGCGGTCACTGCGATGCACGGTATGTCAAGCCTGGCCGCGGCCATGAGCATGCCCGGCGTGATCTTGTCGCAGTTGGTGAGCAGCACCAGCCCGTCCAAAGCATGGGCCTCGCTCACCGACTCGATCACGTCTGCTATGAGCTCGCGGCTGGGCAGGCTCATCTTCATTCCCTCGTGGCCCATGGCTATGCCGTCGCAGATGCCCGGCACGCCGAATATAAAGGGCCTGCCGCCAGCCGCGTACACCCCGTTCTCGATGGCCCTCTCAAGCTCGCGCATCCCGGTGTGGCCGGGTATCAGGTCGGTGAAGCTTGACGCTATCCCGATGAAGGGCTTTTTCATGTCCGCTCCGGTCACCCCGGTGGCGCGCAGCAGGGCCCGGTTGGGCGTCCTTTCCACCCCCTTCCTTGATCTGTCCGACTTCATATCTCGTCTCCTTTTTCATAAAAAAACCCCGGCATGACCACCGGGGTTTTAAGCTCCTTCCCGGAGGTCATTCATCCAGAGGGTACGACCACCTTATACTGGTTAATCTTCATGGCCATCTTGTCTTTTCCAAGCAGCTTTGTTCTTTTTATCTTTTTAATCTCGGCTTCTTCATCGGAGGTAAGGAAATCTTTATTGGTGAGCTCTTTCAGCCTTTTCTTGAGGCTCAGGTGCTCGTCCCAGAGCATTTTGAACTCGGGGTCGCTCTCGCGCAGCTTTCCAGCGATCTCCAGGTCCTCCGGCGCCATACTGATCATGCCTTGTATGTTGCCCTCCCTATTCACAGAAAAGTAATATAGGCGCTTTAATGGGCGATGTCAAACTCCTGTTGACTCTCACCCGGGATTGCCAAGAATCGAAAGTGTAAAGCTGGGGGGTGTCAAGCAGCAATTCCGCAACCCCGAAAAGACACCATCATAACTCATCATATCAACGATAGAAATCTTGCTTGGCCCATCGCTTAGCAAAGTCGCGATTGAAAAAGGGCTTGACTTTCACCGTGTTATTTAATATAACAATATTAAATATCACGGGTGAGGAGGAAGCAATGAAACATCGAAGCGGACAATCCGACAAGGAAAGGAAGGCAAGGTCAAAGCTGCACCTGCTGTTCAGGGACAAGGGCTTGCTGCGGGGGAGCCTGGTCAGTCTGAAGACCAGGTGCGGAAACCCAAACTGCCGCTGCGCCCGGGGCGAGAAGCACGTCTCCACCGTGGTCGAGCAGCACAACAAGGGCAAGACCCGCATGCGCACGGTGCCATCTGAGCAACTGCAAGAGGTGAAGCAGTGGATCGAGAACTATAAGGAGGCGAAGGGGCTTATGGAGGTGATCTCCGAGGCTCACTGGCGGAAGCTGGAAGCTAAGAAGAGCAAATGAGCAAGAGGTTCTTCGCTTGCCTTGAGAAGGTCTATAAGTTAAAGCACTGCGACCAGTGCTGCGAGCGCACCGTGCATATTGCCCCCAAAACCACGCCAACAAAGACCCCCAGAGCAAAAAAGCCCGCGACTTTGTCGCCAAACCACCCCAGCCTAAAAACCTCCATCAATTCCAAGGCTTGAAAGAAAAAAACAAACCGGCTTTGCGGAATTGATACCACAGGGCCGGACTTGAAAGCTTCCATCCTCCATGTTATAAATAAATTGAGGTGGCGTTAAAAGAATCTTGCTTTCATTCGGAGGAGAACCGGATATGCGCAGGTCAATAGCCGGGGATGCGACCATCTGGGTTATCCTTGTGGTTGTCATTGTCGCCGGAGGCATTTACATGACCATGAAGCTGGCTCCGGTATATTCAGCAAAATGGGAATTCGAGGACAGGATGAGAACGGAGATGCTCCGCCTCTCGGTAATTGATCGGGAGGAGATGTACTCAAATTTACAAAACTGGGCTGACAGGCACAAGGTCCCGGTGAACATGTGGAAAGACTGCACCTTTTACGGCGAGGTGGGGCAGGAGGCGGAGATGGTGTGCAAGTACACCTACGACTTGCACCTGTTCGCCAACCGATACACTTACGTGATGAATATCAAAGCCGAGAAGCTCGTGCCAGAAGTGCCCTATACGTCCCACTGAACCTTTTTCAATCCATTCCGATTACGAACATCCTTTCAAGGTCATACTTTGAAAAGGCCTCGAAAGCTATCAGGGTCTCGGTCTTCTCGATGCCCTCCAGCCGGAGCATCTTCTTGGTGACCAGGTCCGCGAGCTGCTCGTTCTCCTTCACCCTGATGATGGCCGCCACATCGTAGTGCCCGGCCACCGAGTAGACCTCGGCCACGCCCGGAAGGTCCACCAGGGCCTGCACGGTCTCGGGTATCCTGTCCCTTTTTGCATTGATCAAAACAATAGCAGTTACCATAATGCCCCCTCTCTTTCCGACACCTTAATGGTTGTCCGTTTTTCTTCTCAGGTAATAATCCGCCACCCTCCTCATCACCGAGAACGCCTGGTAGCCCGTATCAAAACAGGGGACCATGTTCGCGGTGTAATGCAGTCTGGCCTCCATCCTGCCGAGCTCTGTCTCCTGGTGCTCCGGGTGTGAGGCCACGTCCACCAGCACCATGGCAAGCGGCTTTTGGGTCTTCTCCCTTATCTCCCTTGCCTTTTCCGCTATTTGGGTGTGGTACTCGATCTTGAACCCGCCATCCCCGGCCGCTGCCCTCATTTTTCTCTGCTCGTTCAAGAGGTAAAAGAGCATCTGGTATATGACCATGAAGCCGATGTCATCTCTTTCCGATAGCATCTCCATCACCGGGTTTATGACATCCGGAGACATGACCGGGTTTGCAAGGTCCACCGGGTTTGCTCCCCTCCCGCCCGCGGGCGGGAGAAGGGACTGGATCTTTGCCGCGGTCCCGGGGTCCAGCTCGGGCACAGCAAAGCCGTATTCAGAAGCCGAGTCCAGGCCGTCCACGCACCGGAGTCCTCCCCCGGCCAGGATGCCGGCGCCTCCCCCGGTAAAACCCTCCAGGCAGTTGAAGGCCATGAGACACTCCACCAGGTCCCGGGAGTCCCCGGCCTGTATGGCCCCAGCGCTTTTCAAAGCCGCCTTCCAGGTCTCTGTCGAGCCGGCCATAGACCCGGTGTGACCCATGGTGCCCCTGTGGCCCTGTGTTGACAGGCCGCCTTTGAGCACCACCACCGGCTTCTTTTGCGCGCAGGATTTGAGGGCATTGAAGAACTCCCTGCCGTCATCCACCCCCTCGATATAAGCGCCCACTATGCCGGTGGCCTCGTCAGCCTCGAAGTAGGAGAGCAGCTCGGCCGCGCTTAGGTCCATGCCGTTGCCGTAACTCACCACCACGGAGAAGTGCACGCTCCTGCCCATGCACATGTACGCAACGTCGCACGCCCCGCCGCCGCTCTGGGATATGAGCCCAACCCGGCCCGGCTCTCTCGAGAAGTCCGCGCCCGGCATAAGGGTGAGCCCCGCCTCTGGCGAGTAAACCCCGAAGCAGTTGGGGCCTATGAGCCGGACCCCGCCTTTCCGGGCTTCTTCAAGCGTCTCGCGCTCGAGCGCGGCGCCCTCGGGCCCGGCCTCGCGGAACCCGGCCGAGAGTATCTCGGCGCCCTTGATGCCTTTGCGCGCGCAGGCCTTGACCGCATCCGGCACGTGCGCCGCCGGGAGGGATATTACAGCGAATTCCACCGGACCGGGTATGTCTTCGACCCGCGCGTAGGCCTTCATGCCGTGTATGGTCCCCCCTCGGGGGTTCACGGGGTAGATATCTCCCTTGTAACCGTGCGACAAGATGGCCCGCAGGAACATGCCCCCGAACTTCATGGGGCTTTCCGAGGCCCCGATCACAGCCAGGTTCTCGGGGTAAAATATGGGCCTGTAAGAGCTTACGTCAATACCGGCCATTATTCGCCCGCGGCTCCCTGTACATGCCGTTCATTCAAGGCAATTGAAACCGATGGGCAGGACTTTGTCAAACAGGGCCGCGTCCCGGATACGCTTGCAAGCAGCGACTCATCCGAGCAGGGCCAGCCGGGCGAACAGCCAGGCGTAGACGGGCAGATGGCTTTTATTGGGGAATAGATACAGGAGCCGGGCCATGCGCCGGGGGTCGAGGTAGAACTCGCGGTTGGCCTTCTTCAGTATCTTTTCCAGCCTCGGAAGGGGGACGCTGGATATCTGTTGTCTTGGCTTCTGGTAATCGTAGCGTACAAGCTCCTTCTCTGTATCAACGCCGGCAGACGCGGCGATCCCGACCAGGTCAGTGCATTCGAATAGGTTCACCACGAAAAATTGCGCCATGTGCAACCTGCTCTCCTTGGCATACTGGACCGTCTTTGTCATCTCCTCTTCGGTCTCGGCGGGGAACCCGAGCATGAAGAACCCGAGCTGCAGTATTCCTTCCCGGTCGGTTATTTCTATAATCTCCCGTAGCTTATCCAGGTTAACGTTTTTCCTTATAAGTTTTTGCAGCCGGGGGCTGGCGGTCTCGACGGCGTAGTTTATCTTGAAAGTTCCCGCCCTCTTAAGCATCCTTATCAAGTCCCTGTCCATGATGTCCCCGCGCACGCCGTTTGGGAAGTTGAGATACAGGTCTTTATCGAAGTCAATGATCCTCTCCGCGATGTCCACCGCCCGGCCGTGGTCCAGGTTGAAGATGTCGTCCCACACCTGGAACTCCCGTATGTCGTACTTGTCATGGAGCGTTTTGATCTCCTCCATGACGCGCTCCGGGGAGTGGGGCCTGAACTTCTTGCCGAAGATCTTGTGGCAGTAGGCGCACTGGTACGGGCACCCCCGGGAGGTGAACAGGGGCATGTAGTTCCTGTGCTTGTAAACGAGTTGAGCCCTTACGCTTTTGAAATACGCCTCTCTATCTATTATCTCCCAGTCGGGCATGGGGACCTGGTCCACGTCCTCGATGGGAGGGGCTTTGTCGTTTAAGACCACCTCGCCGTCCCGCCTGAAGCCCGCACCGGGCACGCGATCGGGGACTCCTTTGCCGTCCAGAATGGACTCCACCAGCCGGGGGGACTGTTCCTCTCCCTCCCCCATGAAGCAGTAGTCAACGTTCGCGTCCTCCATCACTCTCCCCGGGGACACGGTAGGGTAAGGTCCTCCCATAACCACCGGAGTATCCGGAAAAGACGACTTGACCTCCGCCGCGACCCGGTGCGCTGAAAGTGCTTCGCTGGACAACGCACTTATGCCTGCCAGGTCGGGGTTGAACTCCCTCATCCAGTCGAGCAATGCCTTCCTGTCTCTGTCAGCGAGTCTGAGGTCCAGGAGAGAGGTTTCGTGTCCGTGATGCTTGAGCGCCGAGCTCAGGTACATAATGCCCATGGGAGGGCTCAAGCTGGATGAGTACTTTAATTCTTGCAGAGGTTTTATAAAACCGATTTTTGCCATCAGAGTGTTCTACAGAAAGAATTCATTCTTGTTTTAGTCAACAAGGAGCTAACGGAAAAAAGCAAAGTTCAGGAATACCAGCGCTGATTTTGGAACCTGCTTCTTATTGGGCAGCACTCGGAAAAGGCGCAGCATGCGGCGCGGATCCAGGTAGAACTTCCTGTAAGAGCTTTTAATCATCTTCTCCAGCCTGCGCGGCTCCACTTCCGACACCTGCAAGGAGGCTTTCCAGTACTCGCGTTCATATGAATCAAAATCAATATCCTTGCCCATGGAGCTTGCCAGTTCAGCCAGGCCGGTGCCCTCGTAGACGCTGACCACGAAAAAGCCCGCGGTGTGCAGCCTGCTTTCAAGGGCATAATTGATCGTCTCTTGCATCTCGCCCTCGGTTTCGGTGGGGAACCCGAGCATGAAAAACCCCGTCTGGAAAAGGCCCAGCCCGTCGGTGGCCTCTATCACCTCCCGGGTCTTTTCCAGGTCGAGGTCCCTTTTCAGGAGCTTTTGCAGCCTGGGGCTCGCGGTCTCCACGGCATAGGCTATCTTGAAGGTGCCAGCCTCCTTTAAAAGCTCGATCAGTTCGATGTCCATCCTGTCCGCGCGCACCGCATTGGGAAAGCTTATGGATATGTCCATGCCCGAATCAATGATCCCTCTGGCTATGCCTTTGGCCCTTTTCAGGTCGAGGTTGAAGATGTCGTCGTTTATGTGCAGTTCCCTTACGCCGAACCTGTTGTAAAGCATGTTGATCTCCTCCAGGGCCCGCTCCACCGAGTAGGGCCTGAACCTCTTGCCGAAGATGTTATGGCAGTAAAGGCACTGGTAAGGGCAGCCGCGCGAGGTAAGGATGGGCATGTAGTTCCTGTGCATGTAGAAGAGCTGGTGCCGGGTCCTTTTGTAGTATGAATCCATGTCCAGGAGACCCCAATCAGGAACCGGCAGCCGGTCAAGCTCCGATATGGGCTCGGCAACCGGGTTTATGACCGTCTCCCCGTTGTCGCGGTGGCAGACCGAGGGCAACCCGCCGGCATCAGAGCCGTTCTCCAGTATGTGCTCCACCAGCCGGGGGAAGCTCTCCTCCCCTTCGCCTATCAGGCAGAAGTCAATGTTCTCGTCCTGCATGGCCCTCTCAGGGGCAGTGCTTGGATAAGGCCCTCCCACCACCACGGGCATGCGTGGAAAGCGGGCTTTTATCGCCCTGACGAGCTCGTGTGTGGCCCCGGCCTCGCTTGAAAAAGCGCTCAAGCCCAGGATGTCAGGCGCTTGTTCCTCCACCCATTTTAAAGCCAGCGAAAGGCCCCCCTTGGGATGCAGCCTGAGGTCCAGGAGGCTGGCCTGGTGGCCATGCGACTTCAGGGCGGAGCTTAGATATGTAACCCCCAGGGGAGGACTGATGCTGTAATACGAGGCCTGCTGATAGGGCTTTATAAAGGATACCTTTGCCATTGCGTCTTGCCGATTATAGGGCCGAGAATAAAAATATCAGTGCAGGAACATAAAAGAACCTAGCATGCTGACAGGCTTTGTCAAATCAAAGCGCAAAGCGTAAAAAGCTTTACTCCCACCAGCGTTTTATCCGGAGTTCCATGTTACGCGAGGGGTTTTCGATGCCTATGAACCCCACCGGATCGGCCCCTTTCATGACACGTGCCACCCTGGCCGGAGGGTCAGCCCTGAACCACGGATGCCAGTGATAAGATATGACCACCCTGTTGTTCGAGGGCTGAACGTCCCGGAGCCTTATCACGTTATAATCGGCCTCGGCCTCTCCCTCTCCCTCGATAAAAAACGAATGTTCTCTCAGCACCCGGTAGAACCTCAACCCCTCGGCCTCTCCAAGCGGCTTGAACAAAGAAGGAGCGGCTTCCAGCAGGCTCCTTGCCGGCTTTGAGTGGACCCCCACCCATCCCACGTTGTAGAGGTCCATGTACCGGGCGAGTGATTTCTCTTCCCACTGGTTAAGGGGCCTGCCGAACAGCTCGAACATGGAAAAGCGGATGAACTGGTGCTTCAGGACAATCGGCGTCGCCGGCCCGGGGTTTGCAAGAATTTCACGACCACTGCGAAAAGCTATTGGGAGCCCGGAGTGTCTGTAACGGTAGAATTTTCCTAGCGGTCCCTCGTCTTGAAGCATCACCCTGGCACTGGTGCCGGTGTTCTTTAGCAGCCACTTGCTTATTCTGTCAATCTTGGGCTCCGGGCCAGGAACAAAGCTCTCCGGAGGGGTAAATGGCTTGATACAGAAGTAAAAAGCGGAAAGTACGCATAGAAGCAACACTCCTCCTAAAAGGACCCGGCGGGATATATCTGCTGTGGGTTGAAAAGCTGTTGCCGCCCATCTTTGGAACCCGATAGAAGCGGGAAACACCAATAGTGTTAATAATGTGGTCCCGAAGCGCAAGGGCTGGCTCTGTTTTATAACAGGCAGAAATCCACCCAGGGTGAAAAAGATAAAGAAACATGCCGCAGTGACAAGGGTGCTCCACCAGAGCGCGCCTTTGCTCCGCCTTGCCATCATGGTTAAACCCGCGACTGCTGCGACCGGCAGGATTATAAGTATGACCTGGAAATGCCTGATCGAGTTTATAAAGAGTTCCATGACTATCTTCTGCGGCAAGGAGAACAGGTAGGCAAAAGTGTTTACAAAACGCAAATTTACAACCCAGGGCACGACCCAGAAAAGGTTGCATGCCAGGGCGGAGACCGGCAGGAAGAACACGAAAACGTGCCTTCTGAAGGGCATGCTCCTAATATGGAAAACATAGAGGATAAAGCACGGCACTCCAACCACGGACAATATCCCAGGATGTATCAGGAGACCCAGCGCGGCCCCGGTAACAAGCGCAGCCATGTACCGTATCAAGGGCCGATCCAAATACCTGGCAAAAAGCCAGGCCAAGCTAAGCCCGTATACGCTCGCAAGGGGAAAGCCGTACATCCCCTGAGTGAACATCAGAAGTCCACCGCCAATCCACCAGACCCACGTGCCCAGCGCACATGACAGCGAGCCAGTGAGCCTGCTCCCGCCGAACCACGCGCCTCCGGCAAGAAAGAGCAGGGGCACAACCGCAGCGGTAAGGAAGACCAGCGCCTTGTAAGCGGCCTGCGGTGATAAAAACATCAACGCAGGGACCATTCCCACCTTGATTACCCGGTCGCTGGCATCAGCCAGGTCAACGGGAAAACCAGCCAGCACATACGGGTCATATCCCCAGGTGCTGCCGTGCTCGCTTAGAAAGGTGCTGCCGATAACGGATAGTATGGAATGAAAGGAATGGTCCACGTACAAAAGCGGCTCATCAGAGAAGAGCTTGTCCACACCGCCCATATAATTCACCAAGAGCCAGCAGTGGACCACTATAACCACCAGCACACCGAAAAGCGAGAGCTTCCCGGCCGGGACCCCCTTCCTGGCCGCACGATTGTCAGCACTGCTCTCCAAATCAACCAACCCCTTGTGTTTTTCCGCTTCTTGCTGGTATGATCCAGTTGCTTTCAAGTCTACTTTACCCGAGGAATAATGACAAGGTTCTGTGCGGCACTTACTTTGACGGTCCTCCTCTCCCCCGTTCCCGGCCCCGCAGAACAGGAGTGGCCTCCCCGGGAGGGCGGCCTCTGCTTGGCCGCGGTCCTGGGTCCCGAGGCCTATGGCCCGGGCCCTGGCTGGGTCTGGTGGGACCTGGGCAAAAAGGGCCGCCCCAAGCGGGCATTGTTTTTTTTGTGTTAAGGGGATTGAATTCCTGCTCGAAATAGATATAATGAAGAAGAAGTCTTGCAAGATATCGAAAGGGGGAATCAGATGGTCAGGGCAAAGGTTTTGGTGGGTGCCCGGCGCCGGGTTGAAGTTGGCTGTCATTTGACTTGACATTTCGTTTCTGTCGGTTTATATTGTTGACATGCTAAAAACAAGAGCCGTTTGGCTATCTTAACGGCCTTATGATATAATTCCGGGTGAGAGATGAATGGCTTTCAAAGGTGTTGAACAAGGAAAACAAAAAGGGACTGAAAAGGAGAAAGGAGGACTGAAGATGAAGAAGGCGACGATCATTGGTTTCGTGGTAATGGTGGCCATGCTGGTCTCGGTAACAGGGTTTGCAAAGAGCAACCAGGGAACGTGGTGGATTACGTGCGAAAATGCTTTTAACTACACCAATACAAGCGGGGGCGATTTGGATGATACAGATACCTCCATCACGACTTTCGGCATAAACGCTGCCCCCATCTACTTTTTTATGGACAACCTGGGCGTGCTGGTAAATCTCGGATATGAAAGTACGAGTGTAGAAAGTGATTTCGGAGATTCTGATGTGGATGTAACAACATATGGAATAGGGCTTATTTATGCCTATGACATGGGCATGGGACATCCTTTCGGCAAACTAGAATATAGAGCCGGGACTCTTGGTGGAGATGCCGAGGGCGACGTTAGTCGTTTTAGAATCGGTGGAGGCTATATTTACAACGTGGCCGAGAGCTTTGGTGTAGGTGGCCAACTTACCTATGACATGATAACTGAAAGCAATGGCGACGATTTCGATTACAACAAATTGGGCCTGGGACTGGTCCTGGTCGGCATGCTGTAATCGCCGGGCCGCGAAAAAGCAAGCAAGAACTTTTAATATTTAAAGCCAAAGGGAGGAGGCGAGATGAATCGCCTTCTCCCTTTTTGTTGCTTCAAGGGCCCAAACCCTGGTATGATCCCTTTCTTGGATAGTGCATGTTGCGAAACTCCTTTTATACCCCGAAGGGGTTTGATATATAGTAGCCCAGGGCAAGGGCGTAGCCCGCCGCCCCGGGTATAAGGCAAGGTTATTTATAAATACCCTGAAAGGGTTAAATAACAGCCTGCGGAGAGGAACGGGAATGGGAAGCCTGGCAAGACTCGCCTGCATACTGGCGCTGGGCGCTGCTTTACAAAGCGCCCCTGCAAAGGAACTGCCCCGGCCCGAGCATCCCCGGCCGGACATGCTCCGTGAGACCTGGCAGAACCTGAACGGCGAGTGGCAATTCGCCTTCGACCCAAAGGACAAGGGCCTGGAAGAGGACTGGCACACCCGGGACTCCTTGCCCCGGACGATCACGGTGCCTTACCCGGTCGAGTCCGAGCTCTCCGGCATCCATGAGCTCGACCCGCCCGAGGTCTGCTGGTACTTAAAGAGGTTCGACCTGGGGCATAAGCTCGACTGGCGCGGCCCGGGCCCCAAATCCCGGCTACTGCTCCGCTTCGGCGCGGTTGACTACCACGCCACCGTATGGCTCAACAACATAAAGCTCGGCCGGCACACCGGCGGGTACACCCCTTTCACCTTCGACGTGACCGATGCTGTGAGGCCCACGGACAATATCCTGGTGGTGCGGGTGTTCGACTCCCTGGACCGCATGCAGGTCCGGGGAAAGCAGTCGCCCAGCGGCGAGCCCCACATGATCATGTACGAGACCGTGACCGGTATCTGGCAGACCGTGTGGATCGAAAAGACCGGGGACCCATACATAAAGGGCTTCCGCTTCACGCCCGCAAAGGGCCTCTCCGGAGGAAAGTTCAAGCTGAACCTCTCGCGACAGGACCCGGAGGCAAGGCCCCAAATAACGGTGATTAGCCCGGACGGTAAAGAGGAACTCGGAAGCCGCGTCTCCTGGCGCGGGCTCACCGCCAAATGGCACAACGAGATCACACAGCCCTGGTCCCCCGACTACCCCGCACTCTACACCGTAAAGCTCGCCCTGCTGGACAAGGACGACCAGGTTATTGACAGGGTGAGCTCCTACGTTGGCGTCCGCGCCATCGAGACCAGGGGGGACGAGATATTCCTGAACGGGCAGAGGTTCTATCAGAAGCTGCTCCTGGACCAGGGATACTTCCCGGGCGGCATCTACACCCCGGAGAAAGACGGGATCATGCGAGAGGACATCGAGATGTACAGGCGCATGGGGTTCAACGGGCTCAGGAAGCACCAGAAGATCGAGGACCCCAGGTTCCTCTACTGGTGCGACCGGCTGGGCCTGGTGGTGTGGGAGGAGATGCCATCGCTCGGGTTCGGCCGGCCGAGGGGCGTGCCCGAGTGGGCCATGCAGAGCTTTGAGAAGGAGTGGAGGGAGGCCATCCGCAGAGATTACAACCACCCGTCCATCATCGCCTGGACCGTGTTCAACGAGAGCTGGGGCGTGTACGGGATGGTGTGGAGCAATAAGATCCGGGACTGGGCCCATGAGATGGTGCAACTGACCAGGGAGGAGGCCCCCTCCCGGCTGGTGGTGGACAACTCCGGCGGATACCACTTTGACACCGACGTGTGGGACTTCCACCACTACCTCTCCACCGCGGAAAAGTCCAGGTGGCTGTACCAGAAGTATGACTTCGACAAGGGCGACCGGCTGGGGACCGGGTGGTACCTCATGAGCCTCATCCGGGGAAAGCCGGTGCTGCCCATATTCGCGCCCGGCGCCCGCTATGAGGGCCAGCCCGTGGTGCTCTCCGAGTACGGCGGCTTCGGCTTTTACAGGACCGAGGGAGAGAAGGGACTGCTCGAGCTCTACCGCGACTACACCCTGGCGATAAAGGACTACCCCTACATCAAGGGCTACTGCTACACCCAGCCCTACGACGTGCAGCAGGAGAAGAACGGACTCATGACCTTCGAGCGAAAGCCAAAAGTGGGCCCTGAAAAGATAAGACAAATAAACCGGATGATGGGAGAGGAGTAGCCCACGTAGCTCCGCTACGTGGGCGAGCGGAGCGAGCAGGTCATGTGTACTGCTGCAAAGTTTTTGCAATATACCGCTTAAGTGTTGCTCCGCAACCTGCTCCCCTTCGGGGTCGCACACATAGCAGAGCTATGTGTGTTACCATTGCGGCGTAGCGTCGTTGCGTCTAAAGAGGTGTGAGGTTTGAGTATCGAGACAGAGCTTGCAAAGGTCGCGGGAGAGGACAACGTCTCGGTCCGCTCGGTGGACAGGGTCACCTACTCCCGGGACGTGTGGCCCAGGAACACCATCCGCCTGCAGGGCCTTGACCTTCCGGACCGGCCGCAGGTGGTGGTGTGGCCCGGCTCGGTGGAAGAAGTGCAGGAGGTGGTCAGGATCGCCGGCCGCACGGGCACGCCCGTGATCCCCATGGGAGGCGGCTCCGGGGTGTGCGGCGGCACTGTGGCCCTTGGCGGCAGGGGCATAGTGGTTGACCTCAAAAGAATGAACCGCATCCTGGGGATAGATGATGAACCTCTAACCGTGACCGCACAGTCCGGGGTGATAGGAGAGCTGCTCGAACGCGAGCTAAACCGCAAAGGCTACACAATGGGGCATTTCCCCTCGTCCATATACTGCAGCACATTCGGCGGCTGGCTGTCCACCAGGGCCGCGGGCCAGCTCTCGGCAAAGTACGGCAAGATCGAGGACATGGTGGTTTCAATCCAGGTGGTGCTCCCGGACGGTGAGGTGCTGGAGACCAGACAGGCCCCCAGGAAAGCCACCGGCCCGGAATTCATGCACGCCTTCGTGGGCGCCGAAGGGACCCTGGGCATTATCACCGCGGCAACATGCAGGATCTGGCCCTACCCCGAGTCCAGGAGGTTCCAGGCATACTCGTTCCAAACGGTCGAGGACGGGCTCGAGGCCATGCGCAGGATGATGCAGGCAGAGCTTCGGCCGGCGTGCGTCAGGCTCTACGACCCGGTGGACACCTTCTTCTCGAAAGCCAGCAGGATCATGCCTTCCGGGCACAAAGAAAAAGATGAAAAGCAGAAGCCCCCGCAGAAACAGCGCAACAAAGAAAGCAGCGGCGCCAGCGGGCTCGTAAAGAAGGCACTGCCTTACCTCATGAGGCCCGGCCTGGTGAACCCGGTGCTCTCGAAGCTGGAGAGCTCCAAGCTGGTGCTAACCTTCGAGGGGGACCCCGAGATCACCCGCCTGGAAAAGAGCATGGCCCGGGGCATATGCGCGGCCTGCGGCGGCCGGGACCTGGGGGAGGACCCGGCGCGACACTGGTGGGACAAGCGCTACAAGGTGAGCTACACCATGCAGGTCATGTTCGAGATGGGAGTGTTCGTAGACACCATCGAGGTGGCCACGGTTTGGGACAACCTGGCAAACCTCTACTACGGAATGCGTGAGTCCATAAGCAGGCACGCCTTTGTAATGGCCCATTTCAGCCACGCCTACCCGCAGGGGTGCTCGATCTACTACTCGGTGGCCGCGACCGGCAAAGACACGAAGAAAAAGCTCCAGGCATACGACCGCATATGGGAGGCCGCACTGGACCAGTGCGTGGAGCGGGGCGGGAGCATAAGCCACCACCACGGGGTGGGGGTGCTAAAGGCCAGGTGGCTCGAGTCAGAGCAGGGAGGCTCGTCTCCCATGCTTGTGGCGTTAAAGAAGTCCCTGGACCCCATGAACCTGATGAACCCCGGAAAGATGGGGATGTGAGAGTGGCAAAATATTCGAAAATGTCATTATGTACAATCAGGGTAGTCCACATAGCTTTGCTATGTGGGCGCCGTAAGCCAAAGGCTGGCTACGCTCAGGCGCTGGATGAATTCTTCACCATGGTTTGCACTCCATCCTGCTCGCTATGCTCGCGCACATAGCGGAGCTATGTGCGCTACCCAGTGTGCACTATGGATACGGAAACAAAAGAGCGCATTAATCTCCCGGAGGTTGACCCGGAAATGATGGACTCGCTTGCCAACATCGTGGGCCAGGCCAACGTGTCCAGCAGCCTCATTGACCGGATCACCTACAGCAGGGACATCTGGCCCCAGGGCTACCTGTGGCTGAGAAAGGGCCGGCTTCCACACGTTCCCGAGGCCGTGGTTTGGCCCCGCGCGGTCGAGGACGTCTCCGGGGTAATAAGGTGGTGCGCTGAAAACAAGGTGCCCATAACTCCCGAGGGGGGCGGCTCGGGCGTGTGCGGCGGTTCTGTGCCAATGCGGGGCGGCATGGTGATGGACCTGAAGAAGATGCACAATGTGCTCTCCATAAACAACATAAACCACACCGTGGAAGCCCAGGCCGGCATTATGGGCGAGACCCTGGAGCGACGGCTCAACCAGGCCGGGTTCACCATGGGGCATTTCCCGGCCTCCATGTACTGCTCCACCCTGGGCGGGTGGCTCTCGACGCGGTCCGCGGGCCAGTTGTCATCAAAGTACGGCAAGATCGAGGACATGTTCATAAGTCTCTCAGGGGTGCTGCCGGACGGGACAGTGTTCCGGTCCAAGGACTCGCCCAGGTCAGCCACCGGGCCGGACCTGGACCAGCTCGTGGTCGGGAGCGAGGGGACCCTGGCGGTTGTGACCAGCGCGGTCATGGCAGTGCACCCACTGCCCGAGTGGCGCCGGTACCGGGGCTTTATGGTGGATGACATGGACGCCGGGATAGAGGCCATGAGGATGATGATGCGCCACGGGCTCGACCCCTCCGTGGCCAGGCTCTATGACCCCCTCGACACCAGGCTGCATAAAAAGAGCATGGATATCCAGGCGGACGGGTGCCTCATGATCACAGGGTTCGAGGGGCCTGACAACGCCCTCACCCGGGCCAAGGCGGACAAGGGGTTCTACATGTGCGAAAGACGAGGCCGGGACCTGGGCGAAGGGCCGGGCCTGGCCTGGCTCGAGCGCCGCTACTCGGTGAGCTATTACCAGAGCGTGATCCTCTCCCAGGGGCATACCATACTGGATACGTGTGAGGTGGCTGCGACCTGGTCGCGCGTGCCCGGGCTCTACAAGGCGGTAAGAGATGCCATCATGCCCCATGCCATGGTCACCGCTCACGTCTCGCACGTATACCCTGTCGGCGCGGCAATATACTTCACATTCCTGTCCACAAAAGAGGAGCCGCCGGCCGAAGAGGTGTATAAAGACGCCTGGAACGCGGCCATGAAAGCCTGCCTGGACGCGGGAGGAGCAATAAGTCACCACCACGGCATAGGAGCGCACAAGGCAAGGTGGATGCAGGCCGAACTGGGCCCGGCAATGGATATCTACAAGGGCCTTAAAAAAGAGCTCGACAAAGCAAATGTTTTAAACCCGGAAAAACTGGGCCTCTATACCCCGGAGAGAAGCCATGAATGACTGGTATATGAAAATGAAAAAGCAGATCGAGTACTGCGCCTACTGCCCCAAGATGTGCCGGTTCTCGTGCCCGGTGGCCCAGGTCGAGTGCTCGGAGACCGTGACCCCCACAGCCAAGGCCACCATACTCAAGCTGGTGCACGAGGGGGCGCTGCCTTTTGACCGGGAAGTGGGAGAGCTCATCTACCTTTGCTCCGCATGCATCATCACCCGAACCTATTGCGAGCACGACATCGAGGTGTTCTCCCCGTTCGAGGCCGCCCGTATGGAGGCGGTCAAGAAGGGGGTGGCGCCTGAACGGGTGCAAAAGTACGCCGGCAAGTGGCTGCGGCAGAGGAACCCCTTTGACGAGGACCTGGCAGAGGTGATAAGGGATCGGGCGCCCAAGGGCAGGCTCGGCCGGACCGGGACGGTGCTTTTTCCCGGCTGCGTGACTGCGCACCATTTCCCCGAGCAGGTGACCGACGCCTGCAAGGTGCTGGAGGCCGCGGGCGTTGACTACAGGGTTCTTGATTCAGACGAGGTGTGCTGCGGATACCCGCTTCTCACCCTGGGCCATGAAAAGGAGTTTATCGAGCAGGCCGGGAGGATGGCCGAGATTTTGAAAGAGGCCGATCTGGTAGTGTCCCCCTGCCCCTCGTGCGTGTACTTCTTGAAGCAGCGCTTTGCCGAGTACGGGGCCCCCATATCAGCACCGGTCGTGCACATCACCGAGCTCTTGAACGAAAAGCTCGACAACCTGCGGGTAAAGAGCACTGACGAGAGTACATGGATATACCACGATCCCTGCTACCTGGGCCGATACCTGGGAGTGTATGACCCCCCCCGCAAGGTGCTTAAGGCCGCCACAGGATCGGAGCCCCTCGAGTTCTTCGAGTCAAGGGAAGCCGCCACATGCTGCGGAGGAGGAGGGGGCCTGCCAGTGGCAAGTCTTCACACCGCAGAGCAGATCGCCCTGGAGAAGATGGAAAAGGCGCCCGAGTACCAGACCGCGAACGTGGCCACCGCCTGCCCCACCTGCCAAAGGATGCTCGCAAGGGCCGGCCGCGAGCACGGCTTGCAGGTTGACCACGTGGTGTCCATCCTGTCGAGGAGCATCTGAGAGCGGACATGCGCTTGACCCGTAAAAAACCTTTTCACCTGTTTGCGCTTGCCATCTTCTTGCTCGCAGCCGCGACGCTTGTGCCCGGGACCGGGAGTGAAGACCCCCGCCTTGCCAGGGCAAAGCAGGCGACTGATAAGAAACAAGGCAAGCTGGTGCCGCCGGAGGAGCCGGTGCGGGGTTTGCAATTGATGGACCTGGACTGCCGCACCTGGCAAGAGGTGGAAAAGCGGGTGGCGGAGCTTTCGACCTCGGGGGCCAATGCCCTCATCATCCGCGTTTTCCAGGACCCGGGAGACAAATATTACAGCTTCATAAAGCCAAAGTACGACCGCGGGGTGTACTTCAAGACCCAGGGGGTCCCGGTGGTGGCGGACGTGCTGGGCCCCATGTGCAGGATAGCCCACCAGAACGGGCTGGCGATAATCGCGTGGATGACAACGAGGTACGCGAACTACGGCAGAGAAGATGACAACAGACTCAGGTGCATGGCATGGGACTTTGAGAAGTCGGACTTCGTAAAAAGGAAGGGCTACAGCCCCCTTCTGCCCGAGGTGCAAAAAAGGCTGGCTGCGCTTTATACGGACCTGGCAAAATACCCGATTGACGGGGTGCTGATCCAGGACGACCTCATGCTCAAGCACACCGAGGGCATGAACCCCGAAGCCAGGAGACTCTTTTACAGGGAGACGGGAAAAGCGGCCGACCCGGACAGGTTCTTCAAGAAGGTGAGAAAAGAGGGCGGCCGATGGCTGGTGGGCGAGTACACCGAGGAGTTCGAGCACTGGTGCAGGTGGAAGAGCGGGGTGATGGTGCGACTGGCCGAACGGGTCAGAAGAGCGGTGCACTCCAGGAGGCCTTACAAGCCCGTGGGCATCAACGTTTTTTACGAGACCGTGACCGACCCGAAAAAGGCCGTGTGGTGGTTCTCGCAGGACATTGACGCCATTATCTCCTCGGACCTCGATTTTTACGCTGTTATGTTCTATCATAGGCAGATGTCTTCAGAACTGCGCATGCCCCGTGAAGAGGTCTATGACTTAATAGCCCGATCACTGGGCCGCCTGCACAAGAAAGTGGACCGTGCACAGCGGGTGTGGGTAAAGGCGCAAAGCGTTGACTGGGAAACCGGGGCCAGGCTGCCTCACGCGGAGATAGCGCAGGTGCTGGACAGAGCAAAAGAGACCGGGCCGTTCGGGATGGTGGCAGTGCCGGTGCACAGGTCGCTCGATCTTTCCGGTCTAAGAAAAACCTTTTATTGACGGAGAGGAGGAGATGAAACAAGTGCTAAGCATTACAAGGACCGCTTCATTCATCCAAAGGCATTTTTTGGCCCTGCTTGTGACCTCTTTTATGGCGCTCTCGGCCGCGGGGGTATGCTGTGAAAAGGAGAAGAGGGAAGCAGAGGGGGGTGAAAAAAAGGCAAAGAAGTCAAAGGAGACACAGGCGAGAAAACAGACGCAGCAGACAAAGGAGGCCAAGGCTCGGCCAGCAGTGAATGAGCCCGATAAATCTGCATCAGCAAAAGCAGCCAGCACCAGTATCCCGGCCCGGCCTGAGCTAAGCCGGGACGCATCCTTCACCCTGGTCTACACCACAGGCGTGGCCGGACAGCTCGAAGGATGCGGGTGACCAGGCCATCCTCGCGGCGGGATCGCGAAAAGAACTCATCTGGTAAAGGAGCTCGATAAAGCAGGCCCGGTGGTGCTGGTTGACGGGGGCAACGTGTTCTTCAGCAATATGCCCTCCGGCAAAGACCCCGGCCAGAAAAACAAGCAAGGGGCCATTATTCTTGCAAAGGCCATGGCCATCTCGGGCGCGGACGCTGTCAACGTAGGCTCCGAGGACTTAAACGGTGGCCTTGACTTCCTAAAGAACCAGCTCGCGGGGCCGGAAGGCAATGACCCTCTTCCCCTGATCTCCGCCAACCTGGTTTACGCCGAATCGGGAGAGCCGGTGTTTCCGGGCTACGTGATCGTGGAGGAGGGAGGCGCCCGGGTGGGAGTATTCGGGGTTTTGAAACCCGGCGGCCTGGGCGAGTCCGCGGTAAAGGCGCTTCCGCCCAGGGAAGCGGCCCGGCAGATGGCTGAGAAGCTGCGCGCGCAATGCGACCTGGTCGTCGGGTTGTTTGCCATGGACTATAGAACCGGCTCGGAGATTATAAGAGAGGTCCCGGGCATTGACGTGGCCGTGGTGAGCGACAGGACCGCAAGCCTCCGAAGAAACCCCATGGTCCTTAACAAGACCCTGCTGGCCCAGGCCGGTAACAGGGGAATGTTCGTGGGCAAGATGGAGATCGTAAGAAGAGCTGGAAGAACAGGTGGAATTTCCCGACAGGAAA
Organism: uncultured bacterium; assembly: GCA_964650485.1. Taxonomy (GTDB): domain Bacteria; phylum RBG-13-61-14; class RBG-13-61-14; order RBG-13-61-14; family DATKZS01; genus CAZYTX01. Next base: position 19,875 of record CAZYTX010000022.1, on the reverse strand, counting down.
AGATAAAACTCACTAACGAGATGACCTCGCTCGAGAAGGAAATAAGTCAGATGAGGACGAAGTTGAGGGAGGAGCCGCAGCTAAGAGCCGAATACCACAAGGGAATCAGGCGCATCCGGGAGCTGAAAGACAAGCTTGCGTCCGCTGATTTCGATTTTGAATATTCAAACTCCATGGTAAGCATAGAACCGCGCATGGAAAGGGACCCCGATGTGGCAAAATGGATGGATGAGCTGAGCGAGCCGCAGAAGCCCGCTGCAAAGGGAAAGAAATAGCCGGTGCAAGGGGCGCGGCTTCAGCCTTAGAAGAAATACTTTATCCTGCTTTTTTTGGGCATAAAGACAAAACGGTTATGCCGGCCAACCTGACACCCGAGTATCTGGAAGCTGAGAGGGCTTATCGGGAAGCCAAGGACCCCGAGGACAAGCTCAGATGTCTAGAGTACATGCTCTCGGTGCTGCCCAAGCACAAGGGCACCGAAAAGATCCAAGCGGACCTTAAGAAAAAGATTGCAAAGCTCCGCGCCGGCAACAGGAAGTCGGGCTCCTCGCGCCGGAGTTCCATGTTCAATATACCCAGGGAGGGGGCAGGCCAGGTGATACTGGTGGGGCCGCCCAACTCGGGAAAGAGCTCGGTAATGGACGCCCTCACCAATGCCAGGCCCGAGGTGGCCGACTACCCCTACACCACCATGAAGCCCCAGCCCGGGATGATCCCATTCGAGAACGTAAAGATTCAGCTCGTGGACATACCACCCGTGGGCAGGGACTACACGGAGAGCTGGATTCCGGGAATGGTGAGGAACGCCGACCTGGCGCTCCTGGTCACCAGCCTGGCTGACGATGACGTGCTCGACTCCACCGAGTTCGTGATCGAGAGGCTGTCCCAGGGCAAGGTGGAGCTTGTGGACGAGGTGGAGACGAGGTTTAAACCGGACGGGTCCGCACAGGTAAAGACACTCATGCTTCTGACACACGCGGACGCGGAAGGCGCGGCCGAGGTGCGCGAGCTTGTGGAGGAGGCGTTTGCCGGCAGGTTCCCTGCGTGGACCATGTCAAAGAAGGACCCCGAGGACGCGGCCAAGATTTCCGGGCTGATATTCGAGGCGCTTTCCATAGTGAGGGTGTATACCAAGAGTCCGGGCAAGGAAGCGGACAAAAGCGACCCGGTTACCCTCCCCAGGGGAAGCACCTTGATGGACTTCGCATTCAGTGTTCACAAGGACCTGGCCCGGAACTTGAAGTATGCCAGGATATGGGGTAGTAAAAAATACGACGGCCAGAAGGTCACCAAGGATTACGAGCTCGAGGACGAGGACGTGGTGGAGCTACACTCGTGATGTGAATGGAGGTTGTTTATGAGGGGTGAAAATGGCGCCGGTTGACGAGCAGGACATAACCACACTGGGAGACGAGGCCAAGGCCAAGGAACTGCCCGAGGGCATGATGGTGATGCTGCGCGTGCTCGAAGGCCAGGAGAAAGGCAAAGGATACCACGTGGAGAAAGTGCCGGTCACCATCGGCAGGGACCAGATATCGGACATCTCCATCACCGACAGCAGGATGAGCAGGCAGCACTGCATGGTCTTTTATTACGCGCCCGAATTCTACATAAAGGACCTGGGCAGCACCAACGGGACCTTTGTGAACGAGAAGAGGATCAAGCAGTCGGGGATAAAGAACGGGGACCACATAAAGGCGGGCTCCACGCTCCTCGAGTTCATAGTCAGCGATGAGCAGCAGGGGGCGTGATCCATGGCATTGAAAAGGCTTGAGGGAAGGAGCAGGTGCTAGATGGGTATCGTATCCGCGGGCATGGAGCACCAGGGCAGACACCGGCCGCACAACGAGGACAGCTTTGCCATTTACGACGACGTGGGACTCTACGCCGTTGCGGACGGGGTCGAGTCCGAGCCTTTCGGAGAGAAGGCCTCGCTGATGGCCGTGCAGGAGCTGGGAAAGATAATCCGAGGACTTGACCTTTCCGCTGACTCCACGCCTCCATTCGAGTACGCACAGGGCATACCCCTGCCCGCAAGGGCCTTGAAGTTCGCCTTCAGGGAGCTAAACCGAAAGATTTACCAAGAGAGCCAGAAGGACGAGAAGCTCGCGGGGATGTCTACCACACTGACCGCTTTGTGGATCAAGGGTGGCAAGGCCTACATATGCAACGTGGGCGATTCCAGGGCATACCTTGTAAGGGGGGCGCGCATACTCCAGCTCACCCGGGACCACACCTCGCTGGCCCAGGGCGAGGCTGACCAGCCGACAAGGCTGGACGTGGTGGAGGATTTCACTTCCATATCCGAGCACGAGCTTACAAGGGCTCTGGGCATAAACCCGGACATTGACGTGCAACTCTCGGGAGGGACCCCCAAGCCCGGCGACGTGCTGCTCCTTTGCACCGACGGACTCTACCAGGATATCCGCAACTTCGAGATACAAGACGTTTTAAAGTCGCGGCAACCGCAGGCCGCGGCCCAGATGCTAATCAACATGGCAAACGAGCGAGGGGGCAAGGACAACGTGGCCCTGGTGGTGGTGCAGATAACCTGACCCGGCCCTGCTGAAGACATCATACCCTTGTGAAAAAGAAAAAGGGAAGCATTAAAAAACGCCCCCCTCCTGCTGCTTCAAAAACCGGCCTTACTCCCTGGGCTGGTGCTTCCTCTCCAGAAGGTAAGCGTACCTCTCCTTGAGCATGTCCATGGGTATTACGCGTATGCGCTTGCAACGACGGCACTTGATCTCCACCGTGTCCTCGGTAAGCTTGGCTACAAGGTTCCCGCACTCGCACCGCTCGTCAACCCGCTCCTTTCCATCCAGGTATTTAAGACAGCTTTTGCACTGGATAGCGTCATCTGATAAATACTCATTACAAAAGGGACAGCGCTTCATAAGTGGATACCTCCAATCTGTTGTACTAGATACTGCAGTGGTTAAGATACAGCAAATTGCGCTCCGTTGCAATAACCGGCTCTCGCTGGACGGAGAAAATGATTGTGGCCGATATAACTTATTGAATTTATGCGCCTTTTTTCTGAAGCGGGGCCTCTTGAAGCGCTTTTCAAAGCCTTTTCCGCAAGAGTTGAGCCAACAAAAAAATTTAAAGCGCGAAAACCCGAATGTCAATTATGGAATCAATAAAGAGTGAATACCTTCATGAAGACATCCAAAAATAACGCCCCCCGCGGGGCATCTTGCCTGATAACCCAGCTCCTTGTCGCGGGGGTCCTGTTCTTCGGGCTTGGCCTGCTGGTGCACCCCCTGGAGTCCCTTCCTGATTACGCGACCGAGCCCCTGCTGGACCCTGCGGGAGTCCTGCAGGTGTTCCCCTGGGTATCACACAACTTTCGAGAGCTGTCCGGCCTTCACTTCCCGCTGTGGAACCCCTTATCAGCCATGGGAGAGCCCCACCTGGCCAACATCCAGACCGCGGTGTTCTTCCCCTTGTACTGGCCCTGGTATGCAGCCGGTGGTGGCGAAGCAGCCTACGGCGCGCTCCTTTTTTTCAGGCTGTGGCTGGCCGCCATGTTATGGTTTTTCTTCGCCCGCAAAAAGCTCTGCTCCTTTGCCGGGGCCCTTGTTGTCGGCTCTGCATATGCCTTCGGCGGGTACGGACTGTGGTTCATGCAGCTCATTGACCTTAACTCGCAGGTGCTGCTCCCGCTGCTCATGCTTTGCTTCTCATCCCTTGCGCACAAGCCCTCAAAGACCGTATTCGCAGGGAGCTCCCTGCTTACATGCCTTGCTATCCTGGGCGGTCATCCCGAAGCAGCTTTTATAACGGTTTTCATAGCCCTCTTATATTCGGTGTCCGCGCTTTTCGCGGATCACGGCCGGCCGGTCGCAGGGGAAGCAGTGAGCCGTGGCAGATTCAAGCGCCTTTATTTGAGCCCTGCACTTCTGCTCGCAAGCTCGCTGTCACTGGGCGTGCTCCTCTGCTCGGTCTCAATGCTGCCATTCCTCAACTACCTTTCCAGGTGCTGGACCATGCACGGGTCAGGGTTCGGCTTCTTCCACCTCGACCCCCGGGCCATCGTAAACCTGGTGGCGCCCGGTATCCATCACATGTTCTCAGGCATGCCCAGGGAGATACCGGTGGAGCACATGACCAAGGGGCCGATCGAGATGCTCATGCTCCCCTATTCCGAGACCTCGGCGCCCGGGAACCTGCCCGGCGCCGGCCTGGTGGTGTGCGGACTGGCAATCCTTGCAATCACCAGGCTGAGAAGGCTCCCCTGGCAGGGGGCCTTTTTCACAGGCCTGCTCGCGGCGCTGCTGGGACTCACCCTGGGACTGCCCCTGTTCAGGCTCATCGCACTTATCCCGCCCTTCAACCTGAACTCCAACTTCAAGTTCTTCTTCTCCGAGATACACGTGTGCCTGGCAATGCTGGCCGGCGCGGGTTTCGATCTAATCTTTCTTAAAAGCAAGCGCCCCCGAAAAAAGATATGGGTCTTTCTTGCCCTGGTCGCTTTTTTCGTCTCCCTTATCTTTCAGAGCAACCTGGTGCGCCCCTTTGTTACACTGGAGAGGCCCGGCAAAGAAGAAATCCAAAACCTCAAGGCGCTGCTCAAAAATGAGGGCGTGGAAAACAGGGTGCAGGGGATATACGGGTACTGGCCGCCAAACAGGATGTCGCTTCACGGCATAAAAGACATACGCTCGTCTGACGCACTCTTTTACAGACCCTACGTGGACCTCATAAACAGGATAAACGGGTTTTCCGCCGAGGAGGCCCTGGGATACTTTTATCCCTCTTATTACATGCGGGTCTCGCCGGAGAGATTGTCGGGCCGCGAAGCAGGGAAGCTCGCCCTGACCCGGCTGGTGTCAGACTCCATGTGGATGCCGAGGGGAGTGGTCGAACAAGCGGTAATAAAGGGAAGCGGGGTGTACGGGCAGTCGTCTCCAAAGGCTGACTTTTTCATGTTGCCCCGGGGGGAAGGATCCGGTTCTGCCGGCCCGGCCAGGTATCCCGGCCTCTTCCTGCACCCCCCGGCCAGGGTGTCCCTGCCTCCATTTACCAAGATGTCTACGGGATCTTCCAGGAAAGGCCGGCTTCACTTCATTCCCGCGATCAAGCGCAGGGCGTCTTCAAGCGACGGGGCGCTTTTTCAGGCCAGTATCAGGGACGGCCAAAAGACCGGGCTCGCCTACTCGTGTTTCTTCGCACCTGGCAGCAAGCGCCGCATGACACCGGCCGCAGCTCCAGTGTTATTGGAAATGAGCCCTGATGAAGTTGTCGAACTCTCCACCCTTCCCGGTCCAAGAAACCTCCGCCACAGCGACTGGGCCGGGTTCGCCGCCCTGTCATGGCGCCCGGACGGATGCGAGCCGCCTCCCCAGCCGGAACGGAGCCATCCTTACGTCTTCAAAACGCCCGGCCTGCCATGGGCACACCCCGAGGGCAGTGCAAAGGCCCTGCGCGTTGATCGCAAGGCCGGTGACCGGGTCCTGATAGACCTTGCCCATGCCGCGGGCAGCACCATGGTGGTCCACGAGGCCTGGTATCCGGGCTGGAAGGTCGAGATTGACGGGAAACCCGGCGCCATTCATATACCCGGGGACAAGGTCTCGTGGCGGGTGCGTGTGCAGGAAGGAGCAAAAAGCGCCTTGTTTACTTTCGAGCCGCTGGACTTCCGCATCGGCCTGTTTGCAGCTCTCGCCTCTTTGCTGCTATTTTTCGCAATGCTCATATGGCAGATGAAAAGGAAAGCAGATTGAGCTCATCCAAGGAACAGGAACCCTGGCCCGGGCGCTTCGAGCACCCGGCCGCGGCGCTCCTTTTTCTGCTCTGTCTCGGCCTGGCCTACGGCCCGGCAAAGCTCGCCGGTCACGTTATCTACAGTGGCGTGATCCAGGACGTGACCAACCTGTACGGGTTCTTCTGCTGGGACCAGTTCACCCGCTCCGAGCTACTATCAGGCAGAATCCCGCTGTGGAACCCTCACAACGCCTTCGGTGTTCCCCACCTGGCAAACATGCAGAGCGCGGTGTTCTATCCCCTGAACTGGCTCAAGTGGGCCTTTGGATTCTGGAGGGTTATAGACCCTCTGCTGCTTATGCGGCTGTGGCTCGCCGGCATGTTCGCCTGGCTTTTCGCAAGAGGCGCGCTGCGTGCGAGATTCTGGCCTGCCATGACCGCGGGCGTAGCATTCATGCTTTGCGGCTACTTTACCCGCTTTGTTTACATGTCCCACTTGAACGTGGAGGTCCTTCTGCCCTTGCAGCTCTTGCTCGTACACAGGCTGGCCAAAAGGCCCGTCATATCCTGGACCGTCGCCTCGGGCGCGGGCTTCGCCCTGCTGGTCTTTGGAGGCTTTCCCGAGGCTTCCATGTACGCGATAATCTTCTCGTCCCTCTACTTCCTGTACGTCTCCGGGCTTCGCCTGCAAAGCCTGGTCACGCTCCTGGCCGCGCTTTGCACGGGGGCCTTGCTTTCCGCGCCGCAGTGGCTCGTGTTCATCGAATACCTGGACCATGCCTGGACCTATCACAACGCATCCTCCGGCCTGCTCCACCTGGACCCCCGGCTGTCCATATCTCTCGTTCTGCCGTGGTTCTTCGGAGAGAACAGGGTCTCGCCCGCGGTCCCTTTCCTCTCGCCCTACCTGGGGGTTGTGCCTTTTGCACTCGGGCTGTCGGCCATCACCGCAGTCCGCAAGGGCAATCGGGAGAATCTTTTCTTCGCTGCTTCCACGCTGGTTCTCCTGGGCCTGGTCTACGGGGTGCCGCCTTTCTCTTTCATCGGGCGCCTCCACCCCTTCAGTCTGACCTACAACCACAAGTACGCCTCACCGGTGATCGCTCTTTCGGTCTCTGTCATGGCCGCTGCCGGACTGGAGCGCATTCTTCTTGAAAGAAGATACAAGCCTTTGTTTATCGTATGTGCGCTGGTCCTCGCCTGGATGGGCGTTAACGTGTTCGCGGGCATGCCCCCGCGACACTGGTTCAAGCCCCTGTATGCGCTCGGCCTGCTGCAGCCCGGCACCATCGCGGCCGCGGTCTCCCTGGTGGTTATGCTGGCGGCTCTGGGGGTGCTGGCGTCAAAGCGCATCATAACCCCCCGCTCGGCTGCACCGGGGATTTTCGTCCTCTGCCTGCTGGGACTGGTGTACGACATGCAGGGCAATACCCCCGACTACCACGACGACCTCGAAGAGAAAATGGAACGGCTTAAAGAGAACATCACCGGGGCCACCGGCAACAAAAGGGTGTACGCGGACACTGACCTGAAACAGGTCTTTCCAAACAGGCTCCTGCCCACGGGCTACGATGACCTGCGCTACTATGACCCCCTCTACCCGGAAAAATACGTGGAGTACATGGCCGAGGTAAACGATATCCACGGTGACTCGGTGAGAGAGCACTACGACAGGAACATGATATTCGCCCTGGAAAAATCCCATGTGCAAAGCCCGCTGCTGCCGCTCGCAAACCTCTCCCTCTACATGCTCAGCACCCGCTGGGAGGAGAGGCTGCTGGTGCAGAGGTGGGCGAGGAGCGCATTTACCAAGAGTCCAAGGAAGGAGAGGTGGCTAAGCGCCGAGACTGTGTCCGCGGGCGGTGATGCAAGGCTCTCCCTCATAGACCACGCGCCGGTGCTGATCCAAGGAGAGGCCCTTTTTTCCGAGGGCGGCTTTCCTGGAGCGGGTGCGGCCATAAGGTTCGAGGCGGGCATTCCCGACAACCAGGTGCTGGCGCCCGGGTATCGAGGCGACGGGGTGTTCTTCATGATCCGGCTCGAGCAGGACCGTGAGGGGGGGCTTTCATTTGCCAGGTATCTCGATCCGAAGCGGAACCCTGAAGAGTTCGGGTGGAACCCCTGCTCCGTGGAGATACTGATCCCGGCCCGTGAAGAGGAAAGCGTTGAAGTGGAGGTGGCGCTCCTGCCGGGCCCGCGGGGGGACTTTGTAAGGGATGCCGCGGCCCTTTCCATGCTGAGACTCTATGACCCCGCGATGGAAACGGACATGGATCTCTTCAGGAACGAAGGTCCCCCGTACATCTACGCCAGCAAGCGGGCCTTTCCCCGGGCCTGGCTGGTCAGGGGGTTCGGAACGCCGCCGGGAGAGAAGGGTTACATGGAGATGCTCTCGAGCATGGCGAGGCAAAGCCCCCAGGCTTTCACGGTGGTGGCCCTCCTGAAAGAGGCCCCATCGGAAAGCGGGCTGCCGGAGGTCCGTGAGAAGGACGTGCAATCGGCATTGAAAATGGAGGCCCGGGTCCCCGGCCGGGTGGTGATGCGGGGCTCGCAGGGCCGGGCCGGCTTCATGGTGGTCTCGGACCAGTACTTCCCGGGATGGCGCGCGTTCGTGAAAGGCGAAGAAGAGCTGGAGAGAAGGATCCGCCTGGCGAACGGGGCTTTCATGGCCGTGGGAGTGCCGGCAGGGGAGTGGAGAGCGGAGCTTTTATACGAACCCGTCTCGTTCAAGCTCGCACTCTGGAGCGCGCTTGCTGCGCTCCTTTCCATTGCATTATTCCTTTTTGTACTCAGGACCAAATGCCTTGACAGCTTACTTATATTCAACTACCTTAGCCCTTACAAAGAAACCACGCATTGATTAACAGCTAATGAAAAGAACATTTTACATGCGCACCTTCGGCTGCCAGATGAACGTCAAGGACTCGGAGAGGATTCGGGGCCTGCTCGCCCAGGCCGGGTATGAGCCCGCTCCCCGGCCTTCCCTTGCAGACGTGATCATGGTGAACACCTGCTCGGTGAGAGAAAAGCCCGAGCAGAAGGTCATGGGCCTCTTGGGCCGCTGGAAGCAGATTAAGAACAGGAGACCCGGCACAATAATATGCGTGGCCGGGTGCGTAGCCCAGCAGATGGGCCGCGAGCTGCTTGACCGGTTCCCCCACCTGGACGTGGTAATGGGCACCCACATGGTGCACCGGGCGCCCGAGTTAGTGGAGCGTGCCAGGAGCGGCGAGCGCATAAACGCGGTGGAGAGGCTCGATCCCGGCGACCCGGGCCTTTTCAGGGTGCCGGAGGTTAACCCGGCAACAAGGCCCTCGGTATTCGTGTCCATCATGCAGGGCTGCTCGAACGCATGCTCGTACTGCATCGTGCCCCGGGTGAGGGGGCCGGCTGTATTCAGGCCGGTGCAGGAGGTGCTGGAAGAGGCGGCAAGGCTTGCAGGCGAGGGGGCGGCCGAGATCACCTTGCTGGGCCAGAACGCGAACGCCTACCGGGAAGGGGACGTGGATTTCCCCGACCTGCTCGCAAAAGTGGCGGACCTGCCGGATGTGAAAAGGGTGAGGTTCACAACATCGCATCCCAGGGACACGGGTGATAAACTAATAAATGTAATGGCATCGCACCCCGATGTAATGGAGCACATACACCTGCCAGTGCAGGCCGGCAGCGATCGAGTGCTCTCTCGCATGAGGCGCGGCTATACCAGGGAATATTACCTGGGCCTGGTGGAGAGGCTGAGAGAGGTCATGCCGGACGTGGGGATCACCACCGACCTGATAGTGGGGTTTCCCGGCGAGACCGAGGCCGACTTCGAAGAGACCCTGTCCCTCATGAACGAGGTCAACTTTGACGAGACCTTCTCCTTCAGGTACTCGGAGAGACCCGGCACCGCGGCGACAAGGTTCACCGACCAGGTGCCTGAACAGGAGAAGTACGAGAGGCTCTACAGGCTTCAAGAGCTTCAGAGGAAGATCACCGAACATAAAAACGAGCGGCAGGTGGGAAGAGTGCAAGAGGTGTTGGTGGAAGGGCCCAGCAAGACCGACCCGGCAAAACTCACCGGCAGGTCCCGGGCCAACCGGCTGGTGCATTTCCCTGATGGAGGGGAGGCGCCGGGCGATGTCGTACAGGTGCTGATCACCCGGGCGCTCAAGCATTCTCTTGAGGGCGAGGTCAAGACCTTGCCGGTTATGAATATCACCGCAGAGGAGGAACAATGTTTGTGGAGATGAAAGTCGCGGGAATCGTGCTGGACCCGTATTCCAACGTGCCCATAGTGGTGTTGCGGGACATGGAGGACAAGGTCACCGTGCCCATCTGGATCGGGCTGGTGGAGGCGAGCGCCATAGCCATGGAGCTGGAGAAGATCAAGATCCAGAGGCCGCTTACTCACGATCTTCTAAAGAACGTGCTTTCCCAGCTCAAGGTCGAGGTCATAAAGATCGAGGTCACCGAACTCAAGGAAAACACCTATTACGCGCTCATTCACTTGAACCGTGACGGGGAAGTGATGTCCATTGACTCCAGGCCCTCGGACGCCATTGCACTAGCGCTCCGCACCCAGTCTCCCATCTTCGTGGCCGACGCTGTGGTGGAGCAGTCCAAGCAGCAGGTGGAGACATCCAAGGACCTGGCCTTTACCGAGGAGAACAAGGACAAGTGGACCGAGATACTGGAGCAGCTAAACCCCGAGGATTTCGGCAAGTACAAGATGTGAACACCGGGCATGAAAACGAAAGCGCAAACGCCCGCGAGGCGCGAAGCAGGGCTGTAAAATCACTCTTTGCATGGGCCCTCCTCACGCTGGCACTCTCCGTGGTTCCCATCTCATCGCCGGTCGCGGCAAAATTCGGGCTTACAGACACCGTGCTGCACGCACTCTTTTACATGCCACTTTCCGCGCTCTTCTTGTGGAGCTTCCCCGCGGACAACAGACTGCTTTCCTGGGCCAGGGCAGCGGCCGCGGCCTTTGCCTGCGGCTTTGCCATCGAGCTTGTGCAGGCGGCGCTGCCGTGGAGAGCATTCCAGTGGTGGGACGCGGTTGCTGACCTTGCCGGCGGGTCCGCGGGCGCGGCCCTGGCACTGCTGCTTCCGGGGCTGCCCGCAAAGAGGCTCACCAGGCAGGGTGTGCGATAAATACTTTCGAGTAATAAGAGCTTTCCGGGCCGGGGATGACGTGATATTATAGCGGTGACGGTGGAGAGACAAATGGCTGAGACCCGGCTTGAGACGAGGCTGGCCCACCCCGGGTGGGCGGTGCTGCTTGCGGGCGTGCCCCTGTTCATGGGTTTGTACATAGGGCCGCTGTTCATTGACGACGCCTACATCACCATGAGGTACGCCGAAAACCTGGCCTCCGGCAGGGGGTTCGTCTACAACACCCAGCCGCTCCTTGGCACCACCTCCCCTCTGTACTGCCTGCTGCTGGCAGGGACGGGTATTTTAGGTGTTCCCATACCCACATCCGCAGCTCTTATAGGCGTTATATCCGGCGCCCTTGCCCCTTTGCTTGTCTGGCGCATCGGTTTTTGCTCGCCCCGGCCGGCAGCCGGTTTCCTGGCTGCTCTGCTGCTTAGTCTTTTTCCCGCGTGGTGGCGCAACTCCCTTTCCGGCATGGAAACCACCATGGCCGCAGCCCTGGCCCTGGCCTCTATCATGCTTTATCTCAAGGAGCGGCCGGGTGCGAGCGGGGCGGCCTCGGCCCTGCTGGTGCTGACCAGGCCCGACGCTGCTGCGCTCCCCCTGGTGGTCTTTGTTCTGCTGTTATTATATGACCGCCGGGGCCTTGTCCGGTTCGCAGCGGCCGGCGCCCTGGTGTTCACACCCTGGCTGATATACTCTCTTGTCACTTTTGGAAGGCCCCTGCCGCAGTCCTTCCACACAAAGCGCCTGCTGTACGGGATGCCATGGTACCTTGTAGGCGCCCAGTACATAACCTGGTTTATATCTTTTGCCAAGCAGGGCAGTTCCCAGTGGGCGAGGTCAGCCCTGCTGCCCCCGGTCAAGGCGTGCATGTCAATCATCTTCATGCTTTGGATCGCGGGAGCAGCCGGCATTGCGAGGCAGTGGAGCAAAGGTCTTGTGCTGGTGCTCTTCCCGGTGGTCTTCATCGTCAGCATGTCTATTACCGGGATCTCGCCCAGGTTCTGGTACCAGGTCCCGCTGGTGCCGGCATTCTTTCTGGTGGCCAGCTACGGCTTTTTCATGGCTTATGCACACAAGGCCTCGAGCTCCGGTTTTTCCAGGATGGCCGCCCCGGTGTTTCGCGCCGGGCTGGCTGCTGTTATCATTATTTTTATCTCGCTCCAGTTCGTGATAGCAAGCCCTTTTATCTTGCACGGCAAGAGCCGCGCTTTATTGGTGGAAAAGGAGATGGTCTTGAAGCAGATGGCCGGGTTCATCAAGCAGCGGTGCAGGCAAAGATCATTGGACCCTTCAGAGGTCAAGGTGTACGTGGGCGAGGTGGGCGTCATGGGTTATGAGCTCAAGGGGTATCAAATCATTGACAGCGCCGGCATCAACTCGAGGCGGGTCTACGAGATCAGGAAGCGTGACTGGGAGAGGATCAGGGAAGAGGAGCCGGACGCCGGCTGGTGGCGCATGAGAAGGGGCTCTTCCCGCTGGAGCAGGGAGATCATTACCCGGCTCAAGCCGGACTACATCGCGACTGACGCCTCCTTTCTATACCTGGATGAGCTCGAAGACGAGGATTGGTTTAAAGAGAGTTACGTGACACTGAAAAGCTGGAGGGACTCCATGGGCAACAGCTACATAGTAATGGAAAGGAGCAGCTCATGAACAAGAACGGGCTTTTTCCGGGGATGGCCACGGCCATCGGCAGCCTCCCGCACACGGACATGGAGACCGGGCTGGACCTGGTGTTCGAGAACGCGCCCTGCTGCCCGCACTGGCCCCAGCTCATGACACTGCGCTACACCGAGAAGATGGAGGTGCAGCCGGTCGAGGGCCTGCCCGGGGTGCGGCACCAGCCTGAGAAGGGCTCGGTTTACGTTGACACCGTAGCGGGCGAGGCCGAGCTGGCCGGGTTTTACGAGAAGGCCCTGGCAGCGGAGCAGGGAGGGGACCTCGAGCCCTTTGCACTGTCCAGGGACTACGCCGAGGGGATATACGCTTTTGTCGAGAGACTGAAAACCATGGACAAGAAACCGCCCGTGACCAAGGCCCAGCTTATAGGCCCCTTCTCCTTCGGGTTCTCCATCACTGACCAGGACGGCCGGGCCATATTATATCACCCCACATGGGCCGACGTGTGCATGAAGCTGCTCTACCTGAAGGGGCTGTGGCAGGTGAGGATGCTCGAGCCCTTCACCGAGCAGGTGCTCTACTTTCTCGATGAGCCCATGCTGTCCGCATACGGGTCCACGGCCATGCTCACCGTCTCCAGGGACGAGGTCATTGACCGGCTGAACCAGGTGATCGAGCCATTGAAAGCCGCGGGCGCGCTGGTGGGGACCCACTGCTGCGGGAACACAGACTGGGGCCTGGTGATGGAGGCTCACCTGGACGTGATCAACTTCGACGCCTACGAGTACGGTGACACCGTGGGCATATACCCGGAGCAGGCTAACGAGTTCATGCAGAGGGGGGGATGGTTCGCCGTGGGCATAGCTCCCACCTCCGCGGAGATAGACCACGAGGACGAGGGGTCCATGCTTGAAAAGCTCAATCAGTGGATAGACAACATGGCCCGGGCAGGGATTGACAAGGATATGCTGAGCAAAAAAATCGTGATAACACCCTCGTGCGGATGTAAAACCCTTACTGTTCCCCAGGCGGAAAAAATCTATCACATAATAAAGTGTCTCCAGGACAACTATGCTGCTTGAGGCTACTAGTGTCATGTCACGTCTATTTTATGGGACGCATATGTGGGAGCGCCCTTCCGGGCGTGATCGAGGGCGGAAGCCCTCTCCCACAATAGGACCTACCACTGCTCGTACCTGTAGACCTTGTACAGTTCGCTGTCCTTTATAAGTTTGTGAGGCCCCAGCCGGGGCAGGATATCGGTTGCCGCCGCAAGGTCTTTTTTATCCATGAACCTGGGGAACACGACTACATATCGTATTTTCCTCCTCTTGTACTCGACTTGAAGGTCGTTCACACACTCTTTTTTCCGTCCGCTTGTCATGTCGAGCCACTGGCCCGGGTGCTGGAGGCAGCGGTAGATGGCAGTGGTGCTGAAGCTGGGGTCATGGCCCTTGGCCGTGGGCTGGTATGCCAGGGGCCTCATGTGGTGCATGTGGTAGTATCCCGCGAGCCTCCTTATTTCCGAGATGAGCGGCAGGTCGAGCACGGCCCCTGGAGCGGGGTCGTCCCTCAGCTCTTTTACAAAGGCGGGCACGGGTATGCGGGAAAGGTCAAGGGGGGCCTGGTTGAACTCGAGCAGCACCGCGGCCAGGGCAACCAAAGTCAGCCCGGTCCTTCTAAAGCCCTGAAGCCTCTGCCTGGCAGCCGCGAGCCCCATGCCCGAAAGCGCGATGAGGCACACCATGGCCACTCCCAGGTGCCGGACAGGACTGCGCTCCAGCCTGAGCCACGGCAGCACTGAAGCCATCCACTCGTAAGGCATAGATAAGTCAAAGCTCACCGGCCCGGCGTGCAGCACCGGCCCCAGGGACATCAACATGAACAGCGCGGCCAGTATCAGCCACAGCCTGGCCTGGCGCCTCCGAAAGACCACGCCCAAAAGGGCAAGCGTCAGCACAGAATAGCCCAGGAACACCTCGTAGCCGAAAATGCCGTGCTCCCTGGATACCCAGGCGGAATGCGGCCCGCCGCCGGGACACAAAAACGAAAACGATCTCAGGTTCGAGCCGGGCAGCACGAACCCGGCAAGGTTCGCGGAGAAAGGCGCCCGGACCTCCTCCGGCTGGACCGCGCCTTCCATGGTGAAAACCTCGATGCCGGCCCTCACCAGGAAGGGCGAGCAGACCACCACGATGGCCGCTCCCGCGGTAATGACCCTTTTTGCCGTCGCCCTGGTGAGCACCTTGTCCTTCTCAATGACGGCCAGGAAAACGAGCGCTATTGCCAGGGCCATTGCCATGTCCGCGGTGTAAGGCGGAGAGGTGTAGACCAGCAAGGAGGCGGATATGATAAAGCCGACCAGGGGGCCGCGGCCGCTCTCCCTTGCGAGTCTAAGGAAGAAATAGAAGCTTATTGCCAAAAGCTCGAGGCAGGACACGTGTATCCTGGTGAGGTTCCACAAGCGGAAAGGGCAGAAGGCCAGGGCCGCGCCGGCCACCAAGGCCGCGGCCGGGTCCCTGGTGAGGTGGCGCACCAGCAAAAAGGCGCAGAAGCCGCACGCGAGAGTGGAGATCAGGGTGGCGAAGTTGAAGGCCAGGGGCATGCCCTGGGCGTCCAGGGCCATGATGAAGGGCAGCCCCAGTATGTCGTAAGGTATCCACATGGGATAAAAGGCCATGGAGTAGCCGAATGGGTAGTCGAGCAAAGGGTTGGTCCAGGGAGAGGTATGGAACACGAAAATGGAGTGGTGGAACCAGAGGAAGTTGTAAAAGGCCGTGGACACGTCCATGAACTCCGAGATCACGTAGTCGAACGGCCTTGTGGCCACGGGCCAGGTGAGAAGCAGCGAGAGCAGCAGGAACACGAAAAGGTACAGGATGTTTGAAGCCCCTGGTGCGGGGCGCGGGCTTGGTGGACGTTCTCCGCTCATGGCAGAGTATGATCTAGGGGATCACCTTGTTCAAGGGATACTCGATGATGCCGGTGGCGCCCCCTTCCTTGAGCCTGGGAAGGAGCTCGCGCACCTGGCCCTCCTCGATCACCACCTCCACCGACATCCACTCCGGGTCCGAGTGGCTGGACACGGTGGGGCTCTGCAAGGAAGGGAGTATTCCCAGCACCTTGTCCATCCTGGCGCTTGGCACGTTCATCTTCAGGCCCACCTTCCTGCCGGCAAGCAGGGCCCCCTGGAGCATGAGTGCCAGGGTGTCGGTCTTCTTCTTCTTCCAGGCGTTCCTGTAAGCGTCGCGGTTGGCGATAAGCACGGTCTCCGACTCCATCACCGTCTCCAGGATGCGCAGGTGGTTGGCCGTGAGGGACGAGCCGGTCTCGGTAAGCTCGACGATGGCGTCGGCCAGAAGCGGCGGCTTGATCTCGGTGGCCCCCCAACTGAACTCGACCTGGGCCTTCACGTCGTGCTTTTTCAAGAAGCGCCTGGTCATGTTCACCGCCTCGGTTGCTATGCGCTTGTCAGCCAGGTCAGAGACCTTCTTCACCGGGCTGCCCTCGGGAACGGCCACCACCCAGCGCACCTTGCGGAAGCTGGACTTGGAGTAGGACAGCGAGCAGACCTCGCGCACCTTGGCCCCCTGTTCGATCACCCAGTCCCTGCCGGTAAGGCCGGCATCCAGCACACCGGTCTCCACGTAGCCCGCCATCTCCTGGGCCCTTATAAGGAGGCATGAGAGCTCGGGGTCGTCCACCGAAGGGGTGAGGGAGCGCTCCCCGGCGCGGATGTTCCAGCCGGCCTTTTTGAAGAGCTCGAAGGTGGAATCCTGCAGGCTGCCCTTGGGAAGACCCAACACCAGCTCTTTTTTGTTTGAGCCCTTTTTTGCTTTGCCGCTCATCACATCCTCCGCCAGCATTCAAAGGCTTAAAGTCACCTCTTTATTAAACCATATCCTCCCGGTTTAACAAGGCAGCGTGCGTGATACATGCACCAAGGCTATGCAATACCTGACAGGGGCTTCCAGGCGTAGAAGATTATGCTCTTGGGGCAGACCCGGTTTGCCACCCTCTTCTCCACCGCGCTCATGAACCCGGAGCGCATGGCCATGTCCAGAAACCTCTTGTAACTCCTGGATAGAAGATGCTCGGGGTCATCGAGCCCGAAGGCGCACCGCAGTATCCAGTAGGGGGTGTGGAACCCGTGCGCGTGCCTTACCGCGTAAATCTTCAGGCCAGCGGCCCTTATTTTGGCCTCCATCTCACGGGGCGTGAATATGCGCACGTGGCCGCCCGGGTTCCGGAAGTAGAAGGGCTCGATCCAGCCGTTTACAGCCTCGGAAAAGGCCGTGGGCACGGTGACGACTATCCTCCCGCCGGGCTTCAACGCGTCCGTCATGCCCCGGAGCACTTTGAGGTCCTCGTGCAGGTGCTCGCATACCTCGGCGCATATTATGCGGTCAACGCTCTCTCTTGCAAAGGGAAGACACAGCACGTCCCCCCTCACCATGTTCCACCTTCCGTTCTCGCGCGCTTTTTCCCTCTCCGCGGAGGAGAAGGAGTACACCACGGTCTTGCATTCATCAAGGTCGTAGTCCATGGCCACCACCCTGGCGCCCCGTCGCAGGGCCTCGTAGGAGTGGCGGCCTCCTCCGCACCCGGCATCGAGCAGCAAGAGCCCGGGCCTCACTCCCAGGAGGTCGAAGTCAACGGTGAGCATGCCGGCCCCGCCTGCGCCGTGCCTGGCGCGGCAGGCAGGTCCGGTCCACGGCTTCCCTGTAGACCTCTGCCGTGCCAATGGCCATTTTTTTCCAGGTGAAGTTATCCATCACCCTTTTGTGTCCGCGCTGGCCCATCTTTTTCCTGAGCCCGGGATCATCGAGCAGTCTCCTGATGGCCGCGGCCAGGGCTTTCGAGTCCTTGGCCGGGACCAGCACCCCGTCGCCGCTGTTTCCCACCACCTCGGGCAGGGCGCCACCGTCGCTGGCCACCACCGGCACCCCGCAGGCCATGGCCTCGGCAGCGGGCAGACCGAAGCCTTCGTACACCGAGGGCACCACCGCAACCTCGGACTTCCTGTACTCGTCCGCCAGCCGCTCGGGGGTAATCCTCGCTAAAAAGTCCACCCTTTGGTGCAGCCCGTACCTCTCCATCAACTGGTGGGCAAAGAACTTCCACTTCGAGCAGCCGTCAACCACTGTGAGGCTCACCTTGCCATCGAGCATGGAAAGGGCCTGCATGAGGTAGAGTATCCCCTTTTTCCGGTCCTCGGTGTTGCCCACGAATATCAGCCTGCCCGGGACCTTTGCCACACCATGGCCCAGGTTGAACACCGACTCGTCCACCCCGTCGTATACCACCCGCATCTTCTCGCGGTCCAGGCCAAAGGAGCTGGCCACCTGCTCGGCCGAGTCTTTCGAGCCGGACATCCACAGGTCCATGTGCCGGGCCACCACCGAGTTCATGACAAAGGGGTAGAACACTATCCTGCGCACCCGGTCAACAAACCCCTGGGCCTGCTCGATGTCCGCGGCCCGGTCCATGCCCAGGGGGTGGTGGATGGATGCCACCACCGGCATGCCCAGGCCCTTCATGAGCAGGTGACCCCACCCCAGGCACTGGTTGTCGTGGATAAGGTCGAACCGCTCGCCCCTCCGAAAAAGCTCGGCCAGCTTGTTGTAGGCCCGCATGGAAAAGGCGTGCATCTCCGGGAACACCCACGCCCTGCTGGCTGCGAACTCGAAGAAATTGATGGGATGGAATATCTCCAGGGGATCGGGCCTCGGAAGCCAGTCCTTTTTTACCGCGTAAAAGTTCTGGTTGGGGAGCTTAATCACCCGTGCCCAGGGCATGTCCGCGGGGTAGGGCGGGCCCACCAGCACGGTGACCTCGTGGCCCAGACCGGCAAGCTCCCGGGTGAGGTGATAGAGGTATATGCCCTGGCCCCCGCTGTACATGTTGCCGCGGTAGCTGGTCACGCATATTTTCATTTCATCCCGGGACTGTTATTCATCTTCCTGCGGCGGCTCGACCCTGATGCTCCAGATGGTATACCCGATCCAGAAGACCAGGCCGAGCAGGGCCAGGGTGATGACCGTGACCGGCACGGCCAGGGCCACGTAGCTGCCCTTGAAAACCCCTATGACAAACCAAAGTCCGAAAAGCAAAACCGCGATGCATATGAGACCGCCGTACATCCTGGTCCTGTCCATGACCTCCCCCGATCGGAGCTTCTCCGTCTCGTAAAAAGAAAGCCTCACCGCCTCAGGCGGCAATGACCTAAACGGCAAGAGTATTCTATTAGCAAAGCGGCCCCACTTCAAATGCAGGGCGCCACGCTTCGCGCCTGGTGAAGAGCAAACTATATGACTGTATTAATCGTCTCCGCCCAGGAGTCCCAGCCGGAGGGCGAAGTAGAGGAGTTGGGCCAGTGCGGTGATGGTGGCGGCCAGATAGGTCAGGGCCGCGGCGTTCAGCACCGCGGCGACGCCTTTGCCTTCCTCCCCCGTCTGGATGATGCCGGTGTCCGCTATGATCTTTTTGGCCCGCCTGGATGCGTCCAGCTCCACCGGCAGGGTCACCACCTGGAACACCACCAGGGCAAGGAACATGAAGAACCCGGCCAGGGCAAGCCCTTTCAACGAGAAGATGAACCCGATGAATATCATGGGGAAGGCGAGCCAGGAGCCGATCTGCGCGGTGGGCACCACTGCGTTCCTGAACCGGAGCAGCGCGTAGCCTGTGGCGTGCTGGACGGCGTGGCCGGCCTCGTGGGCCGCGATGCCCACCGAGGCGATGGAAGGCTGCGAGTAGACCTCGTGGCTGAGACGCAGCACCTGCGAGCGCGGGTCGTAGTGGTCAGAGAGCCAGCCCCGGCTCTCCTCCACCGCAACGTGCCCGAGCCCGAAGTGATCCAGGATGCGCCTGGCCGCGGAAGCCCCGTTGAGACCGCTTGTGGTGGCCACCTTGCTAAACTTCCCCACCGACCTCTTGACCTTGGCCTGCGCGTATATGGCCAGTATCAGCGCAGGCCCTATCAATATGAAGTACAAAGGATCGAAAATGAGCATGTGTATTCCTCCGAAAAACCGAATTCAAGCTTCCAAGAACCGATGTTCCATCAAGCTTAAATATAAGTCAGTTTGAGCTGCGTTTCAATAGAAAAAAGCGAATGTTCAGTGCGATCTTTAAAACCCGGTCTTTCCCCGTCCCGCGTTCTTAAAGAATATGGCTGCACGCCTACCCGACGAGACCGCGGTGGTATGGATGTGTCACTGGCATCTCAAGACCTCCTTTGTTAGCTTAAAGGTCATTGCTCAACAAAACAGCTATGATGGAAGCAAGGTTTTTTATCGCACGGATACGAAGAGGATGCAAAGGCTTCGGACAACCATAATCCTCCGCCTAATCCCTCAGCGCGCTCAAAGGGGCGGGGATAGCGGTCATGATGGAGAC
>CAZYTX010000021.1:0-60483 GCA_964650485.1 uncultured bacterium | reverse complement strand
CGCCGCCGGAAAACTTCACCTTGGCCTGCTCAACCCTTACCTGCGCCTTGGCGCCTGCTTTTGCCAACCCGGGAAAGGAAAGGCTAATAAGCATACAAAGGGACACGCAGAAAAGAACTATCTTATAAATACTTGATTTGACCATCCCCCCTCCTTGACTACAGTAACTAAAATGACGGTACATGGTTGGCAGCTCATTGTCAAGGTGATTCTCAAGCTGGAAAGCAGGGGGGAGAGTATTCCTGTGCGAATTAAAAGATGGTTCTCAACCGTATCGAGGCAACCACCCCTGGTCCTGATACCACCTGACCGACTCTTTTATCCCCTGCCTTGCATCCGGGTGCTTCAGTCTGTAGCCCAGGGATTTCAGTCGTGTGTTGTCGAGCACGTAGTCGCCGCTCATGTAGTCCAGGAAACCGCGGTCGAGCCTGGGGCAGAGCTCTTTTCTCAGTCCCTGGGATTCGATTACCCGCTCCCATCTTTTCTTGAGTGCGTTGTTGAAAAGAGTGAAAACGGGCTCCGGCATAAATGCCAGGGCCTTTATGAAGGGCCAGTTCATGCGTGTGAAGTAGGGTAAGCTGAACAGCCTCTCCATCTTGAGGCGAGGCATTATGGCCTCGAAGAGCTCGCCCTGGGTGATGGGGTTATCGTCGGCCACGTTTACGGCCTTTGCTTTTGCCTGCTCAAAGGGGGCGCCGAGCACTGCGTCAATAGCCCCTGCCACGTCCTCGACGTGCACGTGGTGCATGAGGGGCCCGCCTTTTATCACCGGTATTCTTCTGACGCCGAGCTCTCTCGCAAGGGCCAGCAGGGCCATGAATGCCGCCTGTCCGTATTTTGATCTGGGGCCGTATATCCCCGCGGGCCGGATCACTACTGCGGGGAGCCCCTTTCGGGCATGAAGGAAGACCTCGTCCTCGCTCAGCTTTTTGCTGCGCTCGTAGTTGCTTTTGGGGTTCAAAGGTTGGTCCTCGGTCACGGGCCTGGTCTCGGGCTTTCCGTATGCGGCAATGGATGAGATGTGCACGAACCTTGTGACGCCGGCCTGGAGGGATGCCTCGCACATGTTCCTTGTCACCACAACGTTTGCCTTGTAAAGCACGTCCCAGGGCAGTGAGTAGTTGAACATGCCTGCGACGTTGACCACGCTTTTCACTCCGTGCATTAGCTTTGGCAGGGAGCTCTTGTCAAGGAGGTCTGCCTCGACCACGTGGGCCTCTGCTCTCCTGGCGGGTCCGAGGTCAGTGCCCGGCAGATCGGTTGCCCGGACCTCGATCCCGCGCGAGCAAAGGGTCTCAACCACGGTGGACCCCAGGAAGCCGGCTGCGCCGTTGACCAGCATCATTTTTCCAGCTTATATTTTTGGGCTGGCATCTTGCCGGCGACTTCATTCCGTGCCAGGATTAAATCGGCTTTTAATATTGAATGAGCTGTCATTCTTTTTCAAACTTCTCCTGGTACATCTTCCTGATCTCGGCTCTTTTGGGCTTTAAGCTGAAGGTCATGGGGACCTCGTCTGTGAAGATGATCTTCCGGGGCCGCTTGTATGCTGCTATGTGCTCCCTTGCCCATTGCATGACCTCTTCGGGGGTCACCTCCGCGTCTTTTTTCGGCACGGCCACTGCCACTGGCAGTTGTCCCTTGATGTCGTCGTGCAGGCCGATGACCACCACCTGCTTGAGGCCGGGATGTTTTATCATGTGATGCTCGACCTCGGAGGGGAAGATGCTGTATCCGCCGCACTTTATCACGTCCTTCTCGCGCTCCTTGAAGTATAGCAGTCCCCACCTTCCCTTCTCCATGATGTCACCGGTGCGGAACCACCCGTCCATGAAGGCGTCCCTGGTCTTTTCCGGGTCGTTGTAATACCCCTTCATTATGGTTGGCCCTTTTAGCACCAGCTCACCGGAGGCCCCTTTCCCGTTCACCTGGTTTCCGAGCTCGTCCACCAGCCTCCAATCGAGCATGGGCACCACCCTTCCGGCGCATGCCCCGTGCGTGGGCCAGGGCGGGGTTATACACACGTGCCCGCCGGTCTCGGCCATGCCGTATCCCCGCACAAACAATGGCGGGATGCGCACAGGCCCTATCTTCCATCCTCCGTACTTTCTGAATCGCGCCACCAGGTCTGGCTGGAAAGCGTCGGCGCCCCCTCCCCACACCTGCATTGATGAGAGGTCGTATTTTTCGACTCCCGCGGCCAGCATCATCTTGAACATTGTGGGTATGCCGGCGAAGAACGTGACCTTGTGCTCCTGGATCATTTGTCCCACCTGGTCGGGGTCGAACCTTGACATGAATATCATTGGTATGGCCATGGACACCAGTATAAGGAGGTTCTGGTGTCCGGAGGTGTGCGCCACCGGCATGATGAGCAGTGCCAGTTGCTTCCGGTTGGTGGGGACCAGCGCCAGGAGGCGGGCGTAGTTTTTTATGGTGTATAGCATGCTCTTGTGGGTGAGCATGGCGCCCCTGGGCACGCCGGTGGTGCCGGAGGTGTAGAAGATGATTGCGGTGTCTTCGGGGTCTTTTGGCTGGAAGGGTTCGAGGTCTTCGCTTTCCGAGTCGGCGAGCTCTTCCAGTGTGGTGGTTGCGCCTTGCACCTCTTCGCCCTCGCCCACCACTATCCATTGCTGGACATACGGGATGCGTGCGGGGTCCCCGATGTTTTGTGCAAACACGTCCTTGTCGGTGACCATGACCCGGGCGCCCGAGTTTTCCATCTGGTATGATATCTCGTCGGGTTTCAGCATGAAGTTGAGCGGCACTGGTATGGCGCCTATCTTCCAGCATGCGAACTCGGCGAATGCCAGCTCCACCCTGTTCATGGTCATGAGGCCGACGCGGTCAGCCGGCTTTACGCCCATGCTCATGAGCCCGTTGCCTATACGGCTGGTTATGCGCGCCAGGTCGCGGTAGCTTACGCTGGTCTGGGGGAGGGATTCAAATCCCAGCCTTCGGTCGAGGAAGAACACTGGCCTGTCCTCGTACACGTCTGCGAACACCTCGGTGAATTTTGCTGTGGTGAGGCTGTCCGCCTGGAGCACGAGCCTTTTCAGTTTCTTAAGGTAGCTCGGCGCCGGTCTTTTTTCGGGGATGTGCATTTTCAAAAGCAACCCAGCAGCTTGCCTATAATAAGTTTCTGTATCTGGTTGGTGCCGCCTCCGATGGTGCCGAGGAGGGCGTCTCGCACGTACCTCTGCATGTCGTACTCCATCATGTATCCGTATCCTCCCATGACCTGCATACCGTCCTGTGTGACCTTCTTTGCCATCTCGGTGGAGAGCAGCTTGCAGTAAGATGCCTCCAGGGAGCAGGGCAGCCCCTGGTCTTTCAGCCATGCGGCCCGGTATGTGAGCCACCTGGACGCCTCCACCTGGGTCCTCATATCCGCGAGTGTCTGCACCACCATCTGGTAAGTGGATATGGGCTTTCCGAACTGCTCGCGTTGCTTTGCGTACTCCAGTGCGTCGTCGAAGGCCTTCTGTCCGATGGCGGTGTGGGCCGCGCCCATCATGATCCTCTCGATGTCGAGCTGCATTAGCATCTGTGGCCAGCCCTTGTTCAGTCCCTCTGGCCCTCCCATAATCATCTCCTTTTCCACCCGCACGTCCTCGAAGAATATCTCGCATGTGGATATGATCCTGCCCCCCAGCTTCTTCAATTTGTTCACGGTGATGCCGGGCGTGTCTCTCGGCGCCATGAATATGGTTATGCCCTCGTAGCGGCGCACCTCCGGGTCGGTGCGGGTCACGACCATGATGTAGTCGGCTATCTCCGCTCCGGTGATGAGGGTCTTGTGGCCGTTGATCACGTAATGGTCCCCGTCGGCCACGGCCTTTGTTTTCACCCGGGAGGCGTCCGAGCCCACGTCCGGCTCGGTTAGCGCGAAGCAGCCTTTGAGCCTGCCTGCGATTATCTCGGGGATATACTTTTTCTTCTGCTGTTCGCTGCCGTTGTTCAGGAGCATCTCCCCGGCGAAGAACACCGGCAAGAGGAACAGGGCCGCGGCGGCGTCGCTGCCCTTTGCTAAAGTCTCCACCGCCAGGCAGAAGTCCACGGTGCTTCCGCCGGTGCCTCCGTACTCCTCGGGGAACGGGAGGCCGTAAATCCCGGTCGCTGCCAGCTTCTGGTTCAGCTCCATTGGGAAGCGCTCGTTCTCGTCACACTCGCGGTCCAGCTCCCTGGAGGTCTCCTTTTTTATGAAGTCCTCGATCATGATGACAAGCTGCTTCTGCTCCTCGGTCAGAGAAAAATCCATTTACATACTCCTTATTTTTTGATCGCCCCTTCAGCGGGCCGGAACTTGGGGAGGAATATTTCGTCGTCAATCTGCTCGAATGTCACCGTTACCGGCATGCCGATATAGATGTCGTCGTTCTCGCACTCGATGATATTTGTGTGTATCCTCGGCCCTTCGTCCAGCTCGATCATGGCGGTGTTGTAGGGCACGTCGTCGGCGAAACCGGGGTAGTATACCTGGTGGAAGACCGCGTATGTGAACACCTTTCCCCTGCCGGAGAGCTTTGTCCACTGGTACTCTTCTGAGAGGCACTTCGGGCAGAGCACCGCGGCGGGGAAGCGGACGTGTCCGCAGTCCGAGCAATTCTGCATCCTGAGCTCGCCCTTTGCGCAGTACTCCCAGAAGGGCTCGGTGTCTTCTGTCGGGACCGGTTTGAACTTTTCCCACTCCGCCATCTTTCCTACCTCCTGAGTATCATAGTGCTGTAACTGAGTACTATGGGATAGGTATGGGGCGCGCCTCCGTAGCCGGTGACAAAGCAGGTCTCGGCGTCTTTTACCTGGCGCTCGCCGCACTCGCCCCTTACCTGCCTCACCCCCTCGACTACGTGTCCCATGCCCATGAGGTGCCCTTCGCTCAAGAGCCCTCCCGAGGTGCAGCATGGCAGTGCGCCGCCGACTTTGAGCTTTCCGTCCTCCACAAAGCCCCCCCCCTCTCCCACGGGACAGAACCCGTAGTTTTCCAGCTCGGTGATCACCAGTATGGTAAAGCCGTCGTATAGCTGGATCACGTCCATGTCCTCGGGCTTCATACCGGCCATCTCAAAGCACTGCCTGCCCGCGGGCACCCCTCCCCGGTGTCCCTTCTTGTCTGGCCAGGGCTCGATGAACTCCGCGGAGTGCGACTGTCCCATGCCGGAGATGAGCGCGGGCGTCTTTTTGAGGTCCTTTGCCCGCTCGGCGCTGGTGACTATGGCGGCCCCGCCGCCGTTGGTCTGCACGCAGCAGTCGAACAGCCGCAGGGGCTCGATCACCATCCTCGATTTCTGGTGGTCCTCGATGGTGATGTGTCCCTTGCGCCGCATCTGCGCGTGGGGGTTCATCATGGCGTTGTGCCTGAAGGCCACGGACACGTGCCCCAACTGCTCGCTGGTGGTGCCGTAGTCGTGCATGTGCTTGCGGGCGATGTGGGCCTGGAGCGCGGTGGCCCCGATGTCGCCGTAGGGCATTGTGAACTCGAGGTTGGGTATGGCGAATGCCGCGCCTTGCGGGTTCTCGGAGTGTCCGTATGCGCATGCCACCACGTTTGCCATTCCGGCCTCAATTGCCATGGCCGCGGTCTGCACCATGGCCACCGGGGTGGCACCGCCTATGTCCATGGTGAAGGTATAGTTTGTTGACAGCTCCAGGAGCGCCGCCACCCGTGAGGCCCAGCCGTGCTCCTCGCCCATCATGGCGGGCATGGCCACCAGCAGGCCGTCCACGTCGTCCCTGTCCAGTCCGGCGTCCTCCAAAGCCCGCTTGATGCCGATGAGGGTGAAGCCCATGGGGCTCTTGTCGAACACCTTGCCGAACTCGGAGAGTCCAACTCCCACGATCGCGTACTTGTCTTTGAGGTTAGTCATTTCACTCCTTTTCATTTCAGCACGGTAAAAGTGAAACTTATCATCAGGCACGGTCCCTCTGTATACTCTCGCAACCCGTTGCCGATCATCATACTAAAGACCATAAGCAAAAGCCCCTCTTTCCTGGCGCTCTCGGCGTCTCGGCGTTTAGCTCTTCTGTCTCTTGAACCACGGCTCCAGGTCCTGCCATCTGACCACCCACCTGTCCTCTTCGAGGTGCGCCGGGAACTCGCCCTTTTCCGCGCGTTTCTCCAGCTCGGCGTAATCCATCTGCAAGAGGGCGGCGACCTCCTTCAAAGGGTAGAGCATGCCGCGCTCTTTAATCCTCTCCACCACCGGGCCGTCCTCCGCTGCCACGTAGCAGGAGTTCTTCCACTGCTGGAAGCTCACTTCCATCATGTCGCTGGGGTCAACCGATCCGTCCTTCAGGGCCATCGCGGTCTGTCCGATGAACTGCACGAAGGCCCCCTGCACCGCGACCGGGGCCATTGCCAGGATAAGGGTCAGGACGTGCGGGCATGTTGACACCCGGGGCAGGAGCTGGTGGGCGCGCTTTGAGAACCCGGACACTATTCTTTCGCCCTTCAGCTTTGCAAAGCCCTCCATGACCTCGCGGCACTCGGGCTGGGGAACGTGTGGCATTTCCACCCGCAGGTCCTCGATCTCGAACTCGGGCAGCCGCACTTCCATCACGGCCTCGAACCCGTGTATGGTCTCGGCGTCCCCTCCGTGGGTTCCCAGTCCCTGTGGCCTGTCGTCCCTGAAGCTTCCGTGAATCCGGAGCAGGTTCTCCTCGGGGAGGAACGCCTCCACGTGAATGTCGCGCACGTGCACGGGTTTTGATCTGTCAACCATAAGCCAGCCTCTTTATGCCCTGAAAGGGCTTAATAATTCAAGCCCAGGGTCAGCCCCGCAGGGGCGCCGCCCTGGGTCAATTTGACGGAAAGTATTATTATACCCTGAAAGGGTTACATAAAGTCCGCTCGAATCAATCCCACAAGTACCTTTCATCAAACTCGATCCCCTGTTTTGTTGGCAGCGCCCGCAATTCATCCTGGAATGTCATCTTCGTATGGTGTTGGTCCTGGTTGATGATGTACTGGCGTGCCTGTTCAAGCCTGGAACGGCTCACTGAAAGGGCCCCGTAGCCGTTCTGCCATTGAAACTCTCCGAATTGCTTGCCCTTGCTTTTTATCCATTTTGATGAGTTTCGTTTGGTCCCTCCAATAACCTTTGCCAAAGTGTTGGTCCTTGAAAGGTTGCAAAGGATGTGCACGTGATCTTCAGTGCCTCCCACCGCCGTGGCCGGAGAATCATATGCTTTCAAAATGGACACCAGGTACGCGTGCATTTCACTGCGGGCGTCCATGTCTGCCAGAAAAGCCCGGCGGTTTTTTGTCGAAAAGATGATATGCATATAAATGTTTGCCAGGGACTGGGGCATGTTGCAAAGACGTCCTTTATCCAACCCTTTCAGGGTAGAGATATGTTAGTTGTCCTTTTTCCCCAGGGTGGCGCCCCTGCGGGGCTGACCCTGGGCTGCGTATTATTGCTGGCCCTTCGGGCCGGATCAGCTTGGCCTTCAGGCAGAGCATTTAAAAAGCGTATCCAATCAATAAATTCGTGGCGTCTTTGCGCCGTTGCGTCCAGCTATCTGTTCTTCCACTCGGGCTTACGTTTTTCGATGAAGGCCTTGGGACCTTCCTTGGCGTCCTCGGTGGCGAAGACGGTTGCGGACTGCTTCAGCTCGAACTCGAGCGCATCGGGTATGTTCATTGACAGTCCCTTTACCACGCTCTCCTTTACCGCGCGCACCGCAAAGGGCCCGTTTGCAAGGATGCGCCCGGCCATCTTTTCCGCGGCGTCCATGAGCTCATCCTTTGGCACCACCTGGTTAACCACGCCTATGTTGTAGGCCTCCTGCGCGGGTATGGGGTCGCCGGTGAGCAGTATCTCCATGGCCCGTGCGAATGGTATCTGCCTTGGCAGCCGCACAGTGGAGCCGCCGCCTGGAAAGAGCCCCCTCTTGACCTCGGCTATGGAGAAGGTCGCGTGCTCGGCTGCGATCCTTATGTCCGTGCCCTGGAGCATCTCCATTCCGCCCGCGGAGCATATGCCGTTTACCGCTGCGATCACCGGCTTGTACAGGTCCCCTTCTCTCAGCACGGCCACCAAAGGGGCCCGGGCGTCGAACTCATCGCCCAAAAGCGACTTGTTAAAGGATGCCAGCTCGTCTATCTGCTCGGTGACCGCTGGCACGAACTCCTTCAGGTCCGCGCCCACGCAGAAGTCGCGGTCCCCGGCGCCGGTGAGTATTGCCACCCATGTGTCGGGGTCCTCTTTGAAGTCGGTCCATGCCGCAGCCAGGATGCGCATTGCCGGAAGGTTCAAGGAGTTGCGCTTATCCGGCCGGTTGATGGTCACGTAAGCTATGCGGTCCTTTTTCTCGTAGAGCACCTCGTCCGCCATATGTTCTCCTTTTCACGTCCGGGATTTTTTCACGCTTCATTCAAACCTGAGCTCTTCTTCCGAGAGCCCGGGGTTTATTTTTATGGAGTTGTACTCGACCAGTCCGAAGGCCCCCTCCAGCCCGTAGCCCAGGTACTCGACCCTCTTTGGCAGCCAGGTGTCCGGGTCAAAGACCACGTTCACGTCCTGGATCATGCCCACCTTGGGCCTTGCAGGGTTCTTCATGATGGCGCGCGGACACGGCTTTCCATCGAGCATCACCGTCTCTGAGCCCGTCTCCCCGTTTTGCTTGAACCACATCATGTGGTCCAGGAGCGAGTAGATGTTCAGGGTGTAGAGGCTCTCACCGAAGATGAAGTCCGAGCGGGGGTCGTCCACGTGCATGAGCTGTACCCCGACCAGGCGCATGGCCCCTCCTCCCAAAGAGGCGTAGCTCCTCTTGTCCCGGTAGTAACACACCTTTGTGCCGGCGGAGGCCATGCCCAGGTGGTTGGTCCTGAACTCGTCTTTGAACTCGAAGAGGAAAAAGAAGGGGTCCTTGATGACATACGAGGTCATCTTGCCGGCGAGCTTTATCCTTTTGTATCTCTGGGAGATGCTCATCTCGGCCTTGTAGTCCTTTATCTTCGCCGCTTCCGAGGCGAAGTTATCAAGGATAGTATTAAAACCCCGCGGCTCCTGGTCCGCTTTTTCGATCGGCTGGAACTCGAGCTGGTCCAGCCCCTCGGCGCTTGAGACGAAGTTCGCGGGGAACGACCAGAGGGACAGGCCTTGGAACTCGATGTCTTCCGGCTCAAGCCCTTTATTCGTATTCAACTTGGTAATACGGTAGTCCAGAACCGGGTCCTGGCGCCCTTTTACGAATCCCTGTCTCCGGAGAGGCAGCCGCGAGTCGGGGTCCACCCATATCTTTATGCGCGAGATCAGCGGCCTCTTGCCCACGGATATGACCGGGAATTCGAGCACCAGCACGTCGAAGCGCTTGCCCTCTTGCTCCGCGCGCTCGATGGAGAGTGACCCGGACTCTAGCTTTTGCTTCCACATCTCGATCTGCCGCCAGAGCGACTCGTCTTTGAACCCCTCCCTGTTCAGCCACAGCGCCTTGGGGTCCTCGGGAAAGATGTGGACCTTGCCGAGCAACTTCTTGGCCCCTGGAAGCAGCACCTTGACCACGTCCGCCTTGGAGTCGTATATCAGTTGCGTGCCTTCCGTGGAGGGGTCCACGTAGTTGGTCTCGCTGCTTAGAAGCTTCTTGTAGTAGAGCGCGGGTGAGCGCAGGAACTTTCCGCGGTACACCATCAGCCCGCGTATGGGGCCCTCTCCCGCTGCCGAGCTCATGTGGGACCACTCGGCCTCGTAGTCCTGCACCTTGGACACCGCGGCGGCCATCTCCTGGAACACGGCCTTGGCGTCCTTGTCCTTTTTTTGTTCCTCGGCCCCGAGGATCAGCGCGCCGGCGAGAAAGAAAAGAGCGCCGAACCCCGCGGCAAGCGCAAGCCTCCCGTATCCGTAGGCTGTGTACCGCATGCGGGGCCCTCTTCAGATGATGCCCAGCTTCTGGAGCTTGATCCCGGTGTTCATGTCGCCCTTGAACTTTAGCTTGCCCGACATGAAGGCTTTTTGCCCCGAGAGCTCGCCGTTGACCAGCTTTACGAAGTCCTTGTCCTTCATCTTCAGGGTGATCTTGGGGTTGTCCGCGGCGCCTTCGCTGATCTTGGACTGCTGGTCCTTGATCTCCAGCACCCACTCCCCACCGTCGTCCCCGGTGATGTTGAACTGGAGCGAGAAGTCGAGTCCTTTGAGCTTCTCCGGGTCGGACAGCTTATCCGGGAGCATGTTCTCAATGAATTCCCTGGGTGAATTTACAGCCATTTTCCATTACCTCCTTTTTCCTTTTGGTTTTATCACAGTCCTAGAGACCTCGCTATGACGAACCTCTGTATCTCCGAGGTCCCGCCTCCTATGCGGAGCAGTCTTGCCAGCCGGAATACCCTTTCCACCGGCAGCTCCTTCATGTACCCTACGCCCCCGTGCACCTGGAGCACGTTGTCAGCCACCCGGAAGGCCATCTCCGATGCGAAGAGCTTTGCCATGGATATCTCCTTCATGGCGTCCTTGCCCTGGTCTATCAGCCAGGCGCAGTGGTAGGTCATCCACCGGGCCGCGTAAATCTCGGTGGCCGCGTCGGCCAGCATCCATTGTATGGCCTGCCTCTTGCCGATGGGCTTTCCGAACTGCTCGCGCACCTTTGCGTAATCCACCCCCATGCGAAGCAGCTCCTCGGCCATGCCCACCCCGTCAATTGCCACTATCAGCCTCTCCGCGGACAGCCACTTCATGCCCTCGACGAACCCCAGCCCCTCGGTGCCAACCACGTTCTCAGCCGGCACCTCGCAGTCCTCGAAGAAGAACTCTGCCTGGAAGTCGTCGTCGCCCATTGATTTCTGTATGTTCCTGGTGAAACCCGGGGCGTCGGCGTCTATGAGCAGCAGGGAGCAGCCGCCGTTCATGCCCTTTTCCGGGTCGGTCATGACGAACACCTGGGCGAAGTCGCAAAAGGGGCCGTTACTGATGAAGTGCTTCTGCCCGTTGACGATGTACTTGTCACCCTTTTTCACGGCCCTGGTCTTTATGGCGGAGACGTCCGAGCCCGCGGCCGGCTCGGTGAGTGCGAAGCAGGTGGTCTTCTCTCCCTTCATCAGGGGGTCGAGGTATCGCTCCTTCTGAAAAGGGGTGCAGTTTGCCAGCATGACCGTGGGCCCCATGGGCGGGTCCCCGAGCACGAACATGCCGAGCAGTATGGTGCCCGACCTGGCTATGGTCTCGCGGAAGGCGGTCATGGCCACGTGACCCATGCCGCCCCCTCCCACCGACTCGGGCATGTGCAGGGTGTAGTAGCCCAGCTCGACCGACTTCTTCCTGATCCCGGCCCCCAGCTCCAGCACCTTTTCATTGAACCGGCCCTCCCACACGTCTTGCTTGTGCTTTTCCTCAAGAGGGAGGACCTCTTTCTCCACGAAGCGGCGGATGGCCTCGTTGATCTGCTTTACGTCGTCGTCAAGCTCGAAATCCATAATAACTCCTTTTTGTACATCAGGGCTTCAGAGCAAGCTATGTATGTTACCCGTTCCTCATCCCTCAAAGCTCATAACTCAAACCTCACATCTCACCCCTCAAGCCTCACACCTTCCTGAACTCTCCCCAGTCGTAGTCCTCGCGCTCGAGGATGGTGGTCCCGCCCTGGCCGTATCCACCGCATATGGTTGCGAGGCCATAGCGGTTTTTGCGCCTGTTCATCTCATACGCCAGGGTGCCTGTGATCCTGGCGCCGGTTGCCCCCACCGGGTGGCCGATGGCGCATGCGCCGCCGTTTACGTTTATGATCTCTGGCGAGCCCATCTCAAACTCCTTCATGAACACTATGGGCACGCATGCGAAGGCCTCGTTTATCTCGATGAGCTCGATGTTTTGTATGTCCTTGCCCCACATCTTGAGCGCCTTCTTTGTCGCCGGGACCACGCAGTATCCCATGATGGTGGGATCGCACCCCGCCACACCGATGGCCCTTATGGTCGCGAACGGCTTCAGCCCCTTCTCTCGCGCCATCTCCTTGCTCATGACCATGCACACCGCGGCCCCGTCCGCGGTGCCGGATGCCGAGGCCGCGGTAATGGTGCCTCCCTCGGGCATGAAGGGAGTGGGCAGGGTGGATGCCTTTTCATAGCTCGAGTTTGCCCGGGGGCCCTGGTCATAGTCCAGGGTGAACTCGTTGCCGGCCTCGTCCAGGCCGGTCACGGGCATGATCTCTTCCTTGAACCTGCCCGCCTTCTGTGCCTCCACCGCGCGCAGGTTTGACATCACCGCCCACTCGTCCATCTCCTTCCTGGTGATGTTGTACATCTGGACCAGCTTCTCCGCGGTGATTCCTCCGACCAGCTCCAGGGGGTTCAGCTCGTCGTACATTGCCGGGTTGGGGTTCATGGCCGAGAGCATGGTGTTCTCTTCCTTCAAAAGCTCGTCAAAGTCGGTGTCGGGCGTGACCACCGGCAGGGAGATGTGGGTCATGGAGTCTATGCCCCCTGCGATGTAGATGTCCCCCATGCCGCACATCACGGACATTGCGGCCACGTGTATGGAGCTCATCGCGGTCACGCATGCCCGCTCCACCGAGAGCCCGGGAATCTCGAAGGGGAACTTGGCCAGCACAAGGCAGTTGCGGCCCGGGTGGGCCTGCTCGCCAAGCTGCTCCACCGCGCCCAGGATCACCTCGTCAACCTCCATGGGCTCGATGCCCGTGCGCTTGACCACATCCTGGAGCACCATCACCCCCATGTCGTCAGAGCGTATGTTCCGCATGAAACCCTTTTCCTTGTGCGCCCTGCCGAAGGGGGTGCGCACGCAGTCAACTATCACCGCTTCTCTCAGCTCGGCCATTTCTCAACCCTCCTGATTATCAGACGCAAGATAAATTCCTTCAGCGCCGGTTATCTTGTTATCATTCGCAGCGGGTAGCGGGTATCCCACATAGCTTGCTATGTGGGCGCCGTCAGGCGCAGGGTGCATGTATTGTAAGTCGGGAGATGATTTTTGTGCCTGGTTCATTATCCATCCTGCTCGTTGCGCTCGCGCACACAGGCAAGCTGTGTGCGCTACCCGCTGCCTGATCCGATTTCCTCAAACCTCATCCCTCAAAACACAAACCTAAATGAGCACCTGTTCCTTGGGAACCCATACGGTTGCAAGCAAGCGTATGGGCCACCCGGTGCATTTTTCATCCGCATATCACCGTGGCCTCGGTTACGATCTTCTCCTCGCCCTCGGTGCTCTCGCCTGTAACGTCCAGGTCAAGGAGCTTTTTCCCGTCCTGCTCGTACTTCTTTTTAACCTTTGCCGAAAAGCGCAGGGTCTCGCCCGGCCAGGTCTGCTTCCTGAACTTTGACCATATCCTTTTTATGTTGCCCGCCCCTGCCAGGTCGGTGACGTACTTTGATGCAAAGGCCATGATGAGCATCCCCTGCGCGAACACCGTGGGGTATCCCAGGTCCTGGGCGTACTCCTCGTCGGTGTGCATGGGGTTCCCGTCTCCCGAGGCCTCGCCGTACTCCTGGAAGAGCTCGATTCCCAGCCCGCCGCGCTCCCAGGGCTCGAACTCCTGGCCTTCCTTAATGTCCTCCCAATTGATGGAGCCTGCCATTTTACCCCTCCTCACTGCTCCAGCCGCCTGGATATGAGCGTCATGTAGGCGGTGAAGACCAGCTCGTCCTTGTCCTGCTCGACCCCCTTGGCCTGGAAGGTCACGAAGTCCAGCATGCCGGAGCGCCCCTCCTTCTCGTACACGTCGTGCACCTTGCCGATGATCTTGAACCTCTCGCCGGCCTTGATCGGCCGCTCGTACACGAACTCCTGCTCGGCATGCACTATGCCTGCGAGGTTCAGGTCCAGCTCGAAGAACAGGTCCGGGTCGAGCGCGTCGAACAAAAACCGCATGGGGAATGTTGGCGGCGCCACGATTGAGCCGAACGGCCCCCTGGCCGCGGCATCCTCGTCCACGTACTCTGGTCTCTCGTCTCCTATTGACCGGCAGAACTCCTTGATCTCCTCAAGGTCAGCCTCGGCCTCCCCCGGCGGGGTCTCCTTGCCGATCAGACTCTTGTCAGCCATGTCAACTCTCCTGCTTGCGAGTAGTTTTTTGACACAACGACGCTACGGCGCTACGAATCTTTTTGTTTATTTGTTTTGCTTGAAACCGCATTTGTGTTTATTAAACAAGCTCCCATTCCAATGCATCAGAAATAATAGCCGTTGTGCCGTTGCGCCGTTGCGTCAAGAAACCCTTTAAAATATCTCCTTCATCTTCTCGATCAGCTCGGAGACCTCCCACCTCCCGTCCTTTGAGAGGCTGGTCCTCGGCTTCCAGGGCTCGAATATCTCTATGTCTCCTCCCGAGATGTTTATCACCTGCCCGTTCACTGCCGCGGCCTGGTCCGAGGCCAGGCAGGCCACCAGGGGCGCGATGTTATCCGGGTCCATGGCGTCGAAGTCCTCGTCCTCGTCAGGCTCCAGTTCCCCGAAGGCCGCCATGGTCATCCGGGTCCTGGCCGCGGGGGCGATGGCGTTTACAGTGACCCCGTACTTTTCCATCTCCCTGGACCAGACCAGGGTCATGGCCGCGATGCCGGCCTTTGCCGCGGAGTAGTTTGTCTGCCCGAAGTTGCCCACCAGTCCCGCGGCCGAGGTGGTGTTTATAATCCTTCCCTGCTGCTCGTTGTCGCGGAAGTGCTTGCAGGCCCACTTGCCGGTGTTGAAGGTCCCCTTCAGGTGCACCGCCACCACCGCGTCGAACATTTGCTCGTCCATCTTGTATATGATCTTGTCACGGGTGATCCCGGCGTTGTTCACCAGCACGTCGAACCTGCCGAAGGTGTCAACCGCCTGCTCGATCATCTTGCGGGCCGCCTCGTGGTCGGTCACGCTGTCGGTGTTGGCAACCGCTTCTCCGCCCTCTTCCTTTATCTCGTTCACCACGCTCTGGGCAATGCTCTGGTCGCCACCCTCTCCGTCAAGCTCAACGCCCACGTCGTTTACCACCACTTTAGCCCCTTCTCTTGCAAGCATCCTCGCCTCGCCCCTGCCGATGCCCAGGCCGGCGCCCGTTACCAGGGCCACCTTGCCGTCCAGCACTCCCATGTCAAACCCTCCTTTTTAACCGCACGGTGAAAAAACGCTTCCTTGCCATTTAAAGGGTGCGCAGGATAAACCTGCGCATCTCCTTTTTGCGCTCGTCGAGCTGCTCTTTGGACGCGGTCTCCATGTCCCAGACCCTCTCCAGCAGCGGCGAGAGCAGGAAGTAGAAGATGTTGGCCCCCCCGAAGCTGAGCAGCAGGTGCTTTATGGCTTTCTGGTCGGACTCGCCGGGGTAGAGCAGCCCGCTAAGGTACTGCTCGCCGGCCTTGAAGGTGGGCCGGATGAACCGGCTTACCAGCACGTCCATGAACCTGCCCTCGCTCATAATCTCGCGCACCAGTATCCTCACCGGCTCCTGGTGCCCGGCCACGAAGTCAATGAAGTTGTCGCTGAACTTGAGGAGGGCGAGCCACTTGTCCTCCATGTCCGCAGGGCTTACGCAGAAGTTCTGCAAGAGCCTGTCCACGCCCTGGAAGAACTCCTCCAGGGAGGCAAGGTAGAGCTCCTCCTTGCTCTCGAAGTAGTAGAAGATAAGACGCTTGTTCACGCCCGCGTACTCGGATATCTCCTGGGTGCTGGCCCCCTCGAAACCCTTGCGGGCGAAAACAGATAGCGCGGCGTCAAGTATCTTGTCCCTTGAGCTCCGCTCTTTAGCGCTGCCCGCCCGCTCGATGGATACATGCTTTTGTGCGGCCTCTTGCATATCGCCTCCCAGTCTTTTTCACCAAGCGGTGAAGATCGTATCAAAACACGGCGCGCTTGTCAAGGGAAAAAAGCGGAAAAAGCGGATGGTTTGAAAAATATGTGCGAGGGCCCTCAGGGTCTTGATTTGTGGGAGAGGCCTTCCGGCTTCGATAATCGCGAGCAGAAGCTCGCTCCCACCAGGAGTTATTTAAGCTCCTCCACCTCTTTTACCTGTCCGTCGTGGAGCCTTATCAAGCGGTCCATCCTCCTTGCCAGCCTCTCGCTGTGGGTGACCACGAACAGGGTGATGCCCTTTTCTTCGTTGAGCTCCAGCAGTAGCTCCTCGACCGCGCCTCCGGTCTTTGCGTCCAGGTTGCCGGTGGGCTCGTCCGCGAGAATGATCATGGGGCTCATGATCACCGCCCTGGCTATTGCCACCCTCTGCTGCTCGCCGCCCGAGAGCTCGCCCACCTTGTGAGTGAGCCTGTGCGCCAGCCCGAGCTCGGAGAGTATCCTGCCGGCCCTTTCACTTGCCTCTTTCATGGACAGCCTGGCGATGAGTCCCGGCATCATGGTGTTCTCCAGTGCGGTGAACTCGGGCAGCAGGTGGTGGAACTGGAACACGAAGCCCAGCCTTTTGTTCCTGATGCTTGCGAGGTCCTTGGATTCCAGGCTCCCTATGTCCGTGTCCTGGATGAGCACGCCTCCCCTGGTGGGCGGCTCCAATGCCCCTATGACGTGGAGCAGGGTGGACTTGCCTGTGCCCGACTCTCCCACCACTGATACGGCCTCGCCGGGTGCGATGTCGAGGTCAATCCCCCGCAGCACCTCGACCTCGCCCTCGGGCCTTTGGAAGGACTTGAAAAGCCCCTGCACGCTAACCAGTGGGACGGCTTCCATGTCACTCGTACCTCAAGGACTCCGCGGGCTTGCTCCGGGCCGCCTGCCAGGAAGGGTACAGGGTGGTGACGAATGAGAGCAGCATGGCGCCTATGGCCACCCCGACCACGTTTTCAACATTCACCTTCATGGGCACGCTGGAGAACTGGTAGATTGCCGGGTCGAACCGCAGTATCTCGTATCTCATCTGCAGCCAGCACACCGAAAGCCCCAGGGCCACGCCCAGCAGTGTGCCGATGATCCCGATCACCGTGCCCTGGGTGACGAATATGCTCATGATCCCTCTGTCCGCGGCCCCCATACTTTTTAATATGGCGATGTCCCTGTACTTCTCCATCACCAGCATGAGCAGCATGGACACGATGTTGAAGGCGGCCACCAGCATGATGAGAGACAGTATCAGGCCGGAGAGGAGCTGCTCCATCTTGAGCGCCGCGAAGAGCTGCCTCTGCTGGTCAATCCAGGTGGATGCGTAATACGACGGGGGCAGGGCCTTGTCAATCGCGGCCTTGGTCTCACCCACCCCGTAGATGTCCGTGGTCTTGACCTCGATCCCGTGTACGTCCTCGGTCTTGAACAGCTCGCGCGCTTTTTCAAGGCTCACCAGGGCCACTGATGAGTCCACCTCCCAGAAGCCGAACTTGAACACCGGTCCCACCCGGAAGCGCCGCACCCGTGGCCTCATGCCCAGCGGAGTCAATGCCCCCTCGGGCACTATCACCGACACCCGGTCGCCGTGGAACACGCCCAGCTCCACCGCCATGTCCCGGCCGAGCGCGATCACCGGCAGGTGGTCGTCATCCTGGAACGCCTTCGAGTCCTCGGCAAGCTGGTCCAGCGACCCCTGCACGATGTGCTCGCCTATGGTCATCACCCTCTCCACGGTGTCCAGGTCAATGCCCCGCACCAGGGCCCCCTTGGACTTTGCCCTGCCCCGTATCATGACCTGTCCCTCGATGTAGGGGGACGCGCCGGTGACTCCGGGGACCTCTTCCAGCTTTGCGAGCGCCTCCCGGGGATCGTCTATTCCCCCGATCCTTCCCACTATCAGGTGTGCGTTGAACCCCAGTATCTTGTCGCGCATGTAATCCTGCACACCTGCCATGCCCGAGAGCACGATGATAAGCGCGGCCACGCCCACGGTCACACCGGCCACGGCAATGCCGGTGATCACGGACACGAAGGTCTGCTTCCTCTTGGCCCGCAGGTAGCGGAGCCCTATAAAGTACTCGTACTTCATCTAGATACCATATTACGCCTAATCATCCGAGGCGCGGGCAAAATAAATGCGCCTGGTTATTGTCTGCCATGTTGAAAATCGGGTAGCGCACACAGCTCGCCTGTGTGCGCGAGCGAAGCGAGCAGGATGAAAAGCATCCAGCGGTAAAGTGTCCATCTCCTTTTGCTCATTAAATGCATCCTGCGCCTGAGCGTAGCCAGCCTTTGGCTTACGGCGCCCACATAGCAAAAGCTATGTGGGCTACCCTCAAAATTATGCCCACTCCTCAATTGTCTTCGTCCTCGTCCGGGGGCTTCTTGTAAAAGTGCCTTGCCAGGGTGCGGTGGTACTGGGTGAACTCCTCGTCCGGGTTCGGGTCCTCGGCAATGGTGGTGAGCGCTATCTGGGTCTTTGCGTCCAGGTTGTCCGCGGCGTGGATTATCATGGCCTCGGGCGTCATGGGCACCACGGGCGAGCCCCACTCCTTTTCCCCGTGGTGGGAAACCAGTATGTGCTCCAGCAGCAGCAGCGTGTCCTCGGGGAAGCCGGGAATCTTCGCGGCCCTCTCCCTCAGCATGGCCGAGCCCATGATCACGTGTCCCACCAGGTACCCTTCCCTGGTGTAGCCCACCTCGGCGCCCGAGTCCAGCTCGCGGACCTTGCCCACGTCGTGGAGGATGGCGCCGGAGATCAAAAGGTCCCGGTTAACCTCGCCGGGGTAGAGCTCCTCCGCGGCAAACGCGGCCAGCCTGGTCACCTTGACCGTGTGATCCAGGAGACCGCCGACGTAGACGTGGTGCACGTTGCGGGCGGCAGCGGACTTCTTGAAGCCCTCCATGAACCCGGGGTCATCGAGGAAAGAGCGGAGCAGCTCCCGCAGCTTGTCGTCCTTTATCGAGCCAGCCTGTTCATCGAGATAGGAGACCATGACCTCGGGGTCCAGGGGAGAGCTCTTTATGAGCTCGGCCATGTCGAACTCGTCGTCGTCAGCGGCCGGCCGCAGCTTGTCCACCTTCAACTGCTTGCTGCCCTGGTACTCGTCAACCTTCGCGGCCACCTTGACAACGTCGCCGCGCTGGAAAAGCCCCGAGTAATGCTCGGCGTCGTTCCACACCTTTGCGTTCACTATGCCGGAGCTGTCCATGAGGTCGAGGTCAAGGAACGGCTTGTTGTTCCTGGTGGTCCTGTTTCGCTTGGACTTGACCAGGTAGAACTCGGATATGCTGTCACCAACCTTCACGTCTTTTATATATGTCCTGGACATCGGCTTACCCCCTGCCTTGTTTTTTTTGTCAGCCGCTCGAATCCATGAACTCTTTTATCAGGGCCGCGGTGCGGGAGGTTGCGCCGGCGTTTTGCTCGACAACCTTTACGGCCGCCTCCCCCGCGGTTTTTAGCTTTTCAGGCTGGTTTATCCACTCATTGAACGCGGACTCGATCTCTTTGTCCGTGCCGGCGACCTTTATTCCACCCGCCCGTATCATGTCAAGCGCCTCGGCGCTGTTTTTATGCACCGGCCCCACAACAACGGGCGCCCCCATGCCCGCGGGCTCCATCACGTTGTGCACGCCCTGGTGGAAGCTTCCTCCCACGTATGCGGCGCTGGCCCTCTTGTACAGTTTATACAACACCCCCAGCCTGTCCACGACCACCACCCTTCCATGGCCGCGCTCGCTTCCCCTTGCAAGACTCGAGTAGCGTACGACGCCGATGCCCGCGCGCTTGAAGAACTCCTCGACTTCTTGGACGTGGTCTTGGCCGGGCTCGTGGGGGGCTATGACCGCGGCCAGGTCCTGGTGCGCACGGAGGAGCCGCCCGAGAGCGGGCAGGAGGTGTTTGTGGTCCTGGGGCCATGTGGACCCGGCCACGATAAAGGTCTCGAACCCGGGTAGTATGCTTACATCCGGGTCATCCCGGGACACTGCCCTGCACCTCGAAAGGGTCTGGTCAAACCGGCAGTTGCCGGTGACGCGCACCTTGCCCGGGGCCAGCCCGAGCCTTGCCAGCCGATGTGCGTGCTCGGGGGCTATGGCGCCCGCTGCCGACAGCAGGCTGTATATCTTTGCATGGAAAGCCCTGGCCGGGAACCTGAGCCGGCCCGCGGACCCGGGCAGGGCCGCGTTTATGAGCAGCGCCGGCACCCCCCTTTCCGCGGCCTCCATCAGCATGCCCGGCCATACGTCGTATGTGGAGAACACCAGGAGGTCTGGCTCGATCTCGTCCATGAACCTTCTGATGCTGGAGGTAAGCTCCAGGGGCGAAGGGGTGACCAGGTGGGCTCTCACGTTATTTGGCATGTTTTTCGTAACCGACGGTGAGGTGAAGCTTAGCACCACCGCGGGCGGGT
This sequence comes from uncultured bacterium, assembly GCA_964650485.1. Lineage (GTDB taxonomy): Bacteria > RBG-13-61-14 > RBG-13-61-14 > RBG-13-61-14 > DATKZS01 > CAZYTX01. The sequence continues at coordinate 40,313 of CAZYTX010000021.1, read as the reverse complement.
CCTGCTCGTTCGCCAGCGCCTCCATCACCGGCATGGCCTGGAGCAGCTCTCCTACGGAGGCCACGTGGAAGAGCACCCTGGTGCGCCCGGCAGGGAGGTCGTTTTTCCGGAGCTCCTCGAACATCCCTTTACGTATTGCAAAGAACCCTCTCGCCTTCCGGTCCCCGAGCGCGAAGAGCCTGTAGCCGGCTATCCCGAGTGGGGCCACAAGAAAGCTGTAGACGGCCTTTATCATGCGTTGCCCCTCTTTATCTGCTCCCGCGCCTCCGGCCTTGAATGAGCGGTTTCACCCGCGCCTTTTTGCGCCATGGACTCGACCTCCCGGGCGGCTATGACCACAGGGCCGACCTCCAGGTCGTACATGCATTTGTGGTGCATCTTCGGGCACCGGCTGTCACCGTGCAATGAGCAGGGCCTGCATGAGACCCCCTCGGCCTCGGCCACCGCGGAAAGCGCCCCCAGAGGATAAAAGCCAAGCTCACGGGTGGTGGGCCCGAACACGGCCACCATGGGCACGGATAAAGCGTCCCCCATGTGCATGACCCCGGAGTCATTGGTGAGCAGCAGCGAGAGCCGGCTTATGACGGCTGCGGTCTCAAGCAGAGTGGTTCTTCCAGACAGGTCAGCGCAGGGAGTGCCAAGACTCTCGAGCTCGGAGCTCACAAGGGCCGCAACCTCGATGTCTCCCGGCCCGCCGATCATAACGACATGGGAGTCGTGTCCTCCTAGCTGGTGGGCCGCATGCGCGAACCTCTCAGCCGGCCACCTCTTGGTGGCATGCCTTGCTCCCGGGGCCACGCCGATGAGGCGTCCAGACTTTCGCACACAGGTCCGCTCCAGCATGGCGTCCGCGCTCGATTGTGATTCAGGGTCAATGAAGAGCCTCGGCAGTCGCCCTTCCCTGGATATGCCCAGTCCCGAGAGCGCGCTAAAGTAGCGGTCCGCCACCGGGGGCGCGCCCTTTAGCAGGTTGATCCTCAGCCACTTCAGGAGCAGCCTTTTCAGGGTGTGCTTATTGTATGCTGTATTTATCCTGGCCCCTGCGAGGGCCCTTACAATAGTGCTGCGGAGGTTTCGGTGAAGGTCCATCAAAAGGTCGTACTCGCTCGACTTGATATCAGTGCAAAGATCGAGCAGACCCCTGAACCCGCTCCCGGGATCAAAGCCCCACACCTTTCCCAGGGCCGGGTGGTTTTTCACCAGGTCCGCGTACTCCTTCTTTGTGAGAAAATCAATGCTGGCGCGGGGACACCTCTCAGCCAGGGCCTCGATCACCGGCGTGGTGAGAATCACGTCGCCTATGGAGCCCATCCTCACCACCAGCGCCTTTTTAATTCCTGAGTTTTCCACGGAAATCATGGTAACAGAATACACGGCCCGGTTAAACCGGGTTGAGTGCTGGCTGACGCGACGCCGCCGCGGCGCCTCCGTGTGAAACATCAATGTTATTCTGAGATTCTATAAGTGCCGGTGGAATGGTCTCACCCCCCGATCTGTGACATGGTCCTGTTGGTGGGGCTGAAGCAGGCGGCCTTTTTATGCGGCTTCAGCTCCACCGCCTTTTTGTAGAGGTCGGCGAGCTCGTGGTCTGAGGCCCCTCTTCTCAAGGGCCCCTTCACGTCCAGCTCGGTCCCCTCTGCCAGGCACACCCTGAGCTTGCCGTCGGGGGTGAGCCTCATCCTTTTGCACTGCTCGCAGAAGGGGTGGCTTAAAGGGGCGATGAACCCCACCCTGCCGCGGCCTCCGGGAAGCTCGTACACCCGGGCGGTTGAGCCCGCCGCGGTCTCCACCTGCGAGAGGGCGCCCTCCTCATCCTCGATGCGCTCTTTCAGCACGTCCGAGGGTATGTAGGAGTCCGCGGAGATGCCGCAGTGTGGATGGAGCCGGCGGTCAATAATGGGCATCCTCTCGATGAACCTTGCCTCGACATCAAGCTCTTTTGCGAACGCCACAAAGTCCATGACCTCATCGTCGTTCACTTCTGGCACTATCACCGCGTTCACCTTGATGGGAGTCAGCCCGTGGTCGAGCGCCGCCCGGACCCCCTGCATGACCTTTTGCATGAATGGCCTCCTGGTGATTTGCTCGAACCTCTCCGGCCGGGTGGTGTCCATGCTCACGGTGACCCTTGTAAGGCCGGACTCCTTCAGGTCACGGGCCAGCCTTGCCAGCAGCACACCGTTGGTGGTGAGCGGCAGGTCCTGGATACCCGGGACCCGGGCCAGCTTCCTTATGAGATGAAGCACGTCCTTTCTCACCAGGGGCTCGCCGCCGGTGATCCTCACCTTGGTCACGCCGCAGTGCACCGCGGCCCGCACCACCCTCTCGGTCTCCTCGAAGGTGAGGACCTCGCGGTGGGGGATGAGGGGCACGCCCTCAGCCGGCATGCAGTAGATGCAACGGAGGTTGCAGCGGTCGGTGACTGATACCCTGAGTGTGTCCGTATTTATCATTGTTATCTTATTTTTAGTTGTGGGATTAGATAAAACCGCATAATTATTGTCTGCGATGTTGAAAATCGGGTAGCGCGCATAGCTTTGCTATGTGCGCGAGCAAAGCGAGCAGGATGAAGAGCACGACCAGCTAAATTCATCTCCTTATTTCCAATACACGCATCCTGCGCCTGGGCGTAGCCAGCCTTTGGCTTGCGGCGCCCACATAGCAAGCTATGTGGGCTACCCTTTATGATTGTGCCCGCACCCCATATTCTTTAGAAAACCGCTCTGATCTTTTTCCTATTATAGCTCTTCTTCCGCTCGATGTTTTCCTTGTAGGCCTCGGTCATGCTTTTGCACGCCACCTCCCAGGAGAAGAGCTTTTCCACCCTGGCCCTGCCGGCCTCTCCCATTTTTTTTCTAAGGCCCGCGCTCTCGAGCAGCCTGTTTATCTTCCTTGCCAGCGCGCGCGGGTCACGGGCCGGGACCAGGAACCCGGCCCCTCCGTCCTTTCCCACCACCTCGGGCAGGGCCCCTCCGGTTGTGCTCACCACGGGCAGGCCGCTGGACATGGCCTCTGCCGCGGGGAACCCGAACCCCTCGTACACGGAAGGGCATACAGCCACCTCGGCCTCGCGGTACTTTCTGGCCACCTCCGCGGTGGGTATCTTCCCGGTGCAGAACACCCGGCCGTCCAGGCTCAGGCGCTTTCTGAGCTCCCTCATGAACAGGTCCCTGGGCGCGCCCCCGTCCACCACGGTCAGGGTCACGTCCCGTGGCAGGTAGATCATGGCCTCCAGCAGGTAGCGCACCCCCTTTTTCCTGTCCTCGGTGTTGCCCACGAAGACCAATTTTCCGGGGACCTTTTTCACCGAGGGGTCCGGCCGGAAGACCTCGGTGTCCACCCCGTTGTGCACCACCCGGATGCGGTCCTCGGACATATCAAAGGAGCCTGCCACGCTCCTTTTCGCGGTCCTGGACACGGTGATCACGTCGTCCAGCCTGGGGGCCACCCTCCTGTTCATGTCCACGGGGTAGTAGGCCACCCTCTTTATGCGCTCTATAAGCTGGGGCAGTTGCTGGAAGTCCGCGGTCCTGTCCTCGGACAGGGGGTGGTGGATGGTGGAGACCACGGGCGCGCCGAACTGCTTCATGAGCAGCAGGCCGTATGCCAGGGTCTGGTTGTCGTGTATCACGTGGAAGGGCTTTTTGTCCCAGAGCTTTCTGAGCAGGTTGTACGCGCGCATGGAGAAGGCCAGCATCTCCGGGAAGAAGCCCAACCTGGTGGCCGCGAACTCGAAGAAGTGGCCGGGCTGGAACAGGGACAGGGGGGTCTCGCCCTCTCCCATGAACCTGGTGAAGAACTTGCGGGTGGCGAACATGTTGTAGTTCGGCAGCCGGTGCTGCACGCACCAGGGCGTGTCCCAGGTGTATGGCGGCCCCTGCACCAGGTGCACCTCGTGCCCCTGCTTTGCCAGGAACTTGGAGAGGTAGTAAACGTACACACCCTGGCCGCCGCAGTACATGTTGCCCCGGTAGCTTAACAGACAGACCCTCATTGCCTTGAGAAAGAATTATACAGGTAATCTTACAAAGCGTAAAAGAAGCGGGCCCCGGACCGGAGCAGGGCGGGGTGCTGCCACGACCCTCAAGATTTTCCGCCGCGGGCGCGGAGTTCTGGCCTACTCGATGTATCCCAGGCTTTCGAGGCTCCTTTTTTTCCTGGGGGTCAGCTTCCTCACCGGCACTTGCTGCATGTCAATTTCGTTGCCCTTTAGCTTCATGAGCAGGGGGCCGAGCTCAGCCACCGCGGGATGGTCCTTTTTGTAGATGTTGTTATGCTGCTGGGGGTCGGACTCTATGTCGTAGAGCTCCCACGTCCCGGGTCTTTCGTTGTATATGATCTGATACTTCCGGGTCCTTATGGTCCTCGGCAGCTTCCCCTTTATTGCTTCCGCGTAGACAAGGGGGTAGTTCTCCGGTTCGCGCCTGGATTTTTTGAACATATTGGTCCCGTCTATATCCAGGTCCTGGGTGGAGATTCCAGCCAGGTGGCACAGGCCGGGAAGGATGTCTATCAGTCGCACCCTGTACTCGTAGCTCTCTCCCTGCTCGAATATGCCCTCTCCCACCATGATGAGTGGAACATGCAGCAACTCCTCGTAAACCGTGTATCCGTGGCCTTTGCCGCCGTGCTCCAAAAACTCTTCCCCGTGATCGGAGAGCACCACCACCACCGTGTTTTCCAGCCAGCCACGCTCCTCGAACTGGCTCATCAGCTTTCCGAAGTTGTGGTCCCAGTAAAGTATCTCGCCGTTGTAAAGGGCCATGGAGTATCTCTTCCTGGCGGGGCTGACCCCCGTTGCAGGACCGCTCCGGTTCAGGGGCCTCACGGTTTTCATTCCCCTGGTGAATTTGCTGGAGAATTTTCGCGGCGGAGAGTAGGGCCAGTGCGGGGCCATGTAGTGCACGTACACGAAATAGGGCTTGGAGCCAAGCCGTGACTCCATGACCGAGATGACGTTCTCGTTCACTTTCTCGGTGGATATCTCGTTGTCCGGGACGTACCACATGTGATCGAAGCCCTGGCCAAACCCCTCCTTTTCGGTTACGTGGGGGTTTGTGGAGAAAGCCAGAGTGGTGTAGCCCTTGTTTTTGAAGAGCTCGGCCATGGTGGTGTAAGAGTCTTTCAGGGGCCTGGTCTTCAAGCCTCCCTTGATATGTTTAAACATTCGCACGCCGTGCCTTGGGGGGATGAGCCCGGTGAAGAGAGAAGCGGTCGAGACCTTTGTATGGGCCCCCTGGGTATAGGCCCGGGCAAAACGTATGCCCTTTTGGGCAAAGGAGTCGAGGTTGGGGGAGACACTGAAATCATGGCCGTAGGGCTGGAGCTGGCGCGCCCTCAAGGAGTCCACCAGCAGTATCAGGAGGTTAGGGCGCTCCTCCGGCCTCTTTACCAGGTACTTGTCGGAGGACTTCTCACAGCCCGGAAAGAACGCGCAAACACACACCAGGATTGCTGCTGCCGCCATGGCTCCGTGCTTCATTTGAAAACCTCTTCCCATAAAAGCCCTTGCCCTGGAAGATAACAACATGACAAGGAGATTACAACCCCTGGAGAGCACGGGATGGTGGATGGTATTGGAAAACCGCTTCCGCAAGACCTGCTCGCCCGCGGGCCTTGCCGGCGCGTTTATGCACTCTCCCGGGGACAGGCGCTTATCGTAAACGCGCCCCGGGACCCCGTTATTACTCTTTCCGCGCCTTTGCTGCCAGGGCCTTGTCGAGCGCGGGCGGGAACTTCTCGATCAGGGACTTGGGCGTGACCTTTTTCTTCGGCTTCCAGGGGGTGGCCCCGATCATGAGCTGTCCGGTGTCCGGGTCCTCGCGCAGGTTGGCCTCGATGGGGTAGTATGTGTTGTGCTCCTTTATGAGCTCGTCGAGTTTCTTAAGGTCCAGGGTCTCGACCACCGCCTTCCATATCCTCTCGAACTTCTCGGGGTCGTGGTTGTAGGTCTCGGCGATGTTTTTCCACTGCTTTTCCAGCTCCGCCTCCAGCTTCTCGATTATGTCCTCGATCAGCTTCGCCCGCACCGCGTACGGCGGGGGGCCGCACTTGGCCTTCATCTTCTGTTCCAGGGGGACGTCGAAGTTCACCTGGGGAATGCGTACAGGGTTCCCTTTGAGATCATCGGGAAGGTCCTCGGGCCGGATGCCGAAGGACGCCAGCATGTCCAGGTACTTGGTCGAGAATTTCTTCATTGGCAAAATTCCTCCACCTGCCTAAATTACCATTATTGGCGCTGAGATACAATCCATGCGACAGGCGCCCCTGGAGAGCGCACCTGTTTTGAATCCTCTTATCCACAAGCGTCATCTAATGCCGAGAGGGGGGGGCAGGGGCCTGGAACGGATTGGAATTGGAACTAAAAGCGCCTTGACAGGGACATTTTTGTCTGCTTAAATTGACTGTACTGGCAAATTGGGCTACGGGTTGGTAAAATACTAAAGTAAAGAGAAAAGACTGAATTTTAGAGGGGGAACAATATGGCCCAGAAACTGGGTGAGCTTCTGGTCAGGGAGAACCTTATAACTCCCGCTCAACTGCAGCAGGCTTTGGAGGAGCAGAAGAAGCGCGGCGGCCGTCTGGGGGCCAACCTGACCAAGATGGGCTTCATACAGGAGGAGGCCCTGGCCGACTTTTTGAGCAAGCAGTTCGGGGTGCCTTCCATCAACCTTGGCGAGTTCGACATAGACCCCGAGGTCATCCGGCTGGTCCCGGAGGAGCAGGCCAAAAAGCACGTTTTAATCCCCATAAACCGCGCCGGGGCCACCCTGGTGGTGGCCATGGCCGACCCCTCCAACATGTTCGCCCAGAGCGACATCGAGTTTTTGACCGGCTACAAGATAGAGGTGGTGGTGGCGCCCGAGAACACCATCCTGGAGGCGGTGGACAAGTACTACCAGGCCGCGGAGGACAACCTGGACGAGATGCTGGGCGACCTCCAGGACGAGTTCGACGTGGCCCTCGGCGAGGAGGGCGAAGAGGACGTGAACGTGACCGACCTGGAGAAGGCCAGCGACGACGCCCCGGTTGTCCGTCTCGTCAACCTCATTCTCACCGACGCCATCAAAAAGGCGGCCTCGGATATCCACGTGGAGCCATACGAGAAGAGCTTCCGGGTGCGCTACAGGATTGACGGGGTGCTCTACGAGGTGATGAAGCCTCCCATGAAGCTCAGGAACCCCATAGTGGCCCGTATCAAGATCATGTCCAACCTGGACATAGCGGAGCGCAGGCTGCCGCAGGACGGGAGGATAAAGATCAAGCTGGGAAAGGACAGGGAGATGGACTACCGCGTGTCCGTGCTCCCCACCCTCTTCGGGGAGAAGGTGGTGCTCCGGCTGCTTGACAAGTCCAACCTGCAGCTCGACATGACAAAGCTCGGCTTCTTCCAAGAGCAGCTCGATCTGTTCCAGAAGGCCATACACATGCCATACGGCATGGTGCTGGTCACCGGCCCCACCGGCTCCGGAAAGACCACCACCCTGTACTCGGCACTCTCCGAGCTCAACAAGACCGACACCAACATAAGCACAGCGGAGGACCCGGTGGAGTACAACCTCATGGGCATCAACCAGGTGCAGATGAAGGAGGAGATCGGGCTCAACTTCGCCGCGGCCCTGCGCGCCTTTTTAAGACAGGACCCGGACATCGTCATGGTGGGCGAGATCCGCGACTTCGAGACCGCGGAGATCGCGGTCAAGGCCGCGCTCACCGGCCACCTTGTGCTCTCCACCCTGCACACCAACGACGCTCCCTCCACGGTCAACCGGCTGCTCAACATGGGCGTGGAGCCCTTCCTGGTGGCCAGCTCGGTGAACATCATCCAGGCCCAGCGTCTGGCCAGAAAGCTCTGCTCCGAGTGCAAGGTCCCAGCGGAGGTCCCGACGCAGCAACTGGTGGAGCTGGGGCTCTCCGAGGAGGAGGCATCCTCGGCCCAGTGCTACAAGGCCGAGGGGTGCTTCGCGTGCAACGAGACCGGGTTCAAGGGAAGGATCGCCCTCTCCGAGGTCATGTACATGTACGACGAGATAAAGGAGCTGGTGCTGAACGGGGCCAGCTCGGCCGAGCTCAAGGAGGAGGCCATGCGGCTTGGAATGTCCACGCTCAGAACGTCGGGCCTGCGCCGGCTGGTCGAGGGCATGACCACGGTGGAGGAGGTCATGCGGGTGACCGCGGGCGACTAGCTAAAATCTTATCGAGAGGGGTAGTGCAATATGCCTAATCTTCACCAGTTGCTCAAAGCCATGATCGAGAAGGGGGCCTCGGACCTCCATATCACCACGGGGGCGCCTCCGCAGCTCCGGGTGGACGGCCGGCTGCTGCCGCTCAAGTCACCGCCCCTGACCGCTCCCGAGACCAAGCAGCTCTGCTACTCCATCCTCACCGACTCGCAGAAGCACCGCTTCGAGGAGCAGAGCGAGCTCGATCTCAGCTTCGGGGTCAAGGGGCTGTCGCGCTTCCGCTCCAACATCTTCATGCAGCGGGGCGCGGTGGCCGGGGCCTTCCGCACCATCCCCTTCAAGATCATGGACTTCGACGAGCTGGGGCTTCCGTCGGTGGTGAAGACCATGGCAGCCAAGCCCAGGGGCCTGCTCCTGGTCACCGGTCCCACCGGCTCGGGCAAGTCCACCACCCTGGCCGCCATACTGGACAAGATAAACGCCGACCGCCACGAGCACATCATCACCATCGAGGACCCCATCGAGTACCTGCACCCCCACAAGAACTGCATCGTCAACCAGCGGGAGATCAACACCGACACCAAGAGCTTCAAGACCGCGCTCAAGTACATCCTGCGCCAGGACCCGGACGTGGTGCTCATAGGCGAGATGCGCGACCTGGAGACGGTGGAGATGGCGCTGGTGGCCTCGGAGACCGGGCACCTGGTGTTCGCCACCCTGCACACCAACTCGTGCGTGCAGACCATAAACCGCATCATTGACGTGTTCCCCTCATACCAGCAGCCGCAGATCAGGGCCCAGCTCTCCTTCGTGCTCGAGGGGGTGATCTGCCAGAACCTCATACCCAAGGCCTCGGGACACGGCCGGGTGCTGGCGCTGGAGGTGATGATACCAAACCCCGCAATACGGAACCTGATTCGGGAGGACAGGATTCACCAGATCTACTCGGTCATGCAGGTTGGCCAGGAGAAGTTCGGGATGTTGACCTTCAACCAGTCCCTGTCCAGCCTCTATTTCAAGAGGATGATCACGCTGGAGGACGCTTTAGGCAGGAGCAGCGACGTGGAGGAGCTCAAAGGGATCATCGAGAAGGGCGCTCCCACGCGCGCTCCCGCAAGGTAAGGAGCAGAAGCGGAAAACAAGGGAGAATTGAAAATGGCCAAGTTCAACTGGGAGGGAAGGACCAGCAGCGGAAAAGTGGAAAAGGGAGTGATGGAAGCGGACAACGCCCAGGCAGTGGCCGCAAAGCTGCGGGCAAGCGAGATCGTCCCTGTTGAGGGCTCCATCAAGAAGAAGCTGGACCTCAACATGGAGCTCAGCATCCCGGGAATGGAGCCCAAGGTGAGCGACAAGGACCTGATTATCTTCACCAGGCAGTTCTCCACCATGATTGACGCCGGGCTTCCCCTGGTGCAGTGCCTGGACCTTCTTTCCGTGGAGATGGAAAACCGGACGTTCAAGAAGGTGTTAACGGACGTAAAGTCCACCGTGGAATCCGGCTCCACCTTTGCCGACGCACTTGCCAAGCACCCCAAGGTGTTCGACAACCTCTACGTGCACATGGTGCGCGCCGGCGAGATCGGCGGCATCCTGGACACCATATTGAACCGGCTGGCGCTGGCCATGGAAAAGACCATGCGCCTGAAAAAGCAGATCAAGGGCGCCATGGTCTATCCTGGCGTCATTCTGACGGTGGCGGTGGTTGTGGTTGCAGTGTTGTTGATATTCGTCATTCCCACCTTTGCAAAGATGTTCAATGACATGGGCGCCGAGCTTCCCGCCTTGACCCAGTTTGTGGTGAACCTGAGCAACTGGCTGGTGCTCAAGTGGGGCTGGCTGATAATCATCGTCACAGCGGGCAGCATTGCGGGCATCATTTACGCCATCGACTCCAATGAAAAGGGTCAGTTCTTTCTCCACACCCTTTATTTAAAGATCCCGGTGGTGGGCGACCTGATAAGGAAGTCGTCAGTGGCGAGCTTCACCCGCACACTGGGGACCCTGATAAGCTCGGGCGTTCCAATAATGGAGGGCCTGGACATAGTGGCCAAGGTCTCCGGGAACAGGGTGGTCGAGAGCGAGCTCATGAAGGTGAAAAACGCCATCTCAGAGGGCAAGACCCTTGCCGAGCCCTTGCATGACAGCGATGTGTTCCCCCACATGGTGGTGCAGATGATAGGAGTTGGCGAGCAGACCGGAGCGCTCGACTCCATGCTTGCAAAAATAGCCGACTTCTACGAGGAAGAGGTTGACGACGCGGTGGCGGCCTTGACCTCGATGATGGAGCCCATGCTGATGGTGTTTCTGGGCGTGACCGTAGGCGGACTGGCCATAGCCATGTACCTGCCCATCTTCTCCATGGCCGGTAACTTCGCCGGGTGACAAAGGACAAGGAGGAAGGGCCGTCATGATGATGGCCCGGAGCACTTCAGCCGCCGGTGACGAGCTTTACCGGCGGCTGCAATTATCTCTGCTCCTCAGGGTGATAATAGTGACCTTCCTCTTGGGGGCCACCATAATCATCCACCTGACCCGCACCCAGTCGTTCCTTACACTGCCGCTGATCGCGCTCTACATCCTTTCAGCAGCCACCTACTTCATCACCCTGGTGTCTGCACTGCTTCTCAGGTGGAGCAGGAGGCTCAAGGCGCTGGCCTACGTACACATCCTGTGGGAGATCGTCTTCGTCACCTCCCTTATCTACATCACCACCGGCAAGTACGAGAGCATATTCTCATTCCTGTACCTGCTCGCCATCATAATAGCCGGCATACTGCTCTACAGGAGGGGCGCTTTCCTGGCAGCGGCCGCCGGCAGCCTCTCTTACGGCTGCATCCTGGCGGGACTGGAGCAGGGGATCATACAAGACCTTCTGGGCGAGTACGCAGCCATGGGGTGGAACAACATCATCTACGCCTTCCTCATAAACATGTCGGCCATGTTCGTCATGGCTGCGCTCTCCAGCTACCTCACAGAGAAGCTCCGCATCACCGGGCACGAGTTGCAGGAGACCATGCGGGACAGGGACGCGCTCGAGGCATTGAACGACGACATCGTACACTCGCTCTCCTCGGGGGTTATAACCCTGGACCGGGAAGCGAGGATAACCTCTTTCAACGAGGCCGCACAAAAGATCACCGGCGTGAACGCGGGCCGGGCCCTGGGAACAAGTTTGATAGACCTCTTTCCCCAGCTTGAAGAGCTGGACTTCTCGCAGATACCGGGATCAAATCCCCTCAGAAAGGAGGTCCTGTGGTACAATCCCTACGGGAATAAATGCAACCTCGAGTTCAGGATAACGCAACTGAAAGGCGCCTCGGGCGAGCTTTTGGGCGTGCTGGTCATATGCGACGAGGTCACGGAAATAAGGAGGATGGAAGAGAAGCTCAGACAGAGCGACCGCCTGGCCGTGGTCGGCCAGTTGGCCGCGGGCATAGCCCACGAGATCAGGACGCCACTGGCCTCGATAAGCGGGTCCATACAGGTGCTTGACTCCGAGCTCGAGCTCGACCGCACCGGGGAAAAGCTCATGAGGATCGTGGTGAGGGAGACCGACCGGTTGAACAGCCTCATCACCGACTTCCTGCTCTACGCCAACCCCAAGCCCCGCAACATCGAGAAGCTCCGGCTGGACAACCTGGTGCCGGAGATAGTCGAGGTCTACAAGCACAGGACGGATATACCATACGGGCTGAAATGGAAGGTGGAGGTCGAGCCCGGCATGCAGGTGGAGACCGACCCCAAGATGTTCGAGCAGATAATGTGGAACCTGGTCAACAACGCGGTGGAGGCCATGCCCGAGGGCGGCCTGCTGACCATAAGGGTCTCAGACCGGGAGGAGGACGGGAGGGCCCCTTTGCAGGGCGACGGGGCCGCTTTCAGGCTGGAGGTGGAGGACACCGGCGCCGGGATACCGGCCGAGTGCAAGGACAAGATATTCGACCCCTTCTTCACCACCCGGGAGAAGGGCACCGGCCTGGGGCTCTCCATGGTCCACAGGATAGTGGAGGCCATGGAAGGAGAGATATGGGTGGAGGACAATGACGGAGGGGGGGCGAGGTTCGTGATCCGTCTGCCCAGGACGGCAAGGCCCCGGGGTCAAGGGCGGGCCGGGTCCGAAACCGAGACGACAGGTGCTCCCGGGGGAGGCGTCTGAGGTGGAGAAGATACTGGTGGTTGACGACGAGCTCTCCATGCGCGAGTTCCTGGAGATCCTTTTTACAAAGGAAGGATACCAGGTGGAGACCGCGTCCACGGGAGAGGATGCCCTCAAGATGATCGGCGAGGACAACTACGACCTGGTGCTCTGCGACATCATGATGCCAAGGGTGACCGGCATGGAGGTCCTGCAAAAAGCAAAAGAGATGGACCAGGAGGCCCTGATAATAATGATCACCGCATTCGCATCCACCGAGAGCGCTGTCGAGGCCATGAAGCTGGGCGCTTACGATTACATAACAAAGCCCTTCCAGGTGGACGAGATCAAGCTGGTGGTGAGAAAGGCCCTGGAGAAGGCCAGGCTGGTGCGCGAGAACCTGCGGCTCCGGGAGGAAGTGGAGTCCAAGTACGTGTTCGAGAACCTGGTGGGCAACTCAGCGCCCATGCAGCAGGTGTTCGACCTCATCCGCAAGGTGGCTCCCACCAAGTCGAACGTGCTGATCTCCGGGGAGTCGGGCACGGGAAAGGAGCTGGTTGCCAAGGCCGTGCATTATAACAGCCCCCGCCGCGACCAGTCCTTTGTCACCGTGAACTGCGGGGCCATCCCTTCCGAACTCCTGGAAAGCGAGCTCTTCGGACACCTCAAGGGGGCCTTCACAGGCGCGTACCACGACAAGAGGGGCCTGTTCGAGGCCGCCAGACAGGGCACCATCTTCCTGGACGAGATCGGGGAGATTCCACCGTCCATACAGGTGAAGCTTTTGCGGGTGATACAGGACAAGACCTTCAGGCCCGTGGGCGGGGTGGCCGACGTGAACGTGGACGTGCGCCTGATCGCGGCCACCAACCAGGACCTGGAGACCGCGGTGAGCGAGGGCCGCTTCAGGGAAGACCTCTACTACAGGCTCAATGTCATACAGGTGCACATGCCGCCCCTCCGGGAGAGGAGGGAGGACATCCCCTTGCTCACCAGGCATTTCCTGCGAATCCATGCCCTCGAGATAGGAAAAAACATAAAAGGCATAACCAGGGAGGCCGAAGAGGCCCTCGAGTCTTACGACTGGCCCGGCAACGTGCGCGAGCTGGAGAACACCATGGAGAGTGCCATCAGCCTCACCCAGTCGGATTACATAACACCCGACAGCCTCCCAGCAAAGGTGTGCAAGACAAGCGAGGAATGCCAGGGGCCACTCGTCCATTTCCCGGAGGAGGGGGTTGACCTGGACGCCAGGCTGCAGGAGATGGAAAGGCGCCTCATAGAAGAGGCCTTGCGGAGGACAGGCGGAGTAAAGAACAGGGCTGCCGCGCTCCTGGGCGTGACCTTCAGGTCTCTTCGATACCGCCTTGAAAAGCTGGGCATGGAGGACAAGGAAGCGAGCGAGGACGGGGGGAGACGAGGAGGTTGAGGAGAGGTCCTGAACTCACCCGCCCTGGTAATGCAGCTCCACCGGAACTCGCGCGGATATGGAGGTCCCGGCAAGCTCGTGTGCGGCAACGGTGACGTCTCCGCCCATGGCCCCCACCAGGCGCCTTGCAAGTGAGAGCCGCATCACCCGGAGCTTCTTGTTATCCGGCAGCCCGGAGTAGCTGTCCAGCCTGCCCGATATCTCGCCTAGCTCTTCCGCGTCGCTCACCATGCCAGTGCCGGTCACCGAGTATGAGAGCCGGGGCCTTCCTTCGGTTGAGAGCAAGAGTTCCGCTCCCGCGATCACCGCCTCCCCTTCCCTCACACCTTTTATCATGTAGTCGAGCAACAATGCCAGCACCCGGTTCAAGAGCGCCGGGTCTCCAACCACCCTGGGCAGCTCCCGCTGCATCCCCTCTTCCAGAAATACTCCCCGCTGCTCGGCCGCGGGCCTCATGGACTTCTGGGCCATCTTCACCAGCTTACCGGGGTAGAAGTGCGAGCTCTCCGTTTTTATCTCACCCAGAAAGACCTCGCCGAACTCGCGGAGCCTGGAAAGACACTGCTCGAAACCGCGTATCAACTCGCTCTCGCGCCCGTCCCCGGACCCTTTCGAGCCGGCGCTTGAATCATCAATGAACTTCGACGCGTCGTCCAGCATGGCCCGGAAAAGCTCAAGGTTGCGCCGACTGTTACTGATCTCCCCGGTCTCGTCTCTCAAGGTGAGCACCGCTCCGGCCACCCGGCCCTTCAAGTTGATCCCCGACATGTTCACCAGCAAACGCCGGTTGCCGCTGTGCAGCCGGAAATGGCGGACCCCCTCTCCAAGGTCCGTGTCCCGGAACTGCTGCATTACCGTGGCGTGCATCCACTCCAGGGCCACCGCGGACAAGCGCTTGCCGATCACCGCTCCAAGCTCCAGGTCGAACAGCCTAAGGAATGAAGGGTTTGCATACGCCACCCTGCCCCCGGCGCTTATCACTACCGCCGGGTCATCCAGGAAGTAGAGCAGGGTCCTTTCAGGGTTATTGATTATGTCCCTGCTATAACTCACTCCAGTCCCCTCTGTATCTTCACCAGGCCCTCGGAAAGCAGGCGGTAGATAATATGATAGGTCTGGAACCGGGGCAGGGGGCTCAGGCTGATAACGTCTTCAAAACCGGTCTCGCCGGATATGAGAGAGAGCACGAAACCTTCCTCCTGGGTGAAGCTCTTCCGCCCCACCAGCTCGTTCAGGGGCACGGTGAGGGCCGGTATGCTGCTCATGCCCCCCATCTGGTCTATGACCTCCTTTATCAGACGGGCACGCGAAAGCTCCACGTGCGCCCAGTACATGGGGTTTGAAGAATCGGACCGGTGGGCCTCGCCGAACTTGTGCATGGCAGTCTCCCACTCGCCCCTTTGCAGATACTGCTGACCCTCGATGAACTCGGGCGACAGCGGCGCTGACCGGGCAGGCTCCGGCACGGGCCCCGGCTCGTGGTACTCCCCGGCCACCGGGACCTCTTTAGAAGGCGTGGCCTCCACCGCCCTCCCGGTCTCGATCTGGATGTACTCCCGCGCCGTGTCGTTTTCCGGGTCCAGGGCCAGCACCTGTTTCCAAAGCTCAAGCGCCTTGTCAACCTCGCCCAGCCCGTAATGGTATAGTCCCCTCTCCAGAAGTTCTTTTATGTCCATTTAAAATTACTCCCCGCTCCATCCTGTAACATGGATCAGCGATCTTGCATTATGCTCTATATATTATAGGGATATAGGGAGGCTCGATCAACCGGGCAGGCCGCGCATCTGTCTGTACTCGGGCACCGTGCACATGGGCGGCCGCTCGTTGAGCTGGACCGAGGTCTCCTCCAGCCTGTAGAGCGATGGCCCGCAGCTCAGCTTGTAGTAGAGCTCGTAGAGCTCCTGGTTAAAGTTGGCCTTGTTCAGCGCCTCCAGCCTGGATAGGAAGGCGTGGATGATCTCGAAGCCCATCTTGCCGAGCGCGGTGGTGGACTGGTTGCGGTGGACCCTCTTGTCGAGGTTGACCTGGGCGATCACATCCCGGCCGAAGCGGGAGACGATGTCAATCAGCATGCCAGTCTCTATACCGTAGCCCGCGGCGAACGGCAGCAGCTCCAGAAGCTCGCGCCTGCCGGCGCACTCGCCCGAGCAGGGCTGGTAGAGCTCGGCCAGCTCGGGAAAGAAGGCGCTGAACAGGGGCCTGACCAGGACCTCGGTCACGCGACCGCCGCCGTACTCGTCGTCCTCCCCCGGCCGGTGAAGGGGCCTTTCATAGTAAGCCTTTACGAACTTGATGTTCGGCTGGCAGAGAAGCGGTCCCACCAGGCCGTAGACAAACTTGGGATGCATGTTCTTTATGTCCGCGTCAAGCCACACTATGATGTCGCCCTTGAGGACGAACAGGCTCTTCCACAGGTTGTCGCCCTTGCCCGGTGAACTCCCCATGCGCGGAAGGCACTGGTCGCTCACGTACACGTCCACGCCTTCATCTCGGGCTATCTCCATGGTGCGGTCGGTGGAGCCGCCGTCAATGACCGCGATCTCGTCAACCAGCGGATAATTATAAACCAGCTCGGACATGATCGCGCGAATGCCCTGGCCGATGGTGGACTCCTCGTTGAAGCAGGGGAGCCCAACACTTACGCTCACGCCCAGGGACTGCTTCGCTCTTATGAGCGCAGCCAGGTTCGAGAACCGCGAGTGGTGATATGAGTTTTTATCTAACCAGCCGCCCGTCATCTGATAAGCCTCGTGAGCTGAAAATTAAAAGCCTGGGAGAGCATCCATGGTGGCAGGTAAAATCTATCAGAGCTTTCACAGTTTTGTCAAGTAATTAAGACAAATCAGGCTGTCAACGCCAGCGGATAAAGTGCCGGGGAAGGGAACAAACAAGGGCCTGTTCTTGACAAACAATTTAAAGGCTCCTAGCATTAAATTCAGCGGATAAAATACACCCCGGGCGGATTAATGGGAAAGACGCTTATAGGTTTGGACATAAACGACGCCTGCTGGAAGTGCGTGGCAATATCCGGCAGGGCGGGGGAAAGGTTTACCATTCAAGGATACTCCTGCCTGAAAAACCCTCCCTTCACCATAGCCCAGATCTGCGACCCCGATATTGACGACCCGGTGTTCAACCAGAACATCGAGGAATGGGCCGGCAAGCTGGAGCAGTTCTTCCAGAGCCTGGAAGAGGGCAAGGGCGACCTGGTCATCGGCATCCCTTCCTCCCTGCTAAGCCTCCGAATACTTGAGGTGCCCTTTTCGCAAGAGGCAAAGATAGACAGGGTCCTGCCATTCGAGGCAGAAGGCAGCCTCCCGTTTGACACCGAGGAACTGGTCTTCGACTTCTTTCCCCTGCTCCAGGTTAACGGCAGCACCAAGGTGCTTTGCGCCAGCATTCACCGGGAAACGGTCTCCGGTCTTCTCGAACATCTGAGACGGATGAACCTGGACCCCATAATCCTGACCTCCTCCAGGCTGTGCCTGCCAACCCTGCTGGACATGCCCGGCTGGCAGGAGCAGGCCACGGGAAGGACAGCCTTCCTGAACATGCAGAAAAGCTCATCAGACCTGAGCGTGGTCGAGGCTGGGAGGACCATATTCACAACCAGCCTCTTCACCAGCGCACCCCTTATGGCGGACGCCAGGGGCCAGGCCGGGGAAAACGAGGACGGGAGCGGGGAAGAAGAGGGCGAGGCCCCGCAGCAGCCTACTGCAAAGCACCCCCCGGAACTCTCCGTCCTCGAGGTGTACAATAGAATTACCGGTCCCCTGGAGCGGACCCTCCACTTCCTGGAGGGATACGCCCCCATGGACAGCGGATACCCCCCGCCCATCACCCGGGTGGTCCTGTTGGGCCAGGTTTCAGAGCACCTGGAAGAGGAGGTTGTAAAAAACCTCGGACTACCGGCAAAGGCCCTTGCCATACCACAACAGGCGCTCACGGAAGAGAGCGAGATACCCGAGGGCATCGCCCCCGAGCTGGCCGCGCCCCTGGCGCTGGCATTGCGGAAAAACGCCCCCCCTCAAAGAGGACTGATAAACTTCAGGAAAAACGAGTTCGCATACCGGCCCGAGCGCAAGGCCCTTGTGCAAAAGCTCATATTCCCCGCGGTCCTCTGCCTCCTCATATTCATAGCCCTGGGGTTCAAGCTCTCTACATCCGGCTCCTCCGAGGCCATGGAGGTGGTCGGCATACAGGGCGAGGTTGAAAATGCCTTTGCAAAGACCTTTCCCAATACTCCCCTCATAGACCCCCAGAAACAGATACAACAGCAGCTCAAGGAAGCTAAAGACAAGCACCAGCATTACCAGGACCTGGTCCACCCATCGGCGCTCGAGTCCCTGGCCGCGGTGTCTTCATCCATACCCGGTTCCATAGACGTGACTCTGACCAAGTTCGATTACAAGGGGGACTCTTTGCGCATCTCGGGGACCACCAGCAGGCTCGACGACCCCAACCAGATAACAAAGATGATCGCGCAAGTGCCCGTGTTCAAGAGCGTGGAGCTGAACAACTCAAGGCGCTCGTCCGAGAACGAGTTCCGCTTCGACGTCACCATAAGCCTTGGCAAGGAGCCCGGGGAATGAGGCTTTCGGACATGGAGCCCAGGGAGAAGCGGGTGCTCGCGGCCGGGGCCCTGGTCGTGCTGGCCATGGCGGTGTATCTTCTGGCGAGCAGCGGAGGAGAGTCCGAGGCCCCGGACAAGAGGGCCGCGCTCCGGGCCAAGCAGGAGTTCGAGGAGAACCTGAACGCTTACAAGAGGCTCGAGCCCACCATAAAACTGGTCGAGCGCAAGCTCAAAAGCACTCCCCCGGACTACGACCTCTACGGCGAGCTCTCGAACCACGTGGCAGAGCTCGGACTTAACACCGCCATAAGCTCCATGAAAAGACACGAGTCCAACAGCAACGACTACTACTCCGAGTCATACGTTGACATGGACCTGAAAAAGATAAAGCTCGATGACCTGGTGGGACTGCTGAAGAAGATCGACTCCTCACAGGCATTCCTGCGCGTGGACAGGCTCCTGGTCAACAGGAGGTTCTCCGAGAAAGGCGAGCTGGACGTGAGCATGAGGGTGGTGGCATACTCCCCTCCCTCGGAAGTCGAGAATGAGTGACATAAGGAAATACCTGCTCCAGGCCGCGGGGTACCTCTTCTTTTTCTGCGGGCTGTTCCTGGTGTTCCTATACTTCACCTTCGACCCGGACGTGCTGGTGCCAGCTTTGCAGAAACAGGCCAGCAAGAAAGACGTGCGCCTCTCTATAAGGGACGCGTCCATGCACGGCCTGTTCGGGCTGGCTGTAAAGGGCCTCAGCATCGAGTCGCTTAAAAGCGACGCGCCCCCGGGCTCGGCCGTATCCGTGGACAGCCTGGTGCTCTCGCCCAGCCTGGGCTCGCTCATAAGAGCGGCGAGCTCGGGCGCCAATGCTTCCCTTGACTTCCACTTCCAGGCGAGGATGGGCAGCGGCTCGATCCGGGGCGAGGTGAAAAGCGGCCCGGACTCAATCGAGATACCCGAGCTCGATGTGGATGACCTGCCCCTTCAAATGCTCCCCATTGCCAGGTCGGGCATGGAAGGCCTGGAGCTATCGGGCAAGCTCAAAGCCAGGGTCAGGGAACTGGCCCTCAACAACCTGAAAAGGCCCGAGACGTGGCAGGGCGAGATCCAGGTGGAGGTGGAAAGGCCCGCGGTGTCAGACTTCCAGTTTTCCGGAATACAGGTGGTCGGCTTCGACATGGAGCGAGCCTCACTGAAAGCCCGGATGCAAAAAGGGAAGATGAAAATCGAGAAGCTGGAGCTGAAAGGCGACGCCATGCCCATGGACCTGAAAGGGGACGTATCCTTGAAGCGGCCCCTTGGCAGGTCGGTGATGAAACTGGACGGCACCATCAGGGCAAGCGAGTCATACAAGCAGAAGATGCCCGTGATCTCGGGACTGCTCCCCCCGAACGGCAAGTACTCCTACAACGGACCCCTCAACGTGCTCGTCTCCGGCATCTGAGCCCTGGCCTTGCAACTCCAGAAGAAAAGTCTTGTTTCTCGCCACGCAAAGGCGCTAAAGCAGCAACATCAGAAAAAGAAAGCATTTCTTTTGCATTTCTCTCTGCGCCTTTTACGTCCTTGCGTGATATAATTCTTTAGAATAGAAGACATCCGGCTCAGGACCCGGGCGGGAAGAGCACGGCCCGGGCAGCCTCGGCCGCGGCCTCGCGCTCCGACTCCTCGCTATCCCCCGGCTCCACCACACGCAGGGGCTGGCAGAACCTTACCACCTTGGAGAAGCCGGTGGACTCGGGCGGCGGGAAGAGGAACACTATGGGCGTCCTCTGCTCCAGGTTGTAGCCGAGCTCGAACGCCCGGGCCGCGATGGCCGAGTTGACGCCGTTTATCAGGGGAAGTCTGAGGTCCAGGAAAAGCACTGACGGGGGCTCTCCCCTGGACAGGGCCCGGCTGAGCGAGATGAGCAGGTCCTCGCCGCTGGTGAAACACCTGCCGGACACGGAAAGCTCTTCGGCAAGCTCGCCCTCGAACCACTCCCTGAACCCCTCGGAGAAACCGGCCGCCCAGATGGAGGGCGCATCGTGCCCCTCCGCGGCCCTGTCCGGGCGCGCGGACCGGGGCTTGCCCGGAAGGGTGGAAAGCTGAAGGAGCAGCCTGGCCCCTCCCAGCTCGATGATGTCGCCCTCCTTGAGCCGAAGCCGCTTCACCTCGCGGTCGTTCACACGCGCGGTCGGGCCCGAGCCCAGGTCCTCGAGAAAGACGTCGCCGCTCGACACCACCAGCCGGGCGTGAAAGTCGGCAACCCTGTGGCCGGCAAAAACCACCTCCGCAGCCTGGTCGCTGCCTATGTACGCGGGATGCGACTCCACCCGGTAGGTGGCTCCTTTATCCTCGCCTTCCAGGCCCACCAGGGAGATGCTCATCCCCTCGGGCAGCGGCTGTTTTTCATCTTGAGACATGATGACCTTGTTTTATATCAGACCATTTGTTCCCGGACAAAAAAGGTGTCTGCGCTATCTCGCCTTCTTTACCTCGCGGTACAAGCGCTCGCCCTCCTCGTCAAAGAACTCGAAGACCGCGGAGGCCGGCCCCCGGTTCTCTCCGGGCCTTACCGTGATCTGGAGAAACCCTCCCGAGGCCTCATCCTGGGTGTAGTGCTGTTTTATGAGTCCCTCCGGGTCGGTGGACATGGGGTCGCCGGGGGTCCTGCCCAGGCGGGCGTTCCCGTCAACCAGTGCCCCGCACGAGAACTCCTCCGCGCCGTCCGGCCTTACCGAGTGGTACTGCCAGTGCCGGTCCCCGCACACCAGGTATAAGTTCTCCTCCAGGAGCCCGTTTTCGACCACCCAGTCGAAGAACTGCTCGCCCTCGTGTTTGAACCCGAAGGGGTTGATCTGGTTGTCTCGCTTCCTGGTGTCATCACCCTGCCCGACGGGCGCGCCCCCGAAGATGGCGGATAGTATCCAGCCCTGCTTGCCGGTCTCGATGTCGTCCGGGCCGATCATGGGAAGCGGCGAGACCACGATCTTGAACACGGCCTCGCTCTCCAAGAGCGTCCTCTTCAGCCATGCCTTCTGCTTTTCACCCCACATGGTCTTTTCCGGGCCCGGCGGCATTATGTTCGGGTCCCGATAGTCGCGCCCCTCCAGGAGCCATATCTGGACCAGGTCGTTCACCCTGTGGGTGCGAAAGGTGAGCGGGTCTTTTTCCCCGGGGTCGGCAACCGGCGCCTGCTCCAGGAACACCTCCGCGCCCAGCTCGGCCGAGGGCGGCAGGTCCCCGTACGGGTCCGCGTCGTTGTAGCGATAGTCGTGGTCGTCCTTCTCCCAGTACACCGGGACCTTACGGAAGAAGCGCTCGAACCTGGGGGTGGCGAACTGGCGGTGCCACTTGGCCCGCATGCCCTCCCGGGTCTTGGCCCTGCCAAGGAAAGGGGTGTCGTAGTACACGTTGTCGCCGGTGGCCACCATGAAGTCGGGCTTATGCTCGACTATGGTGTCCAGGGCGGGGAAGCCCTTGCGCTTTTGCATCGGCGACAAAGCCCGGAAAGCGAACCTGTTCATGCCGGTGACCACCACGAAGCGCACCTCGCCCGAGCCCTGCCCGGCAAGGGTCTTGAATGTCCCGGTGGGACCGGCCTTGATCTCTGCCCCGTCCTTCTCCAGCAGCCGATAAAAGTAGCGGGCGCCTGGGATCAGCCCGGTCACCTTGGTCTTTATGATGTAGTCATCTTCCGATGTGGCCCGCTGCCACTCCGTGCGGAAGGCGTCCTCGAACCCCTCGCTCGTGGAGAGGGCGAATGCCGCGACGCCGGGCCTTCCCTTCACGTCCTTGTTCCGCACCCTGCCGGTCTTTGTCAGCCTGGCCTGCAGGATGGCCGAGTCAGCGGTCGGCTCGCCAACCATCTCACCCTGCCAGTGCATGGACGGCTCCGGCGGCTCGTAGCCGGCCGCGGCCCACGAGAGCAGGCAGGCAGCGGACAAAAGCGCGGCCGCGCACACCGCTTTCCTTGAAAATAGTCCTCGCATTTTCCTCCCCTTCTTTTTCTTCAGTCTTCTTGTTTTATGCGCTCCCTTTTTGAAAAGGCTATCGCGCTTTCGACCACCAGCCATATTGCCAGCACCAGCACGGCCAGGCCCACCCAGAACACGCTCCACGACCTGTCCGTCCAGAACTGGTAGAGCTTTATCAGAGTGGCAGTGAGCGTGAAGATAAGCACCAGCACCATGGGCAGCGCGGTGTATATGATCCTCCTGCCCTTGCGATACAAATAGAGGGTGGCGAGCAGGAGGCCCAGGCCGGCCAGCATCTGGTTGGTGGTGCCGAACAGCACCCACAGGATTATGCCCACAGGCTTTTCCACCACCGTGCCGTCGGGCATGGTCTCATGCACCTTGAGCAGTGCGAAGTACCCGATGGCAGCCACCGCCACTGCGGAGGCCACGAAGCGGTTGCCCAGCACGCCCTTCAGCACCCTGCTCCCGAAGCTGTCTCCTATCTCCTCCACGTTGTAGCGGAGAAGGCGGGTGGCGGAGTCCAGTGTGGTCATGGCGAATGACACGCACATGACCGCGATAAAGGTTGCCGCCACATGCGGCGGTATGCCCAGCCCGCCTATCAAGAGCCCTGCGCCCTCGATGAAGTACGAGAGCTTGTGCTTGTCCACCAATGACCAGGACGCGTACATCTCGCCCCAGGATGAACCCACGGAAACCACCGCGGTGCAGGCCACGATCACGCCCACCGCTAAAATGCCCTCGGTGAGCATGCCGCCGTATCCCACGAAGCGGGCGTCCCTCTCGCTGTCAATCTGGCGCACGGTGGTGCCCGAGCTCACCAGGTTGTGGAAGCCGGAGATGGCCCCGCAGGCGATGGTTATGAAGAGGAAAGGGAAGAGGAGCGGCGCGCCCTCGGGAGATGCCTGTAAAGCCGGGGCCTGGATATATGGCCTGCCTACAAGCACGCCCAGGTACACCAGGAGAAGCCCGGCATATAGCTGGAAGGAGTTGATGTAGTCGCGGGGCTGCAAAAGTAGCCACACCGGGAGCACGGAGGCCACGAAGGTGTAAGCGAGCAGGATCACCACCCAGTTCGTAAGCGTAAGCTCGTGACCGAAGAGCGTGCGCACCGGGTGGCCGGTCCCGTACCATATGGCGAGCCCCATGAGCGCCACCCCGGCCACGGTGGGGAAAAGCAGGCCCAGCCTTTTAATTCGGTAAACAGAAGCCCCGATTACGAGCGCGATCACGATGAGTGCAGCGGAGGGGAACACGGCCGCCGGCCGGCCGGCCGGCGGCGGGGTGGAGAAGAGCACGCCCATGATCCGGGCGAAAACCCCCATGGCCAGCGATAGGATAAAGAATATGAGCACTAAAAACATGGCCCGGGCCCGCTTGCCGATGAGCTTCTCGGTGAGCGCACCCAGGGACTTGCCCTGGTGGCGCATTGACAGGTAGAGGGTTGCGAGGTCGTGCACCGCGCCGAAGAATATGGTGCCCAGCACCACCCACAACACCGCGGGCAGCCAGCCCCAGATCACGCCGATGGCCGGGCCCACGATGGGCCCCAGCCCGGCGATGGAGGAGAAGTGGTGGCCGAAGAGCACGTAGCGATTCGAGGGCACGTAGTCGAGCCCGTCCTCGAGCTGGTGCGAGGGCGCGGGTCTGTTCGGGTCCAGCTTGAGTATCTTCTCGGCTATGAACCTGGAGTAGAAAATAAAGGCCAGGATGAAAGCCGCGAGACATAAGATAACGATTAAGAGGGCGTTCACCATGAAATACTCCCGGAACGGCCGCCGGGCTAAAGGGCGTCTGGCGCCGCGGATGCGCGGCTGGGCCCCTCCGGCCCGAAAGCGGGAAAGCTACGGCCAGATCAAACGGTAGATGAGCCCGATCATGAAAAACCCCATCAGCACGTAGACAAGCCACACCATCCATCCGGGGGCTGGCTCGTCGCACTCCGGGCACAGGCCCGACTCGGGGTCCACCGGCCCGCCGCACTGCTGGCAGCTTTGTTCGTCCTCCGCCATGGACTAAATAATAGCGCGGAGAGGGGGAATTATCAAAGAGGGAGTCAATCAATACCGTGAAATGAGCAGCGGATTTAACTTGCTTGCCGTGTATAGAGATGATATTTATTAATGGACAGAACTTATAGAAGGATATGGTAAATTGAAAGAAGATACTTCAGAGGTGCTTACATTATCCGAAGCGGCTGCGTATATAAGGACAAGCGAGAAGACGCTGGGTGAAATGGCCCGGCAGAACCGCATCCCCTGCCAGAAGGTGGGCAGAGAGTGGCGCTTTTTGAAGCATGCCCTGGAGGACTGGCTGAAAGGCGCTCAATCTTCAGGAAACTCTTCTCATTCGAACCACGGACCGGCATTTGAAAAATCCTCCGGCTCCCGCCAGTTGAAACTTTTCAAGCAAGGCGGTTTCGGAGATACCGCTTTTTCCAACAACCGCGATGAGCCCCTGCACAGATGGGTGCCCTGGATAGCCGGCTTCTCGGCTTCGTTTGTTGGCGAGGTCCTGGAATCGAGAGTGTCCGGGCCCGCCCGCAAGATCAAAGTTCTCGATCCCTTTGCCGGGGTCGGCACTACCCTGGTGGAAGCCATAAAAAGAGGCTATAACGTTGTCGGGTTCGAGATTAATCCTTATGCCGCCCTGGCCTGCAGGACTAAGCTGGAATCATCAAAGTACGATCTCTCCGTGCTCCAGGAGAGCATAGAAGAATTCCGTGCATTCATGAATAAAGCAGCGTCTAATAATTCCAGACCCAAAAGCCGCCCCCCGGCTTATTTCAAAACCCGCTCCCCCTTTTTCAGTCCCCAAATAGAGAAACAATCGCTTTTCGTTCTCGACTTCATTGATAAGCTCTCAGAAGACTGGATCAAAGACATATTCCGACTGGCCTTCGGGGCGGTGATGGTCAGCTTTTCCAACTACTCTTATGAGCCTAGCCTGGGAACGAGATCAGCAGCAGGAAAGAAAGACATCCTTTACGCGGATGTGGCCGCAACTCTGAGCGAAAAGCTCTTCGAGATAGAAGAAGACGCTTCCTTGATGCAGAGCAATCTTTCTCGCGCAAGATCCAGCCCGGGAGTAAAAGTATACACGGAAAGCTTCCTTGAAGGAGCAAGGCGGGTAAAAGACGGCACGGTTGACGTTGTTATAACCTCGCCGCCCTACCTTAACAACTATCACTACATACGGAACACGCGCCCTCAGCTTTTTTGGCTGGGGTTCGTGGACAGCCCTTCCGAGCTGACGGAAATGGAGCACCGGAGCTTCGGGAAGTTCTGGCAGACGGTAAGGTCAGGGCCGAGGGTCGATCTCGAGTTTGAACACGGGGAACTGGAGGAATACATCGAGTTAATAAGAGAACTGAATTCCGAGCGCGGCGCCTATGGAGGCAGGGGCTGGGCTAACTATGTAGCGGCATACTTCAACGATTGTGCAAAGTTCCTGGAGAATACGAGGAGGCTTATAAAGAAAGGCGGCACGCTGATAATCGTGATAGGGAATAATATCCTGCAGGGGGTGGAGATAAAGACCGACGAGATAGTGGCCGGCATGGCCGAGCAGCGCGGTTTCGAGCTTGTGGATATGCACCTCGTCAGGACAAAGAGAACCGGCTCCAGCATAGTAAATTCATCTGTAAGGGCGGGCAAGACTCGGAAAAAGACAGAGTTGTATGAAAATGCCGTCGAGCTGAGAGCTCTCTAATAGTTTTTCTTCAAGGTTATTTTTCCAGGAAGTCTTTTACACTCTTTATAAGATTTTCCGCATTTTCCTCTGCTACCAGGTCCATGGCCCACGGCCTTCCTGGATGGACTATGTCCCACCTTGGTCTGCGCATGGCTCCTCTGCCCTTGCCCGGAGGATGATTTCCAAAACCGTCAAGTATAACGTTCCATACCGGCTGGTAGTGGTTAATCAGGAACTGTTCAGCAAGCGTAATCCAGACAGGCAGCACAACAAGATGCCGGGAGGTGAAATCCTGTATGCGAAGATTATTTGCCTGATCTACGCTCTTTTCGTGGTATTTAAGCCTGTTGAAAAGCTCCCTGCCGGTGGAGGGGACAATCTCTTTTCCGCCCTTCCTCCCTCCGCTCGGGATGGCTTTCCCCACGTAGATTGGAACTTCTTTACCGGAAATCTTTCTATATGCATTAAAATCGCCCGAGTAGTAAAGCGCATATACACCTGCGCCCTGGAAAGGACCGCTCTTTTTTGAAGAGAGTGGCTCAGGTTCTTTTTCCAGTAGGGCATTCACCACGCTCTTTGCAAGGTTTTGATAGTCCAAAGGATCGTAATAATCTTCCATGATCACAGTATCCTACAGGAAAGGTCCCCTCTGTCAAAACCGCGAGCGGCTTTTATTAATCCTTTCTCTTCTCGGGATAGCGGATGCTCTCGCAGATGGAGCTTATTGTGTGGAACCTGGGCGAGTCTTCCTTCAGGTCCTGTCTCGGCGGGAGCCCGGAGACGTATTCCTTCACCTTCTCTTTCCTGTTCTCTGGCGCGGGGTGGGTCGAGAGGAACTCCTCGAACCTGGAGATGTCCCCCCTCTCCTGGTGCAGCCGGTCAAAGAAGCGCACCATGCCCTGGGGGTCGTACCCCGCCTTGTACATGATCCTGGCGCCGATCATGTCGGCCTCGTTCTCGTTTGCCCGGGAGTATGCCAGCATGCTGCCGGTGGTCACCACCTGCACGGCCAGCTCGGTGAGCACCCGGTCCATCTCCTCCTCCTGGCTCTCCACCAGGATGTTGCCCACCATGACCGCGGCAAGCAGCGCGGAGAAGCGCTCGGACCCGTGCCTTGCCACCACGTGCCCGATCTCGTGTGCCATTACCCCTGCGAGCTCCGACTCCGAGCCGGCCTCGGCAATTAGCGCGGTGTGAACGTAGATGTGACCGCCCGGTATGGCGAATGCGTTTATGCTCGGGTCCTTGACCGGGCTGAAGGTATACTCGAAGTTTATCTCGGGGGCGTATGCCAGAAGCCTCCTGCCCAGGTCGTCAATGTAGCTCGTGACCTCGGGGTCCTGATGGTCCATGCCCCGGGAGGCAAGCTCCTTGTCAACCTGGCTTTTAAGCTCGGCGCCCCATTTTCTCTCCTGCTCGATGCTCATGAGGTTGAACTGCCACCGGTTGTAGCCCCGAGTGGCACAGCACACAACAAGCCCCGAGGCCACGAGCAGGACCGCGGCCGCGAGCATTCTTTTCCTTATCATACGCACACCTCCCAAGTGTACTTAAACGCGTACGTCATGCTTGAATGCACCTTTAAAAAGCCGTTTGACTGGTATTGCAACCCGCTCTATCATAGCCTTTACTCGGCTGGAAAATGATTAAAAACGCACACAAAAGCCGGGCGGGGGCCGCGCTCATATACGGCGCGCTTTTGCTTTTCAGCCTGGTTGTACATCTGCCCTCGCTCAAAATACCATTCCAGTTCGATGATTTCCATCACATAAAAGAGAACCCCGCCATATTCAGCCTGGAAAACATACCGCGCTTCTTCGTTGACACCCGGCTCTTCTCCGGCCGGGCAGGAGAGGGCATGTACCGGCCCCTGCTCATGGTCACACACACATTGAACGCCGCGGTGCACGGTCTCGACCCGATCGGGTTCCACCTTGTAAATATATTCCTCCACCTCTTGAATGCAACACTTGTGCTTTCCCTTCTCAGGCGCTGGGTAAAGAGCGACACCGCAGCCCTCTTGACCGCGCTTTTCTGGGCCGCGGCCGCGGTGCAGCAGGAGGCCGTTGCCTACCTCTCCGCGCGCTCCACGCTCCTCAGCGTTTTCTTCATGCTGGCCGCGGTCAGGGTGACAGACCTGTCTGCACAGACAGACAAGGCGGAGAGGACGGGCTGGGTCCGGTCCTCGCTCGCGGCTTTTCTTTGCGCGCTCGGGCTGCTCACAAAGGAGATAGCCTTCGTGCTGCCGCTGCTTTTACTGCTGCGGGACGCAACCCTGCTCCGGGGACAGGGGCTCCGGCTGCGCTCGCGCTGGCGACTCTACCTTGTCACCTTCGCGCTCATGCCGGCCTACATGGCGCTGCGCTTTTTTCTATACTCATCCGTTTTGGGACCGGCCGTAATATCCAGGACCATGTACGCGATAAACGAGGCCAAGGTGTTCCTCTGGTACTTGGAAAAGGCGTTGTGGCCGGTGAACATCACCCTGCTGCCGGGAATACCATTCTCGAGTTCCATCCTCCACCCTCCCCTGCTGGCATCCTTGATCGGCTTAGCGGCGCTCCTCCTCGCGGGAGTCCTGCTCATAAGGCGCAGGCCCTTTATAAGCTTCGCAATCTTCTGGTTCACGGTCTGCCTGCTGCCCACCTCCACCCTGGCGCCCCTGTTCCGGGCGGCCGCGGTTGAGAGGATATACCTTGCCCTGCTGGGGCCCCTCGCGGCCCTGGCCGCGCCCTGGACGGGAGCGGAGCCCGGCAGGGGCAGAAGGGCCTTTGCCCTCGGGTGCGCAATCTTGATCATTCTCGTGAACGCCGGTCTTACCGCGCACAAGCACCTAAAGTGGCGCGACGAGATCGGGCTCATGCGCGAGATGGTGAAGGGCGCGCCCGAAAGGAGCACCCCTTGGACGTGGCTCGGTCTCATGCACCAGCAGAAAGGCGACAACGAGAAGGCAAAGGACTACCTGCTCCGGGCCCTCATCATAAACCCGGACGACACGGTGGCCCACGAGACCCTTGGCAAGCTCTACATAGACACCGGACAGAAGGAGACCGCGCGGCAGCAACTCATTCAGTTCCTTGACAGGCCGGCAATACCCGAGGACCAGAAGGTGTCGGCGCTCCTCAAGCTCGCCCTGATCGAGATGGAAGAGGGTGAGCTTGAAAAGGCGGAAGAGAGACTTTATGAGGTGAAAGAGGTCCAGCCGGAGAACTCCGAGGCCGAGATGCTCTTTGGCAGGGTTGCGGAGAGGCGGGGCGACCTTTTAAAGGCCGAGGATCATTACCACCGGGCCCTGGAGATTTATCCGGAGTATCCCGAGGTCCAGGCCCGGCTGGGTGTGGTGGCCTTCAAGATGGGGCGCCTGGCCCGGGCCCGGGCCAGGTTCATGGAGGTGGTGGACAAGGGTTATCAATGGCCCGAGGTCCTGGCAAACCTTGGGCTCATAGCTTTCAGCAAGGGTCAACAAGAGGAGGCCAGGCGCTGGTTCGAAAAGACGGTGACCGCGGCCCCGGACTACCCGCACGGCTACTACGGCCTGGGCGCATACTATGCCGTAAGTGGAGACCTGCACAAAGCCAGGGAGCAGTTCGAGACCGCGATTTCCAAGGACCCGGAATTTATTGACGCCAGGAAGTTCCTTGCAAGGGTGTACATGGACCTGGCAGAGCGGGCCGAGGCCCCGGCCGAGAGGAAAAAGTACATGCAGCTTGCAGCCGAACAGATAAGATGGTTTAAACAAAGGGGACTGGACACGGGAGAGGAGATTTCGACGCAGTGGAGAAAGCTGAAAAAAGCGCAGTGAGCAGGGAGAGGCTTGTAAAGGCAGCGGGACTCATTCTGGTGGCGGCCGCGGCTGTCATCCCTTTTCTCCCGGCCATTAAAGGGGTGTTCGTGTTCGATGACCTGAACACCCTGGTGCAGAACCCCGCGGTGAAAAGCATAAGCCCAATCGAGTTCTTCAAGGACCCCGCATGCTTCAGCGTAAAGCCCGGGAACTGGCCTTATCGGCCGCTCCTCTTGCTGGTGAACTCGATGCAGTTCGCGGTGGTGGGCTATAACGTGGTCTCCTGGCACCTTTTTCAGTACCTGGTGCACGCGCTCAACTCGGTGCTGGTGACGGTCCTGGCCATCCGGGTGTTCAGGCTGGACAGGGGAGCGTTTATTGCCGGGCTTCTTTTCGCCTGTGCGCCGGTGCAGTCGCAGGCGGTTACTTACGTGTCAGCCAGAAGCATGGTCATCTCCTGCGCGCCGGCCCTGCTCTCCATACTTTGCATTGCCGCGGCCGCTGGGTCCGAGGGAAGGAAGGCCGCGCTCCTGTCCGCTTTGGGTGTGCTGCTAGCGTGCACGGCCTTTTTCAGCTACGAGGGCTCGCTCGCCCTCCTTGCTTTCCTTCCACTCTCCCTGTACGCTTCCGGCGCCGGGTTCAGGAAGAAGAGCGCATGGATACCCTTGGCAGCCATGGCCCTGGCAGGTGCGCTCTACCTTTCTCTTCGGTACGCGCTCGCCCCGGAGTGGTCCTCGCAGTGGACGGGATTGTCCATGTTCGAGCACGTGGCGGTGCAGCTAAGGTTCCCCTTTATCATGGCCAGGCTCCTGGCCCTGCCGGTGCACGTCTCCTTCTTTCACCACGCGCCCGCGCCCGACTCCTTCGGAGACATCCTGGCCATCGCGCCCGCGGCCGGCCTCGTTGCGGTCCTGGCGCTCCTTGTGGTTTTCAGGGGAGCAAGGGTCCCGGCCTCGGGCGTGGCATGGTACTTCGCCGGGACACTGCCTTCGGTGCTGGTGAGCCTGAACGTGGCCTGGGCCGAGCACCGGGCTTACCTGGCGCTCGCAGGCCTGGCCATGGCCGCGGGCTGGTGCCTGGAGAGACTTTTTTACGCGGCCGACCAGAAGGGGAGGAGGGGATTGTACGCCCGGGCCCTGGTCGCGGCCGCGCTGGCGCTTATGTGCGCGTTCACCTGGTCCCGCTCCATGGAGTGGAGCTGGCCACCCTACCTGTTTCGGGACGCGGCCTCGAAAGCCCCCGGCCACTATGCGCCCTGGAACCTTTTGGCGGTGGAGATGATGAAGAGGCCCGACTGCAGGGAAGCGGTCCGCTACCTGGACATCGCGACCTCGATAAACCCCTCCTTCTCCGACGCCTATAACTCGAAAGCATACTGCCTGCTAAGAGAGCAGAAGATCGAGAGGGCGGTGCAGGCGGGCCTCAAGTCGGTCAAGCTCGACCCGGACAACGCCACCTACTGGAGCACGCTGGGGGTGGGCTACATGATGCAGGAGGACTGGGAGCGAGCCGAGCACGCGCTCAAGCGGGCCCTGGACCTGGTCTCGGACAAGGACCCCAACAGGCCGGTGATCGAGAGGAACTGGAGGAAGCTGAAGAGGAAGATGGAGGAAGAGTTTTGAACTTCTCCTCCTCTTCGGAGCCTATTTCCGGGCGGCTGCTTTTTAATTCAACCAAGGCAACCTTGACGTTGCTAGCCTCTCGGAAAAAGATCATACAATCGCATATTTTTCCTTGTACCCCTCTCAACAGCTCCCCTTTCAGAATTACATAGTTGTTTAAACCTTGCATTTTTTTCGCTATGGGGCCGAAGTTCTTAATCTTGAATTCGGGAAAGGTTTCGGGCTTATTGTTTTGTCTTTCTTTATCATCAGAGCTTTTCATAACCTTCTCCTGTGCACTAATCTTAATCCTTCAGTCTTTCATTCATTTCAGGTCCAGCGCTTGTCTTAGTTCCATAAGAAAAGTCGAACTCAAAATATATTCTTCGGCAAGTAAGGAGAATCATAAAGCTCACAGCTCACCCTCATCCGCTAAAGCTACGACGGGCAGGCTCCTGATCCCTCAAACCTTTCTAAGCAGCACCTTCTTCACCCCTGTGAGCTGCCTGTATATGGCGCCCTGCGACACCTGGCTCACGGTGAGGCCCTTGTCCGTCACCAGGGTGCCGGCTACGGCGTCCACCCCGTAATCGAAGAGCAGGGGCGAGAGGGGCGCGGTGGGCCCGATGACCATGGTCCACTTGCCCTTTGCGAGATCGAGCAGGCGCTCGATGGTGTGGTTGGCGAAGGCGCTCCCGGTGATCACCACTATCTCCGCCTCCGGTATCACCTTGGGCGAGGCCGAGGCCGGCAAGTCGTCGCCCACGGGCTCGAGCTCGAGAACGGACACGCTCTTTGCCACCCCGGAGAGGTCGTGCACGAAGTTGAAGTGCCCCACCACCACCGCGTCCAGGGCCTCGGCCTTCTCCTTCAAAAGCTCGACCCCGTCCCCCTCCGAGAATTCGAGTCCGTCTATCGGCAGCCCCGCGTTGACCGCGGCCATGCCCAGCCCGGCCTCCATGGGCCTTTGCGAGAACACCAGTTCTGCCAGCTCGGCAAGGCTTGTCCCCTCGAGCAGGCCCGGAGACTCGACCGATGACCTGGCGTGGGGCCTTGCTGCCGGCGCCTGGGTGGTGGAGAGCCCGCACCTCTCGCCGGCACACACCGCGGTGAGGTGGGGTCCTATGACCGCCCGGTCGCAGGGGAGTCCCTGAGTCATGGTCCTTATGAGCTCTTGGTGTATGCCCAAACTCTCGCCTCCAAAGCTAGTCGCTTACAAAGTTCACCTTGTTGCCGCAGGAGACGCATTTGTCTCCCTGCAGCGAGACCACCCTGGTGGTGTAGCCGCGGCGGCTTACCAGCATTGCACCACAGTGCGGGCAGGCCGAGTCCTGGCCGACCTCGGCCATCACGTTGCCCAGGTATACGTAGTTCAGCTTTTCCCTCGCGATCTCGTACGCGCGCATTAGCCGCTCCATGGGGGTGGGCGGGTTTTTCAGCTTGTATGCCGGCCGGTATGCGGAGAAGTGAAGCGGTATGTCCGGGCTGAGACCGGCCACCCAGTCCACCAGCGCGCTAAGCTGCTCGTCCGAGTCGTTCTCGTTCGTGACCACGAGGTTCGTGAGCTCGATAAAGCAGTCCCTCACGCTGCGCTCGATCACCGCCTTGACCGGGTCCAGGCGGCCCTTGCACAGCCTCTTGTAAAAGTCGTTTTCAATGGACTTTATATCTATGTTCATGGCGTCCATGTAGGGCAGCATCTCCTCCGCGGGCTCCATGTTAAAGAAGCCGTTTGTGACCATCACGTTCTTGAGGCCCGCCTCCTTTGCCGGCTTTGCCGTGTCCATCATGAACTCGTAGCTCATGAGGGGCTCGTTGTACGTGTATGCGATTGCGAATGAGCCCCTCCGCCTGGCGGCCTCTATCAGGTCCTTTGGCTCCACCTTCTGGGTGGGCACGCCCCCGTCCCATAGCTGCCAGTTCTGGCAGAAGTCGCAGGAGAGGTTGCAGCCCACCGTGCCCACGGAGAGGATCATCTTGCCGGGGTGGAAGTGGTAGAGGGGCTTCTTCTCGATGGGGTCCATGGCGATTGATGTGACCTCGCCGTAGTGGTTCGCGTACAGCACCCCGTCCCTGTTCTCCTTGTTGCGGCATATGCCGGTCTTGCCAGGCCGGACCTTGCAGTTGTGCGGGCACAGGCGGCACTGCACCCTGTCATCCTCCAGCTTCTCCCAGAACGCGGCCCGTTTCATGGTCATTCCCCCGGGGCTTATTTCACGCAAAGACGCAAAGGCGCAAAGTAAATTGGGTGTTTGGTCTTCATGTTGGACATCAGCAATGATGTCTGATTCCAGGCTATTGAATAATGTAGTAACCTTTGTGCTTATTTCAAGACTAGAACTCTAAGTTACCCGGGCCAGGTCCTGGTGCTCCTTGCACCCCGCCACCTTGTCGAGTTCCTCTTTGGGAGGCGGCCCATCCAGCAGGAACCGCTCCTTCAGGGAAAGCACCCTGCGCGCGGACACGGTCACATCGCCCATGGACAGTGCCCCGTTCTTTATCGCATCCACCACCGTCTTCCTGGCAAGCTCGGCCCGGCCCGGGCCCGAGCACATCAGCAGAAGGTCGCACCCCGCCCGGGCCGCGGAGTATGCCGCGTCCTCCATGGGCATGTGCTTCATGAGCGCCCCCATCTCCAGGTCGTCGGTCATGACCACGCCCTCGAAGCCCATCTCCACCCGCAAAAGATCGTACATGACCTTGCGCGAGATGGTGGCCGGGTAATAGGGGTCGAGCGCCGCGGCCTTCAGGTGCGCGCTCATGATCATGGGCACGCCCGCGGCTATGGCCTCCTGGAAAGGAAGAAGCTCGCGCCGCTCCAGGGTGGTGCGGTCAACGTCCACCTCGGGCAGGTCCAGGTGCGAGTCAACCGACGCGTCACCGTGGCCCGGGAAGTGCTTGCCGCATGAGAGCAGCCCGGCCCCGGTGTAGCCCTCGATCATGGCCGAGCCCAGCCGGGCCACTGCATGCGGATCAGAATCCAGGCTCCGGTCCCCGATCACCGGGTTTTCCGGGTTGGTGTCAACGTCCAGCACAGGCGCAAAATTCGTGTTTATGCCGGCGGCCAGGAGCTCCGCGGCCACGGCCTGCGCCAGGGCCCGGGCCTTCCCGGAGTCGGCCCTCTTTCCGAACTCGCGCATGGACGGCCACTGGGTGAAGGGCCCGGGCAGGTTCTGCACCCTGCCGCCTTCCTGGTCAATGGCTATGAGGGGCGGCAGGGCGCACGCGTCCCTTATGCTGTCGGTGAGCTTCCTCACCTGGGCCGGCTTTTCCAGGTTGCGGCGGAAAAGTATCACCCCGGAGAGGCGGCCCTCCTTGAGGGCTGCCTTCAGCTCGCGCGGGGCCTTTTTGCCATCGAACCCCGAGACCACCATCTGCCCGGAGAGCAGCTCCGGGTCGGGCTCGATCTCCAGCTTTGAAAGCTTTATGCTCATCTCTTCCCTCCTGCACAAAGCATATCCCAGCGGGTGATGTTATACAAAATCAGGGATGATGATATAATAAATGTTGTGGAACCTTCATGAGGGTGCAATATGACAAAAAGGCGAATGCGGCTTATCTTGAGATGTCATCCAAGAAGCCGGAATGCGTGGTGGAGATTGATGAGGGTGTAATTCTGCATACCACCAAAGACAATCAGATCGTGGCTATCGAAATACTCGACGCCAGCAGAAAAATGCCCATTAACACCCTTTACAAGCTCGAACTGGTCCGGGAAGCAGGGTAAGGTTGATGCAATGAAGGACTTCCGCAGGATGAGCTTCTGGCTCGAAGGCGACCAGTACCGCGAGAATCCGCCCCTCACCGGCGAGATCGAGGTGGACGTTGCGATAATCGGCGGCGGGTTCACCGGGCTGTCCTCGGCATACTACATCCACGAGCAGCACCCGGACAAGAAGATAGCCCTGATCGAGGCCGAGGTCGCGGGCTACGGGGCCTCGGGCAGGAACGGCGGCTTCTCCATGCCGCTCCTTGGCTGGGACATAACATATCTCCTGTGGCTGTTCGGCGAGCGCGGGGTCCGGGCCCACCACTACATGCTGGGCTGCGTGCGCCGGACCAGGGAGGTGGTGGAAAAGGAGGGCATGGACTGCGACCTCGAGTACAACGGGCTTTTGGTGCTGGCCCGGAACGACTTCCAGATGAGACAGCTCGAGCGCAACAAGAAGGACTTCGAAAGGGCCGGCTGCAAGGACATCGAGATACTGACCGGCCCCGCCTTCCGGGAGAGACTCAACTCCTCCTGGCACGTGGGCGCGCTCTACGAGCCTGACACGGCCATACTCAACCCGGCCAGACTGGCACGCGAGTTCAAGAGGGTGATCGAGCAGAAGGGGGTCCAGGTGTACGAGCGCTCGGCCGTGACCAGGTTCCAGCCGGGCGACACCATTAAGATCGAGACCGCGGATGGCAGGGTCAAGGCGAGCCACGCCGTGCTCGCGCTCAACGCCTTCGGGCAGCGGCTGCGGGTCAGGCCCTATACCTACGTTCCCATGTTCACCTACATAATCCTTACAGAGCCGCTGGAAGACAGGGTGTATGAGGAGGTTGGCTGGAAGCGGCGCGAGGGCATCGAGGACAAGCGGCAACTGGTGCATTACATGCGGCCCACCGAGGACAACCGCATC
Source organism: uncultured bacterium (assembly GCA_964650485.1). Taxonomy (GTDB): domain Bacteria; phylum RBG-13-61-14; class RBG-13-61-14; order RBG-13-61-14; family DATKZS01; genus CAZYTX01. The sequence continues at coordinate 4,334 of CAZYTX010000021.1, read as the reverse complement.
CTGCTGGGCGGCAGGGACGCGCCCTATTACTTCGGCAACAAGACCGAGGGCAAGGAGAGCCACAAGAAGATATTCCAGGGGCTGGAACAGGACCTGCGAGGCATGTTCCCCATGCTGAAAGATACAAAGATCACCCACCGCTGGGGCGGCCCGGTGGCCATCACGCTGGCCTTCGTGCCATCTTTCGGCTATTACAAGGGAATGAAGAACGTGGCATACGGCATGGGATACTGCGGCCACGGGGTGGCGCTTTCAACCTCGGCCGGCCTCATCATCCGCGATCTGTTGTTCGAGCCCGAGGCGGACGAGCTAAAGGAGTTGCTGTTCGTGCACAACACCCCGGGCCTTATACCGCCCGAGCCCTTGCGCTGGCCACTGGTCACCGGGATCAAGGACGCCATGGTGCTCTTCGACCACTGGACCGAGAGGAAGGCCAAGGGGAACTGATGTTTTTGATAACTCATTGAAAATTAACGCGGAATAAAAAAATCTTGACTTTATCAAAGTGATCTATTATAATATGTTTTAAATCTGGGGAACCGGAGGTGGATGGCGAAAGCCATCTGGCCCGCAAGGGCCTTTTTTTATATGAATTTTTTGCCAAAGATTTTACCTTGCCTCTGGTGGTATTTAATCGCCAGTATTTCAATCAACCTGGCTGCATGAGGTGCAAAGTCTTTTTCCCACATTCCGTTCTCTTTCAGAATTTCGATCCTGCTGGGGTGGGCCAGTATGTCCGCGATCTGGAGGCCCGCTATGTTATTGGCCTTTACCTTTACTTTCAATTGTCTGCTGGTGAGGGCGCTTTGGAACTGATTGGCCTCGACGTATTCAGTGCCTTTTTTCCATATCCTTGTGAATGACTTTTTAAGCCTCATGTCTTCCTTGCCGCCCCTCGACTCCGCCATTACGTCCCCCCGGCATGCGGCGGTATTCAGAAAAAACACGTACCTTTCCAGGTCCGGGTTGCCAACCTCATCCACGTACATCCGATATTTCATACCGCAAACATCCTCTTTGCGTTCAAAAGGACTCCCCGATGGTGAAGTAGAAGTTGTCCTGCTCGAAGCTCATGCCGTAGTCAATCCTGAAGATTATCTGGGGCGGTATTTTAAGTCTTAATCCTGCTCCCCATGCCGGGTGGTAGTCGGTGAAGAATGCGTCGTAGAAGTCGGTCCCGTGGTCGAACACCTTTCCCGAGTCGGCGAAGAGCGCCATGCCGAAGTGCTTTGTGGCGTACCACCTGTACTCGATGCTGGCCTCGATCTTGTTGTCCCCCCGGAAGCGGCCCGAGTAGTAGCCGCGCACGTCGCTCGATGACAGTCCCGGCACCTCGTCGAAGGGCTCCTGTCCCCAGGAGTATGTAAAGGAGCCGGTATAGGCCAGGATGTGCTTGTCATTCTCGGTGAGCCCGATGTAGTGAGCGAATTTCGCGTGCCAGTCAGCCCAGTCAAAGCGGCCCCCGAAGCTTCTGTCAGCCCAGGACCCTCCCGCGGACGCGCGCCACCCCGGCCCCTGGCGGAGGAGCCGCTCCCGGGAGCGGCTGTCGTATGAGAGGCTCAGGCCCACGCCGGCCTTGATATATCCTTGCTGGAAGGCCCTGCTCCCGAACACCTCGGGGTGGACCTCGCTTATGGGCCGGGAGGCCTCGTCATCTCCCAGGTCGAAGTCATCGGCAGGGTCGCCGAACTCCTTCTCCGAGTAGTGATAACCGGAGTAGAGCGTAAGGTGCCCTGTGAACTCGTAAATGTAGCCCGCGCCGAAGCCACGGCTGTCAGAGCGATAATTGCTGGCGACCTCTTTGTAGGCCGTGCGGTTGCCCTCGCCGAAGTAGCGGATCCCGCCCCGCGGGTTCTCGGAAAGGAATGCGGAAAGCGCGATGCGACCGTCCTTCAAAGGTATGCCCGGCTCGGTCCACGAGACCATGGCGTTGTTCTGTCCCGACTGGGTGGTGATGGCCCCAAGTATCATGTCCCGCTTTTCCTTGCCGAAAAGGTCGGTGTGGTACCAGGCCAGCCCCAAGAGCCAGCCGGTGTCGGGACCGGAGCTTATCACCGGGATGGCAAAGTACTTGCGGTCCTCGTCAAAAAGCCACTCCAGGAAAGAACCCATTGGAGTTTCCTTGTATCTGTCGAGCAACTGCTCACGGGTGTCCGCTGTAGCCGTATCTCCTTCGGTCACCACGGGCTCCCCGGAAAAAGCGAGGCAAGGTATTAAGAGGATAAAAAGCGCGAGAAAAAGCAGGGACTTCAAATATCGGTGACCTGCGCGCATGAATACGGGCTCTTCCATGGAGGACGCAGTGTACCACGCGGAGGGGCGAGAGCAAACAGAACCTTTTCTTGACCCAATCCCTTTAATTCCCGGTTAAGGACATAACAAAGGGCATTCTCCTGTATAATGGAAAGGACCAAGCCCAGTTAGGCCTTTCATCCAGGAGGCGCCCTATGAGGATTATACCAAAAAAAATCGAAATTGACTTCACCGACGAGCAAATTTCTTCCAGCGCAGGCTCTTATTTCGTCTCGCAGATGTCGCATCAGCTCGGCCTTCCCGAGATTTTGCAGTCGCTTCTCCATCTCAAATCAAGGGACAGAGGCGCCTCCGACGTTGAGATGATGTTGAGCCTGATCTACTGCCTTACCCATGGCGACGGCGCAATTCTCGACGTAGACCGGCTCTCTGCTATGGACAACGCCTACTCATGGATGTCCAAAATAGCCTCTGAATAAATGCGTCCTCCTGAATTTGTGGCACAATGGGATTGGATCAATTCCAAAAACCACGACCAAAAGGAGGACAAGGAAATGGTACGCGTTTCCAGTCTGTTCAGTCAAATCCTGCATCACTTCCCCCGGTCCGAGTTCGCATCCCTGGTCAAGAAGCACGACGCCGAGTACAAGGCCAAGGGCGGCGTCAGAATCCACGTCCTGTGCGAAATAAAAGCTTTTTAGTGGCAAAAGTCTCTTCTATCTCTCCATCTTCTCGCAGAACTCACGTATCCTTTCCCGCCCGTACTCGCTCTGGTAATGGAACCATTGCAGTGGCTTTTTGAACCTCCACCTGCTCGCGAGCTTCATTAAAGGCAGCACGTACAGCTCGTGATACCCGCTGGAGAGCCCCAGGGTGGCCACCACCTTTCCACCCGAGCTCTCCACCCTGTCGCTTATGGGCCTGAAGGCCATCTCCAACTCGAACACAGGCAGGGGCGGCCCCCCGAAAGTGGCGAAGGCCGCGACCTGCTTGTTCGCAAAGCCCCGCACCTCGGCAAGGTACCTGGCCAGGGGATACGATATCTCCGCCCACTTGGGGCCGCCTATACATACGAAGTCGAATAAGGAAACGTCCGGGTGGTAGAGCGGCCGGATGTCCTCCTCCACCTGGGGGTAGTGAAGCATCCACCACTCCTTGAAAGAGTCGCTCGCAAGCGCAAGGGCGATGAGAGGGTAGGTGTATATCTGCTGGGCGAGGATGATCCACCTGTTGCGCCGCTTTTTGGCCTCGATCCTTTCAACCGCGACCTCGTGGCCCTGGACCCGGAGCTCATCCATGATAAGCTCGGCCAGACGGCCCGTATGACCCGTCCTCGTATAATACGCCACCAGGATGTTCATCCTGCAAAACCCCGACTACATCGCCCCACTTGATTACCCAATTCTGCCCCCCTTTGCATAAAATGTCCAGCCAGGAGAGGCTCAAACAAGGAAAGGGCTTTATCCGGACGCTATTCTATCCTGGGCATGAGGGTCCACTTGATGCACCAGTTTTCCGTGTCGGGGTAGCTGTCCAGGCACACGATGCCCCCGTTCTGGAACTTTATGACCGGGGGACCCTCGTTGCCGGTTATGAGGTGCGAGGCCAGCTTCTCCATGAAGGGCAGGTGCCCGACCAGCATGAGGTTATCGCCGGGCTTTACCTGGTCCTTCAATGGCTTCACGTCGTCGGTGGCCTTTATGCCTTCACGCTGGCCCACTCCCTTTTCAGGGTCGAGAGCTTGCGCGAAGACCTCCGCGGTCTCCCTGGCTCTGGCCTTGCCGCTGTGCTCGATGCGGGAGACCTTCACATTGTAGCCCTTGGCGGTCCCGGCTATGCGGGCGACGTCCTCCTTCCCCTGCTCGGAGAGGTGCTGCTCCGGGTCCTGGTCCTTGGGTGTTTGCTTTCCGTGCTGAACAAGAAAGAGCGGCATAAATTGATCCTCCTTTCCTGAAAAATTTTTGACGCGACGACGCAAAGACGCAACGGCATTTTGTCGAAAATTCTACTGTACAAAAAATTTAAACATCATTTGCAGAAAGTAAATGCTGTTTCCTTCTATCCAGAGATATGCTTATTTA
>CAZYTX010000020.1:0-60908 GCA_964650485.1 uncultured bacterium | reverse complement strand
GCACGAACAGCTTCTCTCATAGCCTCTGCACGCCACTCACCAAGTTTTTGACTTTTCCATACATATTTATAACCTATGTAAGAAACAAAAATAGCTGACAATAATGCAGCGATTGTCGAATTGTTTAAAATGTCATCAATAATATCCAATTTAATACCCTCCTGTCTATTTTAGAATATAAAACATTGCAAACGCAGAAATATAATGATTACGGACACACCTGTCCGATCCTGGCAAAGTAGACCTCCCAGTTCCCGTCCCGGTTATCATCCCAGCTTACACCGAATTCGGACTCGGTCCAGGCAAGGGAGGGATACTCGCTGTAACCTTCGTCGTAGGTGACCCGGAGGTCCGAGCCGATCTTGGAACCGCCCGCGCTCACCCGGGCAAAGTAGACCTCCCGGTTACCGTCCCGGTTATCATCCCAGCTAACCCCGAACTCTGACCCGGTCCAGGCAAGGGAGGGATCATTGCTTTCTCTGGCGTCGCTGGTAACTCTAATATCCGAGCCTATGGTGTCACCGGCGGCCGAGACCCTGGCAAAGTATATCTCCATGTTACAATCCATTGTGCCGGTGGCGCCGTCGCATATGCCGTCGCCGTCATCCCTGAAATCCTCCCAGCTCACCCCGAACTCTGAGCCTGTCCAGGCAAGGGAGGGAAACCGGCTGCTATCCGCTTCGTAGGTGACCCGGAGGTCGGAGCCTATCTTGGACCCGCCCGCAGACACCCGGGCAAAATAGATCTCTGCGTTCCCGTCCCGGTGATCATACCAACTCACCCCGAACTCCGACCCGGTCCAGGCAATGGAGCAGGGCCTGTAGCTGTCATCCGGGTCATAGGTTATCCGGAGTTCCGAGCCGATCTTGGATCCGTCCGCACCCACCCGGGCGAAGTAGGCCTCCCAGTTCCCGTCCCTGTGATCAGGCCAGCTCATCCCGAACTCCGACCCGGTCCAGGCAATGGAGGGCGTCCTGCTGTAATCCGCAGCGTAGGAGACCCGTAGGGCCGAGCCGATGGTGGACCCGTCGGCAGACAACCGGGCAAAGTAGATCTCCCCATTTCCGTCCCTGGTATCCTGCCAAGCATTACCGAACTCTGACCCGGTCCAGCAAAGGGAGGGAACATAGCTGTAACTTGCGTCGTAGGTGACCCGGAGGTCCGAGCCGATGGTGTTCCCACCTGCACTCACCCGAGCAAAATAGATCTCAAAATTCCCGTCCCGGTAATCAGGCCAGCTCACTCCGAACTCTGAGCCGGTCCATGCAAGTGCGGACCACTTGCTGTCATGCGAGTCGTAGGTCACCCGGAGGTCCGAGCCTATCTTTGTCCACTCTCCCTTGTAATCTTTGCCGTCGCAGTCCTGGTCAATGCTGTCTCCGCAGACCTCGGATGCGCCCGGGTATATTGTGTCGTCCCAGTCGTCGCAGTCCGCTGTTGCGCCGCAGCTCGTTCCCGATCCCCACCAGTCCCCGTCGCCGTCCGCGCAGTCCGCGCAGTCGGACCATGCATTGGTTATCGCGTCGTCGCAGTCCGGGCCGGTTATGGTGTTGTAGTCGTCGCAGCCGGCGTACCAGCCGTCGGCGTCGTTCTCCGCGCAGTCCGCGCACCCGCTTGATGTCCAGTTGTTTGGGTCGAGCGGGCACTGGTCCGCGCCGTCGTCCGAGCCGTCGCCGTCCGTGTCCGGGTTGCATGGGTCGGTCTCGCCCGGGTCCACGGCGCCGTCGAGGTCCATGTCCTCGCCGGCAAAGCACATCAGGGTGAACCCGTCGTAAACGTCCCAGCTACCGTCGCACAGACCGTCGCCGTCGGTGTCCGGGTCGGACTGGCTCGTGCAGTAAGCCTGCTCGATGCTGTCCGAGAGCCCGTCGTTGTCAGCGTCCTGGGGCGTCGGGCTCTTGACCGCGGCCTTGATCCGGCCGGGGGCCCACAGGTTGCCGGGGAAGCGGTTGCCCGAGTTCCCGGCCCGGGCGTCGCCCGGGACCATCACCCGGATGAACACCTCCTGGCCGGGCGCGCACCCGGCGGCGTCGAGAACAACCGAGGCGTTTGCCCCCGCGTCCATTGATCCCTGTACGTACTCGAAAACCGTGTTGCCCCATACGAACTGGCCGGGTCCGTCAACGTCGTTCGGGCTCATGGTCCTGCCATACAGGAGCGCGCCGGCGCAACTGGACTCGGAACCGTTGATGGCGAAGACCACGCCCCAGCCGATGCGATGGTCAGTGCCGCCGTTCGACACCGCGGGGTCGTCGAACAGCTCCGCGGATAGCCGCAGTGTCTCTCCGGCTGTCACTTCGATGTCCGCGAACCTGAACATGGCCGGCCGGCCGTTGCCGCCCCCGGCTGACCAGTGGCCGATGTACCAGTCCTGGAGGGAGGAGATATCGTCAGGGCCTATAAGGTCGTCCCCTGTGATCTCCTGGACGTCCCGTCTCGGGGGCACGCACCCCGTGTAGTCTGCTGCCCCTCCGGTGTAGGCGGTTTGAATGTTGGATATGTCGTCAGAACTTATTAATCCGTCGCAGGGGCCGGAGTCTCCCCATTGGTAGGCGCCGGGCCGCTCCTGCTTGGCGGCGTGTAAAGGGGTGAGGTAAAGCAACAGTGCGCAGACCAATGCGGGGACCGTTGCCGACGAGCCAGACCTTTCCATGGCGCGCTCCTTTCTATGGTCTCAGGTTTCGGGACTCATAACCTGGAGCATAATACTTACCGCGTGCCTTTCCTTTGCATTCGCCTTGCAAGTATATACATGCCAGCTTTCAAATGTCAAGGCGTTCTCCTTGACAGCGGAACAAGTGCATGTATATGATCGAAAGCGCAATAAAGCGTAAAGGACGGACAAGGCGATGCTGAAATCAGAAAAAGTATTATATTGCGCGGCGGTCGCTGCCGCGGCCCTGGTTATGGCGGGCTACACCTTATACCCGGAAGACTACGGCGCCGAGCTGTACAGGTGCGAGACCTCCATGTGCGTGGGCCCGGAGCTTGCGCCGGAAGTGGACAGAGCGCTCAGCTCCCTTATCAAGGAGCAGGGCCGCGGAAACGGGCCTTGAAAAAAAGGCATTGTTTCTTGACAGGGGGAATATGAGCGTTTACAATACAAGCAAATAACAGCTCCAATAATGATGCTGTAAAAGCTGGATCAGGCGGGGCCGGCCGCGGCGTTTAACAAAGGAGGAAGACACAATGCCTTGCGAGTTTTTAATGGGCCGGCAGATAAAGATGTGTGGAGCGTTCAACTGCACCATCATCTTAAGCGTGGACGAGCTCTACAGCAAGTGCAGCACCGACCATTACCACACCTGTAAAATCTACCAGAAGAGGATCAGCAAAGGCGTCAACCTGCCCCTGCAGGACTACAAGAAGGAATTCATTCTTCCATCAGCCTGATGACTTCCGAGGCAACGGCGCCGCGCCGGAACGGATTAATCAAAATGGAAAGTTTGCCTCTGCCTCATGACCAGGGGGCACTGCATGACATGCACTTATAAACAGATTACCCCTGGCGACTTCCCCCCCCTCGACTTGGCGTTAGCTTCTTGGCTTCGGCGTCCATCTGGAAGCCCGCCCGCACCTTTGCTAACATACCCCTTTGATCGGCCATGGACCGTTTCCATCTAACAACCGGGTTCACTCCCACCGGGGACCAGCCCCGGGCCATAGAAGAGCTCTGCCAGGACCTTGATCAGGGCCAGGCCCAGCAGGTGCTGCTCGGCGTCACCGGGTCGGGCAAGACCTTCACCATGGCGAACGTCATCGCCCGCCAGAACCGGCCCGCCCTGGTGCTTGCCCACAACAAGACCTTGGCGGCCCAGCTCTTCGCCGAGTTCAAGGAGCTCTTCCCCCGCAATGCGGTAGAGTATTTCGTCTCCTACTACGACTACTACCAGCCCGAGGCCTACATACCCTCCAGCGACACCTACATAGAGAAGGACTCCTCCATAAACGAGGAGATAGACAAGATGCGCCACTCGGCCACCCGTGCGGTGCTCGAGCGCAGGGACGTGATCGTGGTGGCCTCGGTCTCCTGCATATACGGGATAGGCTCCCCGCAGGCCTACAAGGACCTCATGGTCAGGGTGTTCCAGGGCCAGGAGATTGACCGGGACGCAATGCTCCAGAAGCTGGTGGACATCCAGTACGAGAGGAACGACGTGGACTTCCACCGCGGGGTCTTCCGGGTGCGGGGCGACGTGGTCGAGGTGTTCCCCGCCTCGGAGAGCGAGCGTGCCATACGCATCCAGTTCTTCGGGGAGGTGGTGGAGTCAATAAGCGAGATAGACCCGCTGCGGGGCAAGGCGGTGCGCGGGCTCGCCGACGCCGCCATATACCCCTCGTCGCATTACGTGACCTACCGTGACTGCCTGGAGAAGGCCATTGTCAATATCGAGCATGAGCTTGCCGGGCGGCTTTCCGAGCTTGAGTCGCAGAACAAGCTTGTGGAGGCGCAGCGGCTCATGCAGCGCACCCGCTACGACCTGGAGATGCTTTGCGAGATGGGCTACTGCACCGGGATCGAGAACTACTCCAGGCACCTCACCGGCAGGAAGCCGGGCGAGGCCCCCTACACCCTGCTCGACTACTTCCCCCGAGACTTCATCATGTTCATTGACGAGTCGCACCAGACCATCCCCCAGGTCACTGGAATGTACAAGGGCGACCGCTCCAGGAAGAAGACCCTGGTGGAGTTCGGGTTCCGGCTGCCCAGCGCGCTCGACAACCGGCCGCTCAGGTTCGAGGAGTTCGAAAAGCGACTTACCCAGGCGGTGTACGTGTCCGCGACCCCCGCGGAGTACGAGCTCGAAAAGAGCGGCGGCCTTGTCGTGGAGCAGATCATCCGTCCCACCGGCCTCATGGACCCCCGGATCGAGGTGAGGCCGGCGGGGGACCAGGTGGACGACCTCTACTCCCGCATACTGGAACGCATCGAGGCCGGGGAGAAGGTGCTGGTCACCACCCTGACCAAGCGCATGGCCGAGGACCTGACCGAGTACTACATAGACCTGGGTCTCCGGGTCAGGTACCTGCACTCGGACATTCACACCCTGGAGCGCTACGACATTATAAGGGGCCTGCGGCTGGACGAGTTCGACGTGCTCATCGGCATAAACCTGCTCCGCGAGGGCCTTGACATACCCGAGGTGTCTTTAGTGGCCGTACTGGACGCGGACAAGGAGGGGTTCCTGCGCGGGGAGAAGGCGCTCATACAGACCACCGGCCGCGCGGCCAGGAACGTGAACGGCACGGTCATACTCTACGCCGACGCCGTGACCCGCTCCATGCAGGCCTGCATGGAGGAGACCAACAGGAGGAGGGTCATACAGGAGCAGTATAACAGGGAGCGCGGCATAACCCCCCGGACCATAAAGAAGAACATCCAGCAGATAAGGGTATCCATATACGAGCAGGACTACGTGACCATAGAGCCGGAGGCCGGGCCGGCGCCGGCGCGTGACCGGACGGAGCTCGAATCAATGATCGCCGGGCTGAGGCAGGAGATGAAGGAGGCCGCCCGGGAGCTCGAGTTCGAGCGGGCCGCAGAACTCCGCGACCGGATCAAAGACCTGGAGAGGACGGAAGTGAAAATGGCATAGGGGCGAGGTTTGAAGGATGAGTTGTGTGAACTCACATCCAGCCGAGAGACTCGAGGGTCCTTCCAACCAGCCCGCTCTCCGCCTCACTCGCCTCCTCGAACGGCCTGCGCACTCCGTTGGTAATGGGATGGCCCTGCAAGCGGAGGGCCTCTTTTATCAGGTGATGGGTGCCCCTGGTCCTCTTGCCCGGCCTGTATGGCAGCCTTGAGAGGAGCGCAAACCCAGCAGCCAGGAGCCTGGGAGACGCCGTTATCCCGCTGAACAAGGGTATGGCCAGCCTCACCTTTTTTTGCAGCTCACCGGCCTTTGCCTTGTGGCCTGCCTTGAAAGCCTTATACATTTCCGTAAGCTCCCCGGGCGCAATCAGGGGAAGCGGGCAGAAAACACCCGCGCCCCCGAACTCGAGGCAGTCGTAGAGCAGGAACGAGGTTCCTGTGAACACCTTCCATCCGTGCGGCCCTGTGGCCTGAATGGCCTTTTTCAAGTACCCCCTGTTAGTCACGGTGAGCTTGGCGCCGATGATGTTGTCAATCTTTGCTATCTCGGCAAGCTCCTCCGGCGTTAGCACAAGCCCGGTCACGTCCGGGAAGTGGTAGAAAAAAACCGGCAGGCCCTCGGCGGCAATCGCCTGGAAGTGCTTTATCACCCGGGGAAGCTCCAGCCTGAAGTAAAAGGGCATCGCTGCCATGACCGCGTCGCAGCCAGCGGCCTTGGACTCGCGCGCCAGTGCCACGGCCTCGTCCGTGCTCCAGGCCGAGGCGGTGGAGATGACCGGGATGCGGCCGGAAGAGCCCTCCACCGCGGCCCTCATAACCTTCTTCTTCTGCTCGAAGCCGAGGTATGGGAACTCGCTGTTGCTGCCCAAGATCACGACCCCGTCAAGACCCTTTTCAGCGGAGAAATTGACCAGATGCCGCACACCAGCCTCGTCAACCTCGCCCTCCGAGTCCAGCGCGGTCAACACTATCCCCACCAGTCCTTCAAGCCCTGACACATCCATATCATCCGCCCCCTTTAAATCTTCCATAGAGAAACATACCACACCCGGTCAGTGATTAACCAATACAAGACAACTCGGTTGCTGAGGGCTCGCCCCTTGTATGATACAATCCTTGCTCAAGAATTATGCAGACGGACCTAGCCCGGTTATGAACAAACTCCCTGGAAAAAATGGCTTGACATGTTGAACCGGGCCACGGTGGCCGCGCTTGGGACGGCCAGCCTGGTTCTATTCGCGTCGGTCGCCCTGCTGCTTTTTTCCGGTCCTCATGAATGGGAATTGCCGGGCATAGACATCACACTGCTCCACCTGAAATCAAGTTGTGGGAAAAAAATTTGACTCGATCTTATCCGGTCCCTATTGTATGGGCTATGAAAGAGACCTTCCTGCCCGGTGTCGAGGTTAAAAAGGAAAGAGCTTTCATTATTTTTCTGCTCCTGTGCTCTCTTGCCATCCAGGCATGGGCTATTGCATACCTGGACTTCGGACTGCTCGACAATGATGACGCCTATTACTACTTCGAGATCGCAAAGAACTTCCCGGCGCACCACCAGCTCACCTTTGACGGACAGAACCTGACCAACGGGGTGCAGCCGCTTTTTGCGGCCGTGCTCTGCCTGGTAAGCCTGATCCTGAAACCACTGGCGCTGGAGCCTCGGGCCTTGGCCAAGTGCTTCCTGTTTGTCTGCGCCATCTTCAACACCGCGGCGGCTTATGCATTCTTCAGGTGGGGACGAGACCTGGCCGGCAGGGGATTAGGATGGCTGCTGCTGCTTTTCTTCGCCTTCGGCGCCTTCACCCTGCGCAACCGGCTTATAGGCATGGAGAACTCGCTTTACGCGCTGGCGCTGGGGGTGTCCCTTCCGGGCATCTTTTCACTGCTCCACTATCAAAAAGAGGACATCCCCATTAAAAGGCTGGTTGCCGGGGGTGCATATTTCGCTTTGCTTTTCCTCTGCCGGGTGGATTCCATATTCCTGCTCGTTATAACCGGGCTGTGGCTGTTGGTGCAAAGGAGACGCAGGAGGCTTGTCGCTGTAAGGGAGGTCGCGCTCATCGGCCTGGTCGCCCTGGTTCTCGTCAGTCCTTACCTGATTTACAACCAGGTGTTCTTCAATCATTTATTCCCCATAAGCGGGACAGTGAAGCTCTTCTACACCAGGAGGAACGCAGCGGAGTACGGCGGGATGCTCAGCTTTTCTCACTTTGCGCGCGTTGCCGGTTTGTACGTCTTCCTTCCCCTCAAGTTCTTCTCCAAGATGACGGAGTATCTGAAGTCATGGTTCCTGGGATATCCGCATTTTCTGGAGATTTTTTACAACTCCTTTCATGTCGTATGGCGGGTATTGCTTTTTATCCTTCCCGGTGCGCTCATGTTAATAGCCGCGGGAAGACATTTATTCAAGGCGGGCGCCGCGGAGTGGCGGGCCGCGGGCGGAAAGATGGTGAGTGTGCTGCGCGCCACCCTGCCGCTCCACGTGTTCTCGCTCGTGCACATGGCCGTGGCCTCTTTCATGTACCCGAAATACATCGATCACTCGGGGGTGGGCTGGTGGTTCATGCCTTCATACGTTTCATCGGCCGTCATCATGATGGCCGTGCTTGACGGAGTATTCAGCGTTGACAACCGCGACAAGGTTATCGGAAACGCGAGGCTTGTCCTTTTTGCCATCCTGGTCGCGCTCAATACCGCAGGATACGGGCACGTGAAATCCATGCAGAGGCGGGCGAAGCACGAGGTCAACTTCCAGCTTGCCAAGTACAGGGCCGCACTGTGGATCAACCATAACCTGCCGGAAGACGCGAAAGTGGGCAGCTTCAATGCCGGCATCTTGGGCTATTACTCCCAAAGGGTCGTGGTCAACCTGGACGGCCTGGCGAATGATTGGCGAATGATTTCAAATTCCTTGAACACCTGAAGAGAAGCGACTTGTACGGCTACATGCAAAAAAATGGAATAAAGTACCTGGCGGATTACCAGAAGAGATCGCGTGAGCTGCCCGATGATAATTTCAGGGGAATCCCTATAAGCCGGGTGGTGTACTCTCAGCCGTTCGACTATCCGAAAAATTCAATCTATATGATCTGCCGAGTGGATTAGTCCGGGCAAATACTGGTCCACAAAACCTTCTGCACCATGCATTCCTTGAAAGCACTCTTGTCCAAAACAGGATCAGGAAAATTTACCACAAAGACAAAGACACCAAGGAGGCAAAGAAGATTCCTTTCTTTAAATTAGTGCCCTTTGTGCCTCCGTGGTTTCAAAAAAACAGTTTCGGACCCCGGAGATTATTTTGGACAGCAGTGCCTTGAAAGATTAAATTTTTCCCCGGAAATAATCCGAGCATTTTCCACCCCGATCACGGAAACGGTTTGCACCAGGGCCAAGGCTAAGATATAGTCTATACCTGACTCGGGCGCGCTTGTAACCCAAAAACCTCAAAAGCTGCACACTCACGAAAAGGAGATCGGTCCATGCTGGAAGACAGTCTCAAGGAAGGACTTACATTTGACGACGTGCTGCTGCTGCCCGCTTACTCGCAGGTGCTGGCAACCGAGCCGGACACCGCCACCCGGCTGACAAAGGGGATCGCACTTGAAATCCCGCTGCTCTCCGCGGCCATGGACACCGTGACCGAGTCCCGCACCGCCATAGTCATGGCCCAGGAGGGGGGCCTGGGGATCATCCACAAGAACATGCCGGCCGAGGCCCAGGCAGCGGAAGTGACAAAGGTCAAGAAGTTCGAGTCGGGCATGATCGTGGACCCGGTCACGGTTGACCCTGACACCAAGCTTATCGAGGTGTTGAAGCTCATGCGGCAGCGGAGCATCTCCGGGGTGCCGGTCACCCGTTCCGGCAAGCTCATGGGCATCCTCACCAGCCGCGACATCCGCTTCGAGAAGAACCTCGACCAGAAGGTCTCGGTGCTGATGACTCCCTGTGACAAGCTCATCACCGTGAGCGAGGGCATATCTTTGGAGGAGAGCAAGCAGCTCCTGCATGAGCACAAGATTGAGAAGCTTCCGGTGTTGGACATGGACCAGAGGCTCATCGGGCTGATCACCTTGAAGGACATCGAGAAGACCGAGAAGCACCCCAACGCTGTAAAGGACGAGATGGGAAGGCTCAGGGTGGGGGCCGCGGTGGGGGTGGGGACACCCGAGTTGGAGCGGTGCAGGATGCTGATCGAGGCCGGCGCGGACGTGATATGCGTGGACACGGCCCACGGCCATTCAAAAGGCGTGGTCGAGCAGATTAAAGCCATAAAGACCGAGTTCCCGGGGGCCGAGCTCATCGCCGGCAACGTGGCCACCGGCGAGGGGGCCGCCGCGCTTATGAAGGCAGGTGTTGACGCGGTGAAGATCGGGATAGGGCCGGGGTCCATATGCACCACCAGGATAGTGGCCGGGGTGGGAGTGCCACAGGTGACTGCGGTGGCAGAGTGCGCCGCCGCGGCAAGAAAGCGCGACGTGCCCGTGATTGCCGACGGGGGGGTAAAGTACAGCGGTGACGTGACCAAGGCCATCGCCGCGGGCGCGGACTCGGTTATGGTGGGCAGCATGCTGGCCGGCACGGACGAGAGCCCGGGCGAGATCATCCTCTACCAGGGCAGGAGCTACAAGGTGTACAGGGGCATGGGCAGCCTGGGGTCCATGCGCGAGGGCAGCGCGGTGCGCTACGGCCAGGAGGTGAGCCCGGAGGACATCCTGAACGATCCGGACGAACAAGCGGGTGTGTCGCTTGGCAAGCTGGTGCCCGAGGGCATCGAGGGGCGGGTGCCGTACCGGGGTCCCCTGTCCGCGGTCATATACCAGTTGGTGGGAGGGCTCAAGTCCGGCATGGGCTACACCGGCTGCGCATCCATCAACGAGCTCCAGCAGAATGCCAGGTTCATACGACTCTCTTCCCTGGGGCTGCGCGAGTCCCACGTGCACGACGTGATCATTACCAAGGAAGCGCCCAACTACCGGGTGGAGTAAGCTTTGCACATGGACAGGGTTCTGATACTGGACTTCGGCTCGCAGTACACCATGCTCATCGCCCGCAGGGTGAGGGAGCTTAACGTCTACTCGGAGATACACCCCTGCACCATGCCTGTCCAGGACATCCGCGACTTCAATCCCAAAGCTATAATATTATCTGGAGGCCCTGCAAGCGTGACCGACCAGGGGGCGCCCGACTGCCCCCCCGAGGTGTTCGAGATGGGCCTGCCCGTGCTGGGGATCTGCTACGGTCTCCAGCTCATGGCCCACAAGCTGGGCGGGGAAGTGGAGAAGTCCGGGCACCGCGAGTACGGCCAGGCAATGCTGTTCATGCACGAGAGCCGGGACCTGTTCCAGGGCATTGAACCGGGAGAAGTGGCCAGTGACCCGGGCCCCGGCATCCACCACGATTCGGGAGAGGACCAGGGCGGAATAAAGGTGTGGATGAGCCACGGCGACCGCATAAAGAAGATACCCCCGGGCTTCGAGGTCAGGGCACATACGCACAACTGCCCGGTCGCGGCCATGATAAACCGCGAAAAGAAACTCTACGCGGTGCAGTTCCACCCGGAAGTGGCCCACACCCCTCGCGGCAAAGAGATACTCAAGAACTTCCTCTTTAACATGGCCGGGTGCAGGGCCGACTGGACCATGCAAAGCTTTATCGAGCAGGCGCTTCAAAGCATCCGCGACCAGGTGGGAGATGACAAGGTCATCATGGGGCTGTCAGGGGGCGTGGACTCGTCGGTGGCGGCCATGCTCATCCACCGGGCGGTGGGGGACCAGCTCACCTGCATATTCGTGGACAACGGTCTTTTAAGGGAGGGCGAGGCCGATTCCGTGGTCGAGGTTTTCCGCGAGCACTTCCACCTAAAGCTGGTGTCGGTGGACGCGAGCGACGAGTTTTTGACCGCGCTCGAGGAGGTGGTTGACCCCGAGGAGAAGAGGAAGAGGGTAGGCAACGCCTTCATCCGGGTGTTCGAGCGCGAGGCCAAAAAGATCCCCGGGGTGAAGCACCTGGGTCAAGGCACCCTGTACCCCGACGTGATCGAGAGCATGAGCTTCCGCGGACCCTCGGCCACCATCAAGAGCCACCACAACGTGGGCGGCCTGCCCGAGAGGATGGACCTTTCACTTGTCGAGCCCCTGCGCGAGCTTTTCAAGGACGAGGTGAGGAAGGTGGGAGTCGAGCTGGGACTGCCCGAGCCAATAGTTATGCGACAGCCCTTCCCCGGGCCGGGCCTGTCCGTGCGCGTTTTGGGCGAGGTCACAAAAAAGCGGCTGGATATGCTCCGCAAGGCCGACGCCATCACCACCTCCGAGATTTATGATTGGGACAAGGAACACACGGTCTGGCAGTACTTCACCGTGCTCCTGCCGGTGCAGACCGTGGGGGTGATGGGGGACGAGCGCACCTACGAGTACGTGGCCGCGGTGCGCGCGGTGAAGAGCCTGGACGGCATGACCGCGGACTGGGCCGACCTGCCCTGCCCTCTGCTGGCCAGGATAGCCAACCGCATCATAAACGAGGTCAAGGGTATAAACCGGGTGGTATACGACATATCCTCGAAGCCGCCCTCCACCATAGAATGGGAGTGACAGGGGGAGTCGGGAGCATGCCTGGCGTGGCCGAGTTCGTGCACCTGCACGTACACACCGAGTACAGCCTGCTCGACGGGATGATCAGGATCCCGGACCTCATCGAGCGGGCCGAGGCATTCCAGATGCCGGCCGCGGCAATCACCGACCACGGCAACATCTTCGGCGCGGTGCACTTCTACGAGAGATGCAAAGAAAAGGGGATCAAGCCCGTCATAGGCTGCGAGGTGTACGTAGCGCCGGGGAAGTGCACTGAAAGGGACGCGGTGGGGCACCACCTGGTCCTCCTTTGCAAGAACCAGGAGGGGTACAAGAACCTGTGCAAGCTGGTCACATCGAGCTATCTGGAGGGGTTCTACTACAAGCCCAGGATAGACAAGGAGATTCTCGAGGAGCACAACCAGGGCCTGATAGCACTCTCGGGTTGCCTCAAGGGGGAGATACCCGGGGCCCTGCTCGAGGAGGACTACGAACGCGCAAACCAGCTTGCCGGCTGGTTCGGCGAGGTGTTCGAGGACCGGTTTTACCTGGAGCTCCAGGAGAACGGCATACCCGACCAGACCCGGGTGAACCGGGACCTCATCGCCCTGGGCAAGAAGCTCGGTATCAAGGTGGTGGCCACAAACGACTGCCACTACCTTACAAAAGACATGGCCAGGGCACACCAGGTGCTGCTTTGCATACAGACGGGCACGGTCATCTCCGATGAAAAGCGCATGAAGATGAGCACGGACCAGTTCTATTTCCGGTCCCCCGGCGAGATGAAGGAGAATTTCGCCGAGGTCCCGGAGGCCATCAGTAACACCATCGAGGTGGCGAGCAGGTGCAACCTTGACTGGGACCTGGAGAGCAAACACTACCCCAGGTTCCCCACCCCCGAGGGCATGACCCTTGAAGAGGCGCTCAAGGACCAGGCTGAAAAGGGCTTTGAGAATAGAATCCCGGAGATGAAAAAGAGCGACCCGGAGTTCGAGAAAAAAGAGCAAGAGTACAGGCAGAGGTTCGACCACGAGATCGAGGTCATAACCAGGATGGGGTACTCGGGCTACTTCCTCATAGTGGCCGACTTCGTGAACTTCGCCAAGGGCCGGGGAATACCCGTGGGTCCGGGCAGGGGCTCGGCCGCGGGCAGCCTGGTGTCCTACTGCCTGGGCATCACCGACATAAACCCGCTCCCATACGGGCTCATATTCGAGCGGTTCTTGAACCCCGAGAGGAAGGGGCTGCCGGACATTGACGTGGACCTGTGCCAGGAGCGCAGGCGCGAGGTCTTGAAGTACGTGGCTGACGAGTACGGGGACGTGGCCCAGATCATAACCTTCGGAAGCATGAAGGCAAGGGCCGCGGTAAGGGACGTGGGCAGGGTGCTGGAGTTCCCCTACGGCGAGGTGGACAGGATAGCCAAGATGATACCCGAGATGATGACCCTGGAAGAGGCATACAAGCAGGAGCCCAGGTTCAAGGAGATGAGGGAGAACGACCACAGGACCCATGAGCTGCTCTCACTTGCCGAGGACCTGGAGGGGATAGCCAGGCACGCATCCACCCACGCCGCGGGCGTGGTCATATCGGACAAGCCACTGGTGAACTACCTGCCGCTCTACAAGGACCAGAAGAGCGATGAGGTCGTGGTCCAGTACGACATGAACTGCGTGGAAAAGATCGGGCTCATAAAGTTCGACCTCCTCGGCCTGAAGACGCTCACCCTGATTAAGCACTGCCTCGACTCGGTAAAAGACAACCGGGGCGTTGACCTGGACATGAAGAACATTGACATGGACGACGAGCAGACCTTTGAGCTCCTTGGAAAGGGCGACACCAACGGGGTGTTCCAGCTTGAGAGCTCGGGCATGAAGGACCTGCTCACCAGGCTGCTTCCAAACAGGTTCGAGGAGCTGATTGCGGTGGTGGCCCTTTACCGGCCGGGTCCCATCGGGGCCGGGTACGTGGAGAAGTTCATCGAGCGCAAGCACGGCCGGGAAGAGGTGGAATACATGTTTCCCGGGGTGGAGGAGGTGCTGAAGGAGACCTACGGGGTGCTGGTCTACCAGGAGCAGGTCATGGAGATAGCCGTGCGCCTGGCCGGCTATGCCATGGGAGAGGCTGACAACCTGCGCAAGGCCATGGGAAAGAAGATACCCGAGCTCATGGAAGCCCAGAAAGAGAAATTCATGACCGGGGCGCAGAAGAATAAGATCGAGCAGGAAAAAGCCAGGAAGATATTCGACGACATGGCCCAGTTCGCACACTACGGCTTCAACAAGAGCCACGCCGCGGTGTACGCATACGTGGCCTTCCAGACCGCGTACCTGAAGGCACACTACCCGGTCGAGTTCATGGCCTCCCTGCTCACCATGGGCATCAGCGACACCGACAAGATAGTGCGATACCTGGGCGAGTGCGACAATAAAGGCATACCAGTGGACCCTCCCCACGTGAACACCAGCGAGTGGCGATTCAAGCCCGAGGGCGAGCGCATACGCTTCGGACTGGGAGCGGTCAAGGGCATTGGCAGGGCCGCGGTCGAGGCCATACAGGAGGCCCGGGAGCAGGGACCCTACTCCTCGCTCTACGACTTCTGCGAGAGGGTGGACCTCCGGAGGGTGAACAAGAGGGCGGTGGAGAGCCTTATAAAATGCGGGGGGTTCGACGGCCTGGGCGTTGAGCGGCCCCCCATGATGGCCGCTATGGAGCAGGCCATGGAAAAGGGGCACCTGGCCGCCAGGGAGAGGGAGGCAGGCCAGGGAAACCTCTTCGAGATCATGGGCGAGGACGGCGCCGGGTTCACGGAGGAGGAGTATCCGGAAGCTTCCTGGTCGTCCACGGAACTCCTTTCATACGAGAAAGAGGCGCTCGGCTTCTACCTCACAGGACATCCCCTGGCAAGGTACGAGCACACGATGAAGACCTATAACATTGTTGACACCGGAAAGATCCCGTTCATGGCAAACGGCCAGGAGGTGCTGGCCGGCGGGATCGTCACCAACAAGAAGGAGACCTATACAAAGAAGCGCGGCAAAAAGGAGCGCATGGCCTTTATAACACTCACCGACCTCAAGGGCGAGATCGAGGTGGTGGTGTTTGCAAGCGTGTTCAAGGAGGCCAGGAAACACCTGGAGTCCGAGGAGCTGCCAGTGGTGGTGCGCGGCAGGGTCGAGGCTAACGAGGACAAGACCAAAATACTCGCCGGGGAGATATTCCCCCTGGAGCAGGCCCCTGAGAAGCTCTCGCTCACCATGCACCTCACAGTTAAAAGGCCCATGGTGACCGCGGAGCAGGTCGAGGTGCTGGGGAACCTCTTAAAATCAAACAAGGGAAAGATCAGGGTGGTGGTGCACGTGCTCATACCCGAGCGGTCCGAGACCATGATCAGCCTGCCAATGGAGTTCTGGACCAGCGGTGACAGGGAGCTGATCAGGTCGCTGGAGGAGCTCTTGGGCGAAGAGTCGGTCAGGCTTTCCGCGTAACAGGAAAAATGATTGAAACATTATTGTCAAAAATAGATTACATAAAAGAAGAATGGTATCGCATAGAGGCACAGAGAATGCAGAGATTCAGAAAGTTTCTTTTCCTTCGCAGACAAGCAAAAATCCCTGGAATTTGTCTCCTTTACTCTGTGCTCTCTGTGTCTCTGTGTGAAGTAAACATCTTATTCTGCAAAAGAGCGGCCAAGATTATCCTCGCGGCCTTGTTTGTGATCTCTCCGGGAGAGGCCCTGGCGCAGGAGGCCGGTGCACTGCACGGAGGCACCGTGGTGGAGGGGTCCGCGTCCATTGATGAGATGAGCAAGGAGCAGGCCAGGGCCTTCGCTTTCAGGGAGGCCAAGCGCAAGGCGGTGATGAACTACATCTCATCGCGTCTTCCGCCCGTGGTGCTCGAGGACAGGAGAGACGATCTCGCAAAAGTGCTCTCCAGGCTGGACGAGTGGGTGATCTCCTGGCAGATCATGGAGGAGACCGAGAGCGAGGAATCCGTGACCCTTGAGCTCATGGTCAGGCTGGACCGGGCAAAGCTCGACTCCGAGCTGAAGTCCACCGGGGTCATGCCATCCAGGGAGTTGCCCCGGGTGTTCGTGGTGGTGCCGGGCAAAGCCGGTGACCAGGAGATGAAGAGCATATGGGACAAGTCCAGCGGAGAGCGGCCCGTGTTCAACGCCTGCGAGGCAAAGGTGGCCGAGGCCCTGTGGAAGTACGGGTTCGAGGTGGCAGAGCCTGAAACAGCCTCGCCCGGGCTGGACCCCGAGCTTATCGTGTCCCCCCAGGGGGAGGATGAGAAGGAGCACGTACTGGAGCTTGTCATGGACAAGCACGGGGCCGGGGCACTGGTGGTGGGAAAGGCAGAGGCGGCCTCCGCGCAGGGGGAGGCCGCGGGCGACAGCGTGGAGGTCAGGGTCAGGATAGCCGCGGTGGAGGCGGAAACAAGGGAGGTGCTATACTCCGAGAGGATAGTAAAGACAACTCCGGCCAGGGGAATACTTGCCGGGCAGAAGGCGTTGGAGACCGTGTGCCAACAGGCGGGCAGGCAGGCGGTGCTGGCCCTTTATAAGTCCCGCACCGCGCTCTACATGCACGGCAGGGAACGGGAGATCGAGCTCAAGGTGCGTGGCCTCATGAGCTACAGCCACATAAGCGAGCTGAAGAACATGGTCGAGGAAGAGGGGCCGGGCATGACCCGGGTGGTCTTTCTCAGGCTGGCGCCCCACTCCATATCGCTCCTGGTCAGCACCACCGCGAAGACGGAGAGCCTGGAGCAGTGGCTCGATAAGGCCGGGGTAGCTGGAAAAACCCTGTGGGTGGTGGCTAAAGACGAGAAGACCATCGAGGTGGAGGCCAGGTGATGCTGATGGTGTTTTTTCAGCAAGGGAAAAAGTCAAGGGCAAAGTTGACAATCCCGCTCTGTAAATCTAGAATCTAATTTGCCTGTAGTTTCTGGGTCCACAGGAGCCACATTTTTTTGAGGAGGGAGGCTATAGCTAATGCAGAATTTATCATGGATCAGGAAATCGGCTGTTGTGTTTGCACTGGCGCTTCTAGGGGCCGCGGTGTGGCTCGTGCTGCCCGCGGACGTGTCCGGCCAGGCAAAGATCAAGAAGGGGGCCCTGGAGCAGGCCGACCAGGAGCTCTACCCCAAGAGCGAGTACGGCTGGCTCACCTATTACATGCACGAGGTGTACGAGCGCTACATCCAGGCAAAAGAGGCCTACAAGAAGGGCGACATGGACATGGCCAGGGCCAACCTGGTGGTCATGGAGATCTTCAGCAACCTTAGCAAGGACTACATGCCGGACAAGCTCCAGGACGGGAAGCCCTTTGACAAGGAGGCCTACAAGAAGTCCATCAACAGGCTCAACAGCTACTCCGAGCAGATAAGGAAAAACCTGGAAAAGGGCAAGTGGGCGGACCAGCCAAAGGGAGAGATGGACCCCATGATGAAAACATGCGTGGGATGCCACGCAGAGTACAACATCCCCACAGACTTCCGCATAAACACCAAGTTCAAGGTGCTCACCCACTCCATGCACGAGATCTACGAGCTTTACAAGCAGGCCGGACCCTTCCTGCAGCAGGAGGAGTGGGAAAAGGCCAGGTACTGCCTCAAGGTGGTGGACCCGTACATCGAGTCCATACCAAAGAACATCCCCGAGAAGAACCAGGACGGCGAGCCCATAGACAAGGAGCTGTTCACCAAGACCTACAAGAACCTCAAGCAGTACAACGGAGACATGGTAAAAAGGCTAAAGACCAGGAGCTGGGAGGGAGGTAAGCCGCTGCCACCGCCAAGGATAGTGGTGGACAACTGCTACGCCTGCCACTCCAAGGTGGCGAAGATTCCCTCTCCCTGGTAACAAGCTTTGGAAGTAGGCAACAAAACCGTAAACCAGCTTGCGGAGGAGTTGCACCAGATACCTTTCTTCGAAGGACTGGCGTCGGGGCAACTCCTGGAGCGAGTGCCATTCTTCGAGGGCCTTGACAACAAGCTCATAGAAAAGATCTCCGACGAGGCCATGCTCCTGCAGTTCCTGCCCGGCGAGGTCATCTGCCAGCAGGGCGATTACGAGGAGACCTTCTACATCATCCTCTCCGGCCAGGTCGAGGTGTCCACCAAAACACACAACAACGAGACACTGGTGCTGGCCAACCTGGACAAGGGCGAATTCTTCGGAGAGATGGGGCCGCTCTCCGGGCAGCCCCGCACCGCAACCACCTCGGCCAGGCAGAGGACCGTGCTGCTCCAGGTCCCCAAAAACCTGTTCATGTTCATGATGCGGCGC
Organism: uncultured bacterium; assembly: GCA_964650485.1. Classification (GTDB taxonomy): domain Bacteria; phylum RBG-13-61-14; class RBG-13-61-14; order RBG-13-61-14; family DATKZS01; genus CAZYTX01. Next base: position 42,457 of record CAZYTX010000020.1, on the reverse strand, counting down.
TCGCCCGCGATCAAGCAGAAGATAGACAAGAAGTACATCGAGAGGTCGCTTCGGACCCACCTCCGGCAGGTGGCCATCTTCTCACCGCTTCCTGACCACGTGCTCGACGCCCTGGCCCAGAGGGTCGAGCTCATAAGCTTTGACAAGTACCAGGTCATCATCACCCAGGGCGAGGTGGGGGACTGCCTCTACCTCATAAGGAGCGGCTTTGTAAAGGTCAGCCAGGGGCCCCTGGACCACGAGAAGATACTCACATACCTCCGCGCAGGCAACTACTTCGGGGAGATGGCGCTGATCAGGGACGAGCGCAGGAACGCAAACGTCATTGCCATGACCCACGTGGAAGCCGTGCGGGTGGACAAGAAGGACTTCCAGGACATCATTTCCATGTTCCCGGACGTGCAGGAGGAGATTGAGCGGACCATTACCAGGAGGGACAAGGAGACCAGGGAGATATCCGAGGACCAGAAGCTGGCCAAGGCCATGAGCTTCGTGGTCAAGAAGGGTTTGGCGCAGGCAAGGGAAATACTGGTGGTGGACCTGGAAAAATGCATCGGGTGCGACCTGTGCGTCGAGGCCTGCGAGGCGATGAGGGGTCATCCCAGGATCGAGCGCAGGGGGTCGAGGCTGGGACGGTTCCTGGTGCCAACCTCGTGCTTCCACTGCGAGAACCCCGAGTGCCTGCTCTGCCCGGTGGGAGGGATCGTCCGCGACAGGAACGGGGAAATACACCACACAGAGTTCTGCACCGGATGCGGAGGGTGCGCGCGCCGCTGTCCTTTTGGAAACATCCTGGTGGTGAAGCCAGACGAGCAGGAGAGAAAAAGGGGCATCAAAGATGTTCTGCTGAAGAGAGACGAAAAAGAGGAAAAGCCCGCGAGGCAAGTGGTGGTCAAATGCGACATGTGCAGCGACTACCCTTACATGGCCTGCGTGTACAACTGTCCCACGGGCGCCATGCAGGTGCTTAAACCCGAAGACCTGATCGAGGCCTATGGGGATAGCGAATAGACCGCGCCCGGGCAGGCGCATCGCAAGCCCGGTTATATGGACACTGGCGCTGGTGGCCGGGACCGCGGCAAGCATAGCGCTTATGTGGCCCTGCGCGCAAGGGGTCGAGTGCAGGGGCGGGGACCACAAGGGCATGGCGCTGGGACTCGCCGCCTTGATGGCCGTACTGGTGGCGCTTGCGTATAACCTCAGAAAGGGACACCTAAAAAGGGCGTTCCTGCCCATGCGGCAGTGGCTCTACGCACACGTGGTTATCGGGACCCTGGCACTGCTGCTCACCGTGGCCCACTCCGGGTTCCACCTGGAGAACACCGTGGCCGCGGCGGCCTTTTACTTCCTGGCGGCAACCGTGGTGTCAGGGGTTATGGGTCTTTTCATATTCTACTTCCTGCCCCGGTCGGAGGCCCGGCACGAGAGCTCGGTCCTCATTCCGGACGAGCTCTGCCAGCGGCTCTCCCAGCTTCACGATGAGATATCCGAGCTTTGCTCGGGACGGGAAGGAGCTTTCCTCGACGTGTACAACGAGCTGGTGATCCCGCTCTACCGCACCGAGGGGGGCGGGGAGCCTCCCTCCGCGGACGTGAGCCCATGGGCCGACAATGCCTCCCCTGAAGAGGCCGAGCACTTCATGAACCTGGCGGCCAAGGTGGAGGAGGTGCACGACCTCCTGGTCATGCTGGCAAGGCACCTGCGCTTCAGGTGGTGGACCCAGGTGTGGCTGCTGCTGCATATTCCAACCACAATAGGCATGATGGTCTTCATAGTGGTGCACGTCATATCAGTGGCCTGGTTTGGTGTGCCGTGAAAAGGCTCAAATTCAGCGGCCCGGGCGGAGAGCGTGAGATACGTCTGCCGGCTCTCATAAGGATGGTGCAGTCCTCGTGGTTCCTCTCTTTGTGCACCGCGGGGTTCGCCTTGTGGGGAGCATACTACCTGTTCTTTGCAAGCCCCAGCGTATTCCTCTCAAAGGACCTCTCGCCCGGGCACGCTGAGATCGCATCCGAGTGCGTGGCCTGTCACCTTCCTTTCACGGGCGTACCCAACGAGTCATGCCTGAGCTCGGGGTGCCATCCATCGGTTATGAAAAACACCATACACAACACCCGCACCGAGCGCTGCGTGGACTGCCACCCCGTGCACACCGGCGGCGAGCTCATACCCCAGGCATTAGAGAACAGCGAGTGCGACCAGTGCCACCGCCAGCTCGAACAGGACCCGGAGTCCATCTTCTTCCCCCGGAACAAAGAAAAGCGCAAGGTGACCTTTGTGCCAAGGAGCGTCTTCCGGCACAAGTCACACCAGTTCCCGCCCCATTACAGGTGCTGGCAGTGCCACTGCACCGGACCACAGACACTCGACACCCCCATGAAGGACCTGTTCAAGATGGACACCTGCTTGAAATGCCACGAGCGCAAGGGGTGCCAGGTGTGTCACTCCTACCACCAGGACCGAGAGTCCAGGCCCAGGGACATGACATGCGTACACGAGCAGTTCGTGCCCGACCTTCAATACAAGACCATGCTCTGCACCCCCTACCGCGGCAGGGAGCCCGGATTCAAGGGGCTCACCGTGTGCGAGAGCGGAGAGCCGGTGACCGAGTACGGCGCGGAATAGGGCCTCTTATAATAAAGCGTATAAGACCGCCGTGCCCGCGCCAAAAGACCTCTCGCGCCGGGAGGCACCAGGCAAAAAGCTTGTGCACCACCCCCGCCCGCAAAGGACGCACGCGCTATTGACAAATCCATGGTGCATGGATAAAATATGTCCTGATGGTTTCAAGACTGCGTAACGCTCACCGATATTTCGGCTACCGGCGCTTTGGCTTCATATTTACAGGGTCCGGCGGCGGGAGACTTTTGCGAGCTTGAAACTTGACAGCCGCCGGCGGACGAAAAGAAACAGCCGGCGGCCTGATAAAAAGCATTTTACAGGCCATGGCAGGAAAAAGAGTCATGGTCTTTTTTATCGAGGGAGCCGGCGAGGAAAGAACCGCCGGCTTTTTTAACGTGTAAACCATTGCCCGCGACGGGTGCAAGCAGAGTACAGGGGGATACGAGATGATTATAGTGATGAAACCCAAGGCGACAAAGGAGGAGCTGGACCAGGTAACGGCAAAGGTGAGGAAGATCGGCTACACCCCCCACGTGCTCCACGGGGTCGAGCGCAAGGTGGTGGCCTGCATAGGCGACGAGCGTGGCAAGCCCAGGCTCCAGGCCCTGGAGACCATGGCCGGCGTGGACTCTGTCATGCCCATCCTCCGGCCTTACAAGCTGGCCTCCAGGATCACCCGGCCCCGGAAAAGCACCATAAAGGTGAAGTGCAACGCGACCGGAAAGACCGTGCCGGTTGGGGGCAAGAGGTTCATTGTCATTGCGGGTCCGTGCTCGGTGGAGAGCGAGGACCAGATAAAAAAGACCGCGGCCGCGGTGAGCAAGGCTGGAGCGCACATGCTGCGGGGAGGGGCCTACAAGCCGCGGACCTCGCCCTACAGCTTCCAGGGCATGGAGGAGGAGGGGCTAAAGCTCCTGGCCATGGCCAGGGAGGAAACCGGCCTGCCGGTTGTCACCGAGGTCATGAACCCGGGCGACGTGCTCCTGGTGGCCAAGTGGGTGGACGTGCTACAGGTGGGGGCCAGGAACGTACAGAACTTTTCGCTCCTCAAGGCCGTGGGAAAGACCGAGAAGCCGGTGATGCTCAAGAGGGGCATGATGTCAACAATCGAGGAGTTCCTCATGAGCGCCGAGTACGTGCTGAGCGAAGGCAACGAAAGCGTTATCCTGTGCGAGCGGGGTATAAGGACGTTCGAGAAGGCCACCCGGAACACCTTGGACCTCTCCGCGGTGCCGGTGCTCAAAAACGAGACCCACCTGCCCGTGATCGTGGACCCCAGCCACGCCACCGGCCACTGGGAGCTGGTCGAGCCCATGGCCAGGGCAGCGGTGGCCGCGGGCGCGGACGGCATCATGGTCGAAGTGCACCCGGACCCCGCGGAGGCATGGTCCGACGGGGGCCAGTCCTTGAAGCCCGAGACCTTCAGGAAAATGATGAAGAACCTCGCACCCTTTGTCCAGGCCATGAAGAGGACTCTTTAAATAAGGGCGGTGGTATTGACACAACGAACCGAAGCTCATTTTAACATGGATTCAACCCTGGATTTCAGTGCCGGAAGATGATGTTCAATAACCTCCCACACAAGAACAAGGTCCCCAAAGCGTCTTTGAGGTCCATCAAGAGACCTCCGAGGTCGAAAAGGCTTCTTCCTTGTTCAAGATCTACTATGAAATCTATGTCACTGCGGTCATCCGCCCGGCCCCCTGGCAACCGACCCGAACACGCGCACGTTCCTGGCCCCGTGCCTCTTTGCGATCTCAAGAATCTGCTCGCGCTTTTCGCAGATCAGCTCGTCCATTGCCTCACTCCTCCCCGAACCCCATCAATAAAATATTCTCAACCTTGGCCTTAAGCTCAGGGATGTCAAATTCAACAATATGCCATATCAGATTCAAGTCCACACCAAGGTAATCATGGACAACAACGTTTCTGAAGGCCGCGATGTTCTTCCAATCAATATCGGGGTGCTCCTTCTTTAAAGCCTCTGACAGGCGCTTGGTTGATTCCGACAATATTTGAAGATTTCTAATGACTGCGTCCTGGGTCTTTGTATCCGAGAAAAAAGCCTGCCTTCCTTCCGACGAATATGCCTCTATTCTTCTTGTGCACTCCTTTATATGAAGTAAATATAGCCCGTCGTCTTTCAAAGCGGGACAGCCTGGTCAAGTATCTCTCTTTTGATATAACTGTGGAGAGCTTCTTCAGTCAGGACCTGTATCTCACGCCCCAGCAGCTCTTCAAGGTCCGCTATGAGGCCGCCGGGAAAGAACGGGGTAACTTCATCTGACAGGTCAACGATAAAATCTATGTCGCTTTCAGGTCCGAGTCCTGTTTTTGCCGCGGACCCGAACACGCGCACGTTCCTGGCCCCGTGCCTCTTTGCGATCTCAAGAATCTGCTCGCGCTTTTCGCAGATCAGCTCGTCCATTGCCTCACTCCTCCCCGAACCGCACCTGGGGCAATTCTTTCACCTCCTCGGGCGCCTCGAAGTAGGGCTTCTTCTCGAACCCGAAGATGCTGGCCACGATCATGGTGGGGAACCTCCGCACCGTGGTGTTGTAGAGCTGCACCGCCTGGTTGTAGCGCCTCCTGGCCACGGCGATCCTGTTCTCGGTCCCGGCCAGCTCGTCCTGGAGCCGTATGAAGTTCTGGTTGGCCTTGAGGTCCGGGTATCGCTCCACTATGAGCAGTAGCCGCGAGAGGGCCCCGGAGAGATCGTTGGCTGCGTCAATCTTCTGCTCCCTGGTGCCGGCCCCGGCCAGCTTGGCACGGGCCTCGGAAACCCGGGTGAACACCTCCTTCTCGTGCGCAGCATAGCCCTTGACCGTCTCCACCAGGTTGGGGATTAAGTCGTTCCTGCGCTGGAGCTGGTTCTCAACCTCGCTCCAGGCCTGGTCAACACCCTCCTCCTGGCTCACCAGCCGGTTGTACCCGCAGCCGCTGCCGGCGACCAGGAGCGAAAAAATGAAAAACAGCGAAAATAATCTCTGCATTGATTTCATTGAGCTCTCTCCTTATATCGTCTTCTCCACCTTGCCGGGCTGTTTCTTCTCTTGTTTGGCCTTTTTCATCTCCTCGAGCTGCGCCCTGGCCGCGTTCACGCTGGACTCCTTTTTTATCTGCGCGAGCTTCTCGTTCAGGTCCCGGTCGCCGGTCTCCCTTGCCGCGTCCTGCTCCGCGGCCAGCTTCTCGATCCTGGTGCGGACCGACTCCAGTGCCTGCACGTCAGCCTCGGGCGAGAGCTGGTCGAGCTGGTGCTGCACCGCCCTCCTGGCCTCCAATGTGGCAAGCCTGGCCATGGCCCGCTCCTTTTCCCGCCGCAGCCTCTCGATCTCGCCCTGGAACTCGGTGAGGCTCCTCTTGGCCTCCTCGGCCTCCTCACCGGTCTGCGCGGCCTCCCCTTTGAGACGCTCGATGTCAGCCTGGACCTCGTCCTTCTTTTGGATCAGAACCAGCGCGGCCTCGTCCTCGCCCTTTTCAACAGCCACCATGACCTGGCCCTGCAGCTCCTTTAGCTCCGCAGTCTTCCTCTCAAGCTCGCCGGCGAGCTTGTTGCGAAGATACACCACCCCGGCAACCGCCTGCTTTAGCTGGTCGTACTGGCGGAGCCGCTGCTGAATGGCCGACTCGTACACCGCCTCGGGGTTGGACTCCTCCTTGCGGCCGACCCAGCTCCCGAACATGCCGCCCCACAAGTTAACCAGCCTTGCGAAAAAGCCTTGCCTTGACATGGCACAAACCTCCTTTGATCATAATAAATATAACCGCTTTGAATAACCAGGTCAACGAGCACGGAATATCAGTATCAGGGTGGCCCATACGGTTGCTTGCAACCGTGTGGGTTCCGAAGGAACAAGTGCTCCTATAGGTGTGAGCGATGAGTCTTTATGTCGCCCATTCAGGGCTTTATTATATTTTGAATCTGGCCGCAGGGCTGCTTCCTTACGGACTTGCCCCGGGCTTGAGAGTTCCGTCCTTCCAGGAATTCAATATAATGTTTCGCATTATATTTCTGTTGTGATATATTATTCTCATGGGCTTCAGGTGCGGCATAGTGGGGCTTCCAAACGCGGGCAAGTCAACCCTGTTCAATGCACTCACCGCCGCGGGTGTGCCCGCGGAGAGCTACCCCTTCTGCACCACCGAGCCGCAGGTGGGCACAATGGCGGTGAGGGACGAGAGGCTCCTTAAGCTCTCGGAGATGCTTTCTCCCGAAAAGGTTGTGCCACCGGTGCTGGAGTTCGTTGACATCGCCGGCCTCATTAAGGGCGCCAGCCAGGGCATGGGCATGGGAAACGAGTTTTTGGACAACATAAAAAACGTTGACGCTGTAGCCCACCTGGTGAGGTGCTTCCATGACCCGGGTGTTAGCTTCCACGAGTCTGCCGAGGGGGTGGACCCTGAGAGGGACGCGGCCGTGGTCGAGTTCGAGCTTTTGCAAAAGGACCTGGAGTGGGTCCAGCGCAGGCTGGACAAGACAGGCAAGGTGCTTCGCGCGGGCGACAAGTCATTGCAGCGGGAGGTCGAGCTGTTAAAGCAGATGACGGCCTGGCTCAACAAGGAGAAGCCGCTCTCGGAGATGGAGCTTGCGCAGGAAGACGAGTCCCTGCTTAAGGAGATCACGCCCCTCACCGCCAAGCCCATGTTCTACGTGGCCAACATGGGGGAGGAGTCAATCGGCGAGCAGGAGCCGGAGTGCCTGCAAAAGCTTGCAAGGCACGCGGACAGGCACGGCAGGGAGGCGGTTCCATTTTATGCCAAGCTGGAAGCGGAGATAAGGGAGCTGCCCGAGACCGAGCAGGAGGAGTTCAGGAAAGAGATGGGAGCCCCCGAGACCGGGCTTTCTGAGATGGTGAGGGCCGGGTACAGGGCGCTCGACCTGGTGACCTTTTACACCAAGGTGGGACCGGAGCTCCGCGCCTGGACCGTGCCCCGGGGCGCCTCGGCCCAGAAGGCCGCGGGCGTGATACACACCGACTTCGAGCGCGGCTTCATAAAGGCCGAGGTCGCCGGGTTCGACCAGTTCGTCGAGGCCGGCTCAGAGTACGAGGCCAAAAAGCGCGGCCTGCTCCGGCAGGAGGGCAAGGACTACCTGGTCCGGGACGGGGACGTGATCCACTTCAGGTTCAACGTATAACCATGTTACATGATCAGACTGTTTTATATTGCCCATTCCTTGAGGGGCCCGGGTGGTGATCCTCATCGCCGGCGCCGGTCTTGCCGGGCTGTCCGCGGCCTTGCACCTGGGCGGGCGCGAATATCGCATCATCGAGCGGGAGGACAGGCCCGGCGGGCTCTGCCGCACCATCCAAAAGGGAGACCACACCTTTGACTACGGCGGGCACCTGCTGCACATTCGCGGAGACGACGTGCGCGGCCTGGTCATGGAGCTTCTGGGTGACAGGCTCCGCCTGCACCGGCGCAGGTCCTCCATATTCTCCAAGGGAGTGATGACCCCTTACCCGTTCCAGGTGAACACCCACGGCCTGCCGTGGCACGTGGTGCGCGACTGCCTTACAGGATTTGTCCGCGCCCGGATCGAGCAAAGGGAAAAGAGTGAGCCCGAAGACTTCCGCGGCTGGCTGCTTTATACCTTCGGGCAGGGGTTTGCAGAGCACTTCTTTTTCCCTTTCAATGAGAAGTTCTTCAAGGTTGATCTCGGAGAGATCACCCGGGAGTGGGCGTCATGGTCCATTCCAAGACCGGATATAAACCAGGTGGTGGAAGGGGCCCTGGGCATCCCCCACACGGACATGGGCTACAACCCCGAGTTTTACTACCCCGAGAGCCGCGGCATAGAGGAGCTTCCCAGGGCATTGCACAGGGAGATCGCTCGTCCGGTGGAGACCGGGGTGGAGCTGGTCCGGGTCATTCCCCGGGAGCGGCGGGCACTGCTCTCCACGGGCGAGGAGCTCACATACGAAAAGCTCATATCCACCTTGCCCCTGGACAGGCTGGTGTCCATGCTGGAAGGCGCGCCCGATAAGGTGAAAAGAGCCGGAGAGGGACTGCGCGCGCTCTCCGTGCTGTGCGTGAACATAGGGATCAGCGGACCCGCTTTTTCCGACCGGCACTGGGTTTACGTGCCCGAGCCGGAATATTCCTTCCACCGCATCGGGGTATACTCGAACCTCTCCTCCCCGGGACCGGGCAAAAGCTCGCTATACCTTGAGATCACCATGCCCGGACCAATGCACGGCCTGGAAGGCTCCGAGCTCGATCAGGCCGTGCAGGTCGCCGTGCGCGGGCTCCAGAACATGCCCCTTTGGAAGCAGGAGGACCACGAGATCGAGGCCATTGAGCCGGCGCTCATAAGGCACGGCTACGTTATATACGACCGTCACCGGAAAAAGGAGCTTCCCCGTATTACAGACTTTCTTCAAGAGCACGGGATCGAGCCCTGCGGCAGGTACGGCCGCTGGGAGTACTCGACCATGGAGGACGCCATCAGGCAGGGGAAAGAGATCGCAAACAGGTGCGCACCATAAAACCTCGCTTCAGGCGTGCAAGTTCATGATGGACACTCTTGTCCAAAATATGTTTTAATAAATTAGATAAGCCCATGTTTATACTTCACATTTATTGCCTTTTACAGAACTTTAACCTGGATGCGGCCCTTTTGGAGGAGTGCGGCGGCCCTACGGGTCTACGTACTTGCCGCCGCTTTTTTTCGCTCCGGCTTGCCGGAGCGGCTTTGAATGTCTGAATTTTCCCCGGAAGCAAGCTTCCGGGATACAAAGCGGGAGCAAGCTCCCGCACTCCTAATTTATTTTGGACAAGAGTGATGATGGAAGAAAAAATGAAAGCGCGGGTGATTCACATAATAACCAGGCTTGAGCTGGGCGGTGCCCAGCAGAACACCCTCTACACGGTGGGACACCTTGATAGAGAAAGGTTTAAGCCCGCCCTGTGGTCCGGAGACGGGGGCATACTGAACCCGGAGGCCGGGCAGATAGAGGGCGTTGATTTCACAATCGTGCCCGAGCTCGTGAGGGAGGTCTCGCCGCAGCGTGACGCCATGGCCCTCATGCAGCTTCGCAGCATGCTCAGAGACGAAGTCAGGTTCTCAAACCTCCCGGTCATCGTGCACACCCACAGCTCCAAGGCCGGGGTGCTTGGCAGGTGGGCCGCGAGGATGGCCAGGGTCCCGGTAATAATACACACCTTCCACGGGTTCGGGTTCAACGACTTGCAGCCGGCCTCCTCCAGGATACCGTTCACCATGGCCGAGAAGGTGACCGGGAGGATCACCACGCACTTCATCGCCGTGAGCAGGGCCAACCTGGAAAAGGCATTTGTCCTGGGTATCGCGCCCAGGGAAAGGATACGCCTCATACGGAGCGGAATAAAAGCAGAGCGGTTTTTGCCAAGGCCGATTGACGCCGGGGAAAAGAAGAGCGCAATGGGGCTCGATCCGGACAGGCCCCTGGCCCTGATGGTGGCGTGCCTGAAGCCGCAGAAGAGCCCGGTGGACTTTGTAAAGGTCGCGGCCAGGGTGAAGGAAATCTTTCCCCCTGCCCAGTTCGCACTGGCCGGGGACGGCGAGCTCCGGCCCGAGGTCGAGGGCGCCATAAGGGGCTACGGCCTGGAGGACGAGTTCAAGCTGCTGGGCTGGCGCCGCGACGTGCCCGAGCTCTTGTGGAGCGCCGACGTGCTTGTGCTCACCAGCCTGTGGGAGGGCCTGCCCAGGGTGTATCCCCAGGCCGCGGCCGCGGGAGTGCCGGTGGTGGGCACCCGGGTGGACGGGGCGGAGGAAGCGGTGATGCACGGCGAGTCGGGGTGGCTGCTGCCCCCGCGCGACCTCGAGGCAATGGCGGAAAAGGTGGCCGAGCTTCTTAGAGACCCGCAAAAAGCGAGAGAGATGGGAAGCCGGGCAAGTCGGGTCCTGCCCGAGTTCGACATTGACCTCATGGTGAGACAGCAGGAGGAGCTCTACCAGGAAGCGCTTGCGCGACTATGATCATCCGGGCTTCTTTTCCGAGTCTTCACCTGACCCCTCAGCCCCTTCTCTTTCGCCTAGCTCCTCGAAGGTGACCGTGGTGTGGTATGCCATCATGCTCTCCCTTGGCTTCTCTGAGGCCGCGGTCACGCGGAACCCCTCAAAGCCCTGCCTGTACTCGGGGAACTTGTTGTCCAGGAAGGAGGCAAGTTCCCTGGCCTCATCTCTCAGCTTTTCCTTGTCATCCAGTGAGTCGGTAACGTAGTTCACGTGAACCAGCAGCTTTCCCTCATCGTAAGCCGCATCCATGTTATAGACCTTGTAGCTCTTTCCCGAGGGCATGCTCCATAGCTGCACCTGGTTCTCGGGCATGTAGTCCACCTTTATCTGTCCCATCTGCTCGCCCAGCGTACGCACGGTGAACTCGTTGACGTTAAGCCCTATGTCCGAGAGCAGCATGGCGGTCTTGTAGTAGAGCACGGAAAGGTGAAGCAGGTTCTGCTCGCGGAACTCCCGGGCCTTCTTGGCGTAATAGCCGTAGAGCTTGTGGTCTATGGTGATTGGGTGCAGGGAGAGGGAGCGCAGGCGCCACTCGCCCGCCTCCTTCTGCAACTGGAAGACCAGCCTCACCAGCTCGAGGTCGGTGCGCGACTTGAAAATAACCACGGCCAGCTCCTCGTTGGACGGCATGCCCCAAAGGTCACTCACACCCTCCTTGCCAAGGTTACAGGGGATCCACACCCTCTCCTCTTTGGCATTGGCTTCCATCAAGTAGACCTCCTCCGGACGAGAGTACTCGATGGGTCCGAAGGCATCGGTGAACAGCTTGAGACCGTAGGTGAACTGGTCCTGGTTCTGGGTCTTCTTGAGGACGCTCGAGCTCGTCTGGTAGAGCTTTTTGAACTCGCCGGCCTCCACCAGGCTCACCATGCCCTTGCCGGTCTCCAGTATGGGGTCGAGGTCCTCCTTGGGTATGTCGCCGCCGTAAAGGCAACTGGTCTCGGGCGCCTTGTCCTTGCAGCCGAAGTTAAAGCCCGCAAGCAGAAATATAATAATAAGTATTGGGAACCTCTTCATGCGTCCCTCCCTGTAAATCAGCGCCCGGAAAATAATTTCCCCGCACAAAGTTAGTCTAGGCGAGCCTGTCCTTGCTGTCAATGCTTTTTCTCCCTCCTTTTTCCTTCTGCTTGAGCGAGGCCCTATTATCATGTAATGTTTGATACAAGGTCGTTTAAACAAACGGGGGTATGTTATGCATGCGGGACTGGTCTACAACGGCGCCAACAAAGACGCCATCGAGCTTGCGACTCATGTGGCCGGCAGACTTAAAAAAGAGGGCGTGCACGTAAAGACCCTTACGGAGCAGGCCCTTGCCGGCACCGAGCCTGCGCCGGAGGAAACCTTCAGCCGGGGCATAAGCCTCATGGTGGTGATCGGGGGGGACGGGACCCTGCTCCGGTCCGCGCAGCTCGTGGAGTCCGAGGAGGTGTCGGTGCTGGGAGTGAAGCTGGGCGGGCTGGGCTTCCTTACCGAGGTGCGTCCCGAGGAGCTGGACCAGGTGCTGGACCAGGCCCGGAGGGGCGAGGCCGCGACCATGGAGAGGATGATGCTCCAGGCCAGGGTGATAAAGGAGAATGGAGCCGAGACCATGAGGGCCTTGAACGAGATCGCGGTGGCCCACTATATACAGCCCAAGGTCATCGAGCTGGATACAACCATTAACGGGGTCTCGGTGACCTCATTCCGCGCGGACGGGCTCCTGGTTTCAACGCCCACCGGCACCACGGCCTACTGCATGGCCGCTGGGGGACCCATAGTGCATCCCGGCACCTCATGCATGACCATCACACCCGTGTGCCCGCACACCCTGACCTCCAGGCCCCTGGTCATACCCGGAGAGTCAACCGTGTCGGTAAGGCTGGCCGGGCAGGCTGACCAGGTGCACGTGTACGCGGACTTCCAGCTATCGCAGCCAATGGGACCGGGCGAGCGGGTGGAGATAAGAAGAGCGCAGACGGGAATACGACTGGTGTGCTCGCCCTCCATGAACTACTACGAGATTCTGCGCACAAAGCTCCGGTGGGGAGAGAGGTAGATGCTGCTGGCCCTGCGCATAAAGGACCTGGCCGTAATCGAGTCCATCGAGCTCGAGTTCGACCAGGGGTTCACCGCGCTTACCGGAGAGACCGGGGCGGGCAAGTCCATACTGGTGGACGCGCTTACACTGGTGCTGGGGGGCAGGGCTTCCGCGGACTACATAAGGACCGGCGAGCAGGGCGCCGAGGTCGAGGCCCTGTTCAATTTAGAAAGGGCCCCCGCTGCAAAAGAGTTCCTGGCAGGGGCCGGGCTGGCTGAGGATGAGGATGGAGGATCGCATGACGAGCTCCTGGTGAGGAGGGTGGTGTCGAGGTCGGGCAGGAACAGGGTGTGGATCAACGGCAGGATCGAGAGCACCGCCCGGCTCTTCGAGCTGGGAAGAGTGCTGGTGGACATTTACGGACAGCACGAGTACCAGAGCCTGCTAAGACAGGAGAGGCATTGCCGGCTGCTCGATTCCTTTGCAGGGCTGGACAAAGAGCCGGGACCTTATAAACAGGCTTATGAGGAGTGGCGCAAAAAGCGTGAAGAGAAGGGCGTTTTAAGCATTGACGAGGACAAGAAAAGGGAGCGCGAGGACCTTTTGAAGTACAGGGTGAACGAGATCGAGGCATCGGCCCTGAAGCCGGGCGAGGACTCCGAGCTACTCTCCGAGCGCGAGGTGCTGCGCCATGCCGGTACATTGCAGGAGGCCAGCCGGAGAGGGTCAGACTACCTCTACGAGTCCGACCAGGCTGTGGTGGGCGGTCTCAAAGAGCTGTCCGACAGGCTGCACCATGCCTCCCAGTACGACCACGGCCTGGAAGGCCCTGCCCAGCAGGTGGACCAGGCAATGGCCATCCTGGAGGAGGCCGCACGCGAGCTAAGGGCATACGGCCAGGACATCGAGTCCGACCCGGCACGGCTGCAATGGGTCGAGGACAGGCTGGACGAGATAAAGCGTCTCAAGAAGAAGTACGGCGAGAGCATCGAGGAGGTGCTGGATGCGCTTGCGCGCGGGAGGTCAGAGCTCGATGCGCTCGATCACCGGGAAGAGAGATTGAAGGAGCTCTCGAGCGAGGTCCAGGCCGCACGCAATGAGGCTCTCGAGCGGGCGCGGGTTCTTACCAGGGCACGGAAGAAAGCTGGTGAGAAGCTATCCAGGCGGGTCGAGGTCGAGCTTTCCCGGCTGGGCATGGAAAAGACCAGGTTCGAGGTGAGGGTGGAGCCTCTTGGCAAAGACAGGGATGAGCTGGGGCCGGAGGGCGCGGACAAGGTCTCCTTTTACATCTCTCCCAACCCGGGGGAGGAGTTGAAGCCGCTTACGAAGATAGCCTCGGGTGGAGAGCTCTCAAGGATCATGCTGGCGCTCAGGGTGCTCCTGGCCGGTGCGGGCGAGGTCTCGACCATGGTGTTCGACGAGGTTGACCAGGGCATAGGCGGCGCGGTTGCCGAGGCCGTGGGAAGACTTATGAGGGACCTCTCAAAGGACCACCAGGTGCTGTGCGTGACACACCTGCCCCAGATAGCGGCCCAGGCGCAACACCACTTCCAGGTGACAAAAGAGCAGATAGACCAAAGGGTGTCGGCGCATGCAAGGGCCCTCACAAGGAAGGAGAGGGTGGAGGAGCTCTCCAGGATGGTGGCGGGAAAAGCGGTCACTGACACTGCCAGGGCGCACGCTGAGAAGATGCTGGAGATGGGCGAGGCAGCCGGTGGAAAGGCCCCGGCAAGCACCCGGACCAGGAAGAGAGGCAGGGGAGCATGAACAAGCGCATGAAAAGAGCGGCAGGCAAGGGCCTGAACGCAGGCCCCGGTCTTTCCAAAGAACAGGGGGGTGCGGACCTCTTCCGTGACCCCGAGGAAGTCCTTGACTATGCACGGGAGGCTATAAAAGGAACATCGGGCGTATCCTGCTGGGAGCTGTACATGGAGCAGGAGAGGAGCCTGGACATCGAGGCCAGGGAAGCCAGGGTCGAGTCCATGACATCGGCAAGGACCATGGGACTGGCAGTGAGGATCATGACCGGCTCCGCGGTGGGGTTCAGCTTTACCAATGATTTCTCTAAAAAGAGCGTGCGGGAAGCGGTGGAGCGCGCAAGGGACGCGGCGAAGCACATGCCCGAGAGCCCGTACAGGGAGTTCCCCTCTTTGCCGGAAAAAGGCGAGATCGCAAAGCTGGATGTATGCGACCCGGGTCTTGCGGACATACCCGAGGCGGAAAAGGTCGAGCGGGCCATGCTGATCGAAAAGAGCGCGATGGATCACGATCCAAGGATCAAGAGGGTGCGCGGCGCGGAGTACGAGGAGCAGTGGATCAGGGTGTGGATCGAGAACTCGAGCGGGGGGAGGATCAGCGAGGAGTTCACAACCGTGTCCGCGTCCGCTGAGGCCGTGGCCGAGGAAAACGGCGACGCCCAGGCCGCGCAGGGCTTTGAAACCGCACACCACTATGATAGACTGGAAGCGCCGGCTGTGGGCGGGGAGGCCGCGGGCAAAGCCTGCGCCCTGCTTGGGGGGAGGTCAATGCCGGCCGGCCGATACCCTGCGGTGTTCTCTTCCGAGGCTGCGTGCGGCCTCATTTCCGTGGCTGCACCCGCGGCCTGCGGGGACTCGGTCTTAAAGAAGCGCTCGTGGCTCGCGGGCAAGACCGGGAAGGAGGTGGCGAGTTCCAGGGTCACACTGGTGGACGACGCCCTGTGGGAGGACGGGCCGGCAGCTTTCCCCTTCGACGATGAGGGGGTGGCTTCCAGGCGCACCGCGGTGATAAACCGAGGGGTGCTGGAAGCGTATCTTTTTGACATGTACTACGGGGCCAGGCAGGGGGATGAGTCGAGCGGAAACGGTGTAAGGCCGTCCTACCTCATGCCGCCGGGCGTGGACACCACCAACTGGGTGCTGCTGCCTGGCGGGATGTCCGAGGGGGACTTAATAAAGAGCGTCGAGCACGGCGTGTACATATTCGAGCTCATGGGACTTCACACCGCGGACCCTGTGACCGGGGAGTTCTCGCTGGGCGCCGCGGGCATGAGGATAGAAAAGGGGTCCCTTTCCGGGGCAGTCACCGGAATAGCCGTAGCCGGGGTGATGGAGGAGCTTTTCAAGGGCGTCGAGGAGGTCTCGGACACCATAAAGTTCTACGGGGGTACGGGGGCGCCTGCGGTGCTGGTGGGCGTGCTGGACGTAAGCGGGACCGAGTAAGTAAGGAGTGTAAGCATAAATGGAGATCAGGGCCTTTGGGCAGACGGACGTTGGAAAGGTAAGGGGCGCGAACGAGGACGGCTTCCTCATAGACGAGGAGAGGAAGCTCTACATAGTGGCCGACGGCATGGGCGGGCACCAGGGAGGCGGGTATGCCAGCTCGCACGCGGTGCAAGGCATCCGGGAGGAGACCATGAGGCTGGAGCAGGTGCAGGACTCCACCCAGCCCCTGGAGGTGCCCGAGGGAAAGACCAGGACCCAGGTACGGCTCCAGCACGCGCTTTCCAAGACCAACAACCAGTTGTACCAGAAGGCACAGGAGGACCCTTCTCTGCGCGGGATGGGGACAACCGTGACCGCAATGCAGCTCGATTCCAACTTTGCAAACATCGCACACGTGGGAGACTCCAGGCTCTACCTCCTCCGCGACGGGGACCTCAAACAGCTCACCAGGGACCACTCATGGGTGCAGGAGCAGGTGGATGCAGGGGTGTTGAGCGATGACGAGGCCGAGACCCATCCCCTGAAGAACATCATCACCAGGTCAATGGGGCACGAGCCCGAGCTCTTGATAGACCTGTTGAAGGAGGAGTACCGGCCGGGTGACAAGTTCCTCCTGTGCAGCGACGGGCTCACCAACATGGTGGATGACCGGATGATAAAAGAGGTCCTGGAAAAGAAGGGGCCACAGCCCGCGGTGGAGGAGCTGGTAAGGCTGTCTCTCGATGCCGGCGGCCTTGACAACATTACCGCACTGATCGTCGAAATAGCAGGATGACACCCATCCCCCAGAAGAAATCAATCCAGGACACCTACCAGATACTTGAAGATATCGGCAAGGGAGGAATGGCGCAGGTGTACAAGGCCGTGCAGAACTCCCTGGGCAGGGTGGTGGCCATAAAGGAGATCAAGCCGGCAATAGCCGCAAGCCCCGAGATGGTGGAGAGGTTCAAGAGGGAAGCCCGCACCGCAGCCTCCCTGGTGCACGAGAACATCGTCCAGGTTTACAACTTCGGGGAGCAGAAGAAGTCCGGGCTCTTCATCGTCATGGAGTACGTGGAGGGCCAGGACCTCAAGTCCCTGATCGCAAAGTCGGACCGGATCAATCCCGGGATCGCGGCCATCATCGGAAGGGAGATCGCAAGGGCCCTTGCCTTCGCCCACTCGAAAGGACTGATACACAGGGACGTAAAGCCGGGCAACGTGATGCTATCGACCGGGGGCGAGGTCAAGCTCATGGACTTCGGCATAGTCAGGGAGGCGGACTCGGACCTTACAAGCACCGGCGCGCTCATGGGAACGCCCAGCTACATGGCCCCCGAGCAGTTCCTGGGAGAGAAGGTGTCGCCAGCCGCCGACCTCTTCTCCCTGGGGGTGGTAATCTACGAGGCGCTCACCGGGGAAAAGCCGTTCCGCGCGGACAGCGACACCTCGCTGTCAAAGGCCATACGCACGGAAAAGGAGAAGAAGGTAAGGACCATAAACCCGCAGGTGCCGGGCAGGCTGCAGAAGATAGTGCACCAGTGCCTGAAAAAGGACCCGCTGAAGAGGCCGCAGACAGCGGAGGACCTGGCAGGAGAGCTCGACAGGTTCATACGCTCCAAGAGCAGGGAGGACGACAAGAAGGAGCTGGGAGCGTGGGTGAGCGGGGTCATGGAGGCTGAACGCACCGCAGTGCTCAGCACCGGGGACGAGGTCCAGGTAAAAGATATGCCCGCGGAGCCAAAAGAAAAAGCCAGGGACCGCTCAGCAAGGTCCCCGGCCAAAGATAAAGCCGCGAGGAGCGCAAAAGAAAAGGCGCCCGAAGAGAAGGCCGCTGCCAGGTCCAGGCCTGAAAAGTCAAAAAAGGCCCCTGTTGAGAAAGAAGAGGCCGGGGAGCAAGCGGAAATAGGGAGGGCCATTGTAAGGTGGCTGTGGAGGGCGGTGCTGGTGCTTCTCGCGACCCTTGTAGCGGTGGTGGTTTTCATGCGGTACAATCCATTGTTGGAAGAAAAGCCGTCCGCAGAGCCGTCACAAGTGGAGCGGGTCATGCAATGGGTCCGGGACAAAGCGGAAGGCATTATTTCGCACAGAGGCACAGAGGGCACCGAGCAAAAGAAATAAATCCCATGAGTTTTTACTTGCCTGAAACAAACGGCTAAAAGAGGATAAATTTTCTAAGCTCTGTATTCTTTGTGTCTCTGTGTCTCTGTGCGATAACATTCTTTGTTTATGTCATCTATTTTGAGCAGCAGCGGGGGAGCACATGCCGGACAATAAAAAGGTCGCCCTTTTCACCAATAACTTCTTCCCCAGGCTCTCCGGGGTCTCGGTGGCGGTGAATTTCCTTGACGCTGCGCTCAAGAAAAAGGGCATGGACACCCTGGTGGTGGCCCCTGATTACGGTTACGGCCGCAGAGTCAAGGGGGTCGAGGTATTCAGGGTGAAGTCCTTTTACATGAGGACCAGGAAGATCAGCTTCCCCTTCTCCACGTTCGAGGTCGGCGCCATACAGGAGCTCATACAAAACTGGCAGCCGGACATCATACACAGCCACCACCCCTTCCTTCTGGGAAAGGCCGCCCTGGACATGGCCGACCAGTTCAGGCTGCCCCTGGTGTATACATTCCATACCCTGTACGAGTTCTTCACCCACTACTTCATGATGGACACGGACGCGGTGAGGAAGGCGGTGCGCGAGTACGTGATCCGCTACGCCAACCGCTGCGACCTGGTGGTGGCACCCACCGAGCCGATCAAGGAGTACCTGGTCTCCATAGGTGTCGAGACCCGGGTGGAGACCGTTCCCACTGGCATAGACTTCTCCAGGTTCAAGAGGGTGACCCCGGAGCAGGTCGAGGGGCTCCGGAAGAGCTACGACCTTGAGAGATACGAGGGCGTGCTCTTGTACGTTGGCAGGATCAGCAAGGAGAAGAACGCAGGGCTTTGTCTGGAAGTCCTCTCCGAGCTCTTGAAAAGAGGACACGACTATGCCCTGCTCTACATAGGCGGCGGGCCGGAGATCGGAGCGCTCCAGGAAAAGACCAGTGACATGGGCCTGTCCGACAGGGTCGTCTGGGCAGGGTTCCTTGACCAGGAAACTTTGGCCGCGGCATACTTTTTGGGGGACGTGTTCCTGTTCCCCTCGCTCTCGGACACACAGGGAATAGTGCTATACGAGGCCGGGGCGGCCGGTCTGCCGGTGGTGGCCGCGGACTCCATGGCGGCAAGGGCCGCGGTAAAGCACGACCAAAACGGGCTGTTTGCAAAGCCCGATCCAGTCGAGTTCACGGACGCGGTGGAGGAGATCATGAAAGACAGGGAGAGGTTCTGCGACCCGTTCGACACCGAGGCATTCTCGCACCAGGCCATCGGAGCGACCTACCAGAGGCTTTACAACGAGCTGCTCTTAAAGGGCAGACACCCGGACCCGAAGGCCACCCGGACCATGGGCCGACTGATCGAGGACATAAAGGAGATGATTCCCTGATTGTCCTTGTTTTCCTCGCGAGGTAAAAGTATTATTAGATGTGGATAAAACTCGATTATAAGGAGGATTTATCATGGAAGAGTTGAAGAGAAGGGCGTTGAGAGGAGTGGCCGCGGTATTTATGATGGCCATGGTGCTGGGCCTGGCGTCCACCTTTGCCTGGTCCCAGGAGAATAGCGCCAGGGAGATGATCGCAAAGGCCGACAGGCTCGAGGACCAGGAGAAGTACGAGGAGTCCAACGAGGTCCTAATGGAGGTGGCGGAAAAGTACCCCGACCACCCGGACGTGTACTGGAAGATCGGCCAGAACTACTACAACATGGGCGAGCGCATAGACATCGAGGAGAACAAGAACAAGAAGCTCGAAATGTACGAAAAAGCCGAAGCGTGGGCCAGGAAGGGCTACGACAAGGACCCGGACCTCGCGGACAACACCTTCTGGATGGCCGTGGGAATCAGCCAGCAGGCCCAGACAAAGGGGATAGCAGCCACCCTGCTCACCGACCGATCTTTAGCCAAGAAGATCGAGAAGTATTACCTCGAGTCCGCAAGCTCGAAGAACTACCACTACAAGGAGGACGACTCCGACACCATATCCTCGGCCCACTTCGCGCTGGGGCAGTTCTACAGGAAGATACCGGACTCCTTTTTCGTGGGACTGCTCATGGGCACCAGGGGCGACATGGACAAGTCGGTAAAGCACGCCAGGACCGCGGTGGAGATGTACCCAAACAACCTGGAGTACACAAAGGAGCTGGGCGTGTCCCTGCTCTGCAGGGGACAGAGGGAGGACCAGCCAAAGGACATCGAGGAGGGCAAAGAGTACTTGAGAAAGGTCGTGGAAATGCCGGCTGAAACCAAGCTGGACAGGATTGACCAGCAGGACGCAAAGAGGCTTTTGGAAGACCCCTCCCTTGCATGCGGCTACTCCAGGGTGCAGCAGGAGGAGGTCTCGGAAAAGGCATTCAAGGAGGAATGAGCCTTCCCTGGCGTTCGCCTTAGAGCGGGAACACGTTTTTCGCCTCCGGGCTGAAGGAGTCTTTCAGCTCCCGGGCCATGATCTTTTCCGAGGACGACTTTGGCATCTCGCCCACCACCTGTACGTACGAGGGTATGGAGTTGGGCTCGAGCTGCTTCTTGCAGGCGTCTTTTATTGAGTCGAGGTCAAGCTCGACTCCGGGGAACAGGCTCACCGCAACCACCAGGTCGCTCTCGCCGGGCGCGCCCGTCTTAGCGGGTATGCCGTACACGCACACCTCGGACACGTCCGGGTGCTCGCCCACCACCTTCTCCACGTAGTCGGGCTGGATGAAGTCCCCGTGCCGGCGGAGCTCGCTCCCCTTGCGATAGTCGAAGTAGAAGTTTCCATCCTCGTCAGTATGGCATACGTCGCCCGAGCGCAGCCACCCCCCGCGGGTCTTCTCCGCGGACTCCTTCTCCTTGCCCAGGTACTCGACCTCGGTCTTGCCCTGCTTCATCCTGGAGATGAGCTCGCCCGGCACGCGGGGCGGGCATTCGTTGTCGTTCTCGTCAACCACCTTCATCTCCATGATCATCTCGATGGGCTTGCCGAAAGAGCCCACCGGCGCCAGGCCCGGAGGGTTGTGGGCCAGCCCCCCTTCCACCGCGCCGTACCACTCGTGGACCCTAACGTTGAAGCGCTTTTCGAAGTCCTCCCAGATGGCCCGGGGCGTGCCCGCGCTTATGACCTTGCGCACAGGGTTGTCAGCGTCGTCCGGCCTGGGCGGCTCGTTGTATATGCCCGACATCATGCCGCCCAGGAGCGAGAAGGTGGTGCACCCGTACTTCCTGCATATGTCCCATATCCTGCTCTTGGTGAACCTCTCGCTCAGCACCGCGGGTATCTCCTTGAAGATCGAGGGGAACACGGTGACCGCCTGGGCGTTGCCGTGGGTGAGGCTCAGCCCGGTGTAGGGCACGTCGTCCTCCTGGTAGTCCCACACTATCTGGCCCATGAGCCCGTAGATCCAGAACCGGTCAGCTTTCAGCACCACACCCTTGGGGTCGCCCGTGGTCCCGGAGGTGAAGATGATCTGGCACGGTATTGATGCGTCGTTCTCGATAAAGCCGTCCGGCGGGTCGGAAGAGGCCTCGGCCATGAGGTCTTCGAGAACGGGGTAGTCCCTGCTTACGGGGACATCGTGGTGTTTCTTGTACCCCACCCCCATGATCTTCATGTCCTTCAGGCCGGGCATGACCTCGTTCATGGTCTCCAGGAACTCGTCCATGATAAGCGCGGCCTTGGCCCTGGAGTCGTTTATGATGAACTCGAGCTTGCCTCCCTTGAACCTGGGGTCCACGGGAACTGCAACCGCGCCAATGGTGGACGCCGCGGCCAGGGCGTAGAGGAACTCGGGGTGGTTCCTCATGAGCAAAATGAAGGTGTCGCCCTTTTGCACGCCGTTGTCTTTCAGGATGTGGGCCACCCGGTTCGAGTTCTCGAAGATGTCCCTGTAGGTGAGCCTCTCGTCGCTCCCGTCGCTGTTCACAAAGGTGAAGGCCTGCTTTTCCGGATCAATGTCCTTCTTGCCCAGAAGGTTGAACAGGTTTACGTTGAATCCCGTGCCGGCCATCTTGTTCTGACCTCCTTTTCTTATGACTCGTTTATAAAAGTATACCCGAGCATCAAAAGACCAGCCCCAAGCTCAGGGCCATTACAAACGCCAATACGCCGACTTTCCATACCTCCTCTTTCATTCTTCCATCCTCCTTTTTCAGGGATTAAAAGATGATTAATCAGACACTATTTTTTAATTTGTCAAGAATTTTCAGTAGTTATGCGCGAACTGGAGCCCTTCGATGAGCCTTGTGGTGAGGGCCTCGATCTCCTGGTCGAGGTGTTTTTTCAGCTTCTGGTCTTCGAGGTAGAGCCTTATTATGCGCTCGCGGAAGTATCTCCTTCCTTTCTGGTCCCTGAAGTTGAGGGCGAGGAAGGAGTTATGCCTGAAGGCGTCGGCCCGGGGGTCGAACTCCTGCCTGGCCGAGTCGTATACGTCCATCTGCTTTGCCAGCAGCCTGGAGTAGAGCGGCCCCCTTTGCTGAATCTGACCTCGCAGGAAGCTTATGACCTCGGCGTGGATGAGCTCGTAGAGTATCCTGGCGTCGGTGCCCTTTTTGTGGCCGGCCAGGGCCTCCATCAAAAGCTCGTAGTACACGCCCGAGACCTTGTACTTGAGGCACTTGCCGGTGGCCTCGAGCAGGACCTGGTACACGCCCTCCCCCTTGCCGGAGTACGGCGTGCTCCCGGAGCCGGAGTGGATGGACAGCAGCGCGTTGTACCGGGCGGCAATGGCGTGCGCGGCCCTCACCCTGTTCTTTAGCATCTCCATGTTGCCGGTGTAGTCCTCGCGCTTGTGGAAGCCTATGTTGGGGGCCACGAATTCGCACGGCAGCCCCCTGTCCTCCCACTCGCCCAGGTAAATAAACAGGTCCGCGGGAGGAGTGGGCTTGGGAGTCTCGTCCAGGGAGACCTCGAAAGCGAACGGGTGCTTCATCCTCTGGTTGATCTCGTTGAACAGCCTCTGGTTGACCTCGATGCTGCGCCTGTACTTGAGCGCCAGTCTCACCACCTTGGACCTCTTGATCTCGAGGCGGACAGGCTTTCCGTCGGCCCCCTTGAGCCGGTGCTTTTTCACGTACTTCTTTATTATCCTGTCCTGTTCCTTTTCGGAGAAGACCTCCTTGAACATGCGGCCCAGCTTCTGGGCGCTCATCTTGTCAACCTCGTTGTCGAACAGGTCCGAGGTGTCGGTGGTAAATGCCCGCACCACCCCGGTGGCCACGGCCTCCTCGATGGCGTTGACGTTGTACTTCATGGACTGTTCCAGCGCGGCCTTGCCAACCAGCACCGGGGTCTTCACACCCTCGATCCTCTTGACCGCCTGTGCCGAGGACGCGGTGACGATGAGGTGGTCGGCCTCCAGCTCCACGGGCGCCCCGGCCTGCCTTGCATGCCTGTTGCCGGTGGTGAGGTACTTCTTTATGGATGTCCCGGTATGGCCCAGGGTGATCTCGTACCTTCCGGGCGGGGCGTCTATTATGCCCTCGGGGGCTGTCTCGCGTCCGAAGCTGAGCATGAGCCCGGATGCGCACTTGTGCTTGCTTAGCGAGCTCATTATCCCGTGGATGAATAACTCCGGTATCCTGATGCCGATGGCCGGGTGGTGGATTTTTCCCAGGTAGTTGGCGCCGGATTTGAAGGCCGGGAGGTCGGTTCGCTTTGAGCTTTTCTGCTTAGCCTGCAACTTCTTCTCCTCCACTGGTTCATACCCCGGCAAAGGCGTTGAAACCGCCGTCCACGGGCACGACCGCGCCGTTTATAAAGTGGCTGTCCGGGTCAAGGAGCCATAACAGGGTGCTTACCAGGTCCCGTGCCCGGCCCAGGACCCCGGAGGGAGAGTGGTCCAGGATGGTCCTGCCACGGGGTGTGAGGTCCCCGCTTTTCTCGTCGAGCAGCAGGAACCGGTTCTGGCTGGTGAGAAAGAAGCCCGGGGCGATGGCGTTCACCCGGATGCGCGGAGTGTAGTTCTGGGCCAGGTGCACGGCAAGCCACTGGGTGAAGTTGCTCACCGCGGCCTTGGCCGCGGAGTACGCCGGGATGCGCGTGAGCGGCCGCAAGGCGTTCATGGAGCTTATGTTTATAATGTTGCCGGTCATGGACTCGTCCTTTTTCACCGTGTCCAGGATTAGCTTTCCAAAGGCCTGGGAAGCGAGCATGGCGCCGATGCAGTTGAGATCGAACACCTGCCTCAAAGCCTCCGCCGGGAGATCGAAGAAGCTCCGCTCATCAGAGGTGGTGGCGCCGGGGCGGTTTCCGCCGGCCCCGTTTATGAGGATGTGGAGTCCCTGGAACTCGGCCCTGATCTCCTCGCACGCGGAATCAAGCCGGGCACGGCTGGTAACGTCGGCCTCGATACCCAGGGCGTTGCCGCCCTTGTGGCGCAGACCCTTGGCCACCGAATCGGCCCGGTCGCCCTGCACGTCAAGGATAACGGTATTCACGCCCAGCCCGCAAAGAGCCTCGGCCATGCACGAGCAAAGATCGCCCGCGCCCCCGGTTATTGCCGCTGTCTGTCCGCTTAGATATGAGGAAGGAGTGGTTGTATGCATTATTGGCTCTTTGGCAGCACGTCAGTATTATTAATGCCATTTTAAATTAATAATCCTTGAAAAGCAAGGAAATTTGCATGCCAAGCCGTACAAAAAATGTGCTGTTAAACATTAACAAAGCATGATAACAATTTGTTTTTGTTGTATTATTTTGCGATGCGCTCTTTTGTGTCCAGGAGGGTTTTCATAACCCGGTCCAGGTCCGCCTTCCTGTTTATCGCGCCGAAGGCATCGTGCACCTCACTGTATAATGCGAATAGCTGACCATAGACCCCGCGGTTTTGGGCCACGGGCCTGAACACCCTTTGTTTAAGCCCTGACATGTGCTTCTGAGCGGCGCGCACCGATGTATGTCCTTCCGCGTTTTTCCCTGCCGCGGCGCTTGCCATCATGCATGCCCCCGGGGCCACGGCCTGGTTCTTTTTATCCAGCAGCACCCCGTCCTCTCCCGAGGGAAAGGGCTCGACCGCGGTGGCAATCTCCTCTCCTGTTCCTATGTCAGCGATAAGGGACCGCGCCGAGTTGGCGCCGAAGTCCAGCCCCAGAGTAAAACAGCGCTTTGCCATGCCTCCTCCTTTATCCTTTTTCCATGTTATTGATAAAGTTTTGTATGGAAAACATAAACCGATATAATAGATTCCGTAAACAATAAAGGAGGAGGGCGGAAAATGGCAAAGATGTATTACGACGACGATGCGGACCTGGGACTGCTAAAAGACAAAACCATCGCGGTGGTGGGCTACGGCAGCCAGGGACACGCCCAGGCCCAGAACCTCCGGGACTCCGGTCTCAACGTGGTCATTGCGCAGCGGCCCGGCGGCAAGAACTACGACCTGGCCAAGTCGCACGGGTTCAAGCCAATAAGCGCAACAGATGCCTGCCAAAAGGCTGATATAATCCAGGTGCTGGTGCCGGACGAGCACCAGGGCGACCTGTACAGGGATTCCATAGCTCCCGAGCTCGGAGCCGGCAAGGCCATCATGTTCTCGCACGGGTTCAACATCCACTTCCACCAGGTGGTCCCGCCCGGGGACGTGGACGTCTTCATGGTTGCGCCCAAGGGGCCCGGCCACCTGGTGAGGAGCCAGTACCAGGAGGGCGCGGGGGTCCCGGGCCTGATCGCGGTGCACCAGGACGCCACCGGCAAGGCCCGGGACTTGGCGCTGGCTTACGCCAAGGGCATCGGCTGCACCAGGGGCGGGGTGATCGAGACCACCTTCAGGGAGGAGACCGAGACCGACCTTTTCGGCGAGCAGTGCGTTTTGTGCGGCGGGGTGAGCGAGCTTGTGAAAGCCGCTTTCGACACCCTGGTGCAGGCCGGGTACCAGCCGGAGATAGCCTACTTCGAGTGCATGCACGAGCTTAAATTGATCGTTGACCTCATGGTGGTGGGAGGTATATCATACATGCGCTACTCGGTGTCAAACACCGCGGAGTACGGGGACCTGACCAGGGGCAAGAGGGTGATAAGCGAAAAGACCAGGGAGGAGATGAAGAGCATCCTCGCGGAGATACAGTCGGGCCAGTTCGCAAAGGAGTGGATACTGGAGAACAAGGCCGGGAGGCCGGTGTTCCAGGCCCTGGAGAAACAGGGGTGGGACCACCAGATCGAGAAGGTGGGAGGTGAGCTCAGGAAGATGATGAAGTGGATAGAGCCAAAGGATGACCCGAGGGCAAAATAAGCAGGGCCGGGATAAAATTTCCGAGGCGCGCCATTGATATATCCGCCTGTTCAGCTAGGATAGGAAATAAGAGCGTGTAATGCTTAACGAGGACACGGTATTCGCAAGGGAGGGACACAGGTACCTGTTCCCCGCGGCCATACTTTTCATGGTTACGCTCCCTCTTGGCAAGTGGTGGCTCACGGTCCCCCTTGGGCTCTTTACGGGCTTCTCCGCGCTGTTTTTCAGGAACCCGGAGCGGGAGGTCCCTTTTGAGGACGGGGTGTACGTAAGCCCCGCGGACGGCCGGGTGCTCCGGGTCTCGGAGGTGCACGAGGACAGGTATCTGTTTTGTCCCATGAAGAAGATCGAGATATTCATGTCGCCTTTTGACGTGCACGTGAACCGGGTGCCCCGGGGCGGCCGGGTAAAGGACACTGTCTACAGCCCGGGCAGGTTCTTTAATGCAAGCCTTGACAAGGCGAGCATTGACAACGAGCAGAACGCCATAGTGGTGGAGGATGAAAAAGGACGCGAGTACATGTTCGTGCAGGTGGCCGGTCTCATAGCCAGGCGCATAGTGAGCTACCTGCGCGCCGGCAGGGAGGTGGAGACCGGCATGAGGATGGGCATGATACAGTTCGGTTCCAGGCTGGACGTCTACCTTCCGCCGGATGCCACTGCCGAGGTGGGGCCGGGCCACAGGGTAAAGGCCGGCGAAAGCGTATTGGGGAGGCTCGCATGAGCTTTAATAACGATTCGTACGAACACATAGACAAAGAGATACTTGCCGAGGACGAGTTCGAGGAAAAGCGGCGCAGGGGAACGCACTTCCTGCCAAACGCCATCACCACCGGGGCCATGTTCTTCGGGTTCATGGCAATCATGATGGCGATGTCCGGGAACTTCCGATACGCCGCATGGGCGGTGATCGGCGCGGCCGTGCTCGACCTTCTCGACGGCAGGGTGGCGCGGCTTGTAAAAGGGGCGTCCACCTTTGGCAAGGAGTACGACTCCCTCTCCGACCTCATATCCTTCGGGTTTGCGCCCGCCATCATCGCATACTTCTGGGCCCTGGAGGGTTTTGGCAGGCTGGGGTGGGGAGTGACCTTCCTGTTCCTGGCCTGCGCCGCCATCCGGCTTGCCAAGTTCAACACCCTGGCGGAAGAGGAGGAGTCGAGAAGGTACTTCCGCGGCATACCAAGCCCGGTGGCCGCGCTTCTGGTGATAGTCATGGTTATGATGCACATCCGCTACAATCCCGGTCTCTACCGGGGAGGAGAGGGTCTTCCCCCTGAATCGTTCCTGGTTCGGGGGGGGATGCTTATCTGGGTGATCGGGCTTTCCCTGCTTATGGTGTCCAACGTCCGCTTCCGCACCATGAAGGATATAAGCTTCACCAGGTACGGTCCCTGGCTGCCCATCGCGGGCCTGGCCGGAGGGATAGCAATCTTCGTGGCCGAGCCTGTGCTCACTCTTTTCGGGGGAGCAATGCTCTACCTCCTGGCCGGGCTTTTTGAAGGCGGGATCATCTTCCACTTGCGGGAAAGGGAGATCAGGGACAGGCGCAAGCAGGCCAGAAGAGAGCGTCGGACCCAGCGGAAGCTCGAAAGGTCAAAGGCCAGAAAGGCCCGCCGGGAAAAGCGGGAGCAGAAGAAATCCCTGCGGGCCATCCAATAACCCGGCTGGTCCATAATATCCGCCCTCCTTTATAAAGGTCAGGGATTATTCAGCAGAGACAAGGCCGGCGCGCGGCTCCTTGAAAAAAGGGGGGGCCGTTTATCAAAAGGAGAGATAGCCATGACGGAAAGGATATATATATTCGACACCACGTTGAGGGACGGGGAGCAGTCTCCCGGCGCCAGCATGAACATCGAGGAGAAGGTGCTGGTGGCAAAGCAGCTCGAGCGGCTTGGCGTGGACGTGATCGAGGCCGGCTTTCCCATATCCTCGGACGGGGACTTTGAATCGGTGAAGAGGGTGGCCCAAGAGGTCCGCGAGTGCCAGGTGGCCGGGCTCGCCCGCACCAAGAGGCCCGACATCGAACGGGCGTGGGAGGCCCTCGACGGTTGCGAGCACCCCCGTATCCACGTGTTCATAGCCACCAGCGACATCCACCTCGAGCACAAGCTCAAGATGAGCAGGGACCAAGTGCTGGAGGAGATGCAGGACGCGGTGACCTTTGCCAGGAAGTACACGGACAACATCGAGTTCTCGTGCGAGGACGCCACCCGCACCGACCGGGACTTCCTGGTGAAGATGGTGTCCGCCGCGGTGGACGCGGGCGCCGCCACCATTAACATCCCGGACACGGTGGGCTACGCCCTGCCGGTTGAGATGGACGAGATCATCCGCAAGCTGGTAAAGGAGGTGCCCGGCATTGACAAGGTGGTGCTTTCAGTGCACTGCCACGACGACCTGGGGCTTGCAGTGGCCAACAGCCTGGCCGGGGTCAGGGCCGGCGCTCGCCAGGTGGAATGCACCATCAACGGCATAGGCGAGCGCGCCGGGAACGCCTCCCTGGAGGAGCTGGCCATGACCATCAGGACCAGGGCCGAGCACCTGGGACTCTCAACCGGGATCAACGCCTCACAGATTTATCCTGCGAGCAGGCTGCTCCGGAAGATCACCGGCATAGTGGTACCGCCCAACAAGGCGGTGGTGGGAAGGAACGCATTCCAGCACGAGTCCGGAATACACCAGGACGGGGTGTTAAAGCACAAGCTCACCTACGAGATCATGACCCCCGAGTCGGTGGGGATACCAAAGACCAGGCTGGTCATGGGAAAGCACTCGGGAAGGCACGCCTTCCGCGACCGCATGCAGGAGCTTGGGTTCGAGCTCTCCGACGACCAGCTTGACAAGGCCTTCAGAAGGTTCAAGGCGCTCGCCGACAAGAAGAAAGAGGTGTTTGACGAGGACCTGGAAACGCTTATCATGGACGAGATCATAAAGGTGCCGAGGAGATACCGACTCGACTTCCTGAACATCACCTCCGGGTCACAGATAATGCCCACGGCCAGCGTGCAGCTCGACATTGACGGATACATGGCAAGGGGCGCCGAGTTCGGAGACGGGCCGGTGGACGCGGCCTTCAAGGCCATTGCAAAGCTCACCGGCACCAGGAGCAACCTCCTGGTGTTCAACGTGAACTCCATTACCGGGGGCACGGACGCACAGGGCGAGGTCAGGGTAAGGATCGAGGAGAACAACGTGGAGGCCACCGGATTCGGGGCCCACACCGACATCATAGTGGCATCGGCCAAGGCTTACGTGGACGCCTTGAACAAGCTCGACTTCAGGAAGAAGAACCCGCCCGGAAAGATGCTCCGGGACGCTCCCTGAACGCGGTCTCGATTCCCTTACAGGAGGATTTGATACATGGGAATGACCATTACAGAGATGATCCTGGCATCGCACGCGGGAGCGGAAAAAGTGAGCCCCGGAGAGTTCATCATGGCAAACGTGGACATGGCGCTCGCAAACGACATCACCGCTCCCCTTGCGATCGAGGAGTTCTACAAGTCCGGTGCAAAGGAGGTGTTCGACAGATCCAGGATCGCGCTGGTGCCCGACCACTTCCAGCCGGCAAAGGACATGGAAGCCGCACAGCAGGTGAGGAAGATGCGCGGGTTCGCAAGGGAGCAGAAGATCGCGCACTTCTTCGAGTGCGGCCGGGCCGGCATCGAGCACGCCCTGCTTCCCGAGCAGGGCCTGGTGCTGCCGGGCGACCTGGTCATCGGCGCGGACTCGCACACCTGCACCTACGGGGCCCTGGGCGCCTTTTCAACCGGGGTGGGCAGCACCGACATGGCCGCGGCCATGGTCATGGGAAAGGTGTGGCTGCGCGTGCCCGAGAGCGTAAAGGTCAACTGCAAGGGAGAGCTCAAGGAGTGGGTCTCGGGCAAGGACCTGATACTCGCGCTCATAGGAAGGATCGGGGTGGAAGGCGCGCGCTACCAGGCGCTGGAGTTCAACGGCCCGGTCATCTCGGGATTAAGCCAGGCCGAGCGGTTCACCGTGTGCAACATGGCGGTGGAGGCCGGGGCAAAGAACGGGATCATGCAGCCGGACGACAAGACCAGGAACTGGCTAAAGGGCAGGCTGCACGGGAACAAGCCCAATATGCTGAAGTCCGATCCCGACGCCGTGTACGCGAACGAGATAGAGATAGACGCAAGCGAGGTGCAGCCCCTGGTGGCCCTGCCCCACTCGCCGGCCAACGTGGCCCCGGCCGCGGACTGCGGCCACGTGCAGGTGGACCAGGTGGTTATAGGCTCTTGCACCAACGGCTGGATCGAGGACCTACGAATCGCGGCCGGGGTGATGGAGGGGCACAGGATAAACCAGGGCGTGCGCATGATCGTGCTCCCGGCAACGCCCATCATCTTCAGGCAGGCCATGCGGGAGGGGCTGGTGGACAGGTTCATGAACGCCGGCGCGGTGGTGAGCACACCCACCTGCGGGCCGTGCATAGGCGGGCACATGGGGGTCCTGGCCGAGGGCGAAAAGGCGGTGGCCACCACCAACCGGAACTTTGTGGGAAGGATGGGACACCCAAAGAGCGAGGTGTACCTTGCAAGTCCCGCGGTGGCCGCGGCATCCGCGATAAAAGGGAGGATCGCCACGCCCGGGCAGTTGGAGGACTAGGACTGGTTTCACCTTTGTCCAAAATAGATGATATAAGCAAAAATTTATATCGCACAGAGACACGGAGGATGATAAATCCCCTTTAATTTCATGCAAGAAAGAGACCATGGAATTTATTTGCTTTCCTCTGTGCCCTCTGTGACTCTGTGCGAAATACACATTTTATTTTTGGCAGATAAGGAGGCAACTTTCTTTGCACAGGAAGTACAGAATCGCAACCGCGGTCTGCGTGTTGTTCGTTATCGCGGACCAGACAAGCAAAACCATTATCAAGGCGCTGCTGGCGCCCAACGGCCGCGTGCCCATTATCAACGGGGTGTTTGACCTTAACTACGCCGAGAACACGGGCATGGCCTTCGGCATGCTCCAGAACATGGAGCCCGCATGGATCAGGACCCCTTTGTTCACGGCCATCACCGTGATAGCGCTCATAATCATCGTGCACCTTCTGAGCCAGACCCCGGAAAGGTCTTTCCGCCTGCCCATCGGGCTCGGGCTTATCCTCTCCGGCGCTTTCGGGAACCTCATAGACAGGTTCAGGTGGGGGGTGGTGGTGGACTTCATCCGGGTCAAGGTGTGGCCGCCGGCAAACTTCTACTGGCCCACCTTCAACCTGGCCGACACCTTCATCACCCTGGGCATAGTGCTGCTGCTCCTGGACACCATCTTCGCCCGGGAGGAGCTTGCAGAGGAGCCCGCGGAGGAGGCCCCGCAGCCGGGAGAGGACCTTGATGTGGCCCTGGAGACCGGGGAGGATCCAGGGGACGCCCAAAAAGAGCAGGCCGAGGACAAAGAGGCTGTCAATGAACCGTAAGGGGGCGGCTCCCTCATGAGGCCGGTGCTCTTTTACGTCCTTGATTTCCCGGTATACTCATACAGCATCTTCGCGGTGCTGGCATACCTCGCGGCCCTGGGCTACGGCTGGGTGGCCGCGGGCAGGCTGGGGCTGGACCGGGTGCACGTCATAGACATAAGCCTCTACCTGTTCGTGGGCGGCATCATCGGGGCCCGGCTGCTCTTCGTGATAGTTGACCACCAAAGGTTCGTAAAGAACCCCCTGGATATCCTCAAGATATGGAAAGGCGGGCTGGTATACTACGGCGGTTTTGCGGGAGCGTGGGCCGCGGGCTCCTGGTTCGCGATCAGGAGGAAGCTCGATTACTGGCTGTGGGCGGACCTGGTGGCGCCGTCAGCCATGATAGCGCTCGCCATAGGCAGGATCGGGTGCTTCATGAACGGGTGCTGCTACGGCAAGGTGTCGCCCGACCTGCCCTGGGGCGTGGTCTACCCGCCGTCCCATCCGGCCCTGGGTCTGCACCAGTACCCGGTGCACCCGACCCCCCTGTATGAGAGCCTCGCAACCGCGCTCATATTCATCGCGCTCATGATCTTGTGGCGCAGGAAGTCCTTCAAAGGAGAGCTCTTCTGGGCCGCGGTCATCATGTACTCCGCTGCAAGGTTCGTGATCGAGTACTTCAGGGGAGACCCCCGGGGAAGGGTGCTCATGTTCTCCACCAGCCAGTTCATAGCCATCCTGGCGGCGGCAGTGAGCGTTTTCGCTCTGGCCTTGCTTTATCACAGGGCGAGGCCCCCGACAAAGGACGCGTCATGAGGGTCCTGCACATTAGACCGCCCAAGATCATGGGGGCACTGGAAAGGAGCATGGTCCAGCACCCCATAAACCTTTTATACCTGGCCGCGGCCGCAAGGGAGGCCGGCCACCAGGTGCAGGTATGGGACTTCGAGGTCGACAGCTTCAGCGAGGAAGAAGTCAAGAGGAGGGCAAGAGGTTTCAGGCCGGGGCTGGCGGGGACCGCCGGTCTCACGGCCAATATAAAGATCGTGGCCATGATCCTGGGCTGGATCAAAGAGGCTGTACCTGGAGTGTTCACCGCGGTGGGCGGCCCGCACGGCACGGCCATACCGGAGAGGACGCTCGAGGAGTTCCCCTCCATTGACGCGGTGGTCATGGGCGAAGGCGAGCTCACCTGGGTGGAGCTCGCCGGAAGGCTGGAGCGCGGCGAGCCCATACCCGGTACGCCGGGCATTGCATGGCGCGGCGAGCAGGGCATCGTAATAGAGCCGCGCAGGCCCGCGATCCGGCGCCTGGACGACCTGCCCTTCCCTGCCCGGGACCTCATCGACCACTCCCTTTACAAGGGGGCCTCGTCACCGGGGCTCGACTCCGCGCTCCACCGCTCCACCGAGCTTTTCACCTCCAGGGGATGCCCGGAGAGGTGCATATTCTGCGCGGCAAAGGTCACATTCGGAAGGACGGTCAGGTTCAGGAGCGCGGAGAACGTGCTGGCCGAGGTTGACCAGTGCACGGAGGAGTGGGGCTACCGTCACTTCACCATCGAGGACGACACCTTCACATACCGGCCGGCGCGACTGGAGCAGCTCTGCCGCGGGCTGAAAGACCGCGAGGTCACCTGGGACTGCGACACCAGGGTGAACGTGGTCACCAAAGAGATGCTGCATTTGATGGCGGCCTCCGGGTGCCGGAAGGTGGCATTCGGCGTCGAGTCCGGGAGCCCCCGCATACTGGAGAAGATGAGAAAGGACATCACAGTGGACCAGGTTAAAAATGCCTTCAAATGGGCCCACCAGGCAGGGCTCATCACCACCGCCTTCTTCATGATCGGAGCGCACCCCTCGGAGACATACCAGGACCTCAAGATGAGCGAGGAGCTAATAAAGGAGATTGACCCAGACCTCATGGCCGCGGCAATCGCAGTGCCCTTCCCCGGCACCGAGCTCGAACGCATCATGGAGGAGAAGAACCTCATCTTCGAGCGGAGATGGGAGAAGTTCACCCACGTGCACAGCCTCCCCTGCTGGCGCACCGAGCACTTCTCGCCCAGGAAGCTCGTGTACCTGCAGAACAGGATGTTCATGAGGTTCTTCTTCAGGCCCCACTTCATGAGGAAAACCTTGGCAAAGGCCATGAGCGTACACGGCATGCGCTACTACACCCGCTCCACCCTGCAGATACTCCAGTACCTGTTCCTGGAGAAAAGGAACTAAAACGCCAAGCCGACGTGGGAAGAAGAGAGCGCCAAGGAAGAAAACAACATGCTGCCCCCGGGAAATAGTAAGACGCCTTTCAGGGTGATGCAGCATGTTGGCTGCAGAGAGGAGTGAGAGCTAAGCCCGAAAGGAGTTGGGCAGCTAAGAACCCGAAACTCAAGCCTTGATGAAGACTACTTCCCGGCCGGACGTCAATCGCCTCCCTTGTCAAGCCGGTCTTTAACGAACTGCCTCAAGCGTTCCTGGTCAAAGTCTTTTATCTCCACGAACTTGACCCCCATGCCGGGCTGACGTTCCGGGGCCTCCCGCTGGTCCCTC
This sequence comes from uncultured bacterium, assembly GCA_964650485.1. Classification (GTDB taxonomy): domain Bacteria; phylum RBG-13-61-14; class RBG-13-61-14; order RBG-13-61-14; family DATKZS01; genus CAZYTX01. The sequence goes on along the minus strand of CAZYTX010000020.1, from coordinate 8,361 downwards.
GACCACACCACCTCGCCCAACGCGGTGACGGGGGTGCGATCGCCGGGCAGGGTGAAGCTTATGCGGATGTTCGTGCCAGGAGGATAGGGCTCTTGGGTTATGAGGAATATCCCGCCGCCACTGATGTTCCTGGAGATGTATAAGGGTATCCGCTCCTGCCGGCGGCCATCGTCATACACTTCCAACCGGACCACTGCCCGTACGGTCCGCCGCCTTTCGCCCATAAAGCCACCCGCCCGGTCTTAAGGCTTACTTCCTCTTGTGCCGCTGCTTTTTGAGCATCTTGCGCTTTTTATGCCGGGTCATCTTGCGGCGGCGCTTCTTTATCACGTTTCCCATCTCTGTTCCCCGTTCTAACCAATCCTTGCTTCAGCCTAGGATTATAATGGATACTTCTGAAAAGGCAAACCGCTCTGATGATGACGCATTTATCTCCACAACCTGGTTAATGCTCCTTTTGCCCGGAGAAGAGCTTGATGCTAAGGTCTTAAAGTAAATGGAGGTTAACGTCACGGAGCTGCTCTCTTACCTGCTCTCTCTTCCCGGCCTGCTTCCAATATTTATCCTGCACTTTCTCAGGGCGGAGCACTCACGAACCCGGCGCATCCTGCTCAAGGTGTTTGCGCGCTGGATCGAGCTGCCGCTTCTAAAGATCATCTACGAGGTCTGCCAGGGGAGGCTCCGCTTTATGACCCGGAGTCCGCTGATGAGGCGCCTGACGGGGATCACACTTACCAGGCCCTTTGCAAAGTACGCGGACACCGGCGTGCCGGTGCCGATGAAGCACGTGGTCCGGCTGATCCGGGCACTGGACGGACCCATATCCGTGGGCGACTGCCGCTGCCGCCTGGCAAAGAAGACCTGCCACCACCCCATGCAGACGGACCTGGTGTTCCGCACCGGCGCCGAGGCCTGGCTGTGGGCATTCCCGGAAAACTACAGGCTGATCAGCAAGGATGAAGCCATAAATATAGTGAAAGAGTGCAACCGGCTGGGCATGTTCCCCATGGTCTTCATACACTGCTCGTCCGCGCGACACGTGAACGAGTACGTCATCTGCAACTGCTGCACGTGCGGGTGCAAGGTGCACCTGTTGAACAGGACCGTGGGGCAGCAGTACTTCCCCCTGCCCGACGGCGGCTTCAGGAGCTTCGTGCAAAGCGATATGTGCAACGGGTGCGGAGAATGCGTGCACGCCTGCCCCTTCGACGCCATCAGCATGGGAGATCAGGCGGCCGAGATCAACGGCTGCTTCGGGTGCGGGGTGTGCGAGGCCGTCTGCCCCACAGGGGCCCTGGAGGTCCGCAGGGTCGGGCCCGGCCCGCCATGGGCACAGCAACCGTGGCGAGAAATCCAGGAGCAGGAAAACAGCGCCTAGCCCGGCGGCTCGATGGAAAAGCCGGGGGTGGATCCTTTTGAGCGGAGCTTGCGCTTTCTATCCCCGCCCATCTTGCGCTTTTTGATCTTTCGCCTGGTTTCAGTGCGCTGAGATTTACTGACCATGGTCCAATGCTCTCCTTGACTTAAAGAAAGGTTCCATACAACCTGACTTCCCGGAAAGGCTTTTTACACCTCCATAAAGAGCATACCACGAAAATGCCGCGGACCAAAAGCCTTGAAAGCGCGGAATGGTTCATGCCTTGAAGTTTCAAATAGCCAGTGGTAAACTTTTAATTCGACAACTAAATTAGAAAGGAATGTACGTGAAAAACTACAAGATTCTTTTTCTCGCGGCATCTCTCCTGGCCGTGCTCTTCTTTTCGAGCCGCTGTCAGGACAACACTCGTAAAGTGGAAGGAGACCCTCTCAAGGCCCAGGCCAAGGAGAAGTACCGCGAGGGGAGGAGGCTTTTCCTCACCTGCGACCCTGCAAACTACGGCAAGGCCCTGCAGCTATTCGAGGAGGCCCTGGCTCTTTACAACGACTACCCCCAGGCCCTGGCGGCCTGGGCCGAGACCCTGTCCATGTGGTACGGCTACATGCTTCCGGAGGAGCTCTTCCAGGCCGGGTACATGAAAGCGCAAAGGGCCATCAGGATAAACCCCGAGCTCGACATGGGATACAGGGCGATGGCGGACCTGTGGAGACACAGAAAGGACCCGGAAACAGGGACCTACGAGAACAAGTACGCCATGGAGGTGATCGAAAGGGCAATAAAAATTAACCCCGACTCCGCGGAGAACCTCTACGTGAAGGGCTCGGTTTACATGTCCTCGGACCCGGAAAAGGCCCTCCAGCTCTTCAACAGGGCACTTAGCATAAACCCCAACCTGGGAAAGATTTACTTCAACATGGCAAGCGTACATCAAAGGCTCGCCGACGTGATAAGGGAAAAATATGCTGGCGACCCGGATGCACTTTCCGAGCACAAAGAGGAGATGAACAAGCACTACCAGAGGTCCGTGGACCTGCTTGACAAGTACCAGCAGCTTGTCCCCGGATCCCTGGCGGGTTACACCTCCCAGGGTATTGCCTATATGCGCATGGCGGAGTATGATAAGGCAAAGGAGCTTTTCCAGGAGGCCGTGAGCAAGGACCAGAAGCCAGACCCCTCGCAGATAAGGTGGCGCATCCTCTCGTACTTCTACCTGGCCGCTATAGCCGAGCAGCAGGATGGCGACCTGGCCGCGGCAAGGGCCTTGCTGGAGCGGGCACTGGAACCCGCGCCAAATAACCTGAACGTGTTGCAGCAACTTGTCCGCATATCCAGGATGATGGACGACGAAGAGGCTGCAAAGAAGTATGAACAGAAAGCGAAGAAAATTATCGAGGAGAATAAAGCTGAAGAGCTGGCAGGCGGCACCGCAGAAGCTGAGGACGGCTCCACAGCATCTGCACCAGCGGCTCCCTGAGCCGGGAAGGCGCCGCCGGAGCCTTTCAGGAGGGAAGTCATGCTTAGCTCGGGCGTACTGGTATTAAACAGGTCATACATACCGGTCCACGTCACCACTGTGCAGCGCGCGCTCACCATGCTCTACCAGGGGATGGCCAAGGCCGTGAACGAGCAGTTCGAGCTGTTCAACTTCGACGACTGGTCGCAGCTCCGGCCTGATAACGGAGAGCCATGCATCGGGCTGGTGGAGGGAATGATCCGCGTGCCAAGGGTGATCCTTCTGGTCAGTTACGACCGCATACCAAAGAGACACGTCCGCTTCTCCCGGCTCAACATCTTCATGAGGGACAAAAACACCTGCCAGTACTGCGGCAAGAGCTTCCAGAGGAAGGAACTCAATATTGACCACGTGGTGCCACGCTCCCGGGGAGGGACCTCCACCTGGGAGAACGTGGTCTGCTCATGCCTGGACTGCAACCGCAGGAAAGGGGGGAAGACCCCTGCGGAAGCGCACATGCGCCTGGTCAAGAAGCCGGTGAGGCCCCGCTGGACGCCCATGACCGGACTGCGCGTGGGGGCCGCCAGCCACTACAAGGAGTGGATACCGTTCCTCGATTTCATTGACGCATCATACTGGAACGCGGAACTGCTGGAATGAAAAAGCGGCTGCTACTGGCCGTCCTTGTTGCAGCGGTGGCTGCACTCGCATGGTGCTTCCACAAAAGGCTCTTCGGTGACGACGAGGCCCGCATCCGCGAGGTGATCCATGAGATGGAGACCGCGGCCGAGGCAAAGAACGTCCCCGCAATAATGGAGCATTTCTCAAGGGACTACAAGGACGACTCCGGAAACAACAAGTTCATAATAAACCAGCTCGTAAAGCGCAGCCTGGCCGGCGTGGACGAGTTCCAAGTCGAGATCAAGGACGTTGACGTGATGGTCGCAGGAGAGCGGGCCTGGACCACGGTGACCATCGTCTCCCAGGCCACACGCAGGGGGAAAATCATATCCCCCTTCGGCACCGAGCAGGACCCGGAACAGCCGCGCGTTACCTTTGAAAGGACGGCCACCGGCGACTGGCTCATCATAAAGGTCGAGGGCGTGGACTCACCGGGGTTTTGAATACCACTGCAGCAAGTGGGAGCAACAGCTTTTTATATAGATGCCTTCCCGGCTTATTCCAGACTTTCCACGTGAGCTTCTTGCAAAAGGCTAAATAGAAGGTGGAAGAGACCTCCAGGTCTCGATAATCGCGGGCTGGAGCTCGCTCCCACCATTCAAGCCATTCGTTTTCCTGACAATGGTCACACTTTTGCAGTCACACTTTTGCAAGAAGCTCCACGTACCTGGCTATATCCTCCAGGTCCGTGCCCGTGGGGAACACCGCGTCAGCCCCGGCTTGCTTGAGAGCGTCCACGTCATCAGCCGGCACTGTCCCCCCAACCATTATTTTCACCTTGTCGAGTCCGTGCTCGGAAAGCCTGGCCCTTATCTTCCTGGTAAGAGAGACATGCGCGCCCGAGAGGATAGAGAGCCCCACAACCTCCGCGTCCTCGTCTAACACCGCGGAGGCTATCTGATCGGGCGTCTGCCGAAGACCCATGTAGATCACCTCGAAGCCGGCGTCCCGCAAGTACCTGGCCACCACCTTGGCCCCGCGGTCGTGTCCGTCAAGGCCCGGCTTTGCCACCAGCACCCGTATCTTACCTCCCTCTTTCATCTCTCCTCCCGCTTTGCAAACACTCAGCACAATCAGAAGCACACCGGCTGCTTGAACTCCCCGAAGACCTCCTTCATGGCGGCAGTGATCTCCCCCACCGTGGCATATGACCTCACAGCCTCGAGGATAAAAGGCATCAGGTTCTCGCCCTCATCCTCGCACGCCTTCTTGAGCCCGGACAGGGCCTTTTCCACTTTGTCCGATCCCCTTTGCTCTCTCAGCTCGCGCAGTCCCTTTATCTTCTCCTCAGACCCCTCCGGCCGGTGGCGGTGGAGGGAGAGCCCGGGCATGGGTTCTTCGGTCACGTACTTGTTCACCCCCACCCTCGCCGTCTCGCCCCTCCTGGCTGCCAGCTCGCTCCGGTAAGCCTCGTCAGCTATCCACCGCTGTATCACGCCCTTCTCAATACAGCTCACCATGCCGCCCTGCTCTTTTATGTCGTCCATGACCTTGCCCGCGGACTCCTCCATGGAGTGGGTGAGGCTCTCCAGGAAATAGCTGCCGCCCAGGGGGTCAACCGTGTTCACGAGGCCCGCCTCCTCGGCGCACACCTGCTGGGTGCGGAGCGCCAGCCTGGTGCTCTCCGCGGTGGGCAGCGCAAAGGCCTCGTCGTACGCGCAACTGAATATGGACTGGGCGCCACCGAGCGCCGCGCCCAGCACCTGGTACGCCACCCGCACGATGTTGTTCATGGGCTCGCGCGCGTAAAGCGAGGCCCCTCCGCAGGCCACCCCGAAGCGGAAGGCCATGGACTTGGGGTCCTCCGCCTCCCACCGCTCCTTGACCAGCCTGGCCCACATCCTCCTCGCCGCCCGGTACTTGGCCGCCTCCTCGAATATGTCGGTGTAGGTGTAGAAGAAAAAAGACAGCCTGGGCGCGAACCTGTCTATCTCCATGCCCCGGGAAAGCACCTCCTCAACGTAGGCGATGGCGTCCGCCAGGGTGAAAGCTATCTCCTGCACCGCGGTGGCGCCCGCGTCCCGGAAGTGGGCGCCCGCGATGGAGATGGGGTTGAACCTGGGGGCCTCATCCGCGCAGTGCATGATGGTGTCCGCGATCAGGCGCATGGAGGGCCGCGGCGGGAATATCCAGGTGCCCCGGGCCGCGAACTCCTTTAATATGTCGTTCTGTATGGTGCCCCTGAGCGAGGAGGCCTTAACCCCCTGCTTCTCGCCCACCGCAATGTACATGGCAAGCAGTATGGCCGCGGTCGAGTTTATGGTGAAGCTGGTGGACACCCGGCTGAGATCAATGCCGTCGAACACCGTCTCCATGTCCTTTAACGAGTCAATGGAGACCCCCACCCTGCCGACCTCGTCCTCGGCCATGGGATGGTCCGAGTCCAGGCCCACCTGGGTGGGAAGGTCCAGGGCAACGGACAGCCCGGTCCCGCCCTGTGCCAGGAGGTACTTGTAACGCTCGTTGGTCTCCTCCGGGGTGCCGAACCCCGAGTACTGACGCATGGTCCAGGGCTTGTCAAGGTACATGGTCGAGTAGGGGCCACGGGTGAACGGGAACTCGCCAGGGTTGCCCAGGACCTCGTCATAAGGCCCGGGGAAGTCCTCGGCAGTGGCCAGCGGCAGGACCGGATGGCCCGATGAAGTGCTCCTCTCGGGCGCCTCCCCTTTCAGCTTGTCCTCCCACCGTTTGCGGGTCGGGTTATTCTCCGACATCTAAAAAGCCTCCCTCTCCGGCGTCACAAAGCCGGAAGATACCTTCCAATCACGCGAAGATTGCATGTCCGAATTCCCCTGCTCATTCCCTCTGGTACACGACCTCGCCGCCCACCATGGTCATCTCAACCTTTATGTCTTTGATCTCATCGTGGGCCACGCTTGTGGGGTCCCTGTCCAGCACCACCAGGTCAGCCAGCTTGCCCGCGGTGATGGAACCCTTATCATCCTCCATGAAGTCAGCGTACGCCGAACCCATGGTGTAGCACCTGAGCGCCTCCTCCGGGGTGAAGCATTCGTCAGGGTTCAGCGGCCCCTTGTCACCTTCCTTGTTCTTCCTGGTCACAGCGTAGTACATGCCAAGGAGCGGCTCATAGTCAACCTCGGCTGGTATGTCCGACCCGCAGGAGACCGGCACACCCGCCCGGAGCAACGTCTTGTAAGGGTATGCCTCCCTGGCGCGCTCCTCGCCAAGGAGCACAACGTCCTTTGCAGGCATGGACACAGCGAACGGCTGCACGCACGCAACCACGCCCAGTCGCTTCATCCTCGGGACGTCGCCCGGCATGACGAGCTGCACGTGCTCCAGCCGAAAGCGCAGATCCTTTGTCCAGGGATATCGCTCCTGGGCCTTTTCCATTGCGCTTAGCACCTGGTGCACGGCCCTGTCCCCGATGGCGTGCACCGCTATCCTCCTTTTGTTCTTTGCCGCCTTCATCACCAGGCGATCCATCTCGGCGTCGCTCCACCTGGGCTCGCCGAAGTTCCCCGCCTCGTCAGCATAAGGCTCCGACATCCACGCGGTCCTGGTGGAGAAGGCCCCGTCCGCAAAGTACTTCCACGGGCCCTCCCGCACCCACAGCTCGTCGTATGAGCCAAGCTTCATGAGCCAGGCCGCGCCCCTTGCCTGCCCGTAAGGCCAGCAGGTGAACCTGCAGGTGAGCTTGCCCTGGTCCCGGTACTTTGCAAGCAGACGCGCGGTCAGCGGCTCCCAGGTGTTGTCCTGCACCCAGGTGATCCCCGCCTTCCTGTAAAGATCGAGCGCCTTGTCAAGCACCTGCCTGTGCCTGTCCCTGTCAAGGAGCTGCTTTGCGAACTGCACGTACTGGTAAGAGCCGGCCGCGGTGTCCCGCAGCACGCCAATGGGCTCGCCGCCCTCGTCCCGCACTATCTGGCCGCCCTCCGGGTCGGGCGTGTCCTTGTCTATGCCCATCTTCTCGAGCATGGCCGAGTCCACCCACACGGCGTGGCCCGAGTACTGCACCAGGTACACCGGGTTGTCCGGCGCGGCCCTGTCCAGCATTGACTTGTGTGGCTCCGGGCAATAGGGGTAGTCCCAGGAGTTGCCGGTGATGACATCGCCGGGCGACTTCTTCCTGGCCTCCTCACGAACCACATCAACTATCTCCTCGCAGGAAAGACCGCGAAACATGGGCTCCAGATAAAACGCCCCTCCCCCCAGGGTGTGGGTGTGGTTGTCGTTGAACCCCGGCGCCAGGGTCCTGCCCCCGAGGTCAATCCTGCGCGATCCTTCCGGGGCCTCGTAAAAGGCCCGCTCAACCTCGCCAGCGTAAACGATCCTGTCCCCCTTGATGGCCACCGCCTCTGCACGCGGCTTGTCCCGGTCCATGGTGATCACGTTCGCGTTGTAGAGCACCATGTCAGATCCCCAAACCACGTGGCCCACGGCCCCGAAAGCTCCCATTACCATAAACATCGCAAGTGTCCTTTTCATGGCCCGCCCTCATTCCTGGTCTACCTGCAATCTATCACCTACATTGATCCGGGTTCAAGTTGGAACCCGGCGCCGGGTAATGCTAAGCTGCGGCTTAACTGCCATCCCCCTTGAAAGACAAGAGCTAAAGGAGACATTAAAATGGACTGGAGCTGCGTTCCAAAACAAAGGTCCATAAAAGAATTCGCACAGTATAGCCGACATCGTTTCCCCCCGCATACGCCAAAACACGCCGCCAAGTAGTACTTGGGACCATATCGCCCCGGCTACCTGCACGGCGCTTCTTTGTGCACAACGGGTAACCCACACAGCTTGCTGTGTGGGCGAGCGCAGCGAGCAGGTCCCAAAACCACGAAGACACCAAGAGCACCAAGTTATAAGAAGCTCTATTCTCCCGGCC